>PGXW01000017.1 GCA_002839355.1 Spirochaetae bacterium HGW-Spirochaetae-2
GTTGCGGACCTTTCGGAATCCTTGCTTTGTATGTATGCGTTCTTTACTGACACACTCCAGCAGACAGGTTACGAGTTCTAGACTGCCAAAATGGAGCAATAATTTTGTGAACAGGCTTATGCCTGTGAAGGATGCTTATCATGGCAAAGAAAATTTATGTTGGTAACATGAGTTACAACACCACCGAAGAACAACTTTGGGACCTTTTCGCTCAGTACGGTACCGTTGTGAGTGCAAACATCATCATCGATCGTGAAACACGTCGCCCCAAGGGTTTCGGTTTTGTCGAGATGGAAGATGACAGTGCAGCAGTTGCTGCAATTTCCCAGCTTGATGGTCAGGACCTGGATGGTCGCAATCTTCGTGTAAACGAAGCAATTGCAAAGCCCCGGACCCCCCGCAACGACTATCGCTATTAGTTCCTAATAGTTCGGATAATCGATTGGAGCCAGAAATGGCTCCAATTTTTTTCCATTAGTCCTTACCTTCAACCTTGAGGGTCTGCGCCTGCAGGTCTGTTGAGACGGCCAGGTTCGCAAAGGATTCCCGATCAGGCAAAACCATTTCGAACTCCCGGATCTCATCGAGCGCAAAGGTTCCTCCCTGCATGGTGGCATCCAACAAATGTCCACCCTTCGACTTGTCTTCCGAGATAAAATGAAGATGCCACCCCGGCAGGTTGATCTTGTCCACATATTCGGGGCTGCGGAAGGCTACAATGGTTCCCTCAATATCTTCATAGATGTATTCGGGCTGGGTGGCAGCGATTTGGGACAGTGGCTTGTATGGTTTCTCTTGAGGCGGAACACTGCGCACATGGATCATGGAAAATGTACCGGTTATTGTTGCGGCATAGAAGCAATTGAAGTCCGCCGAATTGGATTCGATCAGGGCCTCCAACTGCTTTTTAAACGCTTCGATGTCCTTGAACAATGCTGTGGTTTCCAATCCGAAGTCCCTGGTGAAGAATGTGGCGACTGCAAACGGAGTGGTTTCATCCATCGGTTGTTGTTCCACTGCCCCGGTATGCAGCGCCTTGTACATCACCCCATCGAGGAATATCATTTCACCATCGAGTCCGTCGAAGGTTCCTATTCCGAGGTTGCCCTTGGTCGACAGCTCCGCGAGTGTGACAAACCCATCGTAATCACCAAGCATCAGGGCATTGAGCATGGACACCTGATAGAGGCTGTCCGATTCCGTATCGATACCTGAAGTTGAAGAACAACCTAAAAAACCTATCACCAGAATTGTCAGTACGATAGTTGCTAGACGAGTAACGTAAGTACGGGTATGCGGCATGAAAGACCCCTTTTGTACACGATCAGTCCATTTGGATGTTCATATCATACCATGGAAAATTGGATTTTCCCGATAGGATTCTGCGAAAAAGGGGGGGAATGTGAGAAGATAATATGAATGTTATAGGTATGTACGGTGTTTACTTATGACATGTGGATGATGGCATTTTCACTTTCAATGCAGCGAATGACGGAGGATCGCCAGGGTTTCTCCTATACTTATTGGAATTATTCCATATTTAATAGCACCTTATTGGCATTACTCCAACCGGACTGTCCGCTGCCGTCCATACACTTCCCCAGACATCTTACATTCCACTGTGGAATTTTTTCCCTATCAAAGTGTTGAAATATCTTCAATTGTCATAAGTACTTCCCACTTAATAGTAAATATTTGCCGGATGCGGGTAATTTTTGCTTTCCTCTGCCTTTTTATCGTTTCCAGGTCTGAAACAAAAAACAGGCCCTGACAGATTGCTCTGAAAGGGCATGTGTGTAGAAGAGGCAGGAACCTACATGTGTGCGATTATGCACTCGCCGAATTTGCTGCAGGATACTTCGGTCGCGCCGTCCATGAGCCGTGCGAAGTCATACGTGACTTCCTTGGCCAGCAACGCACCGGTAACACCCTTGTCGATCAGGGCGGCCGCTTCAGACCAACCCATGTAGTCGAGCATCAGCATGCCGGAAAGGATTACCGAACTGGGATTGACCTTGTCCAATCCCGCATACTTCGGGGCTGTGCCATGGGTTGCTTCGAAAACGGCATTTCCTGTCTCGTAATTGATATTCGCTCCAGGAGCGATTCCGATACCTCCGACCTGGGCTGCCAGCGCATCGGACATGTAATCTCCATTGAGATTCATGGTTGCGATCACATGGTATTCGCTGGGTCGGGTGAGTATCTGCTGAAGGAATGCATCGGCAATGACATCTTTGATCAGGACCTTGCCCTCGGGAACCTTTCCGTCCACCAGGTCGTCCCAGGTAACCGTGTAATCCCCGAACTCCTCGCGGGCGATCTCATATCCCCACTCGCGGAAAGCTCCTTCGGTATATTTCATGATATTTCCCTTGTGCACCAGTGTCACAGTGGGCTGCTTGTGTTCGATCGCATACTTGATCGCAGCACGGATAAGCCGCTTGGAGCCTGTCTCGCTCGCCGGCTTGATCCCAATTCCGCTGTCGAGGCGGATATCCCAACCATAGCGTTGCTTCAGGTGGGCAATCAGTTCCAATGTATCCTTCTCCCCAGCCTTCAGCTCATATCCGGCATAGACATCCTCGGTATTCTCGCGGAACACGACCATGTCTACAAGCTCGGGTCTCTTCACAGGTGAAGGAATCCCAGGATAATACTTGACCGGACGTAAACAGACAAACAGGTCGAGGCGTTGGCGGATCGTTACATTGAGGCTACGGAATCCACCTCCGACAGGTGTGGTCAACGGGCCCTTGATACCGATCAAATAATCTTTGAGGGCATCTTCGGTCGCTTTCGGCAACCACTCCCCGGTTGTCTTGAATGCCTTCTCACCGGCAAGGACTTCCTTCCATGCTATCTTTCTCTTCGTACCATAGGACTTCTGGATCGCGGCATCGAAGACTTTGACAGCGGCTGCCCAGATATCGGGACCGATTCCGTCGCCTTCAATATAGGGTATGGTCGGATTGTCAGGGACAACCAGGCCCCTGCTGCTCATGGTCACTCTTTGTTCCATTGGTATTCCTCGTAGTTTGATTATTTGTATCGGTAGCAATTTGATAACATGGGCAATTCTATCAGAAAGGAATGGGCTTGTTAATCCCCTTCGGTTTTCCACCATGACCAACCTAGGACATTTTTTGTCGCATGTCATGTGCGAGGTTGTGACAAGTATGAACAAAGCTCACACATGTCATCTGACGATGAACCAATAGAAGGAATATCCTGGGTAGTGACAAAAGTGCCGGAGACCTGAGAAACAAGTATCTTATTTGTTGCTATACGTTTAATCAGATATCACACATGTTTGTTCTGGAATTTTTTGCATATACATTGTGCATCTGACACCTCTTCCTACCCTTCCGACACCAGTTCGGACAACGCGATGTATGGAGTGCGGAAGAGGTGCAATCGGCCAATTAGCAAATTTTTGCGCTATACGGGTAATTTTAAAAACTTGTGATCTTTTCGTCACTCGCGTATGTACCTATTTGGTATCCGGCACATCATACGCTAGATAGTCGCCGGTTACCTCGAAGGTGTAATCTGGAAAGTCGATATTTCCATCGTTGATCAATCTGATGGTAACCGGGCTCTCAGACACTTCGGGATAATCGATAATAACAAGTTTGTCCATTGAGTAGTCCATTCCATCATTATCATATATCACACGTACCTCGATCCGATATATATAGGGAGAAAGAACTATGGAAAACGTATCTCCCACTTCCAATGCGTCTTCATCGTACATATGGAAAGTTCCAGACGACAAGGGCGCTCTTTGCCCAAAGGGAAACGGTGTGATCCCAATGGACACAATCTGTGCATCCGTTGTGCCATTCACCACAACCAGATCCCTAGGTTGTGGGACAGCTTCAGCTGCTTCACATCCAACAAACAACAGGACCATCAACGCACACATCACGAGCAGCAACCACTTCTTCAAATTCATGTAGAACCTACCTTTTATCGTATGCTCCATAGCATACAACAATTTTGGTTAAAGTGTTGAATAACTGTAATTTATTTTTAGTTATAATCATCCAAATATTATATTTATTCAATAATTGACTATCCTGCACATCCCGCTCAGATCCGTTGGGTTTGGATCAATCTGCCACTTTCTGTCGGAACGGAGAAACCCCTCTCCCTTGGGGCGACTTGGGAAAAAACCCTTCCTGTTTCAGTGTCCCGGTACCTTTAATTCTTTTACAAATCCCAGTAGGATACCGGTATGAATATTGATTTTGCGGCATTGATTCCTTTTGCCATCATAACGACATTCTCACCGGGGCCGAACAACATAATCGCCGCGACCATGGGTATCAACCATGGCTATAGGAAGACGTTCCCCTTCCTTATGGGTATTTGGGTCGGGTTCGTCCTCATCCTCACCTTCTGCGCCCTACTGTCCAATACACTGCTGCATGTGGTGCCACAGTTCGAGCGTGTCCTATCCATTATCGGTGCCATGTATATACTTTGGCTTGCCTACCACACGTTCAGAGCAACATACGACGTGGACAAGGAACAAAAGAAACCCCTGCACTTCGTCAATGGATTCATCCTGCAAATGTTGAACCCGAAAGTGATCATTTATGGACTTACGCTGTACGGCACGTTCCTTGTCGATCTACCGAAAACAGCAATCGCGTTCGTAGGAGCATCGATTGCGTTCGCGACCTTGAGCTTCTCGTCCACCACCACGTGGACATGCTTCGGTAGCGCAATAGCAAGGTTCATGCAGCAACCGAAGATCGCTCGCACGATAAATATGGTGCTGGCGATATTGTTGATACTGATAGCAGTGGATATGACCGGAATAGTCAATATCTTTTAACTGCCAGACAAAGCGAGTGCAGGCAACGTAAGGTGACCGATGTTACCTTTCTTTTCATATTTCCTGCACGGTATAGTGCATGGACAAATGGGATTTCCCATATCATACTGTACATACGGACTATCCACCCGGTTGTCGCTAAGGAGGTGTCTATATGAGCTTGCTGGTTGGCATGGATGATCCTACCATTAATGAAATTGCACGAAAAGTATACGATATCCAATTCGCGCAGGATCCGAACCTCGACAGGTTGTACGACGATCGGCAAAAACGGTTGTTTTACCAAGACATCCTGTACAATATCGGCTATTTGAATACTGCCATCAAACTGGAAGACAACTACATCTTCACCAGCTATGCCACGTGGCTCTACGAGTTGTTGTGCAGCCTGCTGAAACACTTGGATCGGGACCAGATCAAGAACCAAATGGTCGACCATTACTCCTTGCTCATCAACGAGGCGTCGGAACTTTTCACCGGAGAAGCTGTCCAACTCGCACAAACGTATCTCCGATCAGCCATCGCCGCGACGGAAGATGCGGTTACGAATATTCCGTATTCCGAGCGATTCCTATCAGGAAAGCATGTGGCCGTACGGCAAGCCTATCTGGGTGCCATGCTCCGAAGCAAAACCCATGAAGCGGCGAAAATCATATCCGATGCGGCAGCTTCAGGCATCCCCCTGGTGGAGATCTACGAGGATATCCTCGAAGAGACCATGCATGAAGTCGGAGAACTTTGGCACAAGAACCAGATCACCGTGGACAAGGAGCACTATTGCACATCCACAACCCAAATGGTTCTCTCGCAATTCTATTCGGTCATTTTTTCCCAGGAACGTCGCAACCTCACGGTGCTGGCATGTTGTGTCGGCAGCGAATTGCATGAAATGGGTGGACGCATGGTCTCCGACCTGTTCGAGTACCATGGTTGGGACAGCATCTACCTGGGAGCGGCTGTTCCGCAAGTATCCATCTTGGCTGCTGTACAGGAACATAGTCCCGATCTGATCGCCCTGTCGGTAACCATGCCCCACTATCTCATCGATTGTCGGGACTTGGTGTATTCCCTGCATGAGAAGTTCCCCAAACTGAAGATCTCCGTCGGTGGGCGGGCATTCGAGACAACCGACCACCTCTGGCAAAAGTGGCCGATCGATATCTACACAAAGACAGCCCGAGACCTTGTGGAATGGGCACAAGCACAGTTTGGACAGGGTAGCAACCAATAATGGCTGTCAATTTTCTCATACGGACAGACAGGTACGGCGTGTTGGAGGAGATTTTCTTCAGCGAGCCGATTTTCCTGATCACCGAACAACACTTGTCCATATTCGACATACTTCACCCTCAAGTCCTCCCGATTGCCCGCGAACATTTTCACCAAGCCCTGCTTTCCCCTACTGGTGTCTGTAGTGTCGAAGGCTTCAAGCTCCGGGCAATGGATGCGCGAATCTATTGCCATATGGTCTCTGTCCAGGAGCATGTCATGATACTTGCCAGTGATACTCCCCTGCCCTTTGGAGGTGGCCAGACGGACCCCAGCTACCATTTGATTGGACGCTGTATGGAAAAACTGCTGGAAAAGTCCATCGATACCGAAGACAAGTGGATATCAGCCGTTGCAAACCATTTCGATCAGATACAGATGCTCAACAATGAATTGGTGAACACCCACCGCAAGCTCCAAAAGGCGAACGCACAACTGCAGCGGGTGAATGAAGACTTGAACAACAGGTTGGTCAAGGACCCGTTGACACACCTGGTCAGCCGGTATCAGTACCGGTCTGAAATGCAGATGCTGATCAAACAGAATCCCGATGCGCAAGGTGTATTCTGCTATATCGATATTGACAATTTCAAAGGTGTAAACGACACGTATGGACATGCGACCGGCGATTTGTATCTGGTGGAGTTCGCCAAACGTCTCAAGGCTATCGATACGGTATATCCGTCTATCTGCATGCGCATCGCTGGCGATGAATTCGGCATCTATATCCACGGTATGCAAGAGGTGACGCAAGAATTTGTCGCTATGGTTTGGGAACGCTTCAGCGATACGGTGCTTTCAAGGCCTATCGAAGCCGAAACCTTGAAGCTGCCCATTTCCTGTTGCCTTGGCATGGCTATCTATGGCACCGACACCAATGATATCTATCTGTTGATCGATTACGCCGACTTCGCCATGTACACGGCGAAACGCTCGGGAAAACATACATACAGGCTATTCGACAGAATCACTTATCAGAAGGAAAAGGACCAGCGTTGATCTGATCCACCTAGCCTTTCGGCGGATAGAACACCAATACTTCGAGTGGTTCGATTCCAGTGGATTCCCACTGTAGCGGTTCCGTCGTCACAGGCAGGAACAATTCCGTAGACCTCGAGACCGATATCGTCGAACCCGCATGGGAAAGCATCCCCTCTCCAGCGAGAACCACCGCTGTGCTGAAGGTATCGGTCGGGTCCAAGGAACACGTACCGGTTACGGTAAGCTTGTCCATCGCAAATCGGGTGGTATGGCGATCAGAGAGCAATTCGAGCAGAACATGCCCCTCCGACCTGGATTTTTCCCGTGGTTGGATCCTTGTCTGGGCCAACAGCTCTTCCAATGTGTAGGCATCGTAATGGAAGCACTCGAACATCTTTTCGTAGCCGATTCCCTGATGGTACACTTCCTCCGGATACGGGACCGAACCATTCATCATCTTCTCGACGCGGAAAGTAAAATCGGTGGGTTCTTGGATCTCGGCCAGGAAACACCCGGTCCCGATAGCGTGGGGCATACCACTCTCCACGAGAAACACATCACCCTTCTTGACTGGGATCCTATGGAGGCTGGCTTCAAGAGCCTCAATATCCTGTTCCTTGATCCATTTTACCCAATTGTCCTTCGTGATTCCGGGTTTGAATCCCAAATAGATATAGGGTTCCTGGTCTTCGATGATTCTGGTGTCTATGATATACCAGGCTTCCGTCTTGCCGAACGGCGAGTTGAAATATTCCATGGCCTTCCCATTGTCGGGATGGGTCTGTATGTTCAACCGCTTGTCCGAATCTATCAATTTGGCCAGGAATCCCATCGACTCGCCAAAGGTTGCCACGTGGGCGGTGCCCAAGTAGGCTGTCGAGTCGGTCGCGATCAATTCCCGCAAATATCTTCGCGTGTCACCACCATCGTCGATGATACTCAATCCCGCGTTGGGATCGTCGGCATATCGTGAGGTTATGGTGGAGGCTACCCATTCTTCAGGACGATTGCCATCGGTGCCAGGCGTTATTCCCTGCATCCGATCGAGCAGCTTGCCCCCGGTATAGGTTCGCACTACCCGCATCGTTTGTAATTTAACCGGACCGTATACTTTTTCCATATCTACATTTCCCCATGCTGCCATATCATTCGTTCGCTGGACTATCGGAAATTACCCACTGATCCTAAAGGAATTGTGGAGCGATCAATCTCGGCAGGAACAGCACCACATCCGGCACAAGCACGAGAAGTAGCAATATTCCCAACATGGGCAGCAAGATGATACCGACATCCTTGAGGACTTTCGGTACCTGCTGCTCTCCGATCCGCGACGCAATCAACAGGCACATCCCGTAGGGAGGAGTCACCAAGCCGAACGCAAGCGAAACGATACCGACCAGAGAGAAATGGATGGGATGTATGCCGGCTTGGATCGCGATCGGATAGAGTATGCTTCCCATGATGATGATCGCAGGGATCGCATCGATGAACATGCCGACGATAAGGAAAATCAACGATATGATCATCATGATTCCCACAGGGCCCAATTGCATGGCATTGACAAATGCAACGAGAGCCTGCGGAACCCGATGGTACGCCAACAACCAACTGAAGGTCGAGGCGGTACCCACGCAGAACAGGGTGATACCGGTCAGTTTCGCGGTATCGTTGAGAACGGTGACAAGTTTTTTCCAAGTCATCGATTTGTTGAAGACTCCGACAACCAGTGAATACAATACGGCGATCGCCGAGGCTTCGGTCGGGGTAAAGATGCCGAAGGCGATTCCGCCGATTATGATGATCGGTGTGACGAGACCGGGAATCGAGGTGATGGTTGCGATAACGACTTCCTTGAAAGTCGATCGTTCATAGACAGGATATTTGTATTTGATCGCATAGATGTACACAGTGACCATCATGGAGAGCCCGAGAAGGATTCCAGGGACGATCCCGGCAAGAAACAGGGACCCGACGGAAATCGACATGGTTCCACCCCACACCAACATGAGGATGCTCGGTGGAATGATAACTCCCATGACCGCGGAGCACGCGGTGATGGCGATGGTGAAGTTGCGGTCATACCCCTGCTCTATCATGGCAGGAATGAGAACTTTTCCGATACCTGCGGCATCGGCGTTGGACGAACCTGAAATCCCCGCAAATAGCATGGATACCAATACATTGATATGTCCAAGTCCACCGGGAAGGTGACCGACCGACACTTTGGCCAGATCGATCAGCTTTCTGGTGATTCCATTCTCGTTCATCAGGTTGGCGGCCAACAGGAAAAACGGAACCGACAGGAGGAGGAACGAGTTGAATGAGATATACGTCCTGTCGATCAAGGCAAAGAAGGTGACGCCGGGTGTCAGGAAGATGACCGGCAACGTTGCCAGACCCAGGGCGAAGGCTACCGGAACCCGGAGAAATACCAGCAACAGGAACGTACCGAAAAGAATCGCTGCGATTGTCAATGGTTCCATGATCTAAGCCTCCCGTGCGTTCGTGATGGTCTTGAGTATCTCTTCCACGAGAAAGAGCAGTGAGAGAATTCCAAATGAGGGGATGGCGGCACCAACCCAGATCATGGGGACCTGCGCAATGTCCGAAGTATCGTAGACGAGCACCATTGCGTACTTGAAACCCCGATAGGCGAAGATGGAGGCGACAGCGACCATTCCGATCGAGATGAACAGATCCCACGCCACCTGCAATACTTTCGATTTCACAGCCGGGAATATATCGACCAGGAAATGCGAATGCTCCTTCACACCGACCGCCCCACCAATGAATACCAGCCATGTAAGCAGGAATCTGGCAATCTCCTCCGTCCAAAGCATGTATGGAAGGAAAGGAAGCAATCTACCCGCAATCTGCAAGCTGACGATTACGACCAACAATCCCAATAGGATCGAGACCAGATGCGACAGGAACCAATGGAGCCTGTCCATGATGAAGCTGTACGTTTTCATAATCACCTCGATGTCGGTTGGATGGAACTGCACAGGAAAGCCATATCTCCGCAGTGGGAGATATGGCGACCATGTACTACTGAACACTACTTGATTGTCTGGATTTTCTCATAGAGCGAACGGAATCCCATTTCGTCGACATAGGAAAGCAGCGCCGGGGTAGCCAAACGGCGGAACTCGGCCTTGTCGGCATCGGAGAACTTGTGGTGGACAGCCAAACCGGCATCGACCAACTTCTGCAATTCGCTGTCGGCCATATCCAATTCGAACTGGGCACCGTATGCTCCGGCTTCAGCTCCAGCCTTCAAGACAGCCTGTTGAACGGTTGGGGAAAGCTTCTGGTAAGCTGTTTCTGAAATGTAGAGCGGACGGACAGTAATGGAGTGGTCGTTCTCGGTGAAATGCTTTGCGACTTCAAAGAAGCGCATCTGCGCATACCCGACCTTCTCGTTCTCAAGTCCATCGATAACCCTGGTCTGGATAGCGCTATAGACTTCGTCATACGCTATGACAGAGGGAACCGCGCCGACGGCACTGAAGACCTTCGCCCAAATCGGTGCACCCTGGACTCTCAGTTTGAACCCCTTCAGCTCCTGCATATTCCGGATCGGATAATTGGAGATGATGTTTCTGGAAGCACCACCGGCATATCCGATCGGTCTGATACGAGCCTTCTTGATGATTTCTTCTGTAATGGAATCGAAAAGATTGCTGTTCAAGACCGCTTCACGATGTTCGAAATCCCGGAACAACAGGGGCATATCCAGAATCGCGATACTGGGTACACGCTGTGCGGTGTGCGCGGGAGCGATGATTGCCAGATCGACAGATTCGCCTTGGCTCATGAACCGCAAGTAGTCGGATTCGATTCCAAGCGATCGATTGAGGTTCATCCGCACCTCGACAACAACCTCGTCCTGGTATTTGTTCACCAATTCCTCAAACTTGATCAATGTCTGCGTGTAGGGATGGTCGACGTCGAACATGGATGCACCATTGAGCACGACAACCTTCTTCTCTCCACTTGCAGCCGGACTTTCAGCCGCTCCAGCGGCGAACACTACTGACTGGGCAAGGACCAACAGCATGAGTGCCACCAACAGGCGCATACCTGTCTTTTTACCTAATGACATATACATACCTCCAATTATTAGATATGTCATTATCAGAGAGGATTCCCCGGTTGTCAAACATTTTTTTCACATTTTTCGCGGTAATATCCTGGAAGACGACTCATCGACATGCATCGATTTTTGATGAACCACCACAAATCCGTATATTTTACTTGCTTATTGGATTCTGCCTCCCTATAATGTTATAAATTTTATTATAATTTTGGTATCCTTCATGTTTTTGATATAGCATTCAACCAACCCAGTGGAGCGCATCGTGGAAATAAAAGAAAATCCGTCCATGTACCAACAGATATTCCTCATATTGCAACAGCAGATCCTGCAAGGAGAGATTGCCGAAGGCAAGCGGATCCCTACGGAAAAGGAGTTGATGCAACAATACTCCACAAGCCGGATAACCGCATCCCGGGCAGTACGTGAATTGGAGAACCTGGGCTATGTGAGGAGAATCAAAGCCAAGGGGACCTTCGTGAACTCCCGCTCCCAATGGCGTACCGACGATGAAGTTCCCGCTGTATCGGGTAAACCATTCATCAGTATCGTCTTTCCGGCCCCCGTATCGAAAGTCGCATTGAACATGGAAGTTTTCTACGGAGTCGAATTGGCCTGTCGGAAAAAGGGATTCAACCTTTCGGTCACCAGTCTCGATATCGAAACGTTGGACAACTCGGTTCCACTGGTGAAGGAGAAGGACCTGATCGGAGAAGTGATAGATAGTGGCGCACTGGGAGCCATCATCCTGCCCTATTCCACACAGAGCAGCCCCGAGATGTACAACCGGATGCACATCCATGCGTTTCCCTTCGTCCTGATAGACCGCATGGTATTCGGTGTCGAGTCTTCCTTTGTGGCATCCAACAATGTCAAAGGGTTCTATTCCATTGTCGAACACCTTATCATGAAGGGACACAGGAACATCGCATTCCTTTCGGGAAACACCTACGAATCGAGCAGCCGTAGCGACCGGTTCTCCGGGTACCTGCAAGCCATGAACCACCACAGGCTGCCGGTCAAGGACGATTACATCATCCACAACCTCGTTCCCTTCGATTACAACCGGGTCTTCTATGACCAGACGATCGCGGGAAACGAATTGTTGCGCAAATCGACATGCCAAACCCTCGACCGTCTTTTGAATCTGCCGGTTCCCCCGACGGCATTGGCAATGACAAACGACTATCTTGCCCTCTACACCATGAATATCGCAAAGGACATGGGAATTCGGATTCCCGAGGACATATCCATCACCGGTTTCGACAACTTGCCCATCAGTTCGCTATTCAGGCCGAAACTCACGACCATTTCACAGAACTTCTCGGAGATGGGCCAGATAGCGGTGAAACTCCTCGACAGGTCGATAAAGGACCCGCAACGGAAACCGGAGGTCGTCATGCTGGAAACAGAGGTGGTAGAAGGGGAATCGGTAAAAGATCTCAGATAGCTTCGATTGCGGAGACAAAGGCTTGTACTGCTTCAGGTTGTTCCGCATGCACATCGTTCTCACCCTTCAGCATCTTCTTCAACACAAACCGCATGATTCCCTTCTGGTCGGCGAAAAGTATCCGCCCTCCGAACCATTTCTTTACAGCTGCCTTCTCAACCAAGCCGGCAGGATAATTCGAATTGAATACCTTCTCATGGTTTTCCGGATCTGTTCCGCAGATGAACAAGCCTATGCGTTTCTGCTCCAAGGCAAATGCGTTCTTCAAGCAGTACCGGCGAAGTGCTCCAGGCAGTCTTCCAGCCAATATCCCCCCACCAAGTATCACCGTATCGTAGGATGCTATGTCTGTCTTGAAAGCATCCTTCTTCGCATCCACCACATCTGCCCCGTTTGTGAGTCCAGCGGCAATCTTCTGGGCACATTCACGCGAATACCCACCTTTCGATGCATACACCACCAAAGTCTTCATGGATCCTCCTATCGATAGAAAATAATCGATAGAGAGTATATACCACCAGTCAATTTTTTTACATACCTGTCGATACCTTTTTCCACAACCTTGCGTAGGGTTTTTCTTGTCCCTGTTTTACTATCCATGGTAGTATCCAAGAACCAAAACGAACGGGTTCTTGTGAAACGGCTTAAACGAGAGGGGCCACCATACGATGAAACTATTGGTCTTTGTCCTGAACAACGAAGAGTTGCTGGAAGAAGTGCTCGAAGCATATGTCGAAGCCGGCGTGACAGGAGCGACCATTCTCGATTCGGAGGGAATGGGCCGCTTCCTCGCCTACGAAGTACCTCTGTTCGCCGGATTCAAGGAATTCATGAAAGGCAACAAACCGTACAACAAGACTATCCTGTCGGTTGTGGGGGATATGGCAACTGTGGAGCGGGTCCGCTCGTTGGTCGATCCATTGATCGGGGGATTGGACAATGCCGGAAGCGGTATCATGTTCACCGTCCCGGTCGATTGGGTCTCCGGTTTGGTCCCGGAAGATGAAGAGGTGTAGCAATGGAAGGAATATGCAAACGATTGTCCCCGGACTGTATCCTGCTTGACTTGCACGAGCAAGACAAGGAACGAATCATACGAAGCCTTGTCGCCGCCTTGCACGAGGAACACCACCTCTCCGACCCCGAAAAACTCTTGGCGGATATCATGGAGCGGGAAGAACTCTCCTCCACGTGCCTGGGTTGCGGCTGTGCAATCCCGCACGCCCACTCCGAAACACTTTCCACCAGTCTGCTCGCGGCGGCCCGCATCACACCGCCAGCCGATCTCGAAACCCCCGACGGCCAGCCGATCTCATTGGTATTCCTTTTGGTCGGCCCATCGAGAAACACCGTTGTCCATTTGAAATTGCTTTCCAAACTCGCAAGGTTGCTGCATGACGAAGTGTTCCGACAACAGTTGCTTGCGTCGGACTCCGCTGAAGTATTCCACGCGCTTATTTGCAAACAGGAGGCTTAGCGATGCGTGCGGAAAAGAAATGGGGGCTCATACGGTTCATATTCACCACCCTGTTCCTGTATGCCCTCTGGTTGCTCTTTACCGCGAGTCTCGAACCCTACTCACTCATCTTCGGCGCATTGGGAGCCATTCTGATCGCTGCCTTGACCTACAACATCTTCATCGCCCGGCATCAGGCGAATCTTCGGTATATCATCCCCAATCCCCTGCATCTGGTCCTCTACATATTCATCCTGGTATTCTTCCTGTACCAATCGAGCATCCATATGGTGCGCGCGGTGTTCACCGGAAAAGCCAGTCCACGTATTGTCCATTTCAGGACCCGGTTGAAATCGGATATCGCCCGCATGGTGCTTGCGAACTCCATCACCATCACTCCGGGGACGATAACCCTCGATCTGAACGATGACCACCTCACCGTCCACTGGTTCTTCTGCGATACCAGCCATGCAAAACTTGCAGGAGAAAAGGTGAAGGGAAGAATGGAGCGATTCATAGGAAATATCTGGTCATGACAAGCTTGTTGTTGCAATACATGCAATGGTTCCTCATAGTTTGTGCCGTCGTGTGCATCATCCGTCTGTTGTTGGGGCCGACGGCCGCGGATCGTCTGGTCGCATTGAACATCCTATCCGGTGTAGCGCTGGCCTTTTTGGTTGTCCGTGGAGTCGCCCAGGAACGGGTCCTCTACCTGGATGTGGCGTTGGTATACGATATCTTCGGTTTTCTTGGGTTCCTGGCTATCGCCCGATTTCTCAAGGACAGGATTTCCGATGGGGAGGAAATGTAGACATGTCGGTACGCGAGTGGTTCGCATTGATAGCCTTCGCCTCCTCTGTGATTTTCGGATCGGCCGGTCTGGTTGGCCTGTTCCGGTTCCCCGACCCCTATTCCCGCATGCAATCCGGTGGTCTGTGCGGTACGACAGCAGTGTTCTCAGCGTTCATCGGCGCCTTGATCCTTGCTCCGAATGCCGCCATTGCGGCCCGTATTGTGGTAATCATGGTATTTTTCCTCGTCAGTGCACCGACCGGGTCGTATATTGTCGCCAGGTTCACCTGGCAAGCGGGAACTCCCGCTTGGAAACCTTCGGTGAAAACCAAACGATTGTCCCGAAGGAAGGAGCATCCATGACCACCATCCTGTTGATACTTATCGTCCTGCTTGCCGCCTATACGCTCTCCAGTACAGATTTGCTGCATGGAGTGATCGCCCTTTCCGCCATAAGTTTGCTGAGCGCGATCCTATTCTACATACTGCAGGCACCGGATGTCGCAATTACCGAGGCTGCTGTCGGGGCTGGTGTCTCAACGGTTATCTTCGTGTGGGCAATCCGCCATTCCCAACGCAAGGACGACAACCATGGGTAAACGAAAAGCCTGGGGCACTATCCTGCAAGCATCCCTCGCGATTGGAGCTATGGGTGCGGTGCTGCTACCCATTTTCCTCTGCCAAACCCCTTGGCCTACGGTCGCGCGCGATTATCTGGTGGAGCACGGACAGCATGAGAGCGGGGCCATCAACCTGGTCAGCGCCATATACCTGGGATACCGTGCATTCGACACGCTGGGAGAAACGATTGTCCTACTCGTGGCGGTTATCGGAACCATGGGATTGCTGTCGAGGGTCGAATCCATGGTCAATGCGGTTGGTGACGACGACAATACCATACAGACGGTATCGGCATTCTCCCTACGTGGTGAAAAAAGAAGCTCCCATGTTCTTCGCACCCATCTGTTGGAGGTGGTGACGGGAAAAATCGGTCCGATTGTGCTCCTTTTCGGATTTTATGTGATGCTGTACGGACACCTTTCTCCAGGGGGTGGATTCCAAGGTGGTGTGATCATCGCCTCTGGAATTGTTTTTCTCGCGCTTGGCAACCAACAGGACAACACCTCGGCGCTTTCCAAGTCTTCGATTCTGGGAGGTATCGAATCCGTTTCGTTCCTCCTGTTCATTATCGTAGCCATAAGCGGAATCTTTTTCGGCAAAGGCTTTTTCGGAAATCCGTTGGCCGATTCGGCATATCCGGTCGGATTCATTGTCCTCTTGAATTCGATCATCGGCCTGAAAGTCGGTGCAAGTATTGGATTCATGTGTATCGCGATGATGGGAGGGCATGATTGATGGTAGAACGTGTGTTGTTGCTTTGCCTGCTGCTCATCGGTTTTTGGGGAGTGGTCGCCAAGAAGAATATCATCAAGAAGATTTTCGGGTTGAACATCCTCAACGCCGCGGCAGTCATGCTGTTCATCCTTGAAGGCAACCGGATCGGTACGGAAGCTCCCATTCTCGAGTCGGGTCTTGCCCAGGTTGTCGATCCCATTCCCCAGGCACTTATGCTTACCGCCATAGTGATCGGTGTCTGCGTCACGGCCCTTGCTTTGGCCTTGGCTGTCCATTTGTATCAGATCACCGGCTCCTTCGACATCGATACCATACGCGAGAGGGTGAAGGATGAGGCCTGAAGATATCGTCTTTGCCACGGTGATGCTGCCCCTGCTGGGCGCGTCCTTGGCTTTCTGTGCAAAAATACTGCCGAAAGGGCGAATCGCCGGTGTGGTGGAATACGCAGGAGCTCTTGTGGGACTGGGGCTGCCTCCATTGGTACTGATCCTATTGTTCCCCGTTGTTTTCAGTGGTCAGAGTGTGTCCGGAGTTGTCGGCCAATGGTTCGTCGGAGTAGGAATCACTTTCCGTTTCGACGCCTTGGCTTGGCTGGTCAACATGCTCGGATATACGATAGGTGCCGCAGCCTGGGTCTATTCGTTGGGAGCTGGACCAAAAGGCCCCGCTTTCACCGGAGTGTTCCTTATCCAGACTGCAGCCCTATCCGCGACCATCATGACGACCGACCTCTTCAACCTGTTCGTTTGCCTCGAGATCATGGGTATCACCTCCTATGTCCTCATTCCGACCTCAAGAAAGCCTGGAGCTACCCTCGCATCGTTCTCGTATCTCATGGTGAGCGCTTCGGCAATGGTGTTCTTCCTGCTCGGCACATACGGATTCTATCGGTTGACCGGAGCCCTCTCCTACGAAGGAATATCCTCCGGATTGCAGGCAATCTCTTCCTCCGACACCATGCTGTCCATCGTTTCATTGGCCCTGCTGGTATCGGCAATCGCGATCAGGGTTGCGGTCATGCCCTTGTACGGGTGGCTTCCCGATGCCCATGCGCTTGCTCCCCACGCCGTGTCGGCTGTACTCTCGGGAGTCTTGATCAAGACACCCCTGTTTGCCCTTTCCCGAATCCTATACCTGTTCCCGTTCGGCATGGAAGTCGGCGAACTCATGGGTATTGCGGGAGGTCTCACCGCAATCGTCGGTGTGGTTATCGCCCTCTCACAGGAAGATGCGAAACGGTTGCTTGCCTACCATTCCATCAGTCAGATCGGATACGTCGTCGCAGCGTGGGGGATGGCGATCTCACTCGGCGTCGATACCCCGGCGGGAACGAGTCTCATGGTCGCGGCATTTCTGCACGCCTTCTACCATGCCTTGTTCAAGGGCCTACTTTTCCTCAGTGTGGGAACGACTGTCGATATGGCCAAGGAGAGGAATGTGTATGTCCTTCGGGACGGTATTGGCAAATTGAGGGATGCGGGTGAAAAAATCCCTGTGACGTTCATTGGTTTTGTCGTCGGAGCACTGGCGATCAGTGCCATTCCTCCCCTGAACGGCTTTGTCAGCAAGACTGCCATCACCTATGCCATGAAAGGGTCTCTCAGCTACTACTTGCTCTCAATGGCGGCAGTCGGGACAGTCGCCTCGTTCATCAAACTGTCCAGGATCTATTGGCCTACCCGGAAGCGTGGTAGCCTCCACCTTGAAACGGGTGTATCACTCGGCACCGGTTCGAATCCCCAATCCAAAGCCCATGGACTTGTCGCCCGGTTGACAGCACAATCCGCGCTGGCGGTTCTTTGCATTGCCGGAGGCTTGGCAGCTCCACATATCCTGACAATTGTCGGTACCCTCCTGTCCCGCGGTGGAACCAACAGTGCTGTTCCACCCACACTCTATTCCACCGACAACCTGTTGAAGACAGGAGCAACCACGCTCGGTGGGATCTTGCTCTTCTTCATTGCGACATCGAAGATCGGATCCAGAGTCCTGCACACCATTCGGAACCGACCCCGTAGTTTCCAAGGGTTGTTCGTCTCCTTCTCTCTGGGGACAGCGTTTCTTGTAGCATTCCTGGTGGTAGGAAAATTCTTATGATCCAAACTGTGAAAAATTGTGACAGTCTGTGAAATTTTTTCACACATGTATTTACCTTACAAAGATTTAAAAAAAAAATTTATTAAAATTCGCTTGCCGTTTCCACTACTGATTACGTATATTTCATCTTGAGATACAACCAATATTCAGGAGGAAACTGCAATGAAAGGTATCAATACTCCCGGGGCAAGAGCCAGCAAAGTGGAGGCGTCGCCTCTCGTGTCGTCCAAAGGGGCGAGGTATCAAACCTTACGTTTCCTGCACTCGCTCGGGAAAGTGGTCCATTCCATGGTCCCTCCCCACTCGCTTCGTTTGGAAATGAGACACAAGAATACCATCCTTGTAACGTGTTTCCTGCTTTGTACCGGCCTCACCCTACTGTTTGCCGCGCCCATTGCAGAGGACACGTACGGAAAAATCCAATCCATGGATCTTGCTTCGCAGAGCATGGACACCATCATGCAAGAGTATGACAAACTCTACTCCCAAGTGACAAAGATTGCACAAAATGCATTGGAGGACATGCAAAAGGCCCGCAGTGAGGGAAATCTCCAAGCTTATCGGGATGCACATGGACGCTACTCGTCATTGTCACGCTTTGTCCTGAACCAACAGGACACCGACCGGTTGCTCCAACGCATCCTGCGGGAACCCGAAGCGGAACGCACGAAGTATGCAACATGGCTGTACGGAAAAAGCAACTACTATCGCCCGGTCCTCTCGATCGACTTCTCCCTGAGTAGAGATGGATACCGCTATAGCTATACGCAACGGTTGCAACAAAAACCTGGTACGGATATCGTGCTTCCCGATGCTTCCCAAGTCAGGGTAGACCGCAATCGGGCGGGGATTCTCGCCGGATGGGGCTTGCAGCCTGAGACTGTCGACTTCGAACCGGGACAAACCATTGCCATGCCACTGACAAACCAGACCTTGTATGCTGTGTGGAAAAGTGCGGTCCAATTTTCCGATACTATCGGCAATATCGAATCTGTGCAGGAGCAGGTTTCAGCTGGCGATGAAATCACAGTCCCTACCGTGACACCACCGGACCAATCGTACCGGTTTGTCGGTTGGTACGACCGCAGTACCAGAACCCTTTTGGATGATGAGACAACCTACACCGTTTCGGGAAAGGGAGCTATCTTCGAAGGTCTGTGGAAGAACCTCACCTTCG
This sequence comes from Spirochaetae bacterium HGW-Spirochaetae-2, assembly GCA_002839355.1. GTDB lineage: Bacteria > Spirochaetota > Spirochaetia > Sphaerochaetales > Sphaerochaetaceae > UBA8525. The sequence continues at coordinate 19,521 of PGXW01000017.1, forward strand.
ACGCGTTCAATACCATCTACTATGGGTTTGATCGGCTTCCTGTGAAAACCCAGATCGGTATGGGCTTTAGTATCTCCAACCAAGGAAATGTTCCCTTGAGCGGGTTGAAAGCCACACTTGCAACGGAAAGCTCCCATGTCTCGATTCTCCAGGACACCATTGTAGTCAGGGATATTCCCGCAGGTATGCACAGGACCAACAACAGCCGGTATGCGACCAATATACAGTCTACAATATCCGGGGAAGCCAACACATTCCGCTTTGTCATCGATGCTGCAACACCGGCAGGGACGGAGATTCCGTTTGTTGTGACAATCACCGATTCGGATGGGGAAAGCTGGACATCGCAGGTTGTTTTCAAGGTCAAGTAGCCGATCTTGTGGTACTCGATAACGGTATCGGATTGCTCCGGTACCGTTATGGTTGTAGTTCGACCCGGTTCTTTCCCGACCGCTTGGCTGAATAAGCTCATGGAGGCTTCATATGGAGACGAGTAACAAACCATCTCCGATAGATGCATATATCTCGACCTTCCCTTCCAACGTGCAAGACCTGTTGAACCAGATGCGGCAAACCATCGCCCAAGCGGCACCACAGGCGGTAGAAAAGATAAGCTATGGGATGCCGACCTTCTTCCTGAAAAAGAACCTGGTCCACTTCGCCGCGGCAAAAAACCATATCGGTTTGTATCCGGCACCCAGCGGTGTACAGGCTTTCAAAGACGAACTTGCACCCTACAAGACTTCCAAGGGAGCCATACAGTTTCCACTGGATAACCCCTTACCGAAGGACCTTATCACAAGAATCGTAGCATTTCGGGTCAAGGAGAACATGGGGTTGTAACCGAATTTTATGACTAAGCCCCTTTCCAGCTGCGGGACAAGGTGGTATGCTGTGACAGTAAACACATGTTGGGGTATTCCATGGAATTGAACGATCAGCAACGAACGGCAGTCACTTATTGTGGAGACAGGACCAATATCCTGGTCACCGCGGGAGCCGGTTGTGGAAAGACGAGGACAATCATTGCCAGGGCCGCACATCTGGTGAAACAAGGGACGGACGCTTCGAGAATCCTTATCATGACGTTTACCAACCGGGCTGCACGGGAAATCAAGCAACGGCTTAAAAGTGAAGTTGGCGAAACAGCGGAGTCGATGCAGACCGGCACGTTCCATGCCTTCTGCCTCAAGGTCATGTCCCGCATTCCCAAAAGCTTTGAAATCAACGGGCTCAACATAATCGATGCCGACGATCAAAGCAGTCTCATGGGTCTGATCAGGAAAACAGCAGTGAAAAAACTGCAAGGTCCGAAACGGGGCTTCCCCTCGGCGGACCAACTGTTGTCCTATTACTCGTACAGCCGCAATACACTCAAGGATCCGCACCTCTATCTCGAATCGGAGACGGATCTGGAAAAGGACCATATCTCACTCTGCATTGAAATCTTCGGCCTGTACCAACGGGCGAAGGAAGACCGCGGATACCTCGATTACGATGATCTCCTGCAGCATTTCACAGAGATGTTGGAAAAGAAGGGGCCGTTGCGGAAAGCCGTCTGTTCACTGTTCGACGAAGTCCTTGTGGATGAGATGCAGGATACGAACCCCATCCAATTCAGCATCTTGAAACACTTCAGCAGTGAGCAGGTACGGCTATTTTGCGTAGGAGACCCTGCCCAGTCCATCTATCGTTTCAGGGGAGCCCAATTCAAACATGTGCATGAGTTCGATTCGATTTTCGGCAACAGCATTATTTTCCCGCTTTCGGTAAATTATCGCAGTTACCAGGAGATCCTGGACTTCTCCAACTGGTTGTTGCACCGCTCCCCCTACGAATATCGGGATAATCTCGAGGCTTTCCGTGGTAAAGGGAACATCCTCCCTCGTGTAGAGGATTTCGAACACCAGTCCGATGAAGCCTCATGGATCGCCGATCATATCGTTTCCTGCACTGAGAGCAAGATTCCCATGACAGATATCATGATCCTGTACCGGAGTGCCTATGAGGCCCGCTCCCTTGAAGCCGAACTTATCAGGAGGGGAATCCCCTATCGCTTTATCGGTGGTCTGGTCCTTACAAAATCGGCACATGTGAGGGATATCATGGCCCTTCTCCGTTTGGCACGGAATCCGAAGGACGACCTCGCCTGGATGCGGTTCCTGCAACTCTGGCCACGGGTAGGAGAACGGACGGCTGAGCGGATACTCGAGACGATCAACACCAGCGATCTAAGCAACGACGGTGTGATCAGGATTCTGGAGGAATCGTTCGGACTCGACAATCCCGTCACCTCAGCCTTCAGAGGTGCCGTACAGTCGTTTGGAAAACCTGTTGCTTGCGTCAAATCCATCACCAACAATTTGCGACCGATCCTTTCGCAACGGTATGACCATTGGCAACAACGTGCGAAGGATCTGGAACTACTGGAGAAAGTAGCGCAGAACTACCGCTCTACTTCCCAGTTCATCGACGACTTCACCCTCGAACCCATGAACGACACGCAAATCAGCAACGAGCATAACGACGATGCGGTGACTTTGATCACCGTCCACAGCGCGAAAGGTACGGAAGCACCCCTGTGTATCGTTGCGGCTGCGACACAATCCAACTATCCCCATTTCCGCAGTCTTGGGGACTTGGAAGCCGAAGAGGAAGAACGCAGGGTCCTCTATGTCGCATGCACCCGAGCGAAGAACGAGCTGATCCTCACCCGATCGTCATTCAACCGCAATGCATTTTGGGTTGAACATTCTCCAGCGCAAGGAGAGCCGTATTTCCTGCAAGATATTCCAAAAGAATTGATAGTGGAAACACAACATGGATGGTCCCCAAGCACCAGTGGTGGCTTGGAAGGATTGCAGGATATTTTCTGATGTATTCGAGGAGGTAAACGAAATGGCACGATATTTCAAGAATCGCAGCGCTGCCCAAGGCAAACCGCCAGGAGAATTAACTTTCATCGGACGCCAGAAGATGGAGAAGGTCAAAATCCATCTCATTCAATACAACGAACAATTGATTGAGGAAACGGACGTGGTCTCGTTGGCTGAAATCAAGGAGAAGCGGATTGCCGGTACCATTGCGTGGCTCGATATAATTGGATTGCATGACACTGAAACCATTGCCACGGTCGGAGTGAACTATTCAATCCATCCGTTGACCCTTGAGGATATTATCAATACCGGCCAGCGACCGAAGGTCGAGGAATTTGAGGATTATATTAGCGTAATGGTAAAGATGTTGCGCCTGGAAAGTGCAGATAATAAGATACATGGCGAACAACTTGCCTTCGTCATGGGAACCGACTATCTGATTACATTCCAGGAACGTCCGGGCGATGTTTTCGATCCTGTTCGGGAAAGGCTTCGGCTCATGAAAGGAAGAGTGCGCCGTTCTGGTACCGATTATTTGATGTACGCGCTCCTGGATACCATTGTCGACAACTACTTGGTGCTCATAGAACGGTTGGGGGAACAGATCGAGGCAATCGAGCCTATCATTATCGACAACCCGGGGCCGGGAATCCTCTCCCAGATCAACGAATATCGCAGGGAACTTCACTTCCTCAGATCCTCGATCCGTCCGGGACGGGATGCGATACGGGATTTCAGCAGATTGGAATCGGATCTCATAACTTCCACCACCACAATATTCCTGAGGGATCTGAACGACTTGGGCACACATGCGGTCGAAGCAATGGACACCTATCGGGAGATTCTCAAGGACCAGTTGGACAGTTACTCCGCCAGTTCGGGAAACAGGTTGAACGAAGTCATGAAATTCCTCACTGTGTTCTCAGCGATATTTATTCCACTTACCCTTATGGCAGGAATATATGGAACCAACTTTTCATATTTGCCGGAACTATACTACAAGTATAGCTATTTCATTTTCCTGGGAGTCCTTGCCGTACTTGCGATAATCATGATTCTTATCTTCAAACGGAAAAAATGGTTGTGACCGCCTTTCCATCCAAAAGAAGCTGCCGCTCCAGTCTTCCGACTCTTGCGACAGCCCCATGAGTTGCGTGTGTACTATCCAGGACCTCTACCTCTACAACAATGCGGCCTCATATCGTTGGGTGACAGCATTCCAATCCACTACTTGCCAGAAGGCCTTGATGTAGTCGGCCCTCAGGTTCTTATACTTCAAATAGTAGGCATGTTCCCATACGTCGATCCCAAGGATCGGGGTAAGGTTGCTGCCATCCATGAGGGGATTGTCCTGGTTTGGTGTTGAGGTGGCGGTGAGATTGCCCTTCGTATCAACAGAAACCCAAGCCCAACCTGAACCGAAACGAGTCGCGGCCAACGCCGAGACTTGTTCAACCAACCTGTCGAACGATCCGAAATCGGAGTCGATCCGTCCTAGCAGTGCCCCGGATGGTTTTGGCGAAGCTTCCGGCGATAGGATCGAAAAATAGAGGTTGTGATTCCAATACCCTCCTCCATTGTTCCGGATTGCGGTCCGGATAGCCGGATCCGATATTGAATCAAGCTTCCCCAAGATTTCTTCGATCGATGAGCCCGAAAGTTCAGGGACTTTCTCCACAGCTGCGTTGAGATTGTTGGTATACCCGGCGTGATGCTTGGTGTAATGGGTCACCATAGTCAGCTCATCGATATGCGGTTCCAAGGAACCATACCCATAGGGTAATGAATATTGAGTAAACATTGCGTACCTCCGTACCTAATGCTTGCGGAACATGCTTTTCCAGGCCTCTTACACATGTGCAATGTAGGACTGGGTTATCGCATCTGCCAAAACATCCAACTCCTTCTCCTGTTCCGCTTTCAAGGAGGAGTGGATATCCAGTGGTTCACCGATGAACCGTATATCTTTCATGGTCCCCAGCAATCCGGACATGAGTTTGACCGCAGCAGAAGACCATGTGTGGTTGCCGAGTAAAGCCACCGACCTGTTTTGCAGGTTCAAGGCGGCCATTTCCCGCAACAGCGATTCCATGGGAAAATAGAGGTGCATATTGTAGGTCGGACTTGCCAACACGATATGGCTGTACTTCCAGATATCTGAGATTATATACGAAGGATGGGTCTTGGACACATCGAACATGCGCAAGTCGGGTATTCCCCGTTCGGCCAATTTGTTCGCCAGGGCGGTCATTGCATGTTCCGTATTGCCATACATCGAGGCATACACCAGCACTACCCCGTTCTGTTCAGGGGTATAGGTACTCCACAACGCATACTTGTCGAGGATATACTGGATATCCTTACGCCAGATCGGGCCGTGGAGTGGGCAAATCATGGTAATCGATTCGAGTGGAAGCCTCTTCAACACTGCTTGTACCTGGGACCCGTATCTTCCGACGATATTCGCATAGTATCGTCGTGTCTCATCCAGGAATGTCCGTTCAAAATCGGTCTCATCCGCAAAAATAGTTCCGGAATGGGCACCGAATGAACCGAAGGCATCGGCACTGAACAATATCCCGTTCTTCTGCTCGATCGTGAACATTACTTCCGGCCAATGGACCATGGGAGCCATATGGAATTTCAACGTATGTTCTCCCACGTTGATCGTATCACCTTCTTTCACAACCAAGGCATTCTGGGAAATGTCCAGGGAATAATACTGTTTGAAGAATTCGAAAGTCTTCTTGTTTCCGACAACCTTTACCTTGGGATACATCCTGACGATGGTTTCGATGTTTCCACAGTGATCGGGTTCCATGTGGTTTATGACCAGATAGTCAAGGGTCCTCTCCCCTAGAACGGCTGTAGTATTCTCGATGAACTGGTCTCGGATCGCCGAATCGACGGTGTCCAACAATACTGTCTTTTCATCAAGTATGAGGTATGCGTTATATGCTACCCCATCGGGTAACGGAAACATATTCTCGAATCGTTCGATCCGTCTATCGTTCCCGCCGATCCAGTACACATGATCAGCGATTTTTCGTGTAATTCGCACAGAGCATCTCCTCGCTTGCAACGACCATCCATTATGTATTTCTAAATATAATGATAGTAATCCGAATCGGCAAGCAATTGCAGTCCCCCAAATGGCGTGGTATGGTATGGACAAGAGGTATCACCAATGATCGCACTCGCCGCATCGGCCGAGACCAGGCCGTTGATATTTGGGGGCAACGTCGATATATTCATCTATGAACGCTTGTTGCCGAATCTTCTAGTTATCTTCCTATACATTGTCGTAGGGATGCTTCTTATAAAAATTGTCGGCAAGATCCTCGATCGGAGTATCCGGAAAAAGTTGAATCCGCAATCCCAGATGCTTATCAAGAAAGCAATCAGCTTTATCGGGACGTTCGTCATAGCAATCCTGGTACTCGACCGTTTGGAAGTTCCCCTCTCCGCCATGTTGGGAACTGCCGGTATCGCTACTGTTGCGATAGGTATTGCCGCACAAAATAGTCTGGGAAATATTATCAGTGGAATTTTCCTGCTTAGCGAGCATTCGTTCCAAGTCGGAGACCTGATACAAGTGGGAACCTTCATTGGAAATGTAACATCCGTCGACCTATTGTCGGTCAAGATCAAGACGTTCGATGGACTGCATCTGCGCATTCCCAACGAGACCTTGATCAAATCGGAGATCACCACCATAACCAAGAACAAGATCCGACGGGTTCCGTTGGAAATAGGAATCTCTTTTTACGACAACATCGAGAAGGCACGGGATGTACTATTCTCGGTAGCCGAGGCAGAACCGTTGGCCCTGAAGGACCCTGCACCGTTCTTCATGGTCAGCGGATTCGGCAGCAGCAGCATCAACTTGTTCTTCGCCGTATGGGGAGAGACAGCCAACTTCGCATTGTTGAAGACAGCCTTGCTGATCAATATCAAGAAAGCCTTCGACGCGGAAGGTATCGAGATTCCATTCCCACATGTCACCCTGCGTCCGGCGGTTTCTTTGAAGGGCATGGACACTACCGAATTGAAAAAGCGAAAGCTTGAAACTCAACAAACGCCAACGTTGCAGGAAGAACCGAGGATGGAGCCGCTGGCAGGGTATGAAGAAGGGCCTGTCAACCGATAGGAGTTACAGGACAGGAATGCTTCTTTCCCGCAGAACCGGAACATAATTCAGTACAGGTTTATATGGATAGAGCGAATGCCTTCGGGTGAACCGCGGCTTGTCACGCAGTTCCAGTTCGATACCGACGACAAACAAGCGGATACCCAGGTCATGGAGCAAGTCCGCTACGTGTGGCATGCGTTTCAAGACGACAATCGAACGATCCTGATACGAACCTTCCAGCAACAGTACGGCACAACCCATAGTGACTTCCTTCGGGTCGACCGGTTTCCCATGTTCACCGACCAGCTTGTCCTGGTATGCCTGGATAAAACGATTGTCGTCCAGTGAATTTCGCATAGTCGCAATATCCAGCGAACATCGGAGCAAAGTTTCACGTTTCTCCTCATTGTACGCATAGCCGATCACAAACAGGGTGGAGGTCTCGGAATCGAAAGTCACCAGGTCAATCACTCCCAAGTGCTTCCCTTCGATATCGACAGGAACAAGATAATCGATTACTTTTCCCAATTTCCCAAGAATCTTGTGGTTGTACAGGGCAACTGCGACACGCGATTCCTGTTGCAGCCCGAGAATCGTCGGATCAAGCGTGGTTCCATCGTGGTCCTTCGCAAGAAAATCGTGACCGCGGGGGATCTTTGGCAAAGCTTTCAATACGTCCGGGAATGCATGGGTGTGCAACAGTCGTTTAGCGACAATCTCACTGTAGGGAACCTCGGTACCGAGGCAACGCCCCCTCCTGTTCACGATTTCACCGAGGTATAGTGTTTGAGGATCCTTCATAAGAGCATCGAGGCGCTCTTTGGTTTCCCGTGCAGTCAATCTATTCATAGCTTCTCCTGTGTTTGTATACAGAGAATATACAGAGGAATCGAAGCTCCGGCAAACGGAACCACTACGCCAATTCTATCAGTTCGTATCGGTTCTTCCCGTTCGCTTTGGCAACCATCAGCGCTTGATCCGCACGTTGTATCATGAAGTCCACATCGGCTTCTCCCGTCTCCTGGACAACAATCCCCAACGAACTGGTCAGCTGACATTCGAGAGAATGCGGCAACGCGATACCCAACTCCTCCTGCAACGGTTTCGAGATACTCGAACAGAACGATTCCATCTCCCCTGACAACCGTCGAGCAAAGGATATGACTCCTTTTCGGTCGGTGTTGGGCAGAAGCACTACAAATTCGTCGCCACCTACACGAAAGACCAAGTCTGTGGCACGGGCCGATTTCAACAGCTTCGATGCAAAGGCCTGCAATACGAGGTCACCGGCTTTGTGCGAATAGAGGTCGTTCACTTGCTTGAAATTGTCCATATCCAAGTAGACCACCGAAACAGGTGCAGAAAAATGACGGGCCACAACCAATCGCATGAGCTCGTTTCGGTTCATCACTGCAGTCAATTCGTCATGCGATGCGATCCAGGTGAGGTGCTCGTTTGCGGCATGCAGTTGCCGGGTCCGTTCCGATACTTTCGTTTCCAATTCCGTCGAGGCCTTGCGCGCATCCTCCTTTGCCAGAAGGAACCTGTAGGAGAGGGTGTGAAAATTGACGAGTACGAAGAACACCATGCCGATCGCAGCCATATGGTTGAGGAACAGATTGGGAATGCCGTGTTCATAGTAGAAGGCCTGCATCACAATAGTGAGAAGCATAACGACAATACCGAACACCATGAGACCCGGGACAGTACTCGATTTCACATACAATCGAATAACTTGGACTGTCCAGACGAGTCCCATCGCAATGATAAGGAAAATGCTTGGCATGAGGAGAGGATAGTAAAAGGGAATAGGCGTAATCAGAATCAATAGGATGTACAGGCCCAATATGGTACGAAAACCATACAGAATCCACCTATGCACCTTGAACCCGAACACGATTTTCCAGTAGTAGGAAAATGCAAAGGCCGCCAATGGAATGGTGAGGTATTCAAACTTGGAGACCAGATGCAAGGGAATGCCCGGAAAGAACAGTCCCAATAAGGAATTCGACGCTGCGACTTTCAGGGCGAGTGCGAAACAGAACACAGCGAAATACACGAGGCTGCTATCCTTGTTCAACTTCCCATGGAAAAATAGGATGATGAAAACGGAAACGAGGAGAATCGAGACAAGTCCGACCGAAAGCGAGACCGAGCGGGCATACACCTGTCCGACCAGGTCACTCCTGCCGAAAATCGGAGCGACACCGATACCACCGACCGGGTGGTAATAATTACTTACCAAGAGGACAAGATCGACGTAGGGTTTCTCGGTCACGTCGAACATCGTCACAAGATCGGTGAAATCAGCGTGGCTTGCCGTTGCTTCGGTTGCAACCGTACCGCTCCCCCCGACAAATTGTCCGTCCACATACAGTTCATAGGCGGTGTAGACGATATCGATCCAGAGACCATATCGCCCGGGAGGCACATGTTCCAACCTGATGTGGTATGAACCGTACCCATCGTTGATCCCCCACGTTTTCGTTCTGTTTCCGAGGTTCCAGTCACCCGGGACCACCGTGGGGATTCCTCCCTCCAACGGGACGTTCTTGGGATCGATGAATCGATTCGGAAAAAAATTCCATGTTCCACCGATTACCACCGGTCCGTTGGAAAGCTGCGATGCATCGACACAAAACATCCTATCCTGTGAAAGTTCAGCTTCGGTCCGTTGCAGACCAAGATTGTTGAAGATCGACACGAGGCCCAATACCAACAAAGCAATTCCAAGGAAGACCATGACGTTTCGCATACCCGATTCTAACTTGGAATTGATACCTGGGCAACCAAATTACCTCTGGCCTGGCATCGGAAATGAAAGGTATCACTACCCCAGGACTAGCCCTGGACCCAGGAGGCTTTGCCTCCTTTGTCGCCCCGAGGGGCGAGGTATGCAACCTTACGTTCCCTGCACTCGCTCGGAAGAGCAGACCATTACATGGTCCCTCTCCTCTCGCTTCGTTTGGCAATGACAACTACAAGATAAAGGAAACTCCCGACTCTTGGGCAATCTTTCGCAAACTCTCAACAACCTTCTCCGTCAATGGAACACCAGACCGATTGCTCTCCGCTTCGGCTTCATGTTCCTTCAGTCCGGCATAATAGACCCGGTCACAACCGTCGGCAACTTCGGTTGCAACCAACTCATCCAGCAACCTGCCCATATCTTTCTTGAATTCCTGGGGATCCCTGAAGACTTCCAACTTGATGGCACCGAAGAAATGACAGACCCGGGCACTGGTTGCCTCGCTGTCCATGACGGATTTGCCAAAATCGCCACCGCTGGTCACAGCTGTCAGGATATCGACCAGAACTGCCAATCCATATCCCTTGTGGCCGCCAAGCAACTCACCTTCCCCACCCAAGGGAAGCATACCGCCTCCACGCTGGTACAACATGTCGTCGAGCAGTCTGGTCGCGTCGGCAGTTCCCTTGCCGGTGGTATCCACAGCCCAGCCCTGGGGCAATCGTTTCCCTTCGCGAGCATATACCTCCACTTTCCCCCTGGTGACGCAGGTTGTGGCCATATCTAGCGTGAACATCCTGCCCTTTGTGGCAGGAACCGAGATTGCTATCGGATTGGTACCGAACATGGCAGTCCTTCCGAATGTCGGAACCCCGAGGGCCGCGGTGTTGGTCATACAGATTCCAATCATATCTTCATGGGCTGCCAGTTCCGTGTAAAAGCCGGCGATACCGAAATGATTGGAGTTTCGGATCGACGCGAAGGAGGCTCCGATTGTCTTGGCCCGTGATATGACCTGTTCCATGGTCTTCTTGCTGATTCCCATTCCCATTGCCCCTTGGGCGTCCAGAACCAGGGAAATCGGTGTGTCGCGCAGTATCTGCGGGGTTGCGGTCCCCAACATGATGCCCTTCCGGATACCGTTGGCGTAGCGCCACAACCGGCCTACTCCATGGCTGCCGATTCCGCGTGCATCGGCGGCGACAAGGATCTTGGAGGAATCGATCGCCTCTTGTTCCGGCAAACCGAGCTGCAAAAATACGTTCGTGCAGAATTGCTCAAGCTTTTCCCTTCCAATCCGTACTGTCGAGTCCATAGCACCCCCCATATCGCTCAATTGTCAACCCGTCTAAGCATCACCCCAATATCATACCAACTCGGACGGCCCTCTTCCTAGTGGTTCAGGTATGTAAAAGCCTGGGAAGTTTTCGTTGACAACTGATATAAATCAAAATATCATATATCTAAGATATCAGCAAGCCAAAAAAGGAGGTCTGCTTTGAATTCGAAAAAACTGTTTTGCGTACTGCTTGTATGCCTGGTGGGAGCCTCGCTCCTGTTCGCCGCTGGGGCACAGGAGGAGACCCAGAAGAAGTATGTGTTAAAATTCAATCATGTACTCACACCACAAGATCCGTATCATGGTGCATTCCAGAAATGGGCGGCAGCGGTTTCCGAACGTACGAACGGCAATCTGACAATCGAAGTATTCCCGAGTGCACAACTGGGTGTCGAGGAGGATATCCTGGAACAGATCCGTCAGGGGGCCAACGTCGGGCAGAACACGGATGCGGCACGTTTGGGCCAGTATGTACCGGATATGGCGGTGATGAATGCACCGTATTTTGTAAGTACCCTTGAAGAGGTTGAGAAACTCAACACGTTGCCCACAGTCCTGAAATGGAAGGAGGAATTGGAACGGACCCAGGGATTCAAGGTCCTATCGTTCTTCTGGGTACAGGGATTCAGGCAAATGGTCACCAACAAACCCATAACGAAACCTTCCGATCTCTCGGGTCTTCGCATCCGCACTCCCGGTGCACCGATTTGGCAGGAATCGATACGGGCAATCGGAGCCACTCCAGTCGCCATGAACTATGGGGATATGTATCCGGGATTGCAGACAAAGGCAATCGATGGACTCGAACTCTCCTTTACAGCCACTTCCACAGGCAAATTCGACGAAGTCTGCGACTATGTCAGCGAGACAAAACACATCCTGTTGATCAACTTCGAAGTCATCAGCAGCAAGTGGTTCAACTCCCTGCCCGCGGAATACCAGAAGATTCTTGAGGAAGAATGCAACAAGGCCGGGCTCGAAGTATCGCGTGCCTATCTCGAAGATATCGATCCCAAAAACAGAAAAGCTTTGGTCGATCGCGGTATGACGATAATCGATGAATCCCAAATCGATATGGATGCGTTCCGTAAGGCTGGTGATGCGGCGTACGTCAAATTGAATCTTCTCGGTGCCCGCAACCAGATCTATAAGGAACTCGGAAAATAAGGATTCGTCTTCGGCAGTCATTCGACTGAAATCGAACCGTATGGACTCACCGGAGTCTCCTTCGGAAGCAGGGCCCACCCGACCCTGCTTCTACGCGGAAAAGGTAAGACAAAGAGGCCTGTATGCAAAAACTGTATGACCGTCTAGGCTCTATCGAATTGTTCCTCTCGGCTGTAGGTCTCGTTGCCTGCTGTGTGTTGATTTTCATCGCGGCGTTGGCCAGGGCTGTTGGCAAACCGTTCAATTGGTCCCAAGACCTTTCCCTCTTCCTATTCGCATGGAGTGTATTCCTCAGTGCCGATGTCGCTCTACGGAAAGACAAGCTGGTACGGGTCGAACTCCTTGTGGATATGTGTTCGATCCGTCTGGCAAAAATACTCTCCATCTTCTGTTACGGCATTATCCTATGCTTCCTGATGGCCCTGATGTACTACGGTGTGAAACTCGCATTCATCAGCCACAAAAGGGTGTTCCAGGGTATTCCAGGCTTCAGCTACTCGTGGGTGATCGTCAGCATTCCCATCGGATCATCGCTCATGGCAATCACAGCCATACGGAAATTATGGTTGCTGCTGTCCGGAAGTTCCATCCGAACACACCAGAGGGGTACCACATGACACTTGTCTCCATAGTATTCATCGTGTTTCTCGCCATGGGAATGCCTGTCGCCTTCGCAATCGGAATTTCAGGCGTATGCTTCTTCTTGCAAAATAGCCAATTGCCTTTCACCATGATTGTTCAGCTACCGATCTCACAGACACAAAACTTCGCCATGTTGGCGGTCCCTCTGTTTATTCTTGCCGGGAACCTGATGAATGCTTCCGGAATAACACATAGGTTGATGAAACTCTCCAGTGTCCTCACAGGACATATGCGTGGCGGATTGGCGCAAGTGAGTGTAGTGCTGTCCACCCTCATGGGTGGGGTGTCGGGATCTGCGATCGCCGATGCCTCCATGGAAGCCAGGATCCTCGCACCGGATATGATAAAACGTGGATATGCCCCCGGATTCACGGCGAATGTGATCAGTTGGACGGCACTGATTACCGCCACCATACCCCCTGGAGTCGGAATCATCCTCTATGGTACTGTCGGTGAAGTCTCCATCGGTCGCCTGTTCGCTTCCGGACTTCTGGTAGGACTGTTGATGATGATCGCCCTCATGTTCACTGTCTGGCTCGCTTCCATACACCATGGATATGCCGCCGAACGGGAGCATGCCGCCAGACCGAAAGAGGTCTTCGCTGCGATCAAGGAGAGCATCTGGTCCCTGCTTTTCCCAATACTCTTGCTTTTCGGAATCCGTAGCGGATTGTTTACTCCAAGTGAAGTCGGAGCATTCGCCTGCATCTATGCCCTGACCGTTGGGTTTTTCTACAAGGAACTCTCTATCCAGAAGCTCATCAAGACACTCGGCGACTCTGTCGTGGATGTTGGAGCGATCATGTTCATTATCGCACTATCGGGAATCTTCGGGTACGGAATCCCCTATGAACAGATACCCGGCAAATTGACACAGGCAATCCTCGGAATCAGCCAAAATAAATACGCCGTCATGGGAATCATCGTCTTTTTCTTGATTATCCTGGGCATGTTCATCGACGGTTCCGTGGTCATACTGCTTTTCACACCGATCTTTCTTCCGCTTGCCATGCAAGTGGGAATCGATCCGGTCCATTTCGGCATACTCTTCTGTACCATCATCACCATGGGCAATATGACGCCGCCGGTCGGACTGGCCATGTATGCGGTATGTTCAGTCATGAATATTTCCATCGGTAGGTATGTGAAGCACATGTGGCCGTTCATCTCGACGATCACTGTCATGATTCTCATTCTTATCTTCTTTCCTCGGCTGGTCCTGTTCCTGCCGAATCTTCTGTTTGGTTAGGAGGCTCGAGCAATGCAATTCCATGGAAAGACTGCTATTGTAACAGGGGCGGCAAGAGGAATCGGAAGAGAGATCGCGTTGATGCTCGCCGAACACGGGGCATATGTGGTTGTTGTCGATATTGGAGATACTTCGGAAATCATCGGCAAGCTACAGGCCAAGAAGTTGCAGGGGATGGCGTTGCGAGTCGATATCACCGACTACTTGGCTGTGGAAGTTGCCGTTCGGGAAATCTTGGATCGACGGGGAAGCATCGATATACTGGTGAACAATGCCAGTATTGTTGCTCGCGGAACTATACTCACCATGAGCGTTGAACAATGGAACCGGGTGATGGAAGTCAATGTCAATGGCACATACTATTGGTGCAAGGCTACGATTCCTTCGATGATCTCCCAAAAATCGGGAAGAATCGTCAATATTACCTCCATTGCCGCCAAAACAGGTGATTTGACAGCTGCTCCGGCATATGGAACATCAAAAGGTGCTGTCACAACCCTTACCCGTTCATTGGCACGCCAATTGGCACACTATGGAATTACCGTGAATGCAGTCGCGCCGCATGCGATAGAGACGGACATGAGTGCCGAATGGTCAGAAGAGAAGCGGTCCGGAGTGGTCGAGTCGTTGCCGGTAAAACGGATGGGAACACCACGCGAGGTTGCTGCTGCAGTGTGTTACCTCGTCAGCAAGGACGCGGCTTTTGTTACAGGAGAAACGCTGAATGTGAACGGCGGGTATCTCATGGATTAGTTGGGGATTTCCTTTTCACCCGTACAGACAGGAAATCATATCCCTTTTTTAAAAAATTCTCCGCTGAGAGTATTGTGGCGGCTGGTTGCCAGATGTCTTCTGATGATATGCACTGCCACCGGGTCGTGCTGTTCCAAGGCCTCAAGCAACTGTATGTGGTCCTTGAACGTCTGCTCCACGTTGGGCACGATACCGATGTCGTACATGAAGTTCATATTCAGGTGCAGGTTCAATTCACGATAGGTCTTGTTGATAAATTCATTGTCAACGAGCGAACAGAGGGTGATATGGAATCGCCAGTCGTCCATGATATAGCGTTTCAAATCGAACTGCTCGCCATTGACCGAAGCGGCCATCCGATGGATAATCTCATGCAACGGTGCCAACCTTTCCGCCGAGACGTCGGCATAGGTCGATTTCACACAATACACTTCAAGCAATTCGCGTACATCCAGGGCTGCCCGGATCGTTTCTTTCGTGGGAGTCTTGAAAACACACATGCTTCTCGGCTTGATCTCGACAATTCCTTCCAATTCCAGCCGTTTCAGGGCTTCCCGAATCGGCATCATGCTCACCTTAAGCTCATCGGCAAGGTTCCTGGTACTGATGGTTTCACCATACCTGTACCGCCCACCAATGATTGCGTTGCAGAGGAACATGTATACCTGTTCCGCCAAACTTCGTCTTTCTATCGTGATTTCATCGCTATCTTCCATGAAAAGCTCCCTGAACAGTGATATCAGTTCCTAATATCTATTATATCAGCCTACTGGAATTGTGACAATCGAATAAAAAACCCGGAGGTGTACCCCGGGTACCGTACGGGGAAATTCCTGTCAGAATCCTAACAACGATGGGATGAACGTGGAGATAATCGGCACATAGGCAATGATGAACAGTGCGATCACTTCGACTATTATGAATGGCAATATAGCCTTGCTGAGCGTAGAAAGCTTCAGTTTTGTGATACTACAGGCAACGAATAGGCAGGCTCCCACTGGTGGAGTCATCAATGCTATGTTAAGTGACAACACCATGACGATACCGAAATGAATCGGACTCATTCCCATCCCTACCGCAATCGGGTGCAAGATCGGTCCAAGGATAATCAATGCGGCAGCGATATCCATGAACATGCCGACCACCAGCATGAGTAAGATAATCAGCAACAGGATAACGGCAGGACTCCCTGTGGCGGCCAGGAGGAAGTCCGCGATCATTTGGGGAACCTGGTTTATAGCCAGTACCCAACTGAGGATGCTGGCGGTTCCGATGATCAGGAAGACAACTCCCGTTATCTTGGCGGTATTGACGAACATAGAGGGAAGATCCTTGACCTTGATGCTCTTGAGAATGAAGAATCCGACAATCATGGCATAGGCTACGGCTACTGCCGCCGCCTCGGTTGGAGTAAACACTCCGCTCAAGATTCCTCCGAGAATGATAATCGGCATAAGCAGGGGCAAGATCGCATCCTTCAAGCCGAGTATCTTGTCCTTGAAGGTCGACTTCTTACCTTTGGGGTATCCCCGCCTATAACTTATTACGGACGACATGATCATGAGTACTATTGCCAACAAGATTCCAGGCAGGAAACCGGCGGCGAACAACCCGGCGATGGATACATTCATGAGCGATCCGTAGATGACCATCATGTTCGATGGCGGAATGGTCGGTCCGATGATGGAGGATGCAGCAGTGATCGCCGCTGCGAAGTCGAGGTCATACCCGTCCTCCTCCATGGCGGGAATCAACATGGTACCGATTGCAGCGGTATCGCTTACCGCGGCCCCTGTCATACCTGCGAAAAAGACACTTGCGATAATGTTGGCATGGGCCAATCCACCGCGAACATTTCCGACAAGGATATTGGAGAACTTCACCAATCGCCCGGTGATTCCGGTACGGTTCATGATCTCGCCGGCAAGGATGAAAAACGGCATGGCCATGAGGGTGAACATATCCAATCCGCTGAAGAATTGGAGTGGAGCCATGGTGAACATGGCCACATCGTTTGCCATCATGTACATGCCGACCATACCAGCTACACCGATGGTGAACCCGATTGGTATACCCAACAACAAGAGCGTCACAAAGACTATGATAATAGATAAGAACATACGTATTTCCTCGTTTAGATGTCGATGATTTTTCGTTCCTGGGACACCGGAGCGTATCCTTTGGACAGGTTCAGGATGTGCGTGATTACAAGCTGGATGATGGCGAGGGTCATGGAAACGGGAATCGCCAATGACGGAAGTACCATCGTTATCCCAAGCCCCATGGAAAATTGCCATTTTGCTTCAACGGTCATCAATATCGAATAATAGATCATGACCGATAGAAAACCCAAGATCACCACGAAGATAATGCTTCCCAGGACGATACGTATCGTCTTCGATTTTGCTGCATCGAGCAGCACAGTCAACCCCACATGCTCATTGTCACGGACACCTATGCTGATTGCCAATGTAGCGGCCCAGATCATGAGGTAACGGGACAGTTCTTCCGACCAGCTGAGCGGCATGCGCAAAACATAACGGAACAACACTCCCAGCAAGACCACAGCTGTCATGCCACCGATGGTGACAACGCAGAGCTGGTTGACAATCTTGTTGAGAATCTCTGAAATCTTATACAGAACACCAATAACCTTGTTTTCTTGTGAATCCATGCGATGACTCCTAAGCAATAGCGCCGGCCTAAGCCGGCGCCAATAGTGATTCTCGTATTCGAACGCGCTTAGTATCCGAGTTTCTTTTCCGCGGCTTCAACGGCAGACACGAAGCGGTCGACCCAATACTTGCCCTGGTTCTTGTATGCTTTCTCCAAGAAAGCCCGGGCTGCCGGCATCGCAAGATCCCTGAACTGTTTCATTTCCGCTGCTGTAGGCACATACACATTCATCTTCTCCAATAACACGGGCAAGCCCTTCTCCGAAGAATCGATTACACGGCTGACTCCACGTCCCGCAAGAATTGCTGTCCTGGAAGCATCGTCGATGACTTTCTTCATATCTGTCGACAGGCCATTGTAGAAACGGGGATTCATGACCCATACGTACGGTGCATACAGGTGGTTGGTCAAGGTAATGTAATTCTGAACCTCGTAGAACTTCGCCATATTGATTATGGAGATCGGGTTCATCTGGCCATCGACCACTCCCGTCTGCAACGAAGTATAGACTTCAGCCCAAGCGACGACTGTCGGTGATGCGCCGAGGGACTTCACGACTTCCTGGTGGAGGGGCACAGCCATGACGCGCAACTTCAAGCCCCTCATGTCGGCTGGAGTCCTGATTTCACGCTTTGAGTTGGTGATTGCGAAGAAACCACCCGATTCGCCATATCCCAATACCTTGAACCCTGCCTGGCGTTCGATATCGGCAGCCAGATCAAGTCCAAAATCACCATCATAGACTTCATATCCAACATTATAGCTGGAGAAGGCGAACGGAAGGTTGGTAACATCGATAAGTGGATAGAATGTGGAAAGACCACCGGAGGAGGAGATGAAGGAATGGACGATGCCACTCTTTACCTGCAACATGGTCTCACGTTCTTTTCCCAAGACTCCATTCGGATAAATCTCGACAAGAATCTGTCCGTTGGAGTTGGCTTCGACTTCACTCTTGAAGGTTGCGGCCATGGCAGCGGATGGAACGTCGAACGGTTCTTGTGGATTCAAATGTGCGAGCTTGATGGTCAACGGAGCGGCCATCAACGGGACAACGATGAGCACCAGCAACAAAGCGACGGTAAGCAGTCTTTTCATATACGACTCCTGATTTGTGATATGTGGGAATGATATTACAACAAACTGCAACAGTCAAAGGTTATTTTTTCTTTTCCGGAACAGTTGTTGCCACAAACCTTCTGTTTAGCATTTTTCAATGCACTTCATACCTGTATGCATTGCAATGACTAGGCATTCTTTATAGCACATTATTTGTACAGACTAGCACTATTTGTTTATACAAGTATTTTATCGGATGTGAAATCAAAAATCGCCAAGCCGGACATATTGCCACAACCGACCGGCTTCGCCATACTCTCCATATGGACACACAACACAAGATCAAAGCCATTGCCATCGATCTCGACGGCACATTGCTTACATCCGAAAAAAGAATAACAGAGGCAACGATACAGACACTCCGACAAGTCATGGAAAAAGGCGTGCATGTCGTGATCGCAACCGGCCGAAGCCTGGCCACGGCGATCAGGTTTGTAGAGCAGGTGGGTACCACCTTTCCAGTGGTTTGCTACAACGGTTCTTGCATCTACGACCCCGCCACCAAAAAGGACCTGTGGCATATATCCTTGGATCATGAAATTTGTGCCGAGATTGTCAGGATCGGAAAAGGTTCTCCTGCCCATCTTCACGCATTCATGGATCACGAACTGTATTTCACCAACTGTGGACGTGAGGCCGATTATCTCGAACCTTTGAGTAGCATTGTCGGCAAGTCCGTCGATTTCGAATCGTTCGATGACCTCCATTTCACCAAGGCAATGTTTATTGGAGAGATCGGGGAGACCGAACGGATCAGACGGCATATGCAACAACGGTTTGGAAATCAGCTCCACATGGTCTACTCGCATCCCGATTATTTCGAAATCATGACAGGAGGAGCCACAAAAGGTTCCGCACTGCAGCGACTCATGGAGATGTATGGCATATCCGCAGAGGAGACCATGGCCTTCGGTGATGCGGACAACGACAAGGAGATGCTTTCGTGGGCCCGGTATGGTATAGCCATGGGCAATGCGCACGATGAGGTGAAAGCGATCGCCGCGGGGATTGCCGGGCACAACGATGATGACGGTGTCGCCAAAAAGATCCGGGAAGTATTCGCCCTCATCGATTCCGATTAGGTGGTATCAAATCAATTCCTTGCGTTTGGAAACGAGAACCAGGTCCTGCAAGGAACTTCCCACCAGGTTCGCGACTACCTCGCATTTGGTGATGAACAGGAAAAATATCCTTTGATCCGGAATTGACAACGACTCGAAGTTTCCTTGTCCCTTGCTGACAATCAGGTCGCAGGAATTGTAGATGGAGAGGAACTCTTCGGTTGCCAGGGACAACACCAATCCGGGAGTGGGTACACCGCTGGAGATGATAGTAGCTACCGAATCGATTCCCACCATGCATGCATCGTCCACCAATACGTCGTTGAGAATCGGTTTCCCGCGCGTTGCAAAATAGATGCTCAGGTTCGGATACGTTCCCTTGATCGTCTCGAGCAATATCAAGTCAAATACAATCTCTCCCGCGTTGTCCCCAATGTAGAGAAGTCGTTCCGCCGTATCCAGGGCAGTGGAGAATTCGGCAAATTGAAACCTCCCGGTCGATTCGGACCCGATTTCCGCCAACTCCCGCACAAGTATCGATTCGATTTCACTTCGGACATCGATTCCACTCGAAAATACTCCATAGTCGATGATATTTCCAGCGCATGCGAGTGCCACTGCCGTTTTCAAGGGATTGGAGGAATCCTCCACACTTGCACGCAAGTCTTCCACAACAGCCAATGCCTGTCGGTTGCTGTTGTGCTTTATCTCTTTATACGGGTCGGCATTCCCCGTATATGACACTAGGAGGTCTTGTATGAAAACAGCCATTTCAGGTGGCGATCCGTTGTTATGGGATTCCTGGAGAAAGTATCGGAACCTGTCGTTCATCTCTGCGGTCGAGGCATCGGAAAGCCCGAACAGCCGTGCCGTCTGGTCTACCTGCTTCAAGAGACAAGGGATGCATCTATCGTGGGTATTCATCCGTTTCCTTATAGCATACAAAGAAAGGCCGTTTCTACAATGCAAACGGCCGCTTTACAAGTATCCCATCGCTGGGGTAGTCGAACTATTCCACCACCACTGGAAACCCGCCCTCGACCAGCACATTCCGCAGCCGCTCCATCTGTTTGGGAGGAGACATCTTGCTGGGAAGAATTGGTTTGCCCACGCTGGATCCGACGAGGTTCGCCAGATCCTTGGTGGCCACTGGAAAGCTCGAGTTGTCGGTCATCAGTCTGATCGGATTCAACTTGAACTGGGCCTCCAGGGCTCCCTTCAGATCCCCGGCGACATACTTCTCGTAGATCGAGCAGACGAGATGTGGAAGGTAATTGGCCGTCGAGCACACCGCACCGACAGCCCCCACGTTCAAACCCGAGTAGATCAGCGTATCTTTGCCGCACATCACCCGGAAGCCCACGTCGGCGTTGCGGCGGATGAATTCGATAGTCTGGGTCATGTCCCCGCTCGAATCCTTCATGCCAACCAGGTTCGCCTCGCTGTGGGCAAGCTCCTCCACAATGTCCTGGCTGATGCCGTACCCGGTGCGTCCCGGATTGTTGTACAGCAACACCGGCGTGTCGGGAACAGACCGGGTAATCGTGCGGAGGTGTGTGCGCAGCTCGTCTTCACTGGGCTTGAGGAACATCGGTTGCAAGACCGAAACTCCCACGGCTCCTAGACGGACCCCCATGCGCGCTATGCGTACACAGGTGCTTGTCCTGATCGCCCCGACACCCATGTATACGGGAATCCTTCCTCCCACCTGGTCCAGGATGACCCGAAGCATCCCCTCCATCTCGTCCTCGTCGAGCATATAGAATTCCCCATTGGAGCCGAAGGCGAGGATTCCAGAGATACCCCCGTCGATCATGAAATCTATGTGGCGCCGAAGCGCCGTCTCGTCGAGCCGCTCGTCGTCTGTGAAGGGAGTGACTATCGGTGGGATGATACCCTTGATGAAATCGGTGTCCATGGTCGTTCCTCCGTCGTTGCTTATTTGCCGATCCGCGTGCCCGATACCTTGGCGTAGTATTTCGCAAGGCCGCTGTGGTCATCCTGCCCGTTGCCATCCGCATGCAACGTCTCCATCATTTCCCGTACCGCGGCGGTCAGGGGAAGCGGGGAACCCACTGTGTGGGCAGTGTCCAGCGCGTTCGCCAGGTCCTTGATGTGCAAGTCTATCTTGAATCCCGGCTTGAAGTTCCCATCGATCATCATGGGAACCTTCGCGTTCATGACCGTCGATCCGGCCAGTCCGCCCTTGATCGCCTCGAACACCAACTGGGGATCGACTCCCGCCTTCCTTACCAGGGTGAAAGCCTCGGCTACCGCGGCGATGTTGAGTCCCACTATGATCTGGTTCGCCAGCTTGGTGGTGTTGCCCGCCCCAATCGCACCGCAGTGCACCGCAGTGGCTCCCATGACCAACAGGAGGTCCTTCACTTCCTCGAAGAGGGCCTTGTCCCCGCCGACCATGATCGCCAACGACCCGTCTATTGCCTTCGGCTCGCCACCGGAGACCGGTGCATCGAGCATACGAACACCCTTGGCCGCACAGGCCTTCTCGACCTCTTGGCTTGCCAAGGGGGCGATGGAACTCATGTCGACCAGGATCGTCCCCTCGGCCGCTCCTTCCAGGATTCCCTTCTCGCCCATGACCACGCTCTTCACGTGCGGGCTGTTGGGGAGCATGGTGATCACCAGGGGAACCTGGGATGCGACATCGGCCGCCGAACTACCCGCAACCGCTCCCGCGGCAACGACCTCGGCGACGTTTGCGTCCATGATATCGAATGCCACAACTTCATGGCCGGCCTTCAATAAATTCTTGGCCATGGGCTTGCCCATGATTCCCAATCCTACAAATCCAATTTTCATAACTGTTACTCCTTCAATTCATTATCTGACCATACAGGGTTTCTTGCTGTCGAATTTCCAACCGGGAATGAGATATTGCATGCCGACCGCATCATTTCTTGCACCGAAAGGAAGTTTCGTGTACACCTCATGCGCTTTCATCACCGCATCCATATTGATATCTATTCCAAGCCCTGGTGCCTTTGAGACGTGTATTGCCCCATTTTTAATTTGATGTGGATTATTGGTAAGATATTGACCATCCTGCCATATCCAGTGGGTGTCCATCGCCGTGATATTTCCAGGTGCGGCCGCTGCGCAGTGGGCAAAGATCGCCAGCGAAATATCAAAATGATTATTTGAATGTGATCCCCAGGTCATACCCCAATCGTTAAGAACTTGAGCGATCCTTACCGAACCACCCATAGTCCAAAAGTGGGGATCAGCGAGCACAATATCAACAGACTTTTGGCCAATCGAATGGTAAAACTGTCTCCAATCGGTCGCAATCATATTGGTAGCCGTCGGAATACCTGTCCTCATCTTGAACTCGGCCATGGTTTCCCTTCCGGAATACCCTGACTCGGTTCCACAGGGATCTTCGGCATAGGTGAGGCTGCTCCCTTTGCAGAGTGCAACCGCTTCGTCCAGTTTCCAAGCGCCATTGGGGTCGATATTGATCCGTGCATCGGGGAACCTCGCTGCAAGCGCTTCTACTGCCTGCATCTCCTTCTCCCCTTCCAAGACCCCTCCCTTGAGTTTGAAGTCCTTGAATCCGTAATACTCCTTAAGTGCCAGTGCCTGTTCAACGATAGCATTCGCATCCATAGCCTCATTTCTTCTTACCCTAAACCAGGGATTGTCACTGGAGCTTTCATCGATATATTGCAGATCGGTCTTACGCTTATCTGCCTGGTAGAACAGGTATCCGAGTGTGACAACATCGTCCCGTTGTCTTCCATCACCCAGCAGATCACATACCGACATATTGAGGAATTTCCCCCACAAATCGAGGAGAGCACTTTCGATTGCGGTCTCCGAGTGCACCACATCCTTCAAATTTGCAAGTGATAGGTTTTGGAGGCCCTCACTATTTTTGGACCTATTGTTGTGGCGCTCGGTAAGTGTCCGCAATATAGAGCGGTATTCACTTATCTGTTTGCCGACAACGAAAGGTATCGACTCCTCCAGTGCCTTGGTGATCGCTTCGCCACCGTGAACTTCACCAAGTCCAGTCTGTCCCGATGAATCCTTGAGTATTACGATATTGCGGGTAAAGAACGGAGCATGGGCACCACTGAGCGATAGAAGCATACTGTCATTCCCAGCGACAGGGATAACCAACATTTCGATTACGACGGGAAAAGTTTCTCTACCGTTCACGATTGTTCCCCCTTGGCGGCAGCTTTCGCCGAATGCCTGATCTGCTTGATTATCGTCGATCCAAGCGACAGAACCGTAAGGATGAGAAAAACCGCACTGATAGGTCGGGTGAATACATCCATGACATTCCCATTGGAATATTCGAGTCCCCGTCGGAGATTTGTCTCGAGTGCTCCCTCAAGAATAAATCCAAGAATGAATGGAGGAACGGGAATCTTGAATTTCGACATGGCAAGCCCGAGAATACCAAAAAGTATCAATCCCCACATATCGAACACACGGTTGCTCAGTGCGTAGGCTCCAATCGAGCAAAGTACAACGATGAGAGGGATTAGGATATGGGTGGGGACCTTGAGAATCTTCACAAACATTCGCATGCCTGCCCACATGAGGATAGCCATGAAGAATGTGCCGAGGATCATCGAAGCGAAGATATGGTACACCGTATCCCCATTTGTCTGAAACAATAATGGGCCAGGCTGCATACCATGAAGCATGAAGCCACCAAGCAGGATGGCGGTGGCACCATCTCCGGGAATTCCGAGGGTGAGTAGTGGGATCATGGCACCACCGACAGAGGCATTATTACTCGCTTCGGACGCAAGCAGGCCATCTGCGATCCCAGTTCCAAACTTTTCAGGATGTTTGCTTGAATTCTTCGCTACCGAGTAGGCGATGATATTGCTCGTCGAACCTCCGATTCCCGGTAAAATTCCAATTCCAAGACCAATGAGCGAACTCCTGATCAAATTGACCCAATTCCCCTTGAGGTCCTTGCGGGTGAAACCGAGTCCCTTCATCGTGTAGTCGAGGACTTTAACTTGTTCCTGTTTCGCCGCTGCCGTCGACAAGACTTCGCTTATCGCGTAGAGACCTACCAAGACAATCAGAAGATGAAACCCACTGGTAAGTTGCAAAGAACCGAAGGTATACCTTTTCGCACTGTCAATCGGAGAGAGCCCAATGGTTGCGACCATCATGCCGAACAAAGCACTCAGTAATCCCTTGACAACTGATTTCCCTGTCAATGTGGATATCAGGGTAAGGGCAAAGAAGGTGACCGAAAAGTATTCCCATGGACCGAACTTGAGAGTGAAAATTGCAAGTGTCGGAGAAAGCACGACCATAACAAGGACTCCGATGATCGTACCGATAAGCGAACCGAATACTCCGAGACCAAGAGCTTTTCCCGCCTGACCCTTCTTCGCCATGGGCGCTCCATCGAAGCATGTTGCGATCGAGGCTGGCGTTCCCGGAATATTGAGAAGTATCGCCGAGATGAGACCACCGGAGATTCCCCCGATATAAATCGCCGTAAGCATAGACAAACCAATATTGCTCGCCATTACATAGGTAACGGGAAGGAACATCGACAAGCCCGCGACTGTGGTGAGACCGGGAAGAGCGCCGAAGATAATTCCTATGGTAACCCCGAAAAGTATCATGATGATGCCCGTCGGGTCGGTAAAGACGGATGCAAAACCTGAAATCAACATTTCCAACATATTATGTATCTCCTAACCTAAGATTCCGCTGGGAAGGAACAATGAAAGGTATTTTGTAAAAATAAAATAGATAAAGACCGAGGCTCCAATCGAAAAGAGTATGATGAACACGGTCCACCTTTTCCGCTCTTCCCTTTTCACCAACAGAAAAGATTCGGCCATCAGGAAAAAGGTGCTGGAAATGATAAAACCAATTCCTTGATATGCGGCGACGTAGATTACCAGGTACAGCAAGGATAAGATCAACTTCAACGGTACAACGGTATCGATGCGGGCAATTATCGAGCCTTTGGGAGATTCAATACATATGACCTCATCGGTATCGCACACTTGATCCTTGTTTCCTGCAACCGGTTCAACAGAATTTTTTTTCGACTTCTTAACTTGGAGTAATACCTGTATCACATGGACACTACTCAATACAAATACGAGAAATCCAATCAGCTGAGGTACGGAACGAGAGTCGAGACCCCTGTTTCCGAATGGTGTGAATGTCGAGATATTTAATGTTCCCAACATGTAAGCGACAGACAAAGCCAGGAAAAAGATTCCAACCCCTAGCTCTTTTTTTGAATCACTGGTCATCTCAGTTATTCTCCTATTCAAAAATACAGTGAGCTGGCCTGAAAACAGAAGCTTCAGGCCAGCGGAACACACCTGATACAGGCTACAGTCTATTTGCCCTGGAGTACATCGCTGATCGCCATCAACTCTTCACGTTCCTTATACCAATGGGCTTTCGAATCCTCGACATTCATCCATGTGAGTGGCTGAAACGCCTTGGCCATATCGGCCTGGTATGCAGCGTTGTTGTTGATCACTTCACCAACAGCGTTGGAGAACTTCTCGACGATCCGCGGGTCGGTACCCTTGGGGAAGAACATGGTGTTGAGGTAGTCATACCCCGCATTGATCCCACTCTCCCGCAGTGTCTTAACTTCAGGAAGGAGCTCAGACCTGTTGTTGCTCACATTTCCGATTGCTTTCAGCGTACCGTCTTCAAGATAGCTCTTGACCTGGCTGTAGTTGAGGGGAACGATATCGGCATGACCACCAAGGACCAACTGGAGTCTTTCCCCCGAACCACCGGAAGATACGATATTCAACTTTGCGCCAGCATTCTGCAGACCGATTGCGATCCACATGGTTGAAGCACCGGTGTTCGCGGTAAGCTTGTACTTGCCTGGTTGCTTCTTGGAAAGTGCGATGAGCTCTTCAACTGTATCGAAGGGAGCATTGGCAGCTGCAAGAAGGATTTCAGGAGATGCATTGGAGAACACGGAACCGACTTCGAATGACTCGATACCGTAGTCAGCCATTCCAGCTGCCTCGGCGATGGTAAGGGAAAGCTGGTGGACAAGAATCGTATATCCGTCCGCCTTGGCGTCCTTTACTTGCGAAGCACCGATTGTTCCACCACTTCCGGCCACATTGGTAACGACCACCGGCTGTCCGAGAATCGCTGGCAAATATTTTGCGATGGCACGGGCGTTGAAGTCCGAGTTTCCACCGGCGGCATAAGGCACGATAAGGTTTATCGGTTTTGTAGGCCAATTGAGTTCACCACTTGCTGGTGCCGCTTCTCCCTTCCCCTGGGCGCCCACAAATGAGAGTGCCAGCAAAAGAACCATGAGTAATACGAGTAATCTTTTCATTTCCTTCCTCCATATAGTATACCAACCAAAATTTGATTAGGTATTTTCTTATTTGATTGTCACCTTTTAAATTCTATTTTATCGCACCATACAGGGCCGCTGCGGATCGAACTTCCACCCGGGTATCAGGTATTGCATGCCCATCGCATCGTCACGTGCTCCGAGACAATGTTCGTTGTACAACGCATGGGCTGCTTCCACCTGTGCCAGATCGACTTCGATTCCCAGACCTGGTTTCTTCGGTATGGCTATATGGCCATCTTCGATCTTCAATGGTTCCACCGAGAGACGCTCGTCCCCTTCCTGCCAAATCCAGTGGGTATCGATTGCGTTCAAACGCCCAGGAACAGCTGCTGCGGTATGGCTGAACATTGCAAGGGAGATATCGAAATGGTTGTTCGAGTGGGATCCCCACGACAATCCGAATGTCTCGCAAAGCTGTCCGACCCGCACAGATCCTTCCATTGTCCAGAAGTGGGGATCGGCCAACGGGATATCGACGGATTGCAACATGATCGAGTGGGCCATCTGCCGCCAATCGGTGGCGATCATATTCGTTGCGGTCGGCAATCCGGTCGCACGTCTGAACTCGGCCATAACTTCCCTTCCCGAAAAGGTTCCCTCGGCGCCGCAGGGATCCTCGCAATAGGTGAGCACATCATGCAAGTCCTTGCACAATTCGACCGCCTCGGACAATTTCCAAGCTCCGTTTGGATCGATAGTGATCCGTGCGGACGGATAAGCCTTCTTCAATGCCTTGATCGCCTTGATTTCTTCGGCTCCCTCCAAGACTCCACCTTTCAACTTGAAATCATCGAAGCCATAGAGATCTTTGCTTGCCCGTGCCAATTCGACGATAGCTTCGGGGGTCATGGCTTCCTCGTGTCTGAGCCGGTACCAATCGACCGGCGAATCAAGATGGGAAACATACGGCAAATCGGTCTTCTTCCGATCCCCGATATAGAACAGGTATCCAAGGATCTTGACCCTATCGCGCCGTTGGCCATCACCCAAAAGTGCGGCGACAGGAACCCCGAGGTGTTTGCCGAGCAAATCGAGCAGCGGAGCCTCGATCGCCGTGACAACGTGGACGCCGGTGCGGAGGTCGAAGGTCTGCGCACCACGCACATCCTCTTCTTTTCCCGCCAGCGAATTGTGTACGGCAAGCAACGTATTCTTGTATGCTCCCACCGAAGAACCTAGTACCAGAGGTTTGACCTGCTCGAGGGCGGCTGTAATCTTTTGTCCACCAGGCACTTCACCGATTCCGGTATTTCCACTGCTGTCAGTGAGGATCACCACGTTTCTCGTAAAGAAGGGTGCGTGGGCACCACTAAGATTCAACAACATGGAGTCCCTGCCCGCAACGGGGTACACAGCCATGGATTCTATGATTGGGGTCTTCATTCCCACCTCCGGTCTGTTAGCTTCCAAGGGGACCGTCATCGACTGTTCCCATGCAAGTGATAGCATATGGCCACTTTTTCCATCTGTCAATCTTTATTTGATTTTTCTTATCTTTTTTCTATAATTTTATAATGAAATTTAATTTTATATAAATAATTCAAATACCATTATATTTGGAAAAAAAATTACCGAACGGGCTTACATCTGTTTCACATGCAAGTTATAAAACAGTTTACTTAGAATATGAACGAATGTGTCCAGACATGTGAAAATATAATAATAATCAACAATCTTATAAATATTGTTGTTTTTTGCTTTGATTTTTCAATTTTATCATGTAGTATTTATAATCATGGAAGCCAATGATACCACCGACAAATACAATATCAAAGCAGTCATGCGCTGCTTTCAAATCCTCGACCTTGCCGCAGCCTCTGAGCATCCGCTGACAATCCAGAATGTCTGCGAATCCTTGGAGATCAACACGAATATGGCATTCCGCCTCTTGGCTAGTCTTGTCGCATCCGGCTATATGGTCAAGGACGACCATTCGGGGCATTATGCCACTTCGTTGAAGGCCCTGCAATTGTCGCGCAACGCATTGGTCTCCCTGGAAATCAGAAAACTCACCATGCCATACCTCGAACTGCTTTGGAACCAATATCCCAAATCGAATCCTGAGCCTCCCCCGCACCTACTTTACGCCAGGCAAAGCCCTGCCGTTCCATTGCACGGGCTTGGGAAAAGTCCTGACCTGCGAGATGCCGGAAGAGCAACTGGACGAACTCATTGCGAAGAAGGGGTTGAAGAGCTTCACCAGCCGAACCATCACGGACTCTGCGAGACTCAAGGATGAATTGAAACAGGTCAAGGCGGATCAAATCGCACGGGACCGCAACGAATACATACTCAAGGACAACTGCAACGCCGCACCGATACGTGGCCGTGACGGTCGGATTATCGCCGCAATCAGCCTGTCAGCATTCGAGAACTACATGTCCATTGGCGAAATCGAGGATACGATTCCTGCTGTACAGGATACGGCCCGGAAAATTTCCTATATGGCAGGGTACCACAGCGGGCTCATGTAGACCTCGGAAGCTTGCCGGGATGCGGTAAAACCGCTACCTTGACCGTATGGAAGATACAACACACGAAAACACTCCGGAGAAAGTCGTCATCATGCATGGATTCACCAAGGAACAGGTCTTTACCCTCATGCGGGCTGTCAAAAGGGAATTCGGGACACAGGAAGATATCGCATTTGCCATGACCACCGCGCGTTCCTTGGAGAACAAGTTGGCCGATGTTGTCAACGATGTCGCCGAGGAACACGCGTACATGAAGAAGCACCCGCCGGGAGAACGTCCGTCATAGCTTCAGCTTCAGGACAAGTCCCACATACGTATTGGCCATGACGTCGAATTCGTCCGAACCGTTCACTAGGCTTGGAATATCTGGAATGATATGGTTCGCCTCAACTCCAAGGCAGAATACGGGAGTGATATTGAAGTCGAAACCAAGGCGGGCTCCATAGAGGATGTGTGGGGGCATGTCGAAATTGCCGCCATCCACCGTTATGGAGTATGCGGGACCGATGCCGAGATACGGTTCGAAGAATCCCAATGGCCAACGGAAGACCAGGGTGGTTGAAAGCAAGAATTGGTATCCTTCCAGATCCCCGCTGAACGGTTCTTTCACGATAACATCTCCGTTCAACCCGAACCACTCGGTGATATAGAAAGCCATCCTGACACCAGGTGTGTACCGGGAGTACTCCGAATCCGCGATATCCCCGATTGTATAATAGTTCAACAATCCCGCCTCGAACACACTCGGAGTATCCGCAATCAGGACGCCACCACAAACCAACACCAAGATTACAACTGTAAGAACAATTCTCGCACGCATAAGACCCTCCATATCCCATCAAGTCTCTTCTTGCATGAAGTGTATCGCGACAAAAGTCAAATAGCAAACAAAAATCGCATAGATGTCATTGCCGATGACACCATCCGAACCGGTACACCACATAGCGGGACCGTGCTTTGAGAGCAGCTCTGTTGCACAACACAGGCAATTCTGGCACTATACGGAGATTCAACCAAGGAGCCCCAGGTGCAATCCGAACCAATCGCCGCTGTGATACCACCCAGACATGCAAACCCACGAATCGCACGCCTTCCATTCTATTATGGATGGGTAATCCTGATTGTCAGTTCGATCGGTATATTGGCAAGCATTCCCGGGCAGACAATGGGTGTCTCGGCCTTCACCGACCACCTGATCGAAGCTCTGGGAATCTCCCGTGTCGCAGTATCGAGTGCCTATATGATAGGAACCCTCTTCAGCAGCCTGCTCACTCCATTCGCGGGCATGTTCCTCGACCGAACCGGGGCCCGTACAACAGGAGCCATCGCCACGGTCATGCTTAGCCTATTTCTGGTATTCCTCGCCTACTCGGGACAAATCGCCTCCTCCCTTGCTTCGGTTGTCGCCATACCCGTCTTCATCATCGCATCTGTCGTCGCAGCCTTCGGGTTCCTTGGCATACGGTTTTTTGGACAGGGAGTGATCACCATAGTCTCGCGTACCATGCTGGCCAAGTGGTTCGGGCCACGGCGTGGATTGGTCGTGGGACTCATGGGTGTGGTCACCGCATTCGGCTTCTCATATGCACCCCAACCGTTGCATGCCCTTATCGGACGATGGGGATGGATGGGCGCACTGTTCATGCTGGCGCTGCTGCTCACGGGAATCTTCCTTCCGATCGTGCTTGTCTTCTTCAGATCCGATCCCGAATCCTGCGGCATGACGGTTGAACAGGGTATGGCCCCCTTGACACTAGCCCAGCAGAAACGACAAATGGATTCCGAACGGGAATTCACCGTGGGTGAGGCCCGCAAGCAGCTGAGATTCTGGATCATGGCAATCGCATTGGGATACTGGACGCTGTTCGGCACCGCCTTCACCTTCCATATAATCGCGATTTATGGCGAGATTGGAATCGGTGCCACCGATGCCGTCAAGATATTCCTTCCAATCTCGTTCATCTCGGTTGCCGCTCAATTTATCGGCAGCTGGTTGAGCGACCGGCTCCCGATCAAGGCAATTTTCCTTGCCTTCGGTGCCGCAATGTTCACAACGTCCGCATCCCTGGCCATCCTGGGAACGAAGTTTGGGGATATCACCTTGTTGGTTTCGTATGGTATCGCCAACGGCATGTTCAGTATGCTCAGCGTAGTGACGTGGCCCAAGTTGTTCGGCAGAAAGCATCTCGGGGCAATCAGCGGATTCGCCATGTCGATCCTGGTTGCCGGAAGCGCGATCGGACCCTGGTTGTTCAGCGTCGGCAGCACCTTCACAGGTTCATACAAGATCATGGGGTATGCCGGTGCCGCAGCGTGCCTGATCCTCATTTCCTCCATGGCATGCATGCGGTTTATCGACCCTGACGAATTTCCAAGAAATAGCCATTGACGACGATTGGTCGGCGTTGCGGTTCAAGCATGTCGACCGGATCACCAAGCTTATCCGCAACCCTTCCATGGCAATTAGCCCGGACGGCAAGAAACGAACCGAAAACCGTTAAGCCGCTACGCCAA
This sequence comes from Spirochaetae bacterium HGW-Spirochaetae-2, assembly GCA_002839355.1. GTDB lineage: Bacteria > Spirochaetota > Spirochaetia > Sphaerochaetales > Sphaerochaetaceae > UBA8525. The sequence goes on from PGXW01000017.1 coordinate 51,641, forward strand.
CAACACCAGACTCAATGCCATGACCACCATACCGGCAATCACTCCGCCGATAGCTATATGGTGTTCCCCATATTCTTCGGCTGTGGGAAGCAATTCGTCTAGCGAAATATAAACCATGATTCCTGCGACAGAAGCAAAGACAATACCAAAGGTGATATCGTTGAACCATTGGCGCAACAGGAAGAAGCCAATCAGGGCTCCAACCGGTTCTGCCATCCCCGAAAGCGAGGAGTACCAGAATGCTTTCTTTCGACTCTTGGTTGCATAGTAGATAGGCACCGATACAGCAACACCTTCCGGAATATTGTGGATGGCAATGGCCACGGCGATACTGATACCCAAGCTGGGGTCGGAAAGAGCTCCCATGAATGTAGCCAGGCCTTCGGGAAAGTTGTGTATCGCAATCGCGAGGGCACTGAAGAACCCCATCCGCAGGAGTCTGGGATCGTCAGGATCCTTTAGTGACATCTTCTCGCCCGGCAGTTTATGGATCTCATGGGGATTCTCATACGATGGAATCAGCTTGTCGATGAGCGCGATAATGGCGATCCCACCGAAAAAGGAAGCCGTAGTCACCCAATAACCGGGCTTTGCACCAAGAGCACCCTCCAAGGCAACCTTCGCCTTGAAGAATATCTCGATCAACGCAACATATATCATGACCCCGGCCGAGAATCCCAACGCTCCGGCAAGGAACTTGGGATTGAATTTCTTGGAAAAGAACGCCATGATCGAACCGACTCCGGTAGCCATTCCCGCAAAAATCGTAAGGCCGAAGGCGAATAGGATTGTCGAAGTTTCCAAGGCAATTGAATTTTCCATGTACGTAACCTATCATGAACGCGATTCCCTGGCAATATTTCGTGGTGACTTTGCTTGCATGGAATCGACGATGGAATTATGGTGTAGGAATGACAGTAAAAAAAATTGTATCCTTGTTGGTCTTCTGCATAGCTTGCACCGTAGGAATATCCACCCTATCGGCACACGACGAGCAGATTCCCTATCGCGGCCACATGCAGATCCTCACCGACAATTTCCAGATAATCTTCGAGCCCCACGACGAGTGGGCGGCCCAGCGGATCGCGGGATTCTCCGACCAGGTCCTTGCGGAAATTGTGCAAATGCTCGACCATACCCCGAAAAGACGCATTCCGGTGGTACTCACCAGTAGACCCGTGGTTGCCAACGGATACTACAGTCCGTTCCCCGCAAAGGTATTCATGTTCCTGACCAGAGCTTCGAACCGGTTCCTCGGCTCAAGGACCAGCGATTGGCTGCGCTCCCTTTTCACTCACGAACTCACCCACCATATCCATTTGACATCTCCTGTTGGACCGGCAAAATTCCTTACACCGATTTTTGGGCCAGAAGTTCCCGCCATGAATTCCCCGCTCATGCCAGGCTGGTGGATAGAGGGAATCACCACCTATATGGAATCGACACGGGCTGAAGGTGGTCGGGGGGACTCTCCTACTTTCGCGTTGACCTATGAGGCGCCCCTGGTTGAACAATCCATGTGGAGCATATCGCAAGGAGCCTACTCCTCGAATTATCCACCACGAGGAAGAATCTACAGCACCGGGTACATCATGGTCGACCATCTGGCGCGTACCTACGGGGAAGAGGCTTTCCGTGAGATCAACCGCAGATTCTCGAACTGGCCGTTCTTCGGTATATCCCCCGCGGTAAGAAAGGTCACCGGCCGAACCTCGGCCGAGCTCTTTGGCGATGCATTGCAGGAATTGTGGGATGCCTTGCCGACCGTCACCAAGTTGCCACCCCTATTTTCCCCCGATTCGGTGGGCGATTTCCATCTTCCCTACCCAACCGACCGGGGACTTCTCGGATTCACCCGGACACTTGATGCCGGCGGTGCGATCTCCATCCATTCTCCCGACGGCAAGAACCTATCGGAACTTATCAGGATCCCGGTAGATGCACCAGGTACGGTAACGGTCACCAGGGACGGTACGTCGGCATTCATCTCATACCTGTGGGGCGACCCCTACCATAAGGCATCGACCCAACTGGCCCCGGTCAGTTACTCCGACCTCTATCGCGTCGACCTTGATAGCCACACCTATTCTCGAATCACTACGAAGGCACGACTGATGCACCCGGCCGTGAGCCCGGACGGCCAGCGTCTGGTTGCCATAGAATCTGTAGAAGACCGGTATCGTCTTGTCGAGATCGACATGGAGGATGGCTCGATATCAGTGCTCTATGAGAATCCTGACGGCAGCGTGTATGAACCGAATTTCGCCCCCGACGGATCGGCATTGGTATTCGTCGAGATTGTGGATGGACAATCCACCCTGGTTGTAGTCGAGGAACAGGAACCCGGACGCATCCTCTGGCCCCATGCACCTGCGGAATTGCACTCGCCCCGTTTCATCACACCCGGCACCCTATGGGTTGGAAGCGACTTTTCCGAAAGGTTGTCCTTGTATGAAGTGGATAGGACGAGTGGACACATCACGTTGTTGCTCACCGATCCGGTCGGTATCACCGGAGCGATTCCAGTAGGAGACTCGGTGATCTATTCCACCTACACATCGAAGGGTTATGCCTTGCGAAAGGCCGATTCCACCGCATTGGTAGCCGAGTCAATTGTCAAGCAGATACCGCAACCGAGGGGGACACCAAAAACCGTTGCACCTCGACTCCCTATGACACCCTACTCGGATGCCCTCCGATTCAACCTCTGGTTACCGTTTCCAATAAACATTCCCTCTGAAATTGTTCCGGGTGCCTCGGTAGTGATGCGAAGTATCCTCGGCAGGCATACGCTCGGAGCCAGTACCGCCTGGAGCATTTCCGACTCGCTTCCCGTCGGAGTGCTGTTGTACCGCTATGCACCGGGACCGTTCACCTTCACCGTGCAAGCCAATGCGAACGAAAAATACAGTACTACCGACCGGAGACACTCGGTTACCGGTTCCTTCGATATTCCCCTCTGGCACGAATCGCTTCCATCCGGTCGCAGATCCCTGGCTTCCGGGATAGCCATGAGGGGAACGTATGTGGAAGACCAGACGATCGGCACCCTCTTCGGGTATGCGGGATATGGCTACCATGACCACGCAGGTCCGAAGGATTATTACGGCACCACCCGGTATTCGATTCTCGGCAGTCTGCAATACAACCACAACTTCACCGTCGAGGATAGGAAATTGGTTCCGATAGCAAGAGTTACCGGGCAGGTACCGCTAGGACGCACCCACCAGATCCTCAGGTTGGAGCTGGACACGGCTTTCGTAGAATCTGATCCCAACAACAAAATCCTCACACCCGACTTGCTTGGCTTGCAAACAAAATCGGGAGAAATCAAGATGCTATTCAGCCTCCGTTATGGCATCCCCCTGGGATTGTTCGACAAACCCGTCCCATACGGTGGGTTGGTGGCCGCCGGACTGCTCTTGCATGCACAGACAGCAACATACCTTACCTCCGGCTCTCCCGCATGGGAGGAGGATGTGTACGTCGGTGCCACGCTCAACGCGGATTTCGCCATAGGAGCCGCAGTCACACTCCGACCGTATGCGAGGTATGCGATCAGTACGGCAACTGGGCAGGGGGCTTTCACCATCGGTATCGATTTCGACTCTTTCTTCATAGGTTCCAACGGGATGGTAGCGCCGAAATTGCAGGATTAAGGAACTTGCGAAGCAAACCGGCTCCTTGTATGCTGTGAATGGAATAGGAGGAACCCATGGCCAAATCATATACCCGTACCATATTTGTCGGTGGATCGCCTTTTCGTTATTTCGACATCGGACGGTTTGCCGGGCAGCGAATCGATTCGGTGCCCTATTCATTGCGCGTGCTTCTTGAGAACCTCATGCGTCACATGGACTCCGGCCTTGTCGACGAACACACGCTCGAAGCGTTGGTCGACCGTACCGGTCAGGTGGAGCGACCCTCCGAAATACCGTTTTATCCGGCCAGGGTCCTCATGCAGGACTTCACCGGTGTTCCGGCCATAGTTGACTTGGCGGCATTGCGCGATGCTGTTGCAGAGGCGGGGAAAGACCCGAAAAACATCAATCCGCAAGTCCCGGTGGACCTGATTGTGGACCACTCTGTCCAAATCGACAGCTTTGGTACACAAGATTCCCTCGCACACAACGTGCGAATGGAGTATGAGCGGAACCACGAACGCTACAGTTTGCTCAAGTGGGCCCAAAAGAGTTTTACCAATCTCCGCATCGTGCCTCCAAACTCGGGAATCTGCCACCAGGTAAACCTCGAGTACCTTGCGCAGTGTGTACGTGCCGATCAGGGCATCCTGTTTCCCGACTCCCTGGTCGGAACAGATAGCCATACGACCATGATCAACGGTCTTGGGGTCATGGGTTGGGGTGTCGGAGGAATCGAAGCCGAAGCCGTCATGCTCGGGCAGCCGTATTTCATGCCGATTCCCCGGGTGGTTGGAGTCCGACTCGCCGGATCGATGGACCCGTTGTGTACCGCCACGGACCTTGTGCTCACCCTCACCCAGCAGTTACGGAAACTGGGGGTTGTCGGAGCATTCGTTGAATACTTTGGACCGGGGCTCGCATCGTTGGAATTGCCCGATCGGGCCACCATAGCGAATATGAGTCCGGAATATGGGGCCACCATGGGATTCTTCCCTGTCGATGCCCAAACCATCGCTTATCTCATGTTGACCGGAAGAAAGGAAGAAGCCGAACGAACCGAGGCGTACTGCAAAGCGAATGCCCTCTTCCACGATCCGACACGCGAGGCGACCTACGACGAAATACTGGAACTCGACCTTGCGACAGTGGTTCCCAGTATTGCCGGACCCTCGCGCCCGCAGGATCGGATCGCTGTTTCGGATGCACCACAACAGATAGCGAAAGCTACCGCTATCGAACAGGGAAAGATGGTTTCCGTCGAATTGGATGGCACACATGTGGATCTTCCCGACGGTGCCGTAGCAATCGCGGCGATCACCAGTTGCACCAACACCAGCAATCCGGCCGTAATGATCGCAGCTGGCCTGGTCGCTCGGGAAGCGGTCCGGTGGGGCCTGAAGGTTGCTCCATGGGTAAAGACATCCCTTGCCCCCGGATCACAGGTTGTGGTCGACTACCTTTCACAATCAGGCCTGCTGAAGGACTTGGAAACATTGGGGTTCCATGTGGCAGCCTTCGGGTGCACCACCTGTATCGGAAATTCCGGCCCGTTGCATCCGGCTATCGAGGAAGCCCAACAGAAGGAAAACCTCACATTGGCTGCCGTATTGTCGGGCAACAGGAATTTCGAAGGCCGGATCCACAAGAATGTGAAGGCATCGTTTCTCATGAGCCCCCCGCTGGTCGTTGCCTATGCGCTTGCCGGTCGGATCGACATGGACCTTGTCAAAGACCCGATCGGATACGACCACGGCGGTCGTCCGCTCTATCTCAATGAGTTGTGGCCCGACCCAAAGGAAATTTCCCGGTTGGCAACCAAGCACGTATCGTCCGAGTCGTTTTTGGAAAAGTACCGTGACATTTTCAGCGGTGATGCCGAATGGGCCGAGCTACCGGCTCCCGAGGGTGACACCTTCAAGTGGGACATGGATTCCACCTATATCGCGAAAGTTCCCTTCTTCGACCATTTTCCAAAGGTCCCACCACATATTGGAGCAATCAAGGGGGCCCGGGCGTTGTTGGTCATGGGCGATTCGGTGACCACCGACCATATCAGTCCGGCCGGTTCGATAGACCCCACCTACCCGGCGGGAACATACCTCGTATCCCTCGGTGTCGGACCGGAGCAGTTCAACTCGTACGGCAGCAGGCGGGGAAACCACGAGGTGATGATGCGTGGAACCTTTGCCAATACCCGGATCAAACAGAAGCTCACCACTCCGAGGGAAGGTGGGCTCACCCGAAAATTGCCTGAAGGCACCTTGATGCATGTGTATGACGCGGCCCAGTCATACGCCCAGGAAGGTATCGAGCTCATCGTCCTGGCGGGAAGGGAATACGGTACAGGATCATCGCGCGATTGGGCGGCCAAGGGAACGAATCTATTGGGCGTCAGGGCTGTGCTGGCCGAATCCTTCGAACGCATCCATAGGAGCAATCTCGTCGGCATGGGAGTACTGCCGCTTGTCTTCGCGGCGGGCTCATCCATCGCATCCCACAACCTTCATGGTACGGAGAGCTATTCGCTCGAAATTCCCGAGGAAATCGCGCCGCAGATGGAGTTGACCATGACAGTGGTTCGCGAATCGGGCGTTGAAGAGCGATTCCCCGTGGTATGTCGCCTCGATTCTCCCATCGAGGTCGCCTATTACAGGCATGGTGGTATCCTCCACTATGTATTGAGGAGCATGCTGTATTCCATGTGAGGAGGTGTGGTGGACCTCATTGACTTCAGGACATTCCTGAGCATGACAGGAAACCAGAATCTTGAGGATTTCCTCTGCGATTGGCAAGATATCCAACCGATTCCCAAGGCGATAGCGACTCGGCTGGCCCATCTGGTGCGCATACACATGGCAATCGGTGGATTGCCCCCGGTAATCGCCACTTGGATCGAGTCGCACGACTTTTCTGCGGTCGATTCAGCCCTTGATGCGCACATTGCCAGAATTGCCGATATCTGCGCAGAAAATTTGCATTTGGAAAGCAAGAAGTGCCTCGAGCTTTACAGACACGTTCCGAAACTCATGGCCCGCGAGAACACCCATTTCCACAATTCCCGGCAAAAGGGGACCACAGAAGGATTGTCTATCGAACCACTGATACTCCAATTGTTACAGGAACAGGTTCTCCTCATGGTACGACGGGTGGAACGACCTCAGGATCCGATTGATTCCTACATATACAAGAGCGAATACAAATATTACTTTTCAGATACCGGCGTCTTCCGAAGAATGGCGGGGCTTCCGGCAAGCAGTGTTGATTCGGGAAGTCCGTCGCTCAGTCGTTTCCGGGGAATCCTGACAGAGAGTTACATCCTGCAATCGTTGAAACAACTCTATGGAGAAGATGTCTGGTATTGGAAATCGGGCAATCGGGCCGAGGTCGATTTCGTAATCCGAAACGGCAAGACCATTGTTCCGGTCGAGGTGAAGACGGCACGAAATGTCAAATCCCATTCGTTGGCGTTGTACCGCCAACTGTATGCCCCCGAGATCGCTCTTCGCTTCTCCCTCTTGAACCTTAAAAGTGACGACGACCTGCTCAATATCCCCATCTACATGGCCGGACACACACCTCGTCTCATACAGGTATCCTCTATGACGGGAACACACCGAACTTTCTCAGTCCCTCGATGACTCCTCCCGCGTACGAACGTTCCGCGAAGTACAGGTTCTTCATGCTCCGCAAGGAGTCGAGAGCCGGTTCATGGTTGGCGACCACAATTCCCTTCAACGGCTTGATCATCATGTCCGCATCGTTGCCCGAATCGCCGGCAGTCACCACCGCCTTCAGGTCGATATGCCATTTCCAGGCAATATACTTCACCGCAGTCCCCTTGGATGCACGGTACGGAAGTATATCGAGGAACCGGTCATGTGAAAGTACCAGGTGCCAGGAGGATTTTGTCTTTCCCAGGGCGTCCTTGATCTTTTGCATGAGCGAATCCATATCGGAATTATCCAGAACATTGTAGCTTACCTTGAAATCGCGTTGGGAACCTTCCTCCGGTTGCAGTTCCAAAGCACCGAAGCCGGACAAGGCCTCACGGATCCGCCTCGGGTGCCACCGTCTGCGGATGAAGTGCGACCACCCCTTGTCTGCTATCAGGTTCTCCCCGTAGAAGACTTCGGAACCGACCGATGTGATCAATACGTCGGGTTGTGGGAACCCGTACGTTTCCAATATCTCCTTGGCTGAATCCACATTCCGTCCGGTGGCTACACCGAAACCGACGGTATCGCGATATTCCTCCAACAGTTTCTTCAGCTCCTCGACCGAGTCGGCATCGCCAGTCAAGGTGTTGTCTATATCGCTGACCAGCAGGTACTTGAGCGAGCTCATCCGTTTGGCCATACTCCGCTCATACCGGGCATCGGGGGTCTTCTTGACCTTGTGCTCCTCCATGACCCGTTTCAACTGGGCAAGATACGTATCGCAATGGGTCTGCCAGTTGTAGACCTGCCGAATCCGCTCCACGCCATGCTGCGACAACGAATCCCACAACTCCGAATCGGTCAGGATCTTGTGGATGGCGTCATGGATTGCCTTCGGCTTGCTTATGTCCACCAATACACCGCTGTCACAATTCTTCCTGATATCCTGGACGCCACCCTTGTCGGTACCCACAAACGGCAAACCGACCGCAGATGCCTCGATAAAGGTGAGCCCGAAATTTTCCAAGGCTGCCGCGCTGACGAACACTCCCCGTTTCATGGCCACAATCCGATACAGTTCCGGCACATCCCGCTCCGGGTTGTGGTGCTTCGGTATCGCCATCTTTCCATACAGGTCATAGCGGTCCATAAGTAGGAGCATATCGGTGAGTACTTGCTTCTCACCCTCTTCCATGGTGTTTATATCGTCACGGATACCGGCGAATATCGCCAGGTTCGCAATGGCCTGCAGGTCCTTGCTCTTTCCATAGATTTCAATCAACAGGTCGATATTCTTCCGTGCCTCGGGTCTGCACAGGGCCATGATGATAGGTTTGTCCGGGACGGTGAAGAACCTCTGCAACTCCTTCATCATGGTAAACTGGGCCAGCTTCTGTTCCTCGGTCACCGAAGGATCCTGGATCTCGTAATGGTAGTACGGAAAGAACTTGTCCAGATCCAAGCCTGGGGGAACGACCACAAACCGTTCCAAATCCCTGTTCTTGTACGAACTGTACAACTCTTCCCGCTCATAGTTCGTGCTGGTGATCACCATATCCGCTTTCCGGATTGTCCTCTCCTCCTGGACGATTCGGGACGACATGGAATAATAGTCCTCGATCCTTTCGTCGGAGACCCCTGTCGACTTGAGGTAATCGAGTTTGTTCCTTCCGAGCGAATGCCCGGTAAACACCAACGGAGTGTGGAAATAACTGGCGATCTCTGTGGCGATGTATCCACCGTCGGCATAATGGCCGTGAATGATATCAGGCACCCGTTTCTCGGAGCGGAAGAATTCGATCAGACTGTCGACGAACTCATCCACATGCGGCCAAAGCTTCTCCTTGCGGATATATTTCACTCCACCGCACGGTAGCCGCACTATGCGTGCATTCCCACCGATCTCCTCGATCTGCTTGTTGTAATCCTTGCTTAGCCGCTTGTCGCCGATCTTCCTTGTGAAGAGATCTATCTCAACATCCTCCCGGGTAGACAACTCCTTGACCAGGTCGACCACATACCGCGTCTGGCCTCCGGTATCGGCATCCCGTCCCATTTCTATATTGTTGCTTCTCACCAATCCATGGATGTTGATTATCGCTATATACATGCATTACCTCTTCTTACGTTACCATACAGCATCACATATTAAACGATTGCTGTCAAACCAACGGGAAATCCGGTCTTTTCAGGCCCCATGGGTGTGCGTCGGGAGCCAATCTATTCAGGCTTGATCGGAATCAGGAAAACCGGTACCTGGGCCCTGCGGGCAATATACTGGCTCACGCTTCCCACAAACAGTTCACGTAGGAAACCGCGTCCTTGGGTCCCCATCATCACCATGGTGGCATCGCTCTCCTCAAGCTCACGTAGGATTTCCGTATGGGGATCACCATAGATCAACTTGGTTTCGATCTTCACCTTGTTTCCCGAAGAAAGACGGGTCTTCATCTCCTCGAGCCGATCCTTGTCGATCGTATTGAATTCCTCCAGCCGCTCGACCAGATGTGGTTCGATATGGCTACGGTCCTGCACATGCAATAGCGTAATCTGCTTGACATTACCGGTGGCAATCAATTGTTCCAGGTGGGCAAACGCACCCTCCGCCCCTGGAGAGAAGTCGGTTGCGAACAGAATCCGCTTGGCCACTCCATCCTCGGAGATTCCCGTCACGGACAAATGCTTTTGTTCGTCCACCTGCAGACGGATGATCAACAACGGCTTGCGTGTACCCAGCATGACTTCATGTGCGACACCACCGAGAAAAGCTCCACCGAGCAGCGACCTGCCCTGTGAGCCGACGACAACGAGGGAGAACCCCTCCTCCTCGGCGATACGGTTGATTTCCCGTTTGGCGTTTCCCGGAGAGATCCGGGACTCGACGGCAAAGCCCAACCCTTGGAGATCTTCCTTTTGGCGTTCGATCGCCTCTGTCTGGATCGTCGCGACATACGGAAAGACTTCCGAGGCGACCTCCTGATAATCGGGGCATTGGAGCAGCAATAGGGAAGTGACACCAAAGTCCTTCAAAAAACCCATATGCTTGACCATGATATCGGAAGCTTCTGAAAGGTCGGTTGCGATAATCGCTCGTTCCATCATACATCCCTCCTGCGGCGGAGGCGGGTCGGCTTCCGTGATACCGGCAAATTCGCCGATACCATATGCTCCCTCAGCGAAAGGCACGGTGGGAAACATATTCAAGCCGAACCAATATCGCCGCTACCCATAGTATACTGTCATATGTGTCCCAAGTCAAAAGAGAATACTTTCCAGCACACTGAGCCACACCGGCTCACCAGCGATCGGAAAAGCGGTCCACGGCAATGACCCCCAAGGGGACATCCAACCTCATGGACAACTGTCCAGCCGCGGCATACCCGACCAACTTGACCTTATATCTGCCGGGAACCAACACCAGATAGTCCTGCTGGTTTTCCCGTGTCTGCACAACGGACACGACCTCTCCGGTAGCCTCATTGACCAGCACCACCTTGAATTCGGACGCACGGAGATCGGAGACCACCAGGTCATACGGTACCATGACATTACAATTGGATATCAGTTCCCAGACCGTATCGCGGCCCGAGAATCCCTTGAACTCGATATCTATCGAGCTGGCATCGGCCGAACCCCTGCGCACCTGATAGGTATAGGAGTCTCCTACTTGGGAAATCCAAAACGGATCTCCACACTGTTGCCGACTGTATCGACTCGAATGCCCATCGGCAACCAATGAACAGGAGAACCCAAGAACCACCAGCATACACACCAGGAACATACCCCGGTAACTTTTCATACGCAACATATTGCACCTCTGCAGCAATACATGCCTCAAAAACCGGAATTACAACCATACGAATATGTTCGTATTAGGACAAAAACACGACAACCTTCTTGCCTGATGGCGAACTCGATGATACAGTTCCCCACAGTGAAACATATTGTGTTGTTTACCTACATCATCATCTTCTCAACCGGTTTCGGGGCCCTTGCGGCATTGATGGTGCTTTCCATACGCCTCAAACAACCATTCACCCGCCGGATGCTCCTGGTACAGGGACTATTTATTTCCAGCCTCGCGTTGGTGGCGATCTATTACTACCTCATGCAGGTCATGGGGCTGGTCGGTCCGAGACAACAGCAGGTTGAAACGGTGTTCGGCACTATCGGTACTCTACTCAATATAGGATTGTACCTGGGCATGTGGTGGATTCTAGGTCTCCGTGAATTTCGCAGGGCAATTGGGAAATTGAACCTGGGTGCCCGTATCAGCTGCCTGGTCTCCGTAGGGATCATGGTATCCGGCTTGGCAGGCTCCTTGTTGCCTACAAGTTTCCTCCATGCCATGACTCCGACAAGCCTGTGGCAAATCTTCGTGTATCTCACCGTTGCAGTGACCCTCTCGCTATTCGGCCTCAACCTTCTCAAGGCAGATATGCAACAACACCACCACGCATACCGGTTGCTGGTCCAAGGTATCGGGTATTGCACGCTCGCATTCGTCCCATTGAGCCTGCTGGAATTGTTCTTGAACCGGGCAACCCAAAACTTCCTGCACCCCCTCTCTCTCGAATACCTGTTCTATCTTGGCATCAATATTGTCGTCCTCGTCGCTTCCATCCAATCACTGGCGAAGAATCCCAATTCCGCTACGGCATTCGAACCCGTAAGCGATACCACATTGTCCCGCTTCTCCCTGACACCGAGGGAAAAGGAAATGACTGCCCTCATTGCCCAAGGATTGTCAAACAAGGAAATTGCCGGCCATCTCGGCATTTCGGAAGCAACAGTGCGAACCCATATCTACAATCTGTTCCAGAAAGTGGGAGCACAAAGCCGCATCGAACTACTCAACCTCCTCCACGACTGAACCGTACAACTAATTACGTAGTCCCCACCGCATCGATTACGCAGTATTTCCGATTGGAGACAGTCGGACAAATACGCATCATGACCTTACCGACAAACAGTCGGAAAGGAGATTGATATGAAACACAGCATACAGTGGGGAATCTGGATCGCATTGGCTCTTGTCCTGTTCCTGTTGGCATCCTCATGCTCACACACGCAGAAGGTCCATGATACCCAGGGAAAAGAAATCGAGTTGGAAGTGGATTCTCGGGACACCGTAACCATCAATGGAACCAGGCAGACCATCTATCTGGCCGGTGCATCCAGGGACAATCCGGTGCTCCTGTGGCTCGATGGCGGTCCGGGCGGGTCGGAAGTCGGTTGGGTACGGCCCTACCTCGGTCCGTTGCACGAACACTTCACCATTGTCTGTTGGGACCAGCGTGGGACAGCGGCAAGTTTCGCCGCAGGTCGCGATGGCCTCTCCGTCCAGCAGTTCACCGACGACGTGATCGAGCTTTCCAAAATCCTGGCGACCCGCTTCAACCAGGAGAAGATTTTCCTGCTCGGTCACTCCTGGGGCTCTGTGATCGGATTGATGGCAGCCCAGCAGGAACCGCAGCTGTTCCATGCCTATATCGGAGCCGCACAACAGATCAATTCGGTGGAAAACGATTCGATCGGGTACGAGATGATCCTCGATGGTGCGAGGGCCGCAGGTGATGCCAAGACGCTGAAGACCATGGAGAAGCTCGGGTATCCGCCGTATGTGAAACGCCTTTCGGACGGCACCGAAGTTCCCGACGGAGATGCCTATTATCAGGTATTGAGCAGATTGTATCACTACAGCCCATCCGCTCCGGCTGACGCGAACTATCGTTCGGAAAAGATGTTCCTCGCTCCCGAACACACGTTCTTCGATCGGATCAACTTGATCCGTGGCGTTATCCGCGGTGTGAAACAGGTGTATCCGTTATTGTCCGACCTGGATTTCGAACGTGATGTCACCGAGTTGGAATGTCCGTTGTTCATCGTCAACGGCCGCTACGATATGAGTTGTGTGGCAACCATCAGCGAACGCTGGTACAACCAGGTGGAGGCTCCAGTGAAGGACCTGCTGTGGTTGGAAAGATCGGGACACAATGCCGTCTATTCCGAAGTGGACGAGTTCATGCGATATATGGTCGAAACTGTCAGACCAGTGGTGGATCGCAAACCCTCAGATTTCGATGGCGATCTTGATGATTTCCAAATCTGAGGAACCATAGTCCTGCAAGGCTTGCGCCACTTGTTTGAACGGATACCGATGGGTCAACAGGAGTTTCGGATCGATGGTTCCGTCCTTCAACAAACCGATTGCTTGGGGGAACCCCCAGTTGGGAATCGCATGTGATGCGATCAAGCGCTTTTTCTGGAAGTGGAAATCGTTGGCCCCGAAGGTTACCGAATCGTCCTGGTAACTGATGCCGTCGAAGACTATCGAGCTTCGAAAGCCCGCAAGCGCGATACCGTCGGCAATCGTATTGGGAGGAGAAGTGACAATCACCCGGTCGAATCCACCGGGATACGATGCGAGAAGCTTCTCCTTCCACCCTTTGTCCGCGGTATCCACAAAGGCATCGGCGCCTAGAGAAGTCGCGACCGCCTTGCGGTGCGCTCCACGTGTCGAGGACAATCCGTGCCCCGCGACAACCACGAGGGACGCACCGTGCCTTTTCACAATGGGCACACAGCTGAGACCGATGGTTCCCGGTCCCATGATCAATACGGTATCGTTCATCCGTAGAGTCGCCTCACGACAGAGGTCCAAGGCGACAGTGACCGGTTCGGCCAAGGTAGCCGTGGCAAAATCCAGACCTTCGAATGCTATAGCCATGGCAGCCGGCACCACCAGGTATTCGGCCATTCCGGCCTGGGTGTCCATATAGGTCCTGATATTCCCGCAGGCATCGGGCCGTTGGTTCAAGCAGGCATCGCACATGCCGCAGGGGATGTGGTTTTGGATCACCACTGCGGTTCCCACTGCAGGACAGGAGACACCGGGACCCGTCGATTCGATGATTCCAGCGACTTCATGCCCGAGGGGGACCGGCTGTTCATCGGGAAACTCCTTGAAGAAATGGATATCGGTACCACAGACTCCGCAGGCTTTTATGCGTACCCGCACCTCACCTGGTCCCGCTTCACGCACCTGCTCCTGCCTGAATTCCACTTTGTCCCTGTGACATACCCATGCACTGGTGAACGTTTCCATGTGCGGTTCCTCCCTGTATCTGTTGAATGTAACCCAAAAGGTTGTGGAAATCCAGCTTCTCAAGGAATCGAGCTCCCCTTGGAATTGTATTTCCATTTGACATATATATTGCTGGTACCTTACGATTGTGGCACAACGTAAGAGGAGGAACCTATGAAAAAGTGGAGTTTATTGGGAATCGGCGTGCTGGTCGCACTGGCTTTCACGAGCTGTATGTCGATGTTCACCGCATTGACAGTCGATCCGCCTGTTTCCACAGATGCTTCGATGTTGGTATTGGAAGCTGAAGACGGAACAACAGGAGACTATCTGTTCAATACGAATGCCACGGGCTGGGCCCCGTTGGTCGAGGACAAGAACGGGAATATCGTTCCATTCAAGATGGTGAATATCCTGGCCGATTCGGACACCTTCTATTTTGCGGAGAATATCACGGCAGGTACCTATACGCTGAAAGGTTTCAGGCATGTCTATACCGACTACGGTCTATTGCCGAATGGTATCATCCCCAATTATGAGCCGTACGTATCGAACCACTATCATGTCCGTCAGGAATTCATGCTGGACAAGCCTGTAGTATTACAGGTCAAACCAGCCGAAATGGCCTCCTTTGGAAAGTATTCCATTACCAGCTCATGGGTGGGTGGCGCTGCGGGAACCACAGACGACCGGTGGAAAGTCGCGCCATCGTCTGTCAAGATTGTCTCCAATCCCGCCGACAGGAACATGTTGCGGGCTGTCAAAGGCATAACCAACGCGAACTGGGCACCGTGGAACGCTCGGAATCCTGAGAATCCATTATAAATCACAAAACACCATGTAAAAGGAGCGATATTCGTGTCGCTCCTTTTTTATTGCACTAATATATTTGTTTTGCATTTGATTTATCCTATATGGGATGATAATATGTTACGTAAAGAATATTAACTGTGGAGCAGCGCATGTAGGACACGAAAAACCAAGGAGCGAATATGGCACAAGTCGCAACAACGGAACAGTACAGTTCCGCCCCTCCTGTACACACTCTGGATCTGAAGGATGTCATTCCGGTAATCGACGACATCATCGAACGGTATCGCAGTACACGAGGTGCCTTGATTCCCGTCCTGCAATCGGCCCAGAACCTTCTGGGCCACCTCCCCAAGGACCTGCTGGTCCATATCAGCAACAAGCTCGACATCCCCTACAGCGAGGTTGCCGGAGTGGTAACCTTCTACTCCTTTTTTACCACGACACCCCGCGGAGTTCATACTGTCCGCGTCTGCCTCGGCACAGCCTGCTACGTGCGGGGAGGCAAGGAGGTGTTGGAAGCAATCAGCAAGGAACTCGGCATAGAAGTTGGCCAGACAACCGACGACCGGCAGTTTTCCCTGGAAATCGGTCGGTGTTTCGGTGCATGCGGCTTGGCTCCCGTCGTCATGGTAGACGACACCGTACACCAGCGGGTCAAACCCAGTCGGATAAAGAACCTGCTTGAACCGTACCGGGCAGACCAGGGAGAGGAGGCAGAACATGGCGACCGTTAGGAATTTGCAGTCGTTCGTCAAGAAATCGGAAACCATCATCAAGCGGTCGGAGCAAGCGAAGCGGGAGACCACCGTACTGGTCTGCACCGGAGGCGGGTGTATCGCAAGCGGATCCCTGGAGATTGTCGAAGCGTTCAAAAGCGCGATACAAGCGGCGGGCCTGACACACAAGGTCGTGGGCACCGGGTGTATGGGTCCTTGTTCGAAAGGCCCGGTTGTCCGGATAGTGCCGGAGAACTGCATCTATCAGAATCTATCCGTACAGGATGTCGAACGTGTGGTTTCGGAACACCTGGTCGGGGGCACACCGGTACAGGATTTGCTTTTGACCGACGACCACCCTGAGAAGATAATCCACGAAGAGAAGGAATCGGCCTTTCTTGGTCCACAACGCAAGGTTGTCCTACGCAATTGCGGACTGATCGACCCGCTCGACATAGAAGCCTATATCGGCAGGCGCGGCTATCAGGGCTTGGTGAAAGTCCTGTCGGGCATGACCAGCGGACAGATCATCGGGGAACTCAAGGAATCGGGCCTGAAAGGACGTGGAGGAGCCGGTTTCCCAACATGGCTGAAATGGCATTTTACCGCGGACAGCCCCGGGATAGAGAAGTATGTGTTGTGCAACGCCGACGAAGGGGATCCGGGAGCATTCATGGACCGTTCGGTACTCGAAGGAGATCCGCACAGTATCATCGAAGGCATGGCGATCGCTGCTTTCGCGATTGGGGCGACACAGGGCTATGTGTATGTCCGCGCCGAATACCCGCTGGCGGTCGCAAGGCTCAAGCATGCCATAGACCAAGCCAGGGATTACGGCCTGCTCGGCGAACAGGTACTGGGAACCACCTTTACGTTCGACCTCGATATACGCATGGGTTCCGGAGCCTTCGTCTGCGGCGAGGAGACTGCCCTTATCAATTCCATCGAAGGAAAGCGGGGTGAACCCAGGCCCCGGCCACCCTTCCCTGCCCAGAAGGGACTGTGGAATTGTCCAACCCTTTTGAACAATGTGGAGACCTATGCGAATGTCGGGGCAATCATCGACTTCGGTGCATCGTGGTACAACACGACGGGCACCGACCAAAGCAAAGGGACCAAAGTGTTCGCCCTTGCGGGAGCTGTGCGGACTACTGGTCTGGTGGAGATTCCCATAGGGACGGCGTTGGGGGACCTGGTCTTTTCGATCGGCGGTGGAATCAAGCAAGGACGGGCCTTCAAGGCCGCCCAGATCGGCGGACCTTCTGGGGGATGCATACCCAGGGAACATCTTGGGGTTCCCCTCGATTACGAACCGTTGAAGGAATTGGGAGCCATCATGGGTTCCGGTGGATTGATTGTCTTGGATGACCAAGCCTGCATGGTCGATGTGGCACGGTATTTCCTCGAGTTCGTACAGGAGGAATCGTGTGGCAAGTGCGTCCCCTGTCGAGTGGGAACCAAGCGGATGCTCGAAATCCTGGAACGGATCTGTGCCGGTGACGGACAGGAAAGTGATATCGACAAGCTGATCGAACTCGGTACTTGGATAAAACAGACCGCTCTCTGTGGCCTCGGGCAGACTGCGCCGAACCCCGTCCTCTCGACCATACGTCATTTCCGCGGCGAATATGAGGCCCATATCCGCGACAAGCATTGCGAG
The DNA here is from genome assembly GCA_002839355.1 of Spirochaetae bacterium HGW-Spirochaetae-2. Lineage (GTDB taxonomy): Bacteria > Spirochaetota > Spirochaetia > Sphaerochaetales > Sphaerochaetaceae > UBA8525. The sequence goes on from PGXW01000017.1 coordinate 69,217, forward strand.
GCGGGTGTTTGCCCTGGCTTGGTACGGGCTCCGTGCCAAAGTGCGTGTCCCGCGCATGTCGATATCCCCGGATTCGTCTCCCTGGTGGGAGAGGGGCGCTATGCCGAGGCCTTGTTGTTGCACCGTGAACGCAACCCGTTGGCGGCCATTTGCTCACGGGTCTGCTTCCACACCTGCGAGGACAAGTGCCGGCGCAACAGCTTGGATGAAGCAGTGAATGTGCGCAGCATCAAACGCTACCTGGTGGATCAGGAAGTGACTATCCAAATTCCCGAGGTCCGTGCGAACGATACCAATGCCAAACGGAAGGTAACCATTGTGGGTGCCGGTCCAGCAGGACTATCTTGCGCCTATTTCCTTGCACGCATCGGGTACAAACCGAAAATACTGGAAGCGGCTGTCAGGCCAGGGGGAATGCTTGTCCAGACCATTCCCGCGTATCGGCTTCCCCGGGAAACCATGGCCAGGGAGATCCGCATGATCGAACGCATGGGAGTAGAGATCGTGACCGAGAAGCGAATGGGAACCGACTTCACGTTGCAAAGCCTGCTTGATGATGGACACGAAGCGATTTTCCTCGCCCTCGGAGCACCCGACTCCCTCTCCATGGGATTGCCGGGCGAACAGGCGGACGGTGTGGTACAGGCGGTTCCGTTCCTCCAGCGCTACAATATCCGCGGCTCCGTCGATGTTGGCAAGCATGTGGTGGTGATCGGCGGCGGTAATGCGGCGATCGATGCGGCAAGGACTGCCCTGCGACTCGGCGCCGAAACGGTGCAGATCGTGTACCGCAGAAGCCAGGAAGAAATGCCGGCCTACGAAGAGGAAGTCGCCGAAGCCCTCCAGGAGGGAGTCACCATCAGCTGCCTCACACAACCGGTCGAGATTGTGAAGGACAAGAACGGGCACGTGAAGGCGGTAAGCTGCCTACGAATGGGACTCGGTTCCTTCGATGCCTCGGGTAGACGGCGTCCGATGGCACAAAGCCAGGACCCGGTGACTATCAAGGCGGACCAGGTGATCATGGCAATCGGACAACGGTTGGATATCTCGGATTTGACTGGCGATGCGCCCATCATGCTGAACGACCGGAAATTCATTTCCGTCGATCCGGTAACAGGGGCAACCAGCCTGAAAGGAGTATATGCCGGGGGGGATTGCACCGAAGGTCCATCGTCGGTTGTGGAGGCGATTGCCGCCGGAGAACGTGCTGCGGTCGGCATGGATATGTTCCTCACAGGCGAAAACCATGCATTCTGGCGATTTGAACAGGTCACCGAAACCTCGTACGATCCCGATGCGGAGATTTCCTTGGAGAAGCGGGCACCGGTGAGACAAATTCCCATCGAGCGGAGAAAGCATAACTTCGAGGAGGTGGAACTCCCATGGACCGAAGTGGTGGCCATGGCACAGGCCCACAGGTGTCTGCGTTGCGATTACGGCAAACATATCAATGAGAATCCCTCGGAACAGACCGCAAAAGTAAGAAAGGAGGCATCCCATGTGTAGGTTGACGATCAATGGGAAAGAACTGCATGTCGCCGACAACAGTACGATCCTGCAAGCGGCGGCTTCTGTCGGTATCAGTATTCCTACCCTCTGCTACCTTGAAGGTCTTACTCCCATGGGTGCCTGCCGGGTATGCCTGGTGGAAATCGAGGGAGCTCCCACGTTGTCCGCCTCCTGTTCGACTCCAGTCCGGGAAGGCATGGTGGTGCAGACAAATTCCAAACGGGTACGCGAAGCGCGCAAGACCGTGGTGGAACTCCTCCTCAGTGAACATGACGGGGACTGCCAGTTGTGTGAACGGAGCGACGATTGCGAGTTGCGGCAACTGGCCGATGAGTTGGGTATCCGAAGCAACCGGTATGAGGGGGCAAAGCCGTTCTCGACCGTTGACAATTCGAGCGTCGCACTGGTAAGGAACAACGGGAAATGCATCAAATGCCGACGGTGTGTCCAAGTCTGTTCCGATATCCAGCATGTGGGTGTACTATCCGCCCAATATCGAGGCTACCATACCACGATCGGTCCGGCATTCACCAATACCCTCGATAGCGTCGCTTGTGTGCAATGTGGACAATGTGCCGCGGTGTGCCCCGTTGGAGCGATTGTCGAGACGAACCATATCGAACCGGTATTGGCCGCACTGGACAATCCCAAGACACATGTCGTCGTCCAGACGGCACCTGCGATCAGAGCGGCGCTGGGCGAATGCTTCGGACTTCCCCCCGGAACCTTGGTAACGGGGAAAATGGTCTCGGCCCTTCGTGAGCTGGGCTTCGACGCGGTATTCGACACTGACTTCACCGCGGACCTGACAATCATGGAGGAAGGAACGGAACTGTTGACCAGGTTGCGCAACAAGTTTGTCTTGGGGCAGCCGGGTCGGCTTCCCCAATTCACCAGTTGTTCTCCGGGGTGGATCAACTATGCCGAGCACTACTTTCCCGATACGCTCGACAAGATATCCACCTGCAAATCCCCGCAACAGATGTTCGGAGCCTTGGCCAAGACCTATTACGCCCAGAAGGCCGGCATAGATCCCGCGAACATGGTGGTTGTATCGGTCATGCCCTGCACTGCCAAGAAATTCGAGGCGGCACGACCCGAGATGCGCTCCAGCGGTTTCCAGGATGTCGATTATGTGCTGACAACAAGGGAACTCGGTGATTTGATCAAGATGGGCGGTATAGATTTCAACGCCTTGCCCGAGGGCACCATGGATGCTCCATTGGGAATTTCAACCGGAGCCGCGGATATATTCGCCAATACCGGAGGGGTCATGGAGGCGGCGTTGCGTACTGTCCATGCGGTCACCACCGGTCGCTCGCTCGGTACCGAAGACCTGCATATCGCACCATTGGCCGGACTGGAGGGCATAAAGACAGCATCGGTGGTCCTTACCGGTACGGTGGACGCATGGTCGTTCCTCGAAGGAAAGGAGGTGAAGGTTGCGGTAGCCCATGGTCTGGGAAACGCAGCGACCCTGATCGACCATATTCGATCCAACCCCGACGAATTCCAATTCGTCGAGATCATGACGTGTCCCGGAGGCTGTATCGGCGGCGGCGGACAACCACGGTTCACCACCGACGAAGTGAGGAAAGCCCGCATCGCGGCTATCTACAAGGAGGATGAAGGTCGGGAACTCAGGCAATCACACGAAAATCCCGCGGTCCAGGCCTTGTACAAGGAGTTCCTGGGAAAACCATTGGGAGAAAAGTCACACCACCTGCTCCATACGGATTATGCGGCGAAACCTCGGGTCAATACTCCGTAGACCCGAGGACGATCCCAAGCTCGGCTGAGAGTGCCGTCAAGCTCCGCAGTTGCTGCAACACGGAGAAGGCGGCACCGTACATAGCCAGTTCCTTCCGCCTGATACTCAAATCGTTGCCGAAATAGGATGCGGCGAGAATCCGTTCGACCTCCACATCGTTGACCGCGAAGTCGTAATCCTTGAGCAGCAGTGCGACCATATCCAATCCAGAATCGATTCGCAGCTGCAAATCCTTGAGCTTCTGCCGCACGCTGCTTTCCGCCTCCGTCTTGGAAATCGAGGCCTGAACCAGCTGTTCATCGATCAGTGCCCTGGTGGTCCTGCCGGTGCTCCTGGATAGATCGGTTGCCATAAACGATACGGAAACACTGAAGTTCGGATCTCCACTGGAAAACAGTTCATCGAAGGAGCCCCACAACCCATTCCCGGCTGTCGGTGTGTAATACGGCGACAATTGCATGGCTACCGAGAAGGTTGGGGCGTCGGCAGGATTTCCCAGCTTCTGGTCCAAGAACACGATCTGTATATCCCGATCGGCCTGCATATAGTCGGGATCGACCCCGAGTGCCGCCGCGTACAGCGTTTCGTTCGAAAGCAAAGCCCCATTCCGGTAGTGTTCCAACGCAGCTATCGATTCCAGGTCTATCAGGGCATCGGAGTCAAACGTTCCGGTAACCGAACCTGAGGACAATCGATCCAATGTGTTGGATATCGATGCGATCTCCCGCTCAAGTTCCGCTATCTGCAACAACTGCTGGGCGAACGAATTCTGCTTGAGGATCAACTGGTTGCGGCTGATTATGCCAAGTTCCAGATCGGCTTGGGCTTCGGTAACGGCATCGTCGGCGAGTATCGCTTGCCGGGTCGCCAGCCACTTGCTTTCGTACAATGCCTGGAGCGTACCCCTGAACTGCAACACCTGCAGGGACAGTTGGTTCTTCGCCTGCCCGACCGCATCCGCCGCCCCCGATTGTTGCAACAGCTGCTTGGTCTCAAGGTTCCTGCCATATCCTGTGTCCAGCCACGAATCGCCGATTCCAAGGCTCTGGCGCAGGGTCAGACCCACCGAAGGCAGTTGTTTCCACTTCCAGTCGCCACCATCCGCCGAGGAGACGGAGATTCCGTGCTTGATGGTAAGGTCCAACGAACCCGCAGTCGGCAACTGTTGAGAAATGCCGGCCCCAAGACCGAAATTATGAGAAATTGTCGTGGTGTCTGCAGGAGGAGCAGCAAAATTGGGAGCGGTGACCACGCTGAAGCCATACAACGGATTGCCCGGGTCGGTCATGATCGAGACGATCGGGCGTGCCTGCCGACGGAGCTGGTCCAGTTGTATGCCTTGGATACGATATACCGAATCCAATTGGGCAACTGTCGGGTTCTGCACACCCACAAGACCTTTCACCGAAGCGAACCCTCCCGATTCCGAATCCTGCCATTGTGCCAGGAATACAGATAGCCGATCGGTATCGAATGCACTGCCGGGGCTGTTGCGGTAGGTGATCTGTTCGTTGAAATCGGGATACCGGTACGGCTCCGAAGCGGCGAAGAGATGCACTGGTACGAAACAAACCAACACGAGAAGGAATCCCACGAACCTGTTCATACCAACCTCCCCTTTGCGGCGGCATCGGCGCGGCCATACAACATCCCATACAACAACGGTATGATGAATAGCGCGCTGAGCGTGGAGAACAACAGACCGAACATGATGGTACTCGCCATGGGTCCCCATACAACCGAAGTTCCTCCTAGGCCGATCGCAGTCGGCAACAGCCCACCGATTGTCGTCAAGGAGGTGAGGAGGATCGGACGGATACGGCTTTGGGCAGCCAACTTGACCGCTTCGGCCACGCCCTTACCCTCAAAGCGCAAGTCGTTTATGAAACTGATCAGCACGATCGCATCGTTGACGGCGATTCCGGCCAGGGCAACTCCCGCATAGATGACTGTCGTGGAGAATGGTGTCCCGGAGAAGAACAGGTAGAGGATGACTCCGACGAAGGCAAACGGTATCGACACCAATATCAGCAGCGGTTGGCTATAACTGTTGAATTGGGCACCAAGGATAAGATAGATCAAAAAGAGGCCGAGAACAAAGACCCTGAGTATATCGAGCAGGAGTGTCGAGAATTCGCTGAATTCTCCACCGGTACCGTAGACAACGCCGTCATACCTGTCCTGCATATTCGTTTCCCAGTAGGCAGTGACGAATGCGTCCACAGCCTTGAGATCGAGACTATCGTCGGCTTCGGCGGTTATGGTGATTTCCCGCTTCCCTTCCACCCGTCGGATCGATCCGACCGAGGAGCCGACTTCTATATTCGCAACGCTGGAAAACGGAATGAGGCGGCCGTCTTCGGTTGGAATCATGGCTTGCTCGAGGTCTGCGAAGCCGGCACCACCCTGGTAATCGAACCGGGCGACGATACCAATCTCCTCGTTGTTGGAAAAGAAGGTTCCCACCGGCAAGCCTTCGAACCGTGCGCGAACGAATGTGCCCAGAGTCTGCACCGATATGCCCAATGCGCTGGCCCGCTCCTGGTTGAGTCGGATCTTCAGCTCGGGACTTCCTTCGGCATAGTCGCTCTCTATCGTATAGACACCATCGACCGTAGCCAAGGCTTGGGCGATTTCCTTCGAAGCCTCAACGATCTTGGGATAATTGTCACCCGACACCCTATAGGTCAGAGGCGCCGCTGTAGGTGGACCATTCTGTGCCTTACGGTAGAAGACTTGGTCCGCTCCCGCAATGTAATAGGTCTCCTTTTCAATCTCACGGATGATCGCGTCGATGTCTCGAGTCCTGCCGTCATTCATCTCAGCCAGATCCACGGTAATCTGGGCCGCGTTGCTTGTGGTTCCGGTTCCGGATTCGCCCGATACCGAACCTATGCTCGAGCTGATGGACAAGATCTCCCCGTTGCCAACCTTGGGCAACAGGATCTGTTCGAATTCCCGTACCACCGCATCGGTTCCGGCGAGGGACGTCCCTTTGGGTGTCGTGATATCTATGGTGAAATAACTGAAATTCTCCGCCGAGAACAAATCGATCCTCAACATGGAGACCAGTGCGAAGGAACCGATCATGATTCCGATGAACAACAGGAGAAACAGTTTCTTGAAACGGTAGAATACGTCGAGCATCTTGCCATATCCGCGTTGGACACCGTCGAACCATTGGCCTGCGACCCGTTTCTTCGGTTTGTTCCGAATCTTTCCCCAGTCGGCGAAGTGACTGGGCAATATGAACAAGGCCTCCCCAGTACTTGCGATCAAGGCGATTGTCACGGTCAACGGGATCACCCTCAGGAACTTCCCAATCGTTCCGGGAATAATCATGAGCGGCAAGAATGCGGCGATGGTTGTCCCGGTTGCCGCTATGATCGGCCAAACCACCTGGTTCGTACCGAGTATGGCAGCATCATGTCTTGGCAACCCCGATTGCTGCAACCGGTACGAGTTCTCAATAATCACAATCGCATGGTCCACTATCAAGCCCAGCACCAACACCAGGCCAAACAAGGTATTGGTGTTTATGGTCTCTCCAAGTAGATCCAATGCTATGAAAGTCAGTGCGAATGTCACGGGAATACCCAAGGCGGTCATCATCGCGTTCCTGAAGCCGATGAACAGCCACAGGATCACCACAAGGATCACCAGACCCATCAGTGCGTTGGTTGCCAAGACCGACAGGCTAGAGGCGATTTGCACTGTCGAGTCGTTGAACAACGTGAGAGTCGCTCCTTTTCCGATCGTCTGGGCGGCCTTGTCCACCAGCTCCCGTGTACCGGAGACGACAGCCACCGAACTGCCCCGGGGAACTTTTGTGACCCTCAATGAAACCGAAGTCTCCCCGTTGAACCGTGCGATCGACGAATCGGGGTCGAACCCATCGATCACCGTAGCGGCATCCCCCACCCTGACGATTCCCGAACCGGTATCGGAACGTCGTACGATAACATCGGAAACATCCTCGACGGTCTCGACCAAGCCCAATGTGCGCAGCAGGTATTCGCGCGAACCCGAGTTCAATGTACCGCCTGGGATCACCCGGTTCTGGTCCTGGATCGCCCGTACCACTTCATTCACCGTCAACCCCAATGAGGCCAAACGGACCGGGTCCAAGTTGACAAGGATCTGCCGGTCCGGCAAACCTACGATATCCACATCGGATACATCGCGGACTCGCAAGATCTGGTTGCGAAGGGTCAAGGCTTCCCGCCGCAGTTGCGCATACGGCAAATTCCCGCTTACCACCACTTCCACAACGGGAAGAAAGTCGGCGGATGAGAAATCGTCCACCAGTGGATCGAGTGTCCCTTCGGGAAGCGTCACCTGGCTGAAGCGGGTCTGGGCATCCTGGAACAGTGTCTGGAATTCCTCGTTGCTGATGCCATCGTCGAATTCCACCCGCACCACGGAAAGGCCTTCGCTGGTTGTCGAGGAAATCCCCTTGAGTTTGCTGGCGCCCTGGAATGCGTTCTCCACAGGGATAGTGACCGAGGTCTCCATATCCGCCGCACTGGCACCCGGGTAGGGAACAATGATATTGACCCAGTAGAAGGGCACTTCCGCAAACTGTTCCTGGGGTAATCTGACAAGACTGAATGCCCCGAGGGCAAGGATGGTAATCATGAGTATGTTGATCAATACCGGTTTTGTTACAGAGAATCTTCCCACACTGAAGGAGGAGGAAGATGTGTGCGACTCGTGCTCGTTCATGTTCGACTCCCTTCAGCCTATCGGTCTTGCGTGACAACCGCAGATCCGTCGGTGACCCGGGAAAGTCCACTGGTGAGGACTTTCGCTCCCGGCAACTCGAACGTCTCGTCCAAACTGGTTACCGCGGTGGTATCCCCATAGCGGTCGACCACCTCCACTTCAACCAATTTCGCAATGGAGTCTTGCAACACATACACATAGGAGCGTCCGTCGCGGTTCACTATGGCGGCGTTGGGCACCAGGGGATATACCGGGGCTTCCGCGTTGTATATGGTGACACTGGCCGAAAGCCCGGCCCTGATGGTTTGGGGCTTCAGATTGTCGAAGTCCACCACCACTGTCCAGCTTCCCGTCCGGGCATCGCTTCCCGCACTTATGGCCCGCACCTTGCCTGTGGTCGAGATCGTTTCGTTGGGAGTCTCGATCGTAACTACTGCCCGGGCTCCTTCCCGGACCAGGAAAATCTGGGACTGGCCGAACGAGAGCGAGATGCTCAGGGATTGCAAATCGATGATCCTTCCGATCGTCTGCCCCACTTGGATCGAATCGCCGACAACCAATGCGGCGTTGCGCTCGGCTACCCGCCCTGCGAGGGGAGATGAAATCACGACATCGCGGACAGTTTCGGTCGCCCGTGCAAGTTGGGCTTCAAGTCCGGCAAGCGTTGCTTTCGATTGGTTCAGCTGGCTGAGTGAGACTGCCCCACGTGCGTACAGCTGGGTATTCGCATCCACTTCCTTCCTGGCGTTCTCCACTTGTCTAGTCGCCTGGTCCAACGAGAGGTTGGCGATCGTATCGTCGATCCGTACCAATACCTGGTCCCTGTCGATCTGGTCTCCCAAGTCGAATTCGATCGATGTCACGATACCTGAAGTACGTGATTTGACGACCACTTCATTGCGGCCTTGGACGACACCGCTTCCCTGGACAGTCGGACGCAAAGCGGCGAGCTTTACCTCAACCGCGGAAGCGACCAATTGGGTATAATCGGTGGATGCCGACACACTATCGACAACAACATCCTGTGGCGCTTGCTTCATGCAAGAGACGGCAAGGAGCAGAACCCCCACCAAGATACCTGCCAGATATTTTCGATGACCAACCATACCACCTCCCATGGGAAACGCGTTCCATCATGCATTACTTAATTGGATTCATTTCAACTTTTGAATAGTATAGTTTTGCCTGCCGAACGACTAGCGTTTTTTCACCATTCTTCTACACATTCTCCACGTTCGGAACAACTATCTCGACAAGCCGCAATCCATTCTCGCTATACAATATCCCGGAAGCACCGCTTGCGACAGGTATCGTCGTTCCCGCTTCGACCTGTATGGTATCCCTCCCGTTCGTCCAGGAACCCCTTCCGGTAGTACATACCATGACCAGGATTGTTCCAACGGCACACGTGATGGAGGCTTCCTGAAGGGCATCCAATTCGACTTCCCTCGTTTCACCTGCCCCGTCCCGCCCATAGTGCCTGCGGTCAAGCACAGTCCTCGTGCCCCAACGCAATTGTTCGAACCGGGGCGGATGTCCCAAGGTATCCACCAAAGGTTTCAGTTCCGTCCCTGGTTGTGTATCGGATACCAGGATACCGTCCGGACTTGCCGCTACTATCAGGTTTCGGGTGCCGACTACTACGACAGGGATTTCCAGTTCATTGACCACCACGGTTCCTTCTGTTGTTGTGGAAAGAAGTTGCTCTCCGATTCCCTGTGGACCGATTTCCTGGGCAAGGGCATCCCACGTACCAAGGTCCTTCCACATGCCGTCGTAGGGGACCATTGCCACGGACGAGGCCTTCTCCACAACTGCATAGTCGAAACTGGTCTTTTCCAATGTTTCGTAGGTCTCGTGTAGCTTGGAGAACGACAGGTTGCCGACATGCGAGCGTACGATATCCATGAGATACCCCAGCCTGAAGGCGAACACACCTCCGTTCCACAACGCACCCCCGGCGATAAGGTCGGTCGCCAGTTTCAAAGGAGGCTTCTCGACGAACCGTTCGATCAACGCATAGCCCTCCGCCGGTTTCCCAGGCACCATGTATCCGAACCTGCTTGAGGTGAAGGTCGGCGCGATTCCCATGAGCACCAATTCCGCACCACCGGCTTCGACCACCTCACACATGCGTCCCAATGTGGAGAAATAGTGCTGTTCGGCGAACACATCGACCGGAAGTACCACCACCACGTCATTGTCTGGGCTCCCGCAGCTGTCGTGCAGGAATGTCGTGGCCAGTGCGATCGCCGGAAAGGTATCCCGTCGTTGCGGTTCCGAGACGATATCGACGGCATCGCCCAGTTGGGAGAGGATCTGTTCACGTTGCGCCGCACCTGTCGCAACAACCACATGGGCATCGGAAAATTCGACACGGAGCTGGCGGAACACCCTCTGAAGCATCGATTCATGGCCACCGGAACCATTTTCGAGCACACGAAGAAACTGTTTCGACCTGACTTCATTGGAAAGTGGCCAGAGCCGTTTGCCCGAGCCACCCGACAAAAGGATCATATGTATGTTCATATGGTGTATTATCACCTTGGAAACAGGGGAATACAACCCGAAATCAACGGAATTGGCGACTACCGCATCTTGGTGCAACATGATATCATCCTTTGAGAGATGAAATACATCATATTCACCATAGCACTGGCAGCCGGAGTTCCCTTCATTGCCTTTACCTCGACAGTGTCGTCCACGGTGAAACGCGTGTTCTTCGGATTGATGGTGGTTTCGTTCCTATTCGGCTCGACGACCAGCATCAACCTCATGTCCATGGAATACTACCGGGGGCCGGTACGGGGGTTCGAGATCACATTGGCCGACCTGGTGGCATGGGGACTCTCGATCGGCATGTTGTTGCGCTCCGGGTCGTCGATCGTGTGGCGTCCCCGATTCTCCTTTCCCCTGCTGGCCTTTTTCCTGTACGCTTCCTACACGGTATTCACCTCTGGAAACTCGATCCTCGGTTGGTTCGTCATCTGGCAACTTCTGCGCATGGGCCTCATGTATTGGTGTACGGTGAACTTCTTTGTAACCGAAGGGGTCTCCCCAAAATCGATACGGACGTTGGTATGGGCATATGTCGCCACCGGCTTTCTCCTCGCATCCATTACCTTCAAACAGAAATATGTCGATGGAATCTACCGGGCGTGGGCCTTTTTCGACCATTCGAACACTATTCCATCGTTCGCAGTCATACTCCTCTGCGTATTGTTGGTTTGGTTGCTGTACGACAAGGACGTTGGGATCTGGATGTTCCTGATGGCACTGGCTGCGGCTCTGGGATTGATTTTCGCAATTTTCGCAACCGGATCCCGCACCGGTATGGTGGGAGCGGGCGCACTGGTGGTCGGATCGCTCATTATCTCGAACCGACGCAATCCTTCCTTGAGAACCAAGCGGACCACCGGGCTCATCTTGGTTTTCATGCTCATCGGCGTGTTGTTTGTCGCCGACACCGTCATCGACCGGTTCATGAATGCTCCTGCGGCAAGTGAGGAAGCCCGCAACGAATTTGAATTGGCGGCGATCATGATGGCGGACGACCACAAGACGGGGGTAGGACTGAACCTTTATTCGAAGGTGCTGACCGAGACACGGAAGTACCGGGAACACATTGCCGTCATGCGGTATGAGGAACAAGCCGGTGTGGCCCACCACATATACCTGCTCACGGCAGCCGAGATGGGATATGGCGGCATGGTGGCCTTTATCGGATTGCTGGTGCTTTTTCTTGGCAATATGGTTGTATATGGATTACGATGGAACACCTTGGAACACCGGTTGTTGTTGGCATTGGCCATGGGATTCACCATGGTGTGTGCAATCGGACTCTACGAGTGGGTATTGCGGCAATCGCCGGTCTTGTATCAAACGGTTGTGGCCTTGGCCTTCGGGCAAGCATTGGTCATAGCATCATCATCGTCAGGAGGCTTGTCGCGCCATGAGTAACAATGATCGGATACGCAGGGTCTCCATAAATGCCTTGACCAATTACATTCGGTTCTTCTTCACCATGGTGGTCTCCTTCTGGTTGATACCCTTCATCATAGGAACCTTGGGGCCGGCGGCCTACGGTCTCTGGAACCTATCGTTCTCCATCATAGGGTTCTTTTCCCTGCTCGATTTCGGATTTGGGCTCGGGGTGGTCAAGTGGACAGGCGAGACGAGCGTAACCGGTGAAATCGAATATCGCAACCACATGCTGAGTACGATATTCTTTGTCTACGTGATCATCGCATTCGTCGGTCTTGTGCTGCTCACGGTGTTTGCCTTCTTCTATCCCACCCTCTTCGCCATCGATTCCGAATTGGCGGGTATAGCTGTCGCCGTCCTGTTGATCTTGGGTATCCGGTCGCTCGCGATCCAGATACCCCTGAGCCTGTTCAAGGGAGCCCTGTTCGGTGAACAGAAGATACACCTGATCAACATCATCCAAATGCTCGGAACATTGGTATACGCCGGGTCGGCATGGTTCGCCCTCTCCCATGGCAAGAATATCGTTTGGCTCGCTGCATTGAACTGCGCATCCTTTTTGCTGGAGAACCTGTTCTATGTGCTGTTCGCCTATCGAAATGTCAAAGGTCTGCATATTTCCCCGAACATGATCCGGAAGAAGTATTTCCGTGAAGCCATGGGGTTCAGCTTCTATTCGTTCCTCACCACGATCGCAGGCCTGGTATTGTTCCAGACCGATTCGATCATCATCCAGCTCATACTCGGACTCGAGTTCGTCGGACTGTACGCCGTCGCCATCAAGGTCACGGAATACTCGTTCCTGCTCACCAAGCAATTGGTGAATGTACTGACCCCGCTCATCAGCGAGTTGAAGGCGAAGCAGGAGGAGGAAACCATCCGGTACCTGCTGTTGGACCTTTCGAAGTACATTATGGCAACAGGATTCCTGATCACCGGTAGTGTCTATGTCTTCGCACGGGAGTTGCTGGTCTTCTGGGTCGACGAATCCTTCGCAGTCGTGACGGTTCCATTGATTCTCCTGATTACCTCGTTCGTCATCGCCGTGCCCGAGCTTGTGGCCTCGAATGTCCTGACCATGACCGGTCACCATCGTTTCAGTGCCGTATCCGCAGGGTTGTCGACGGGAATCAATATTGTCACCAGCCTATTGCTGATTCGCCCGCTGGGACTTACCGGCGTCGCACTCGGAACGGTGATATCGAGTTTCGTCGTAAGTTCAGTGGTAGTCCCGGCCAAGGCTGCCAACGTCTACCATTTCTCGTATATGAAGTACATAACCCGCGTCTACTTGCCTGCGGCCATTCCCACCCTCGCCCTGGTCGGAACCGGCATGTTGATGAAATATCTCTTTCCAGTCCATTCCCTGTGGGATATGATGGTAAAGGCGGTTCCTGGAATAGTTGTGTATGTCGTGATATTCTGGTTCTCTTTCACCGATGCCGATATACAAGGGAAGATCACAGGCAAGATCGCACGTCTCTACAAACGATAAAGGAGCGGATATGGCGCAAGAGCCGGCTGCAGGACAGGATACCTTCCACATTCCACTGGAACTGAAGACAGTGGTGAAAAGTTTGCGCATGAAAATCTGGGTCCTGCTCGGAATCGCGGTGCTCTCGGCGACAGTGGGTGTCGGTGCCGCCCTATTCCTCGGTACCCGTGAATACGAGGCGACCACCGTCTTGTATTATCAACCGATCGAATCTTATGTCTCGGATTCCTTTAGGATTTACCAGAGTGTGGGAAGCGGAACGGAACTCACCTACGACCAGGGTGCCGGTTTGTTGCAGACTTCATCGTCCAGCGACCTGAACGACCACGTGAATATGGTCAAGATCGTGCCGAATCTGGAAGCGTTGCGCAAGGAGTTGCGGCTCGAAATCACACTCGATGAGCTCGGTGCCGCCATATACGTCGATACAGCGTACGATTCCAACCTCATATTCATATCCGCCAAGTCGGAGAGTCCCTCCCAGGCCGCGACGATCGCGAATACCATCCGCACCATCTTCCTTGAGAACAGCAACCGGATGATCGATCAGGATATCCAGGCGAAATTGACCGACCTGAACCTGCAGTATGATTCCACTATAGGGGAACTTCGGTTGGCAAAGGAAGAGTTCTCGGCATTTGTCAGGACCCATGGTATCCGCGAACTGGGAACCGAAGCCACGCAATACACTTCGGAATTGCTGTCCCTTGAATCCAACCTAGAGAAGAACCGATCCATGATCGAGTCGGCGAAGGCAAAAATCTCCCGTATAGAACGGGAAATCCAAACTCGGAGACTTCTTTCGGTTGAACAGAACGAACAATTTGCCAGCACGTTGGCATCACCCAACCTTTCGGCCGATGAAGCGAACAATCGGATCAGGTTGTTGCAGCAGAAAATCCAGGCCCTGCAGTCCGCCAGGCTCGATCCCATTGAGGAAGAACGGCTACGCACGATATTGGCAATCGCCGAGAACGGGTATGTCCGTGGATCGGTAGGCCGGACCGAATACGAAACAGCCCGGTACAATTACGAAAGGTTCCTGGCCGAAAAATCCCCTTCGGTGGAGTTGGTGGAAGCCCAGCTGCAGTTGGATATGCTCCTGTCGGCACCGCTGGCGACAAGCACAACCATCCTGACCGACAACACCTACCTGCAGAGTCTGCAATTGCGCCTGCTGGAGAGCGAATTGCAGCTGATCGAGGCCGAATCCGCCTATGCACGTGACAATGCCCGGTACGCGGAACTCAAGGACCGGTATGTCGACCTCCCCTTGATTGCCCAGGAATATGCCAAGATAAGCGGGAGGGTGGCTTCGTTGGAGGCTGTTGCCCAGGGCCTTGGGAAAGTACTCAACCAATATTCCCTGATCGCGTCCCAGGAACACTCCGACTTCTATGTCATTTCCGATGCCGTCGAACCGCTCTATCCGCGCGAATCGAACCGGAGGATGATAGCTGCCGGGGCGATGGTGGTCATGTTCCTATTGGGATTCACCATCCTGTTGGTCACCATAGCCTTGGACCTGAGGATAAAATCGGCGGGAGATGCCAAACAGAAACTGCAGATGCCGATTCTTCAGACGTTCGGTTATGTCAGGAACAAACGCCACCTCATGCCTTCCGAACAGGGGGAATCGGTCCATATCGAGGAATATCGGATTTTATCGCGCCCACTCAGAGCTGCCTACCCCCATAAGGGAGCGACGTTCCTGGTGACCAGTGCTTCCGATGGTGAGGGCAAGACCACAACCGCAATCAACCTGGCCACGGTATTCGGACGACAGGATGAACATGTCCTGCTCATCGATGCGCAGATTCGGAAATCCAAGGAGGAATCGCCGTTCAACGAGTTCCTCATAGATGACGACGGAGGGGCGGGAAACGGTCTGGGCGAATACCTCTCCTACCGTGTGTTCGACAGCCACCAGATCATTTCCTCCACCAAGCTTTCTGGTGTGGACATGATAGTGCGCAAAGGAGAAGCCGTCATTCCCGACCTGCTGCAGTCGGCAAGGATGCGCGAGTTGATGGATGAGTTGAAGCAGATGTATTCGGTCATTATCATCGAAGGCCCGCCGATCAAGGATTGTGTCGATTCGGATATCCTCAGTTCCTATGCCGATTCCATCCTGTTCGTGACGGCGTCCGACATGCTGAGACCGGATAGGATTCAACAGGCTATCAAGCGTATGCAGAACACCCCCGCCACATTGGAAGGAATCATCCTCACAAAAGTCCGACCTATCTATATGGATTGAAACCAGGAGCGTACATGGATTTCCAAGAGATCGAACGCATTTGCTACCGGATCCTCCTCTCGATTGGGGATTCGCTTGAACTTCGCAAGATGGTAGGAAAAAGCCTAGCCGCATATATGCAGGACCTGGAGTGTTCCATGGGGGCGGTATTGATCGCCAACCATAACGAATCGGGAGCCTTGGACCTGCGGGTCTCCTATGCGGTTCCCCGCTCCCTGGAGCGCCACGATTCCTTCAAGAAATTGATGGAGGAATTGTCCCACGTATCCGAAATGAAGGACATGTTGGTAATCCCGGTTGCACAGGAGGCCGGAGGTGGAACCTATTACGTGATGAGTATGGCCGATATCGGGTTGCTTGTCCTCCACAAGAACGGGGACATCCTGGACCATCACCTGCTCGAAGCCCTGAGACCTTTGAACCACAAGCTCGGCACGGCCTGTGAAGCATGCCTGCAGAATACCGCATTGCAGACCAGTAGCCTCCGTTTCATGGAAATGGCGAACATGCTTCCCGGACTGATATTCGAACTGAACCAGGACTACAAGATCACATTCTTCAATCGCCGTACACAAGAGATCTTCAAGCAAATCGATTCCGACGGGTTCCACCCCGACAGTATCGACGACTTTTTTCCCGCCGAAGAAGTCGAACATATCCATGCTGTGCTGGATACCATGGCCCGCGGTCGAAAGCGTTTGGTATCCGACGACTTTTGGATGATCAACAGCCGCGGCCAACGCTTCAAGGTCAACATGGTCGTCTCTCCCATCCATTCTGATGACCAGGTTGTCGGATTCAGGGGGATCGCCACAGACATAACTGAACGTGTACGGTTGGAAGAACAGCAGAAGACCCTGCTGGTTCGCGTCTCGGATCGGGTACGGGAACTCGATTGCCTCTTCAACATAGTCAAACTCATTGCCGACGACAGCAATTCCCTCTCGGACATCTTCCAAAAGGCCTTGCCATTCATAGCGACACCCTTCGATGCTCACCAGCAACTCGATGTCGGAATCATGTACAAGGACAAGGTGTTCGGAACATTCGATCCGGAGGAAAACAGGTCCATCCAGGAAGCATTTATCCATAGCGGAACCGACCTCCGTGGCAAGGTGGCGGTCCAGGCAGAGACGGGATACGTGTTCACAGAGGAAGAGAAACGTCTTGTGGCTTCCCTGGGGACACAGTTCAGCGCGATAGTCGCAAAGAAGGAGACCGAAGAGCAGATCAAGTCCATCTATGACGATATCATGGAGGACCTGGATACGGCACAAACCATCCAGAGCTATATCCTCCCCAGATGGTTCAAGGCGGAAGGCTCCGTGATCTTCTCGGCGAACTACCGGCCATGGGCGCAAATCGGCGGAGACCTGTTCGATTGCCTGATGCTCTCCGATTCCCGATATGTCTTGTATGTCGCCGATATCTCGGGACATGGCGTCCAAGCCGCGTTGATCATGATGGCGGTCAAATCGGTCTTGGGCATGATCCTCTCATCGGCCAGGCCCGACTGTACACCTGCCGAGATCGTAACCCGATTGAACCGCACGCTATCCGAGGGACTGTTCAAGGACAACTACATGACCATGTGCTTCTGTATCGTCGATACGGACTCCATGACGGTGAGCAGCATCAACGCAGGACATCCTCCCATGGCGATCATCAACCGCAACCGATCTTCCATGCGGGTGCTGGCGGAGTCGGGAGATATTCCGCTCGGATGGGATGAGCAGCATGTCTATCTGAACAAGGATGTGATAGTAGAACCGATTTCACACGGCGACATGCTTTGCCTGTACACCGATGGTGTGTTCGAGTGTACCAATGCAAAGGGTGAAGCCCTCTCGCTCGAGCAGTTCCTCGACCTGTTGGAGAACGAATCGAAGGAGACGCAAGTGGCCATGCTGCCTCAGGACTGCCATGCCATGTTGGATCGCAAGGGCTTCACAGCACGTCAGGACGACTTCACCTTCGTGGCCATGCAGGTCATCGAACCCTCCGAATATTCCACGGTACTGGAACTGCCCGCCAATCTTGAAATGGTCGACAGGACAGCCCAGGAATTGGCCGATTTCGTGATGGCTTTGGGCAAGACCGAAACCGACGCCTGGAAATGCCGTCTGGTTGCCGGGGAATTCATGAACAATATCATCGTGCATGGTTTGGAGAATTCCATCGATGAGATCATAGCCCTCGAGGTCTCGGTTTGTGCCGATGAAATCATTCTGACCATCCGCGACCGGGCATCGGCATGGAGCATGCCACCCGAATCGAATACACCCGAACAGTTCTTCGACTCGTTGAACCTTGAGGCTGAATCGCATGGACGGGGTATGCAGATCATCTACTCCCTCACATCAAGACAGGCCAGACGTCGTATCTACCATGTCAATGAAACGATGTTCACCATACCGACTCCTACAGAAGTGTCATGAGTCGATCGCTTCGGCAAGGAGAGTTTCCAGGTCCGAGACATACCGGTCGAAGGTGAAACCCTTCTCGACCGTTTGCCGACCGGCTGCGACCAATGCGGCATAGAGGCCCTCATTTTCCACCAATCTCGCAATGCACTGTGCCAGTTGTTGCGGATTGTCGGGTTCGAAGGAGAGACAATTCTCTTCGTCCACCAGAAATTCGCCCTGGCCCCCATTGGTCGTGCTGATTACCGGCAGGCCACTTGCCATCGCCTCGAGGTGGGTAAGGCCGAAAGGTTCCGGCCAAATCGAAGGGAACACCAACAAGTCGTGGGACCGGTATATCTCGCCCATCCGGTCGTGGGGAACCCTTCCCAAGAACGCGACAGGGAAGCCCGACCTGCCGGCATCCGATTTCAACCGGTTTTCGTATTCCTGTTCCCCGGCCCCGACAATAGAGCAGGTCAAATCCGAGGCCCCGACCGTTTGTGCCAAAAGCTGCAACGCGGAGATCAACGTATGCACCCCCTTGTACGGATGCAATTGGCCCGCGTAGAGGATTTTCATCGGGACAGGTCGTACTGATGGCGGTGTGCGCAGTGGAAACCTGTCGATGGGAATCCCCTGGTAGATTACCCTACTGGTGGGAATCGGCATACCCGATTTGACCAGATTCCTTTTCAACAACTCGCTGATACAGGTGGTGTGGGCAAACCGAAGTCCGCCGGCAGTGGTTGGTCGGGTAACGGTCCTGTCCAAGATCCACCTGACGAACTGTTTCGGATGCAGGGAAAAGTGGGCGGGAAGATATCCCGACGGATGTTCATCGTTGAAGGTGTACACGACAGGCAACCCCGATTGTTCGGCTGCACGCACCGGTGAGGCAGTCAACCTCAGAAGACTCCAGACAAACACCACATCGAACGGGTACTCCCGCAACACAGCCTTGGTGATCGAAGTATTGACCGAAGCCGTACGTGATCTGGCTCTCCGCATCGCCGAGGATACCGGCCGGTCGAATGGTTGGAACAGCTGCAATCGTTTCATTACCAGGTCGTCGGGTCCTATGGATGCATCACCGTGGGTACTTGTCAGGATCCGCACTTCGTGACCACGACAGCGGAGCGACTGCACCACCTGTCCACAGAGTATCTCATACCCACCCAATACCGAAGGAGGGAACAAATTCGATATGATTAAAATCTTCATAAAAACAGTCTAATCCATGTTATGATGATTGCCAACAACGTTCGATATTGGTGGAGCTGCATGGAATACGATAGTTTGCCGAAATTGCGAGCAGAGGTGGCAACCTGGCCTCCGGATGATTCATTCAGAGCCCAATGGACTACCCTCGCTAATTCGAATCCCCATATATCGCCTTTCTGCCAACTGGAATGGATGGAAATTGGAATCAACGTCTTCGGCAGAGGAGAAAGGATCCTTCCCTATCGCTTCTTCGATACGGATGATACCTTGCAAGCCATGGGATTATTCCAGCTGGTGAAAGAACCGGGGCGGTTGTTTTCCAGGACCGTGCTCCGTACGATCGATTTCAATTCACAACGGATCAATCCATTCCTGACAAGCAGTCCGAAGGTCATGGCAGCAGCCATCGTCGCTTTGACCGATGTAGTGGGAGAACCGGTCGATTCCTTCGACCTCTTCAAGCTGGACCCCCTCGACGGTGCACTGCAGGAAGTTTCCTCCCTATTGTCCGGGCAACATATCTCCCACGAACTACGACAATTCAATGAACAACCCTACTTCCCCCTCGACGGAAGCTGGGTGGAATACCTGTCGGAACGGACACAGGGACACCGGAAGCGCATCCGCCGTTATACGAGGAAACTGCAGGAACAATACCCCGATTATCGTTTCACAAGATACCAGAAGCCCGCCGATTTTCCCCAGTCGGACATGACCGTCGTCTTGGATGAGATCATGCTGCTGTTCGACAAGAGCTGGCAAGCGGACGCCCTGGATAAGCAGGATACATTGCACGACATGAAACGATTCTATTTGACTGTTGCCAAAGAATTCATCCAAATGGAAATGCTCGACCTCTGCACATTGCATTGCAATGGTACGCTCATCGCGTTCGAACTCAATCTGTTCGGAGCAGGGTCGGTGTACATGCTTTTTGGGGCATATGACCGAGACTATGCCGACTGGTCGCCGGGCAACGCTATCCTTTCGGAGATTTTGCAGGACTCCTATACCAAGGGCTACAAACGGGTCGAATTTGGTGGAGAGTACCTCGATTACAAGAAGTTGTGGACCAAGACTTCCTCTCCCTCATACCATTTGCGCATCCATGGGACAACGTTGAAGGCTACGGTGAAACGCCTCCTTGCCCGCTGACATCGGGTGTGTCGAGCACCCCATACAAACCGATATTCCAGACCATGGTTTCCCAGATGGTGAACTCGTTGTTGTTCACCAACGACCAGCCGTCGGTCCAGCGCCGTTGCGTGGGAAGATCGTCCCACCGCGGATACAACGTGTCGCTGACCACACGCTGGTAGGAAGCCCCGCTGCGTTCGGCGGTTGGCCCGTACACGAGGATACCGGGAACCGGTCCCAGACCACGCTGTCTGGAGGTCCAGGAATCGAGGTGCAACGGGCTTTTCGGTTGCACGGCCCCGAGTCCGGTGATGTACGAGACCCCCAAGGGATTCAACCCCAGCGCGTAGTCGGCATACTGGGAAAGTATGGCGAATTGCCGTTTGCGTAGACCGACATCCTCAGTCAGACGGTAGGCGAACACATGCACATCGGCGTACCGTCCCTGTGCCGTGGCGGCACCCCATCCATACGACTTGGTCGCACCCTGCGGATACATGGCCGATTCCATGTCGAACCCCATATATCCACCTTTTTCCGCCTGGTCGAGAACAATCCGGCCAAGTTGCCTGGAAAGGTTGGTATCGGTCGGCAAAGCGGTGACCAGGTAACTGCTGAAATGGACCGTCTGGACAGTCGCCATGATATTTCCGGGTCGGTATTGGTGTGGCCAGGTGCCATCCTCGACAAGGAGCACGGTGGAGGACCGTTTGAACAGTGTGTGGAACGCTTGGGCGGATGCGGTGTCGCCGAATTGCACCGAGGCCAGATACAATTGGAGCGCGGCGTACATGTGGTGTGCGGTCGCTTCTTCGGTCGAATCCATCCGTTCCAGAAACGACCACGCAAGCAGGGCCTTGCCGTACAATTGGCGTGCCCGCGTTTCCCACGCTTCATACCCGGACAGCAGTCGGGCAGCCTGGGCCATCATGCCCGCACCGAAGGCGGTGATCTCCGTATCCACTTCCCATGTCCCGTACAACCGTCTGTCGGTCGCAGCATCGACCACTCCATATTCGGGATGCCCCGTTGTCTCCGTTCCGCCCATGATACCGCCGTATTGCGGGTCTGAGGAATCGGATATCTGCAGGTTCTCCCACCCCCGTATTGCCCACAACGCTTCGTCGAGGATATCGGGCAAGCCGTTGCCCGACTCGGGAATCCGTGCCTGTCCGTCGGAAAAATTCTCGGGAAAGGCTTCCAGATACCCCATGAGTAAAATGGGAACGATCGCATGGTAACTGCGACGGTCGAAGTCCCCGGCATCGTGATGCCCACCGGACATCGGCATCATCGGCATATCCTTCGGTACGGATATCGAAGGCGAGTTCACCCAGGGTGTGCGGGTCAGGGCAACCTGGGTATGGCAGGCGTCCCGTGTGTAGGCGGTCCATGGAGCTTCCAAGGCTATCCCGCACCGCTGATGGTATAATCCCCGCAGGGCTGTGGCGGCTATGGTCCCGATAGCTTCCGAGGATATCTCGAAAGGATGCGAGATTCCCCACCCCGGCACGTGCACGACATAGGGTCCTCCTGCAGGGACCAGCGACAAGTCGAGCCGATACACATGTTCACCCGAAGAGACGATCTTCGGATCCACGAGCGTATCGTCACCCCGATATTCGGCGGTACCGGTGTGGACAGGTTGCTTGTCCACAAAGCGAAGCACTCGGTATTCCAACGGCAGCTCGAGCTTGACGGGACCGCCGGAGCCCAGGTATACCCCAAGATTCGCGTACCGTACCGTACTTTGCGGGTGGTAACCGACCTGGTTGACCTTCAGCGACTCGTTCAAGATGTTGCGGTCGTTGAACAGAAGCTTGATGCTTCCGAAGGGTCCTGAGATTTCGTAGGTGTTGCCGTTCACCAACGGCTCGCCGATATCGAGATATATGGCATACCCGGTCTCGATCGGGTATGTCCCGTCCTTCTGTTTCGGAAGTTCGTCGATTGTCCTCACGGCATGGTGGACCGCGACAGGAGCATGGGCATTCACTTGCCAGTCCGTATTATCGGTTTCCAACGGATCTACAGGTAGCCGCTCCGGTTCGAAGCCATCGGAGAAGGTGACCACCAGGATGTGGGAGGTCGCCGTATGCACCTGCAGGTCAAAGGGACCATATTCGACCGACCCCTTGGCAGGAAGCATGAACAGGCCGATCTGGATAAGCATGACGAGGAGCAAGCTGTTCAGGAAACGGGCATTTTTGGCTTGAATCATGCGTACACTATACGTCCGACGCGAGTGGTCTGTAAATATAAAAGGCATGTGGAGGCACCCTCCACTCCGGTTGGCGAAAGAGCTTTGAAAATTAAGCTCTATGAGTTTTTGGTAATTTGGCATATGATGGTAGGCAATACTGCCAGGATAACCCGGAGGATACGATATGGATGCAATTCAGGAACAACACGCTTTGGTATTGGTGCCTACCACCTCCACACTCACTGCGGCCAATGCCAAAGAATTCAAAGCCTCGTTGGAAGAACATATCGAGCAAACCAAGGCGTTGGTGCTCGACCTCGAGAAGATCACGTTCATCGATAGTTCCGGATTGGGGGTATTGTTGTTCGCACTCAAGCGACTCAACCAAAAGGGCGGAGAACTCAAGCTCTGCAACGTGACCAAACCGGTACGCGTACTTTTCGAACTGGTGAGATTGCACCAGATCATGGAAGTCTTCAATTCCCGTGAGGAAGCATTGGCCTCTTTCTCATCGTAAGGGAATACCATTGTGAAGAAACAAACGGTCAGCCTGTGCGTATTCATCGATGCCTTCGGATGGGACCTCATGAAGACCCATCCGTTTCTCGATGACGAATTGCGGCACAAGCAACCGTTGGATACCATTTTCGGGTACAGCTCCACGTGTGACCCGACCATCCTCTCCGGCTTGTTGCCACGCGACCATGGTCATTTCTCCTTCTATGCCTATGACCCCAAGAGCTCGCCGTTCAAGCATTCCCTGTTCATCCAGTTGATGCGACTTGTCCCCACCTCCCTCTCAAGCAGGAACCGTGTGCGCAATATCGCAAGCCGGATCATCAAAAAACAGCTGGGATACACCGGATATTTCAACATATACAACATGCCCTTCAAGCTCCTGCCCTATTTCGACTATACGGAGAAACGGGACCTCTACCTGGCCGGAGGCATGAACAGCGGCAGCCCGACCATCATGGATTATGCCCGTGACCATGCGGTGGATTTCTTCCTTTCCGACTGGCGATCCCCGGAGTTGGAGAATCTCGGCCGGCTGAAAACGGCTTTGCAGGATCCGCAACGCAATGTGACATTTGCCTATCTCTATATGGCCTCTATGGATGCTATCCTCCACCAGTATGGAACCGTCGCGCAACAAGTAGCCGATAAGATCGCCTGGTACGACCGGCAACTCAGGCAGCTGCTCGCATTGGCCCGGTCGGAATACGAGACGGTGCGGTTGCATGTCTTCTCCGACCATGGCATGACGGATATCGACAGGACCTTCGACCTCATGTCCATCGTGGAACAATTGCCCTTGCGCTTCGGCATCGATTATGCGGCAGTCTACGACTCGACCATGGCACGATTCTGGTTCCTGCGCGATGGAGCCGAACAGATGATAACCGAAACGCTCGGAAAGCTTGATTGCGGTGCGTTCATGGATTCCCGTAAAAAGCACGAGTGGGGTGTCGATTTTCCAGACAACCGCTATGGCGATGCGTTCTTCCTCTTGAATCCCGGAACGCTGCTCATACCGAGCCATATGGGGCAGCGTCCGTTGAAAGGCATGCATGGATATGCGATCGACCACCATGCATCGGTCGCCGCCTACGCTACATCGGAAGCAATGTCGCAAGAACCGAAGCGGCTGGACGACTTGTACCAGATCATGAAGGGAGAAATCGACAGATGCCTTTCCAACAGCCAATCCCAATAGTCATCCGGTCGCACAACGACCTCGCCTACCTCCGTCAAACGCTGGATATGGTCGAGCGGCAATCCCTTCCGGTGGATATCCATGTCTATGACAACGCTTCGACCGACGGGTCCGCCGTATTCCTTGCCTCCCGCAAGGTTGTCGTGCACGAGGTTCCGAAGGGAACCTATGTGCCGGGAAAAGTCCTTAACCGGGCAATAGCCGAAGTCGATGCGCAAGCACCTTTCGTCGTGTTCCTGAATTCCGATTGTACCCCTGTGGACGAACACTGGCTTGCAGAATTGGTCAACGGTTTCGCTGATCCGAAAGTCGCCGCGGTATTCGGTCGGCAGAGCCCGCGTCCTGATTGCAAACCCCTGTTCGCCAAGGATACCGACGATACTTTCGGCGATGGCTCCCGACAGCAGTATTGGCGCCACTGCTTCTCCATGGCTTCCTCGGCGATCCGACGTTCCGTTTGGGAAACGTTGCCGTTCAGGACCGATATCCAATATTCCGAGGATATCGATTGGACCTGGAGGATACGGCAGATGGGATGGAACATCGCGTATAGGCAAAACTCGCAGGTGTTGCATTCGCACAACTACACGCTCAGGGAATTCTTTAGGCGCCACTATGGCGAAGGCAAGGCCGAGGCAACGATTTTCGATTGGTCCACGTGGGACCGCTCCTTGCTCAGGTACTCCCTGTTGCCGTATATGCGGCAAGTGAAAAACGATCTCGTCTATGCCATCAAAACCAAAAACCTTTCGATCGTATGCCAATCACCCCTGCTGCGGGGAGTGCAAATGGTGGGACGGAGAAAAGGATTCAAGGCCGGTTGGGCCGGACGGGAGACAGTATGAACACGATCAGACGACTTTCGGCTACCGGTTCCGAGGACTTTGAACGAAGGATGCATTCGGCCCTGCAGTCCATGGGAAGAAGCATTGCCGGGATCATGGGGCCGCGATTCGTTGCATTGATTCTCGGAGGGGGCTACGGACGGGGAGAAGGTGCTTGCATTTTCAAGGATGGAAAAGAGTTCCCCTACAATGACTTCGACCTGTTTATCGTAACAAAGGGTCCATCGGATTTGCCAAAGGCAATCCACGATATCACCGCCGGGTATGAGAAGCAGTTGGAAATCGAGGTCGATATCGGCGTTCCACTCCCGATCGAGGCACTGGCCAGACTCCCGCATTCGCTCATGTTCCAGGACCTGTTATCTGGCCATATGGTGATAACGGGGGATCCGAATGTGCTGAAAACGCATGTCCCTGCCCATTTGGCCGATCCGCTACCTGCCGTCGAAGCCTTGCGGCTCCTGTTGAATCGTGGAGCCGGCTTGCTGCAAGCGATCCAGGAAGCGTTCCAGCTGGAACTCGACAGCACCCACCGTCTCCCCGATCCCGATTTCATCCGTCGGAACCAACAAAAATGTGCATTGGCCTTGGGTGACAGTCTGCTGATTGCGAAGGGGTTGTATCGACCACCCTTGCAAAGCCGACGATCGCTGCTGCAGGAACATATCGGAGAGATATTGCCCTCGGGTCGTGATTCCATTCTTGCCAATTATTTGCAGGCAGCCGATTTCAAGCTCAATCCGCAAAGCCTCGCCGTACGGCAGCCGACCGTATCGGAACTCGAAGTGCTGGCGAAGGAATGGGTTCGCATATTGTTGTGGACAGAACAGTTGAGGACCGGCAGGAATTGGACGGATGCCGAAGCCTATGCCAACGATACGTATATCCGTGAACCCTTGCAGCACTCACCAAGGAACCTTGCACGCAATGTACTCAAACAGTTGAAAACAGGAACAGTCTCGTGGAGGTATCCACGCGAGACGCTCTACGGGACGTTGGCCGTCTTGCTGGACAAGGTGCAACTGCACGACCAAGGCTGGAAAGATCGGGCGAATGCGTTCCTCGCAATATGGCACACCTGCAATTAATTAAGAGGTGCGACCCGTGAACAGGGCCTTGATGTATCGCAGGAGCAAGCTCCTGTTATAGGCGAAGGAATCCACTACACGGTAATACATTTCGGATGCGAACAGCATCTCATCCTCGGGGTATTCGTCGTAGAGGATATCGGCTTCGGTGATGATCCCAGGATTGCTTTTCAGGTACAGGTTCTGCCAATCGGTGGACAATTTTCCAAAATCTTCCTTCGTACGATACGGAATACCGAAAAATCGGGATTTTCCCCGCACAATTGTCCACAAACCGGGAAGCAGAATCCACAATGCATGGGATCGGACACCCTTGCACATCTCTGAGCGATGGCGAAGTATCGGAATGGTCAAGGTAAGTCCGGGTTCTGACACGATCGCCTCATCCGTGGTCGGTTGACGCATCGAGACAACCGCAAGTCGGGTGGTTCTTCGCCGATACACGACAGCATTGACCAAGAGAACAGCCGTATAGAGTGGCAAGGTGGCCAATCCCAGCATGCAGGCAATCAGGCGTGAACCAAGTGGTATTTTCAACACCCGGACCGAATCGTCCTCGGATTCCACCGAGGTGGCAAGAATCTCATCCACAGCAACGTACGCCGAGTTGAGCTGGGCATTGAAAATCGTATTTTGGTTGACAATACACCCTCGGACATCAAGATGCTTGCCCACATAACTTCCAGCCAAAATCGAGGAGCCGATGATATTGCTCTCATTGTCGACGATGCATCCGCTACCGATCTCGCTATCAGGTCCGATTATTGTATGCTCGCCAAGGTTCACCTGCGAACCGATATACACCGGAGCGGTCAATGTACAGGTTGGATGGATCCTGGTTCCCGGTCCCACCCAGACTCCTGGGCGCAATTCCTTCCCGAGCACGACCAACGGTCCTCCCCGACGCCCGAGGACCCTAGCCAGGGCATCCAAGTATGATTGGGCCGAACCCACATGCAGTGCTTCCACTACAGTTGCCCGTAGCGGTGCCGCATCCACAGATAGATGGGTCTTCGTCCCGAGGAGCCATCCGGTCTCGGTCCCATTCTCCAGGACAAACCGTGCCGGCTCGTGCATATGTGTCTCGTCGATACAGGGCAGGTAGGCATTGTTGCACAACAGGAACATCTCTTGGGATCCCATCCAAGCGGCGTTGCGTATCCGCTCATGCACAGAGACTCCTTCCTTTACGAGATGATAACTGATCTTGACTCCCCACCGTTCGCCGTCTCCGATGAATCGCTCGAACCGGTCGGCATTGCCCGACAGGAACAGGACAAGCGAGGAGGCCCCCAACCGCGACACGTATTCCAACACGTGTTGGAGGAACGGCTTGCCCATGATGGGAAGGAAACAGGAAAGTGTCTCGAATCCGCCTCCATCGGCATGGAGGCGTCTGCTATGGGTGAAATCACAAATGACCTTCATTCTGTGGTGGACTCCTTGTGGACTCGTGAAAAGCGGATCCTCGCGATACGTGCGATGAACACGACATTCCCGACAATATACCTACGCCACATTCTACGCGGTTCCATACACAAGCGCCAGACCCATTCGATGCCCACCGATCGCATCCACTTCGGGGCCCGGGGAATCGAGCCTGAATAAAAATCGAACAGTCCTCCGACGCCCATGCACAGAGGAACGTCGAGCCGGTCCCGAAGCCGGGCAATCCACTTCTCCTGTGCCGGCACCCCCATGGCCACCAGCAACAGGTCGGCTCCACTCGAATTTATCGATTCGACAACCGACGGTTCGTCCCCGGAGGTGAAAAATCCATGGTGATACCCGGCTACGATTTCGCTGCGGGTATGCTCCTTAGTCCAATCGACTACTTTTTGCGCTATGCCCGGAGCTGCTCCAAGTAAAAACAACCGTTTGCCGCTTCGGGCACAGGCCTGGCACAGCAATGGAAACATATCGGTACCGTTCACGTTGTCGATTATCGGTGTTCCCAACCACTTCCCGGCAAGCTTGATTCCCGAACCGTCGGCGAACAATGCATCCGATTGCGATAGTATCTTGTGGTATTCGGAATCCTTGGCTGCGACATTGATGCAATGGGCATTCACGAAATGCATCGTGTGCATCCCACCTGCAGCACCCAGGACCATATCGAGAGCCTCTGCCATGGTGACATTGGCAATCGAAAGATCCAACAGCTCCAAATCTTGCCGTACCATGGATCAATACGCTCCCTTGCCGGTAAGGACCGCAGGAATCGTCTTGAGGATCAACTTCAAGTCCAACCAGAATCCATGGCTCTCGATATACAGTACATCGAGCTCCACTTGCTGTTTGAATCCAATCTCGGAGCGGCCGCTTACTTGCCATATCCCGGTAAGACCCGGTTTGACCTCGAGCCTTCTCCGATCCTCCTGGGTATAGAGGGCCACTTCCCTCGGAACCGGAGGACGGGGTCCGACGATGGACATGTCTCCCTTGAGTACACACCACAACTGGGGCAGCTCATCGATACTGAACCGTCGGATGAAACGCCCGATTGGGGTAACACGCGGATCTTGCTTCATCTTGAACGTCACATCCCCTGCCCGATCGGCTTGGTTGAGCAGCGAATCCTTCAAGGCATCGGCATGCATGACCATCGAACGGAATTTCGGAAAAGGGAATTCCTTACCCTGCAATCCCACACGTTGCTGGACATAGAACACGGGTCCGCGGTCATGCAGCTTTATGGCTAGCGCCACGAACAAAAATAGTGGGGAGAGCAGCAGCAGTGCAACGAATGAAAGCAACATGTCCATCGCCCGCTTGAATGCCAAGGTGGCGGTGATTACGGCCAACCAGAGTTTGCGCTTGACTTTCGCTTTTCTCGATTGCAGCGTGGCATGTTGGTATTGGCGTAGCATCCGGTCTATGCGTTCACGCCTTTTTTCAGCATCCAAGACAGATCTTGCAGTCGCCTCGTCGGTTTTCTCGATATACCTCACAATGGAATCGACCGCCTCGTTGAACGTTTCATCGGAGTTGACGACGATATCGGCATAGGTCCTGCCGAGAAACTCCTCGTCTCCCTGCTTGTCTGTCTTCTCCTTCAGAATGCGGTCCACCTCTTCAGCCAAGGTTTTCGACTGGAATTTTCCTTCCTTGAGGAACCCTTCGGTCCGCAAGGTCTTGAACAGGTCGGCGGTGATATCCACATCGGAGGCATCTATGAACAACCGCAGGTCGGCGGACGAACGCCAGGTGCGGTTGGAAAGTGCTCCCTCGGCGAACATGATCACAAAATGGGGACCGTTCTCTTCCATGGCCACGATGGGTAACCCGTCTTCCGCATGTCCACCCAAATCCACGAGCACCACATCGGTGAGATGCTCCTCCAAGGTATGGGCAAAGGATGAGCACCACGCGGCGATCGGGCTACCGACAAGAATTCGATACCGCATCAGTTACCTCCCCTTTTCTTATCGACGACTGCCCTGAATATGTCAAGGGTGCGCCCGACGGTATTTTCCCATGAGAAGGTGGCTACCCAAGTACTGTTTGTAGTCGTCAGATCGGCTGTAGCGCTGGAATCGGTGAGCAACCGCATCATCTGTCCGGCCATTTCCCCCACATCGTCCACCGGGAATCTTGGTGTCTGGGGTCCTCCGATTTCAGGTAGTGAGGCGGCATCGGAGGTGATGATCGGGGTCCCGCAGGCCATAGCCTCGA
Source organism: Spirochaetae bacterium HGW-Spirochaetae-2 (assembly GCA_002839355.1). Classification (GTDB taxonomy): domain Bacteria; phylum Spirochaetota; class Spirochaetia; order Sphaerochaetales; family Sphaerochaetaceae; genus UBA8525. The sequence goes on from PGXW01000017.1 coordinate 99,255, forward strand.
GGACGGGAAGTCCGAATCCCTCGAATCGTGAAGGCAGGACGAAGAGTGCGGCACCCTGGTAGAGTTTGGGTATATCGGCAAAGTCGACAAACCCGGTGAAGTGGATGTCCTTGGCATACAAAGACCGTTCGGCTTCGGCATGTATCTCCTGGGCACGCTCCTTATCGGGCCCGGAGAGGACCAACAGATACCGGTCGGAGAGGGACGAGCGAACCTGATCGAACGCCCGGATAAGGTTCACGTGGTTTTTCCCGGGATGTTCCAACCGGGACACATAGAGGATATATGGTGCATCGAATGCGAATTTTTCCGAGATTTCGCACCGTACCGCATCCCTATCCGAAGGGTTGGTGAACCGTTCGGTATCGGCGGCCAAAAGTGTCACAGTAATCTTTTGGGCAGGTACTTTGGCAAACCACACGATATCGTTCTTGGAGAATTCGCTTACCGTCAGCACATGGTCGAGCCTGGTGATCAAACGTGGTAGGATCTTCCGATTGAATATCCCATGGATCAAATCGTATTTCTCACGCATATGCAAGACTGCCATGTCGTGTACGGTTCCGACAGTCGGACACGGAGAACGGCCGGAGAGCCTGCGGTTGGCTGCGGGGAAGAAAAGCAGATCATAGCCTTGTTGCCTGCATAGGGCAGGCAACTTCAGTTGATTCCAAAAGAAATTGTGGATCGGCGAGGAATCGGCACCTTCGACGGCATGCCAACCGATATGTGCGAGCCCCTGAAGATACACCAAGGCATCCTCTTGCGGGCCTATCAGCTCGAAATAGAATTCATTGGCCAAATCGGGGTGGTCGAACCGAATCAACAATTCCCTGAGATAGCTTCCTATACCCGACCTGCCATGGTCGGTCCCAAAGCTCGGTATGCCTATCCGATACATATGCACCGCTCCTGAAAGAGTCGTTCCAATTTATCCATATATCTCCCGTAGGCAAACAGGTCCAAGGCCCGTTTCCTACCAGCCTCACCCATACGCATGGCAAGGGTGGTATCCTCGACCAATGTATCGAGTGCATCCGCCAATGCTTGCGGATCGTTGCAGGGAACACTTATTCCGGTCTCCCCGTCGACCAGCCAATCCGGAATACCTCCGACTCGGGAAGCTACCACGGGACGTCGGCGCAACATTGCCTCGACACCGACCATTCCGAACGGTTCGGGCCAACGGGAAGGTACCGCCACGATCCGTACATCGTCATAGAATCCGGCCAGGTCCCCATGTGCGACCCACCCATGGAAAACAACCCGTTCGCCCAAATCCAACTGTCGTGTGAGATCGTGCAGGAACTGTTCGTCATTGCCTGTCCCGACGATATGCACCATGACCTTGCTCCGCATGAGAGCCACTGCCCGCACCAAGATATCCACCCCTTTTCCCCGTACCAATTGTCCGACGAACAACACGGAATCCTTCGCATGCAGCGCGACAGGTGGCTGGGGAAAATCTGAAACGGCTGGAGCCAGAGTATGGATCGTCTTGGAGGGGAATCCGTTGCGGATGAGTTCGGACCGCATGTACGTACTGCCGACCACAATTGTCTCCAATGCCCGGTTGCGCCATAGCTCCCGTAATTTCGGGTAGATGGGAGAATAGGTCATGGCTCCCTCCTTTCGCTGGAGGAACGCAAGATCGGCATAGCAGGCGATTCCCGCCTTCCATGTGCAGATATGCCGGGAGAAGGTAAGGTACTTGTGACGCCTTGGGCAGTAGATATCGTGGTCGTGGAACATGCGTACGATCGGAATATTCCCCAATGCATCGAGTATCGGCTGGATTTCATCGAATTTGTGGATATACACGATATCGGGTCGCACCACGGCCAAGATGTGTGGGAACGTATGCTCCTCCAGGGACCATGCCGAGGAGAAGAGCGCGGCAAAGGCCTGTGGATCCTTTCCGGTAGCCTGTAGGTAGGCGATGCTGCACGTGTGTCCGCGAACAGCAAGACCTGAGGCGACCAGTGCGATATTCTGCTCGACGCCCCCGACATAACCGCACGTAGTGTTAATGAACAGTATGTGCATAGACACCTCGGTAGATCTCGATGAGTTCATCGGCAATATGGTCCCAACTATACCGTTGCTGAGCCTTGCGGTACCCCGCGTTGGCCAATCTCGCACACAAGGAAGAATCCTGGGCAAGTGCAGCCATGGCTGTGGCCAATCCACCGGGATCGTCCGCCGACGCTCCGGGTTCGATGAACAGTCCGTCGACATGGTCGTCGATCAGCGCCTGCAGTCCCCCGACCCTGGCGGCCACCACCGGCAACCTGCTTGCCCAGGCTTCCAATACCACCATACCGAACGGTTCGTGTAGGGATGGCAAGACGAAACAGTCGGCACCATGGTACGCATCGACCAATGCATGGTCGTCGTAGGCGAAGCCATGCAGTATGGTCACACGATCCGATACGCCGAGCTTCTCCGCAAGCGCTACAATCTTGTCGCGATATCCGCTATTGGTTACCGGTCCGACCAGCAATACATGGGCTTGGGGAACCTTTTCCAAAAGGGTCGGCAGATGTTCGATCATAGCCAGTTGGTTCTTCTGTACATCGATACGGCCGACGGTCACGTAGAGGAATCGGTCAAGGGGAATGCCATGCTGTACCCTGAACGAATCTCCCTGCCCCTGTCCGAACCGCTCCAAATCCACCCCGTTGGGCAAGTGCACCACCTTTTTATCGGGATACCGCGTCCGCATGGCGTCGTACTCATCCTTACCGACGCAAATAATTGCAGAGGCGTCGTCGAGGACCCGCCGTGACCCCACAAGCATCCCAAGTATCTTTCCCCACTCCACGGCATGCCGTGTGGGATCGGTCCAGGTTTCCCGCTCGGCGGCCGGAACCGCAAGGTATCCGCCATGCAGGGAGACCACGTATGGGATATGCCTACGGAGCGCACAAAACCGCACGATCCCCCCCAAGCGTTTGCCGGTATGCAAATGGAACAAATCTACGGGTTTGAGTCGCAACAAGGCCAATAGGAGGGACCAGGAAAACAAGTTTCCCGCCTTGCGGTCGAGTTGTTGCCGATCCGATTCCGTCAACCCGAGATATGGATAGGAATAGGAATATCGGTGGATAGGAATTCCCCGGTACGATCCGTCCCTGGTAGGGTCCATGGCCTTGGTCGTACGTATCGAGGGGAACAGCCCCCGCTGTTTCAAACGGATCGAGACTTCAGAAATAAACGTTTCCGTCCCACCCCATTCATGGATGACGAAACGTCGGGGTACATGCGTGATATGAACTGGCCTATCCATAGGTGGATTATAGAGGAGCCTGTAGGTATTTGCCAGTAAATTCTCATGACAACATTGACAGAAGGGCTCCTACACGGAGATAATGATAAATCATGTTACGGGGAGGACCTTCATGCTTGAGTCGATACGCCTGATTATCATACTTGAATCCACCGGAGCCAAAGAATCGTTGGC
>PGXW01000083.1 GCA_002839355.1 Spirochaetae bacterium HGW-Spirochaetae-2
TTTTGTCGCGTGCCCAGCTAAGCACGCATTATCTAGCCGGTGCAAGTCCGGGCGGAGTAGGCGCCAAGGCGCTCCGTAGCTAGGATACTTGCGTAGAGAGAAATCTTTGCGTAAAAGCGTATCGACGAAAGTACCTGTCAGAGACAGGGCGAGCAAGTTACCAGACCGTAACATAAAGTGAATCCTGCCGCGTCGTCAAAAGAGCCTCGCGAGAGGGACAAGGAGCAGTCGAGCCTCGGGCAAATGGGCGAAGACCACGGAAGGTGTAAAGAACTTGGAACAGCACCGAAGAATCTCCCGGCGTAAGGGGAGCGGTATGGTGGCAAAGATAGTGCAGTGAACTGGGGAGACCCTCCCCTGCACAAGAAAGGTCTTGTTAAAGAGGAAACCTATAAGCCCAAAAGGTGAAGTGGTTATCCTGCAGGAAGGGATTCGGAGGAGGTCATAGTACCCAGGAACAGTAGGACAACACAACCTACTGGAGGGAAGGACCTCTACTTTGTTCGAGCTAATCAAGGAGGTAAGAACCGTGAATGCCAAAAGGCTAATTACACCAAAAGAAAAAGTTCGAGAACTCCAAGAGAAGCTAGTTTATGCAGCCAAGGAAAGTAAGCAAAGAAGGTTTCATGCGTTGTATGACAAGGTTTATCGATGGGATGTGCTTTATGAGGCATGGCAAAGGGTAAAAGCTAAAAAGGGAGCCGGTGGAATAGACCATCAAACCCTAGCTGACATTGAGAAGGTAGGAATAGACGTATTCTTATCGGATTGTCGGCGAGAGTTATTAGAAGGCAAGTACCGGCCATTGCCAGTGCGCAGACAATATATTCCGAAGAAAGATGGCAAGATGCGACCACTAGGGATACCGACAATACGTGACAGAGTAATACAAATGGCAGTGAAGTTAGTGATTGAGCCGATATTCGAAGCAGACTTCAAGGACTGTTCCTTCGGATTTCGTCCGAAGTTGAGTGCCAAAGGTGCGCTAGACCGTGTGAGAAAAGCATGTAACCGCAAAGGAAATTGGGTATGTGACGTCGATATCCAAGGCTACTTTG
>PGXW01000060.1 GCA_002839355.1 Spirochaetae bacterium HGW-Spirochaetae-2
GTCTGCGGGAGAGCATCTCTTCCGGTGTCCCGGGCCGAAAAGATCGATATCCAAAACAGGGGGTTCTTTTGCTCATCAACCTTCGAACCTCCTCTCCTCAAGGGCTATCAGAGATCCTCAATCCAAACTGCACAGTACTGGCAGGTCCATCTCTTCTTAAAAACGCCCCGTTTCCTCATCAGGAGTTAAAATAAGATTTCCTCAAAACAACTGGCCGGGAAATCCCCGGAACTGGCCGGTCGGGTGCCGGAAATGATGCAATCCGGGGCTAATATGGGCCCGGATGAGGGATGGTGTGAAACTGACACCTGGTTTCACTGTTGTCATGGTCCCGGGGAACCAGTCATTTTAGAAATTGACATCCCCGGTCTTTGTCGGGTTATAGGGTTTTGTTGGCATCGGGGTCTGGGAAGGTACCGGCGTCGCGACCCCAGCCGGCGCTTGTGTCGGGGTCGGGGCTACGGTTGTATCCGCTTGTCCCGGCAGGTGAGCGTGCGTGGTGCTGCCCGGGAGCATGATGCGGGAATTCTCGGTCTGCGTACAGTCGGCCCCGATATACCGGCAATAGGCCAGCGCTGAAGTGTTCGCCCCGTACCCTACCAGCCAGTTCGCACCCGATCCCTGTTCTTCCTGTCCCAGGTACTGGGCATAGTGGAGGGCATGGACATAACTTATGCCGGGAATCGTCTTCTGGAGATATCCCATGGTAACGGAACCGGTCCGGTCCGAGCCCTGGCTGCAGTGATAATAGATGAGGCGTTTTGTCCCGGGCTTCTGGTCCTTGCCGGCCAACAGTGCAATGATCTGGTCGATGCGGCCGGAATAACTGCAGGAACCCGGGTTAACATTGTCCATGACTATGGATTGGATGCAGTCCGGATCATTCCCCCCGTCTTTGGGATTGCAGAAGTAAAAGTCCGACAGGACCGCGTTGCCGTTGCGCCCGTGGAATGTTGTGTCCACAAGCGTTGCATTGCAGGTTGAGGAAACTCCCCCGAACGCTTTCTGGATGGTTTCAAACTCCACCATGTCGTTACCCTCCGGGTTCGAATTCAGGAGGCTGATGTCGATGACTTCGTAATCATCGAGATTGAAGTTCGCCATGGCCGCATGGATTGCCGCGATCTTCTCATCGTTTTTGTTCTGTGCATTGAAATACGCCGGGACAAATCCCTTCTTGTCCTGCATCAGTGTATTGAGCCCGTCATAGGAATAGGTCCAGTCGGCAAGCATCCGGCACCCCTTGGTATTGCCGGCTCCGTCCCGGACAACCAGCGGGATCTGCCCCCGCACCAGGAGGTTTCCCGTCTTTACATCAATATCCACAACCGTGGGGACCGAGATCTGTATCTTGTTTTCGGGTGCAAGATTGAACCGGTTCTGGCAGTTGGTTGTCTTATCCGTGATATTGGTATCCGTACACTGGACTGCCGGGACCAGCGCGATAAGGACAACAAGAACGATGAGGATAGTCTGGGCGGGTGCAGGACATGTTCGGGGTTTTTGTGCAGGAATGCGGGCAGTCATTTCGGATACACCGTATCCTTCTAGATTGGAGCAGATAGGTGAAAAAGGGCACATGTCGGCATCTCTTCTTGTACTCATCCAGTTTATGTGCAACGATAATGGTGGTGGGATGAAACTGACGTAACCGGTAAACCCGTCCGGTACTAACAACCATAAGGAATCCCGGCGCTATTTTGTGATAAGGAAAAACCCTATGCCCGCACCCGACCCTTCCCTTGCAACCACGCTCGGTACGCTGAAACTCAACAACCCGTTCCTGCTCTCATCGGGTCCCCCGACCGCCTCGGGCGAACAGATCCGTCACGCGTTTAAGCTTGGCTGGGGAGGGGCCGTCACCAAGACCATTGTGCCGGACTCGATGCCCATCGAGGATGTCTCGCCCCGTTTTGCGGCCTGGAAATCCGAGACTGCCGGGCTCCTTGGTTTTGAGAACATCGAACTGCTCAGCAGGAAGGATGTCGCGTACTGGACCGGCGAGATTGCCGCGATGAAGAAGGAGTACCCGGACCGGGTCCTTATCGCGAGTATCATGGCCTCGCCCGATCCCAAAGAATGGCAGGAACTTGCCGGTGCTGTGCAGGACGCCGGCGCGGATGCGATCGAGCTGAACGTCTCCTGTCCCCACGGTATGCCGGAGCGGGGAGTCGGGGCAGCCATCGGCCAGCACCCCGATCTTATCAGCGGGGTGACCCGGGCAGTGCGGAAGGTCGCGAGGGTCCCCCTCATCGTGAAACTCACGCCCAACGTGACCGACATCGTGCCGGTTGCGCAGGCGGCCGTAGATGCCGGGGCAGATATGCTTGCGGCCATCAACACGGTCCAGTGCCTCATGGCAATCGACCTCGAAACCCTCGAACCCCAACCCTCGGTTGCGGGCGCGAGCACGTACGGGGGATACTCGGGGCCCGCGGTAAAACCCATCGGGCTCCGGATCATCTCGCAGGTTGCCCATGAGTTCGATGTCCCGCTCATGGGAATCGGGGGGATCTCCCGCTGGCAGGATGCTGCCGAGTACATCGCGGCCGGGGCATCGGCAGTCCAGGTCTGCACGGCGGTCATGTGGGAAGGGGCAGGGATCATCCGTGATATGAACACCGGCCTGTCGGGCTATCTTGCCCGAAAGAAATTAGCCGGTGTCGGTGAACTCAAAGGCCGTGCCCTTCCCCGCATCGGGACACATGCAGCGCTCTCCCGGAGTGAGAAACGTTTTGCAACCGTCGGGTTTCCCGAACGGTGCACATCCTGCGGCCGCTGTGTGGTGGCGTGCCGGGACGGGGGGTACCATGCGATTTCTTTGCAGGACCGGGTGGTTGTGATCGATGCGGAGCAGTGTGATGGGTGCAGCTTGTGCTCGCATGTTTGTCCGGAAGGCGTGATTGTGATGCAGGCCCGCCCGCACGGGAACCTGCGCTGATATGGAGCCGCCGGTTATAGGTGTGGACGAACGTCCGCCGCTTGCCATCTTCGCACCGCTCTCGCTGCAGCACCTGCTCGCCATGTTCGGTGCAACGGTCCTTGTCCCGGTACTCCTTGGCATCGACCCGTCCACGGTCCTCCTCTTCAACGGGATCGGCACGCTGATCTTTTTGGTCGTGTGCCAGTGGAAGGTCCCGGCGTACCTTGGTTCGAGTTTTGCGTTCCTTCCCCCGGCGCTTATCATCATCCCGCTGTACGGGTATGGCGCAGCCCTCGGGGGTTTTATCGCATCGGGGATCGTGTTCGTCCTGCTGGCGGGCGTGATCAAAAAGACCGGGATTGGCTGGGTTAACGTCGTCTTTCCCGATGCAGCCATGGGAGCCATCGTTGCGGTCATCGGCCTTGAACTCGCACCGACGGCTGCTGCGATGACCGGGCTCACGACCGGATCGATGGACCTGACAAACTTCGGAATCATTTTTCTGACGCTTGGCGTCATGATCGTTGGTATGACGGCATGCCGGGGGTTCCTGCGGCTCATTCCGATCCTTCTTGGGCTTGTCACTGGCTATGTTGTTTCGGTCCTGCTCGGGCGGGCGGTCTTTGACCCGATCCTTTCGGCCCCCTGGTTCTCCATCCCCACCTTCTATACGCCGGTCCTGTCGTTACCGGCCATCATCCTCATCATCCCGGCATCGCTGGTGGTCTTTGTCGAACTGATCAGCCACCTCAAGGTCACGGGGACCATTGTCGGCCGCGACCTGATGGCGGACCCGGGGATCGAACCAACGCTGCTCGGCAAGGGGATTTCAACGATCCTTTCGGGAATGTTCGGTTCCACCCCCAACACCACGTACGCGGAGAATATCGGCGTGCTGGCCATAACAAGGGTCTACAGTACCGCAGTCCTTGCAGGGGCTGCCGTGATCGCGATTGCGATCTCGTTCTGCGGCAAGATCCCCGCCGCCATCCAGTCGATCCCGGGTCCCGTCATGGGGACAGTCTCGCTTCTCCTCTTTGGCGTCATTACGGCATCGGGTATCCGGATGCTCATCGATGCGAAGACGGACCTGTCGCTGCCCCGGAATCTTCTTTTGGTTTCTTTGATCCTGGTCATCGGGGTTTCGGGGGCGTCGGTCGATATCGGGCTGGTGCAGTTGAAGGGTATGGCGCTGTCGACCGTGATAGCGGTGGTGCTGGGATTGTTTTTTTATGGGATTGACTGGTTGGGCGGGAAGAGGGAAGTGGGGGGGTGAGGTTGCCGGGTTTTTCTTTTAGGGGACTTTTTTCGTCATGAGGAAATTATTGGGCTCCTTTTTGTTTCGGTTTATCTGAGCTTTGCCGGGTCGGGAGCCGGTGGTGGCGAGGCCGGGATGCCGGAGGGGGGATGAGGGTTGTGTCGGGTTTTTTTTGTGTGGGGGGATAGAGGAGGAGGGGGTGCTGCGGGAGAGTATCTCTTCCGGTGTCCCGGGCCGGAAAGATCGATATCCAAAACAGGGGGTTCTTTTGCCTGTCATCTTTCGAACCTCCTCTCCTCAAGGGCTATCAGAGATCCTCAATCCAAACTGCACAGGACTGGCAGGTCCATCTCTTCTTAAAAACGCCCCGTTTCCCCAACCGGGGTTAAAATAAGATTTCCTCAAAAGAACTGGCCGGGAAATCACCGGAACTGGCCGGTCGGGTGCCGGAAATGATGCAATCCGGGGCTAATTTGAGCCCGGATGAGGGGTTTATGGGAGCAGCCCTTGTTTGTTAAATATTGCAATGGCCAGGATCCCGGCACCCCCAAAACAGGCCCTCTTTTCCTTTTGATCCTATTACCCCCCAGCTCAGAAAAGGGGCTGCTGGAAGCCCACTAAATTGCAGGGTCTAAATCCCTGCAAATTGGCCTGATGGGGAAAATACTCGATTTAATCGGTATTTTTTATGAGCGTGGACACCGGTTACCTATCGCCAAAAAACACCTTTGTCCGATTGACAAAAGGAGCGTTTACGGGGTTATTTGGGATGAACAGGGGGTCTGAAAAAAAAATAAGAAATTCACATCGGTTGACAATGTTAGGGCACTGCGGTTTTGCCTCCAAAATGAGTTTTTCTCTCCATTCCGGAAATGCTTAACCTTTTCTGCTCTAGCCCGGATTCATTTATGCGTCATTTATGCGTCATTTCGATCAAATATGCGTCATTTTCATGTCATGTGATAATTTATTGACGGTGTTTGAGGACGTAATAGATCCCTTTCCGTAAACCCTTCATCTCTAATATATTCTTATCAATAAGATTTTTGAGATCCCGCCGTGCTGTTGCCGCTGATAAACCAGTGATCCGCTGATAATCGGCATTGGTAATTTTCCCGTTCTCTTTAGCATAGAGCACTGCGGATACCAGCCGCTCCGATAATCCCGCCCGCACGAGATAATCCCGGTTAAACACGTCTTTCCGGAATAATACCGAGAAGCCCCGGTCTTCCTGGAATACCGGTTCAGGGATTCCGGCCTCTGCGCTGGCACGGCACATCTTCTGGATCCCGCCACCCCACCGTTCGATCCAGCCGATATCGTACAGCACCTGTGCGATTCCCTTGTTCCACAGGGCAGATGCATGTGAGGTAAACAATTCGGGCAAGGTGATCCCGCGAGTGCACCGCCATGCGGGAACCGGCAATACCCGACCGTACACAAACCCTATAATAATCCCCGACCTATATCCCAGTACATATAAGAGGTGAACTAATGGGCAAGGCAATTGAATGCATCTATGAGGATAATGTTCTCAAACCGGTTGGCAAGATCCAGCTTCGTGAGGGAGAGCGAATCCGGGTGACTATCGAGAAGAAGCTCAGCTTCGAGCCCATCCAGTTAAAGAAGAAACTTAACCAAGACCGCATCAGCGCTCTTTTAAGATGATTCATGGACTTCTTCTTAGATACTTCTTTTATCATTCCGCTGATCATTGAAACAGATACAACCCGGAGAGCCCGGGATTTTTTCTCGTCATTCTCCGGTACCTGTGCAGTGAGCATGAAAGCGAAAGTTACAGAAATATTCGGAAATTATGTTTTGGCAACTCGGAATAAAAACCCGGTCATTGACTTGGCGTGATAATGCCGTTCCTCTCTTCCCGGTCCAGCGGATCCGGGGAAAGATTCCTCTTGCGGACACTGCAATAACCCGCCGGATTATTTTCGATCTATCCTTGGACGCAGTATAATTGTGCACTCAGTGCATGCACAATCTATTCGCCATTCCCATACAGGATCGTATCTCCAGAATTACTCAGAACATCCCGGCGGGGATGAATAATTAAAAAAAAGATCCTCACGATTCCCGGGAGATTCGCTGGAGTGCATTCTTCAGATCAAGGTAAAGCGGAACGGTCTCACCCGGCATCCTGATAGCCTGTTTGAATGCAAATTTTTTATAGAAATCAACAGCACTGTGCTTCGAGTCGACCGTGACGATGCGGCAGCCGACATAATGGGAGAGCGTGATGGAGATAGAGAAGATCTTCCGCAGCATACTCCGCCCCACGCCAAAACGCTCACAACTGTTATGCGTTGCCAGCCGTGCAATCTTCAGCGCCGGATATTTCCGGAAATGATAACTCTCCTCGCGGTCACACTCTTCGACCGCTCTAACTTCAATACTGTCATTAACAAGAGTAAAATATCCGACAAGGTTTCCCTTCCAGAAAACCAGTCGGGTCACAGAAATAAGATTGTTCTGATTAATAAGAGCGTCCTCTTTTAAGAATTCATCAAGCTCCGGTTCGGATGAATGAAATCGGGATAAATCATGATCCGCATTCAGGAGAACAAACTGGAGCTCGTCAAAAGGGATGGGGGTGATCATTGATGCGAGCCTTTAGTCAAGCCCGGCGAGTTCAGCGTCCCGTTTCGCTTCACGCATCAGGTTCAGGCCTTCGCGGGTAAATGTCGGATGCTCTAAGTAATGCTGAAACATTTTTGCATCTTCGCCTTCGAGCACAAGCCCGATCTCAATAGGTTTTGCCACGTGATTCCCTCCTGGATATTGTTGTGTAAGTATATAGGCTGGGAATTATATCAAAGCTCTTGTGGATGATGATGCCAGTCTTCCCCTTATAGCATCAGTTAGCTAAAACCTACTCTCGTATCCCGCCTAAGTCAAGTCCCATCCGGTACAGTTTTTCCCCCCTGCCTCGTCATCTTGTTTTCACAATCGCAGAATCCGGACAAACCTCCGCAAACTTACAACTCAGACACTCCCGCTGCGAAGGCCGGGCCGGAAAATCCCCGTACTCATAGGAAGCATTCATCATCGCAAATTCCCGGGGGATCTGCTCCTGCACCTCGCGTAACTGCTCCTCGTAGAATGCATAGGGCTTTGTTGCGCCGGTCTTTAAGAAGACAAGTTCAGTGCTGATCTCATCGGCACTTTTCTTATAATACTCCTTAGCCCAGAGCACATACGCGGCCATCTGGAGTTCCGTCTCGTACTCGTCATCGTCCCGGCCGGTCTTCCAGTCCGTAAGCACGAGCGTGCCGTCCGGCATCCGGCTGGCAAAATCCACCTTGACCGTTACACCGGTATCCCCGATAGTGAAATGATCGAACTGTTCGTGTCGCAGGCATCCCCGGTTCTGGTAGTTTGGCCATTTGCCGAAAAAAGTATGCAGGCATGTCTTGCCGTTCTCTTCGATGGCAGTAAAAAATGAACCCGGGATCGTCTCGCCGTTGTGGTATTCGGTGAAGGTCTCGCCGCCGATATCTTTGTAGAGCGATACTTTTTTTAAGAACGCAGTCATGGCCCCGGCGAGATCCATCGGCTTGTTCTCGCAATGGAGCTGGATCTGCTTGTCGATGATATCGTGAATGAGCTGGCCCTGGACAACGAATTTGGAGGTGAAGTTCTTGAGCCACCGGATTTTTTCGGGATCAACGACCGGGGCGGATTTGACATAGGGGGCGATGTATTCAAAATAGTACTGGCGCTGGCACCGGTTCCAGACCCGGTGTTTGGTAAATGACCAGGAATTTATTTTCGAGAAGAAGGGGTCCAGGTCGGCCATATATTTCAGTTGAGGACTGGTGCGAAATATCTTCCTCTTTCATTTTGTCATTCATCGATCAGGTTTCTCAACTGAACGTTTCCCCCCGTCCGATTGAAAACTCCATGAGGGATAACCTAAAGTGGGGGTCCGTGAAAAACCCGTAAAATCCCCGTCGACACCCGCCGTAAGATTCCCGGATCGGAGCCCCAAAGCTGAGCTTCTTTTCATTTTCCCCCTACTTACGGTCATCCGGCAGGAGATCTGCCCTCCAAAGCGCAATAAAGAGGAAACTTTTAGAGCCCCTATGGGGCGTTTTTTGGCATTTAAGGCCATAAATGAACGCTAAAAAAATGTGGTGAACAAAAATCGTGCATTTTGTGCAAATAGTGCAGGAAAATGACACCCCATTCATCTCCCGGCACACCCGGTCTCCGTCGGAGAAGTGTGTCTGCGGGAGAGCATCTCTTCCGGTGTCCCGGGCCGAAAAGATCGATATCCAAAACAGGGGGTTCTTTTGCTCATCAACCTTCGAACCTCCTCTCCT
>PGXW01000084.1:0-1594 GCA_002839355.1 Spirochaetae bacterium HGW-Spirochaetae-2
ATGTTAGAAGTACGCCTTCGGCGAACAAAATAATATTACCTTATTGGAGGTACTATGCATTATCGAAAAATGATTGGTGAAAAATGTTATCTATCGCCAATTGATCTTGATGATCTTCCAAAATATATGGAGTGGTTAAACTCAGAAGAATTATTTAAGTATTTACTGGTTGGTACAAGTGTAATATCTACTGAAACTGAAAAAGAAGCACTTATTCGACTTTCCAAAGAACACGTATATGGAATTATTGAGAAAGAGAAGAATCAGTTAATTGGCAATGTAGGATTAGTAAGCATTAATCATATTCATAAATCTGCTGAGCTAGGAATATTTATTGGAAATAAAGATTATCAGAATAACGGATATGGAACTGAAGCATTGAGATTATTAATTGATTATGCATTTCGCATATTGGGAATTGAAAATATAATGTTGCGTGTTTTTGATTATAATGAAAGAGCCAAAAAGAGTTATGAGAAAGTTGGATTTAAGAAAATAGGAGTAAGAAGGCATTCACATTATTATAATAATGAAAGACATAATGAGATATATATGGATATTGTAAAAGAAGATTTTTATAAATAGTAAAATAAAAATAATTCTTCTAACAATCGCTTCAAGCGGATAGCGCTATTGTCACGGTTTGTGCAATGCTTCACGCGAGTACGCGATTAACCTGGGCGGCACAAACCGGAGTATTGGAATGCATACTGAAACAACAAGTAAAGCATACTACTTCAAAAGACTCTCTTTTTTGCGAAAAGCAGTAATTGCATCTGCTTCTATTACAAAGAAAAGAAATACAATACATTGTTTATCTGAAATTGATATATCAACACCAAGGAAATATTTAAAATATTATGAAAGAAGAACAAATATTAAATTATCATTAACCGGATATTTATCCTTGTGTTTAATCAAGATTGTATCCAATCATCCAGAAGTAAATTCATTCATTTCAGGCAATAAAATTGTATTTTTAAAAAATATTACTATCAGTTTATTAATTGAAAGAACAATTAATGGTGAAAACGTACCAGAACCTTTATCAATTGAAAATTGTGAAAATCTTTCATGTATTGAAATCACAAAATTGATTAGAATTGCACAGAATAATAAAGAAAACAAACTCGGTGCATTATCAGGATCATCTTGGTTTATGTTCATCCCTAAATGCCTTCTTAAACTATTTGTACAAATAGCGGATCAGAATATAAAGATGGGAATGAAATATGGCAAAATCGCCGTAACTGCTGCAGGAATGTTTTCAAAAGAACCCATCTGGTTTATACCTCATGGAAGTCCAACCATATTATTAACAATTGGGAGCATAATAAATAGAGTAGTTGAAGTGGATGAAAAATATCTTACTCATGAACATTTATGCATAACTGTTTCATTTGATCATGATATTATTGATGGAGCACCTGCCGCAAGATTCATGAATGATTTGATTACTGAAATTAAAAGTGGTAACGAAATACTAAAAATATTGGCTTAGGTTCAAGTATGAAGTGCAACGGTGATGCTGTTTCGTAATATACTTCATACGGTGTTTTGAAGCCAAGACGCTTGCGTGGTCGCGTGTTTAGTT
>PGXW01000084.1:1655-2522 GCA_002839355.1 Spirochaetae bacterium HGW-Spirochaetae-2
GTGGTATGGATTAGCAAAATAACACGTGATAGGGAAGCGCTCTTCAAGTTGCTTGTAGCCATGAAACTCAGTGCCATTATCAAATGTGATGGATATGAATTTCATTCCATGCTCATTTATTGCAGCGATACAAGCCTTGTTAACTTCTTCGACAGTCCTGGCTCGGATTTTCTTTATGATAACGAATCCAGTCTTTCGCTCAACCAGCGTAACGATACAATGATGGCGATCGCCACCGATTACGGTATCGCCTTCCCAATGCCCGACCGTTGATCTCGAATCGATTTCTCCTGGTCGGTCTTGAATCATGCGTTTTCCAGCTAATCTACCGCGAGAATCATATGAATTGTACCGTTTACGCCGTCTTTTGGGTACAATGCGTAAGTGCTTGTACAGTGAACCGCCTTTTTTCTTGTCATAAAGAAGGTACTGGTACATGGTTTCATGGCTCATGGAAAAGCCGAAGAAGGTCTTAATTGTATCCGCTACTTGTTCAGGGCTAAAGTCTAGCCTGATCAACTGAAGGACAATACGCCATTGCTCTTTGGTGAAATTGGATCCTCTTCTGGTTCTTCTACGTCTGGCTGTAGCGTAACTATGGGCGACCGATGCTGCATAATGGCCCACAGGGCGTAAGTTGCGTCGTAACTCACGACTGATAGTAGACTTGTGTCTGCCCATTGCGCGAGCAACCGCGCTTCGTGAAAGACCCGTTTTCAAAAGGGCCGTCATAGTGTATCGTTCTTGCTGGGAGAGTTGCTGATAGCTCATCGATGTATACCTTTTCTTGGTAGGAGCAGGTTGCATTGATTATCGCAACTCTCCCGCTTTTTGGCTACATCGTTGCACTTACTACTTGAATGCAGG
>PGXW01000085.1 GCA_002839355.1 Spirochaetae bacterium HGW-Spirochaetae-2
CAACGCCGCTAGTGAGATCGATATCGTGGGATCGAGTGACATCATCGCCGTCTCGAACGTGCGCACCGAGTTCACCGCCGAAAGCGGCTACATCACCGCGAGTATCGCCGAAGCAGGCGGTCCGTACCTGCAGGTGGCGGCACACAACAACGGGACGCTGACCTACCACATCACCAGACTCGATGCGTATGCCGACATCATCTATGTGCGTGACACGAACATCGTCAGGACTGCCGACAGTATCTACGAGGGAGAAAACTCGGACAACCTGCTTTCCGAGGAGCTGCTGTTCGTACACGAACGCACCTTGGCCCAAGAGCATGCAAACCTCCTGGGCCAGTTCCACCGCCATGCTGGCAGCCAGTACACCTTCTTCTCGGCCGTCGACTTGAATTGCGGCTCCCTGGTACGCCTGATCGACGATGCCTTCAGCGGCCTGAATGTTTCAGTTCTTTTGACCGCACGCACCTTCACCGATGAGAGTGCGGTGTATCGCTACGAGTCGGTGGGCATCTCGGCATTCGACCTGAGTGCCCCAGCCTACCTAGAGGTACTCGACAGGGGCAAGAACGACACCGTCGGTTCCCCAGGGCCACCAGGGGTGGACGGCTCGTCGTACACCGTATCCATCCAGTCATCCAACGGCTCGATCTTCCGGCCCGAGCAGGTCGATACGATCCTCACCTGCCACGTCTACCAAAACACCACAGAGATCACTGAAGCGTTGGATGCCTCGCGTTTCCAATGGAAGCGCCTCAGTGCCGATCCCGTCGATGACGGGCGGTGGAACACCTCATCAAAGGCAATCGCCCATAAGAGTGTCGAAATCAAAAACGCAGACTGCGTCGGACGTACGGTCTTCTTCTGTGAGATCGACCTGACCGGCTACGAAGCATAAGGAGCACCTACAATGGCAAAGACAAGCGCCAGTTTCACGCTGATGGATTATACCGACGGTATTTCCCTCATCACCGGTATCGACAGCAATCTGCCCCTCACCAGCCTGTAC
>PGXW01000061.1 GCA_002839355.1 Spirochaetae bacterium HGW-Spirochaetae-2
GTATTTCGCGTCCCTTTTCCATATCTTTCTAGCTGGTTTGTCTTGCCCCTACCTCTCGCACCCGATACCAATCCCACAGGTTTCTGAAGAGAGCCAAAAGCAAATGCCACTTACAATAAGTGACATATTTTTGTAGTGTATAGATTTAATTTTAATACGCCAAAGAGGATTCGAACCTCTGACCCACAGCTTAGAAGGCTGTTGCTCTATCCAACTGAGCTATTGGCGCACGCAAAACAGTCGGGGCGAGAGGACTCGAACCTCCGATTTCTTGCTCCCAAAGCAAGCGCCTTAGCCACTAGGCAACGCCCCGTCAATATGCGTAACGGATTGGAGTATACTTTCTTTACGCGATGAGCGTCAAGACAGGTAGCTTGACAGAATTCCGATACTTTTGCCAAATACAGGAAAGGAAATGAACATGGTGTTGACACCCGAAACACGTGCCCGACAGACCTACGCGATACTCGATCGCACCAGCCCACCCGACATAACATTCCTCACGCAAACGGACCCGTTCAGATTGTTGGTCAGCGTCATCATGTCCGCGCAGACGACAGACCGCCAGGTGAACGAAGTGGCCACCGTCCTCTTCCAACGCTACCCGACCCCATCGGACCTGGCGAACGCCGACCTCGATTCGGTCAAAGCCATAATTAAAAGCACCGGGTACTACAACGCCAAGGCAAAGAATATTGTCGGAACCGCACAAGCGCTTGTAAAGAATTTCGGTGGACAGGTTCCGCTGGACATGGAAAAACTGGTGAGCCTACCGGGCGTGGGACGAAAGACCGCCAGCGTGATCCTCGGACAAATCGCACATAAACCCGCCATCATAGTAGACACACACTTCAGCCGGGTGGTCCAGCGGATAGGAATCACCCATGAGAAAGACCCCCAACGGATAGAACAGGAAGTGGCAAGACTGCTCCCCGCAGAGTATCACTACCGCTTTTCCATGATCGTCAACCTGCACGGCCGCCAAGTCTGCCACGCACGCAAGCCACAGTGCGAAATCTGCACCGTGGCCCCATTCTGCGCCAGTTACCCTCTGTAAGGCCTAATGGTCACACACATTGTCACCCGACACCAACGTACCTGCCAGATAATCGGCCACCAACTCGTCGGGAGCCTTTGAAGGAGCACCGATGACCACGGTGATCCCCTGCCCGTCGAACAGATTCTGAGCCTGCATGCCCATGCCACCGGCAATGATCACATCGACACCCAATTCACCGAGAAACCGGGGCAACACACCAGGCTCATGCTTGGGAGCAGGGACCTCCGACGTATGGACAATCTTCTTGGACTGTGGATCGATCTCCACCAACGTAAAGGCCTGGCAGTGGCCGAAGTGGAGGTTCAACACACCATTGGCGGTCGGAATTGCAATCTTCATACGGTAATACTCCTTGTATCATGTAGTGTCTGGGCTATATCGCGATATATTCCCGCAACAGCGGAATCGGCGAACCTGTGTACGTAGGGAAGACCGGCATCACCGGAAATCCCGATCGAGGGATCCAGGGGAATCGAACCGAGGAACGGCACCCCATACCGTGTGGCCAGGGATGAACCACCCCCGGTGCTGAATATCGCGGTGGTGGCATGGCAATGGGGACAGACGAATCCGCTCATGTTCTCCACGATACCAAGTACCGGCAAATCCATCTGGTGACAGAAGTTTATGGACCGAGCGACATCGACCGTAGAGACCTGCTGCGGTGTGGTCACCAGCACAGCCTCGGCCTGGGACTTCAACTGCTGCGCGACTGACAACGGCTCGTCGCCGGTACCCGGAGGACAATCGATGATCAGATAATCCAACGGCCCCCACGCGACATCGTTGAGAAACTGCGAGATCAACGAATTCTTCAACGGACCACGCCATACCACCGGATCATCGGGATTGTGGAGCATGAACCCCAGGGACATGACCTCAAGATTGTACAAGTCTCCCAGAATCACCGGTTGGATACCATCGGCAGCTTGCATGACCGTCACATTGGGAAGGTTCAGCATCGTGGGGATGCTCGGACCATGGACATCGACATCGACCAGACCGACCCGAAACCCCTTTGCCGCAAGCGAGACCGCCAGGTTCACCGAAACGGTGCTTTTGCCAACGCCCCCCTTGCCACTCATCACCATGATGGTCCGGCGTTTCCCGGCCGATGTATTGTTTTGCTTGGATTGGGAAGAACCATCCACAATCCGCCGTTCGACCGCTTTCGCTGCCTTCACCTCGAGGGCGACAAGGGCGGCATGCATGACGTGCAGCGACAAGGTCACGCAGTGCTTGGATGCCTCGGGAAACGATCCCAGTGCAGACAGGACATCGTCCTCGGCCAGCGCCTTGGCATCACCCAAGGGCATGCCTTCCACCATGTAGGCGACCATCGAAGCGGCTTGCATCGAATACTCGCACCCGTCGGTGGTAAATGCCGCCTCCCCGATACCGTCCAGGTCTCCCGTCAACCAGAATTCCACGGTATCGCCGCAGGGTCCGGTTTGCCTGGCATTGCCGTCGGCATTCCTCAGCGGCCCAAAGTTCGCCGGAAGGAGCCGCTTTTCCTCTTTCACATTGCTGTCCATATATTCTCCCATATAGTTTCAATGCGGTCACGGGTCTCCCCCTTGATGTACTCGATGGCACTGAGCGCATGCAATTGTGCCTGCACCATCTGTTCATCGTAGGGCACCGTTCCCACAAAATGATTTCCTTGTTCAATGACCTGCCGACGGATCGATTCCGTCATGCGCATGTCGATGTCTGCCTTGTTCACACATACGAACACCTTGACATCGAAGCTGTTCGCCAACGATACCACCCGCTTCAGGTCATGCACGCCCGAGACACTCGGTTCGGTGACCAACAGCACCGCTGTCGCCCCCGTAACACTGCTGATCACCGGACATCCGATTCCCGGAGGCCCGTCGACCAAAATCAGATCCCGTTGTTGCTCGACCGCCAACCGACGGGCTTCCTTACGAACCAGGGTAACCAGTTTTCCCGAATTCTCCCCTGCCGCATGCAAACGGGCATGGACCATCGGTCCGAAGCGTGTATCGCTGATCATCCACCGACCGCAATTGCGGTCCTCGAATCGGATCGCCTGCTCGGGACACAACCGCACACACACGCCGCACCCCTCGCAATGGATCGGGCGGATCGTGTAGGTACCGTCATCGAGAGCTTCGAACGCCTCGAACCGACAGGCTTCGGCACAGAGACCACACCCGTCGCACCGAAAGCGATCTACTATCGCCTCTTTTCCGGCGAAAAATTCATGCGACTGGACAATGTGTGGACTTGTGACCAGGTGCAGATCCGCCGCATCGACATCGCAGTCGGCCAAGACCATGTGGTCGGCCAACGCGGCGAAGGACGCCGAGAAGCTGGTCTTGCCCGTTCCTCCCTTGCCACTGAGGACCACCAATTCCTTGATGTTCAGATTCTCGGCATCAACCATGGGAACCACCTTTCGAGAACACCAAGTGCTCTATGCTTGTCCACAAACGGGTGAATAGCTGACGATACTGTGGCAAGGAATCGACAACCATGTCTCCATTGGCGTACGCCTGGGCGATCTGCCGGTCATGCGGAATCTTTCCCAGAATGGGTATTCCCGCTTCCTGGCAATAGTCGGCGACCCTGGCATCACCCAAGCCGTCCTTGTTGATGACCACCCCAAAGGGAATACCGACCTCCCTGACCGTATCGACCGCCAGCTGCAGGTCGTGGAGCCCAAAGGCGGTCGGTTCGGCAACCAGTACCACGGCATCGCAGTCGCCGATTGTCCATACCATGGGACAGCTGGTTCCGGGAGGGGCATCGAGCAGGATGGTCTTTCCCTCGGTGGACTTCTCATAATTCTTTACCGCACGGACAAGCGGCACCGCCAGGGCTTTACCCACATCGAGCAACCCTTCGACCAGCCTGACCGTTCCCGCTTGGCGAATGGTTATCGTGCCGATTTCGTGGGGGACTTCGGTCATGGCCTCTTGCGGGCAGAAGACCGCACAGCCACCGCAAGCATGGCAAAGGTCCTCGAATACCAAGGGTTTGCCCGCAATCACTGCGATCGCGTTGAATTCACACACGTCGGCACAGATCCTGCATCCGGTGCATGCGCTCTCGTCGACCTGGGGAACCATGATCGAATAGCGGTGCCGGGCCACCAGCTCACCGGTGAGAAACAGGTTGCTGTTGGGCTCCTCGACATCGCAATCGAGTACTACGAGCGGATGCATATGGGAACGGGCCAGGTTGACCGTCACAAAGGTCTTCCCTGTCCCGCCCTTGCCCGAGGCTATCGCTACTTTCATACCCAGTGGCCTTCCACATCGGCATCACGCAACGGTTTCAGTGCCTTGGACTTGTACATGGACACCGCTTCGCCCACCGTCTTGGCATCGGCATGGTAGGCTGCGATTCCCGCCGCAAAGATCACTTTGGCGGCTTTCGGTCCCAAATGTCCCGTGACCAACGCCTGCGCACCCGAAGCGACCACATGCTGCGCACTCTGGATTCCCGCCCCTTGTGCCGCCTGGAAGTTCTGCCCATTGTCGATCACCGTAAAGGTTCCGTTTTCCATATCGTAGATGATGAATTTCTCGGCACGTCCGAAACGTGAGTCGAACGCCGAGTCCAAGGTATCGCCCGCGGCGGTGAATGCTACTTTCATGCTTCATCCCCCTTTTTTGCATCGGATTCCTTTGACAACGCTGCCATACGGTTCTTGACCGCCGCAAGTTCTCCTTCGAGCCGTTGGGCCTGCAGTGCCAATGCGTCGGCCTGTGCTTGGTTACCGTAGCCGAAACCACGACCGAATCCGCGTCCCCTGCCTAAAAATCGAGTCCTGCCGTTCATATACCCCGGCATGTCGAACCCTGCGCAGTATCCCATACCCCTTCCGGTCATGGGGCCTCCGCCATTTCTTCCCGTTCCATCTCCACGTGGCATATCTTGCCTCCTATCCAGTGGTCTGTATACCTGCTTCGGTATATCCCTATGCGATCACCGGTCCAACCGGTGCCTACCATACCCATGGCGGACTCCCATTCCCCGTCGCATCCGACGATGCAGCGGACACGGACACCCTGGCATCGAATATCCCTGTTGCCGCATGGTTCCCGATTGCCATGCCGCAAGGATATCATCGACATCCCCTGCGACGAACGCATCCAGTTCCATCCCGGCTTGTAGGACCGCCTCTTCATACTCGCAGGATATCGCTCCACAGATCACTGCCTGTATACCCATCGTCGTCAAGGTTTCGACCTTCTGCCACGGCAGCTCGGCATGCATTTCGATGGTAGTCAACTGAATCACAGGTGTTCCGAAACCTTCGGTCTCGACAACCAGCACATGATGCGCAACATCGAACAAGGGGGCTATCCTACCGTTCCATACGGTTATCGCGAGTTTCATGCCTATGTGGATGCATCATGCGTGCCAAGTGGTAGGAAACGGGATAATATTCGCTGTTTGATCTTGGTATATCTTTGCTTCAAAGAGGATTGGAATGAGAAATTGGTTCGACAGCTCTGGTAGGCTGCTCATGCGACAGGTGCTGTCGCACCAATATGTCGCACATTCGCGACACTTGCGCACACCATGTTGTCGCTATTTCGCGACAACCTGCGACACTATGCGACTACTCGAGTCCGATGGAAAGCGCTTGGATCTTTCGGTACAAGGTGGCCCTGTGCATCCCCAATTCCACCGCAGCTTCGGAAACCCGCATGCCGTGTCGCATCAAGGCATCGACTATGCATTGCCGTTCAACTTCTTCCTTGGCACTGTGGACATCGGTTCGTACACCCGTTCCATCGGCCTGCTTCGGCGATTGTCCCTCAGCCTGCAACGCATCCGTGTGGGATCGGGAAATCTCGGCCGGCAGATCGTCCAGGGTTATCTCGTCGCCCTGGCACAACACCACCGCACGCTCAACGGCATTCTCCAATTCCCTGATATTCCCCGGCCAGCCATAGGCGTAGAAGCGACCATAGGCCTCCGCCGAGAACCGATCGAGGTTCTTGTTGTTCAACACGGAGAACCGCTGCAGGAACTGGTCGGCGAGCAACGGGATATCCTCCCGACGCTCGCGTAACGGTGGAATCGTCATGGCAATGATATGGATTCGGTAATAGAGGTCTTGCCGGAAGGCGCCTTGTGCCACCAGTTCCTCGAGGTTCCGGTTTGTCGCACAGATGATGCGGGCATCGGTCTTCTCCGTCTCACGTCCGCCCAACGGCTCGAATTGCCGCTCCTGCAGAACCCGCAGCAACTTCACCTGCATGGCCTGCGAGATATCGCCGATCTCATCGAGGAACAGCGTTCCGCCCCGCGCCAACGCGAACCGTCCCGGCTTGTCCCTGTCGGCACCGGTGAAGGCGCCCTTGCGATATCCGAACAATTCCGATTCGAGCAGGGTGTCGGGCAACGCACCGCAGTTGACCGCTATGAACGGACCGTGCTTCTGGGTACTGCAGCCATGGATGGCACGAGCGAGGACCTCTTTACCCGTACCCGATTCCCCAAGCACCAGCACCGTAGACGTACTTTGCGCAACCGCCGGAACCATGGAGAGTATCTTGCGCATGGATTCACTGTTGCTCACGATGGTACCAAAGCGCTCGCGTGCGCGCAATTTGCGCAGTTGCTCGAGCTCGCTCAGATCACGGAAGGTCTCGGCGCCACCGATCACCTTCCCCTGGGAATCCTTGAGCAAGGCGGTCGAAACGCTCACCGGGACCCGCTTGCCCGCAAGGTTCACGATATACCCACTCTGGTTTATGACCGTTTTTCCCGTGGAGAATGTCTCGGCCAGGGGACAACGACCTTCGCACATGTTCGACTTGAAGACCTCCGAACAGCGCAAACCGATGGCGTCGGTACGCGAAATACCGGTGATCTGCTCGGCCGCACGATTGAACGACGTAATCAGCCAATCGTTGTCGATGGTGAATACGCCGTCGTTGATGCTTTCCAGAATGGTTTCGGTCGTTACGATATCCATAGGTGTGTCCTTCCCCCATCGTATCACAAACAATGGGGAGACGGAACTATGGCTTGGGTATGAAATACTCGGGGAATCCTTCCTTCAACAGCTTCTGGTCGCACATGACGTGGTCCAGATGTTCGGAGAGGTGGTACTTTGCCGTGCGGCAGTCCCCCGCCTTGATCGCATCGAGGATATGCCGATGGTCGCAAAGCAGCTCGTCGGGGTTGAACATTTGCAGGCGCAACATGCGCTCCCGCGTGAAATGGGGAAAATAAAATCCGATCGCATCGAATACCGTCTCTTTTCCGCACGCGGTGAACAGGATACGGTGGAACTCGTTGTCCTTCAGGAAAAAGCTGATCAAATCGGGCTTCTTCGCTTCGTGTTCCTGCTCATCAAGGTTCTTCTCAAGTTCTGCTATCTGTTCTTGAGTAAAGGACTTGCAAGCCAACTCCAAGAGTGCCAACTCCACCGTTTCCCGTAGAAAGCGTCCCTGGTCCACCAACCGGGCGTCCATGAGCGCAACCCTGGTTCCCCGTTGTGGATAGATTTCGATGAGTCGTTCCCGGCACAGGTCCAACAACGCCTCGCGGACTGGTGTCCTGCTCAGCTTGAGCTTTGTGGATATGTCCTTCTCAACAATCGCCTCGCCCGGAACCATGTCCAATAACAGGATATTCCGTCTTAGGATACGGTATGCATACTGCTTGGCGGATTCTTGCTCCATCCTTTCTAAATATATGACGAAAGGCATGACCTTGACCTCCTCTCACGGCCCATCTGTTGATAGATCCTAGTGATGTTCACATTAACGATATATTAGCACACATCTAAAACATGGTACAGTAGCAATACAAATTTATCGATAAAAATTTAACGTATATCATACCAAGTGGCTGGGATTTCATACATTTATTTTAAAAATATATTTGACAAAGAATTATCTTCAACCCGATACTCAC
>PGXW01000018.1 GCA_002839355.1 Spirochaetae bacterium HGW-Spirochaetae-2
CAGGGAACGGCCGAACTTTACGCCGGTTGCAAGTTTCGCATATCCGATACCGTCGGCATCGTCAATCGATCCAAGCACATCGTTCGTATGTGCAATGTACAGGTCGAACTCGTTGAAACGATCGTTCGACTTCACCACCATATCTTCCGTGGGGGCCTTGCGCTCGACAACTGCAGGTGCAGGTGCGGCAACAGCTTCCACTGGTGGACTTACTACAGGTTCCTTGACTGGAGCCGGTGCTTCTACTACAGCGGCTGCAGGTGCAACTACTGGAGCGGCAGGCTCGACAACTGGCGGTGCCGGTTCAATCGCCTCAACTTTCGGGGTTGTTTGACAACCTATGAACGCAAAGGCAAGTAGTGCGACCAGCAGTGTCGTGATTAGACTTCTTGAAAGACGTTTCACGTGTTTCCTCCTCATGGACATTCTTTTGAGTCATTATACATCACCACTATAACACACAGTATAAATTCTGGATACAGAAAAAATGTGAATATCCCACTTGTTATAGGCCGATTCCATATGCAAACACCTCACAGGACCAAGAAAATGAATCCTTTCAAATATTCGGACTCGGGAAACGAGAGCCGTATCGGGTGGTCGGACGATTGCCCAAGTGTTTCGAGAATCTGGACTTCCCTCCGCGCATCCTTTGCTGCCCAGGCGATCGCGGTGCGCAACATGTCCCTGGTGACACCCGAAGAACAGGAGAAGGTCGCCACGATTCCACCACGTGTCGACTTCTGGATCGCCAACCTGTTCAAATCCTTGTATGCGCGCAATGCTCCGTCGACCTGGGCTTTCGTATGGGCCAGTTTGGGAGGGTCGAGGACAATCAGGTCATAGGAATTCGCCTGCATGTCACGCAAATACTGGAACACATCGGCCTGCTCGACATGCAACCGGTCCATGGCATCGGCCGGAAGCCTTCCCTTCCCGACATTCAGCGCCAATTGTGTGGCAAGCCGCTCCAACGCCGGTGCGGAACTATCGACAGCGGTGACCGAGCGGGCCCCTTGGGCCAGCATATTGAATGAGAATGCGCCGGTATAGGAGAAGGCATCGAGGACATTCCTGTCCCGCGCGTACGCCGCGACGCGACTACGATTGTCCCGCTGGTCGCAAAAGAAACCGCTCTTCTGCCCTGTTCCGGGCTGGAACGAATAGTAGAGTCCATGTTCCCTGAATATGACTTCGGTATCCTCCCGGTCGGCGACAAGGAGGCCCCCAACATAGCGTTCGGTCGTCTCCTGAAGTTTCTCGACACCGCAAAAGGTAGGATCTGTCGTCACCAGTACCACCAGTGGGTTCAGCAGCTTCTGCAGCGTTTGGACCACCACGAGACGATGGTCCCATGCGACCCGCGCCGAAATCATGCACATGATCGTGCTACCATATATATCTATGGCGATTCCCGGAAGGAAATCGGCTTCCCCATGGACAAGCCGGAACGTATTGGTTTTCTTGGAGGTTTGGAAGAAATGCATTCTCCGTTGAATGGATGCCGACAAGGTCTCGACCCACCAATTGGTATTCGGAACCGTCTCGGGATTCCAACTGAGCAGTCGGATCAGGATATGGCTGTCGGTATCGTACCATCCGTAGGCAATGAAGCTTCCCGTCGAATCCTCGACCCTGACAATACCCGGACGACTCGGGACTGTTTTCTTGGAGGACGGTTCGACTGCCCCGCTGAACACCCACGGGTGGTGTCTCACCAGCTGCTTTTCCTTGCCCTCTTTGATACGGACTGTTGCCATAGGTGATTCATCCATGCCGCATAACTCCCATTGGATTCAATCTAACGCATCGTCGGACTAGAGACAAGAGCAAACAAAAAACCTGTGCTATTCGCACAGGATCCGTTGCACAGTGTCAAAAACCTACATGAGGTCTTTGGGTTTGCGTGCCGTGTTGCCGCTCTTCTCGCAGTAGGCGACATGTCGAAGCTTACCGTTCTCGAAAACGGACTTCATTTTGATAGCTCCGCCCCAGCGGCTAGTAAGAACCTTTTCGCCACCACGACGTGCGTTCTTGGAAATTGCACCTGCCATATTGGTATCCCTCCATCATATACATTCATAACATCTGACGATGAACTATAGCAAATCCCCGATGTTTCGTCAAAGGTGCAAACCGCTTCTGGCCGAAAATATTGTAAAGACCGCTCCTTTGACGTACACTCGGCATATGGAAAAACTCCGTCGGATCCTCCGCAAGGCAACCAGAGAACTGTTTCTCTTCCCCACCCATCTCTACCGTGTGGTCATTTCGCCTTGGTTGCCGCCCTCCTGCATCTATACCCCATCCTGTTCGGCATACATGGTCGAATCTGTCCGACGTCATGGTATCCTCAAGGGAACTGCGCTCGGTCTGGCCAGGATCGGACGCTGCCACCACACGTTTTTCTACGGAGGACCAGATCCGGTACCCGAGGAATTCTCCTGCAAGGCAGTGAAGACACCCTATACGATTTTCCGACGGCACCGCCACAAGAACCACGACGAGGGGAATGCGGAACAACCATCGGAAGAGACGGGCAGGAAGTCCGAACACCTCAACGGGTAATGTCCTTCACAAACGTTATCAAAACCCGCAAGGCATTCTCGTTATGCCCGCCTTCGGGAATCACGATATCGGCAAACTCCTTTGTCGGTTCGATAAAGCTGAAATGCCCTGGACGGACAACCTCGAGGTACTGGCGGACAACCGATTCCACTGTCCTTCCCCGCTCGGTCATATCACGGTTGAGGCGACGGATGAACCGTATGTCATCGGGAGTGTCGACATAGAGCTTCAAATCGAGCAGGTCCCGGATCTGCCTGTCGTACAGCACCATGAGACCTTCGATGATCACCAGCGGACGGGGTTCGACATGTATCGAATCCTCCCGTCTCCTGTGGTGGACAAAATCATACTGGGGCATCTCTATGGAACGCCCTGCCTTGAGTTCACTCAACTGCTTGTGGAGCAGCGGTGTATCGAACGCGTCGGGGTGGTCGAAATTGTAGGCGGTGATATTCTCGTTGCTGATATACTCGGCCGAGTGGTAATAGTTGTCCTGTGGAATAAATACGAAATCGCTCACAACCTCGCTGATCTTCCTGACAATGGTCGACTTGCCCGACCCGGAACCACCCGTGATCCCTATGATTCGCACATCCATGCCCACACCCCTCGCCTATCGATTTTATCCATGGTACCGCTTGGGATACGAAACGACAAGTGGGAACTAGTGGATGGCGAGCAGATTCTTCACACCCCAGGCCAGCATATGGGGATCTTCGACGACATACCACCGTCTGCCGAAAATCTCTTCGGGGTGTATGCCGTCCAGTTTCTCGGGAGGATCGAAGATATCGTGGAATGGAACCGGAGGTTGGCTTGAAAACAGGACATGGTGGGTTACCGGACCACCGTCAACCGTGTACCACTCCTCCCAGAAGGCCTCGTCCAGCTTGTCGGCGGGTGGAACCGCATGGATGATATGATGCGTATCGGTTCGGACTACCTTCCACCGGTAATCGGCATATCCGTGCGTACGCTCGATGGGATCGGGAAAAACGGCACGAAGGGACAAGCCCATTTCTCCAAATGCCATGGCTACCAGTGTATGATCAGAACCCATCGCATGCACTCCTTGGTGAAAACGTTTTCAACCTCTGTCGGGATTGCGAGTGTACCACAAATCGACACATGGTGGCCATTAAAAATGTCGGAAGTTTGGAGGAAGTTCCAAAATAGTTACTTCCACAAGAGAAATGCGATTCCACCAGAAGAACCATTGAAAGCGTTATCCGTTGCGTCGCAAACGTTCGGCCCGATGTTTGATCCTGCTAATGCGCGCATCGAGGTGGTGCATGGTCACGACAATCTCGGAAATCCGTTTCTGCAGTTCTTCGGTCTGCCTGACCAGTGGTCCCGAGGCAGGAGATGAATCGAGTCTCTTTCCGGCATCGAAAAGTGCCAACTGCAGCTTTTCATGGGAAACCCGCATCTTTGCCAAATCCTTTTCGAGACGGACCGCTTCCGCCTCCATATGTTCCACCGCATGCTTGCGGATGTCGCGCAATGTCATCAACGGATCCTCCAGTCGAAAAGCCCGTGCCACGAACGAACGCCATATCGGGATGACAGTATAGCATGGCCACGGACAACCCGATACAGTTTTCCACCAATCCCACAACCCATCCACCAAAATCGTCACATGAGGTTGTTCCGCACGAACTCCGCCGAGACGGCAGCCATGGAATCGAGATCGGGGTCCTTCACCAGTTCCCTCCACACACCGATATCGCGACCGACCTGCCCGCCTTGCATCACAAACGGCTCCATCACCATGGGGCCATCGAATCCTATATCGTCCAAAGCCAGCTTAATCTCACTCCAGGGGATCCTTCCTGTGCCAGGCATCTTCCTGTTGGTCTCACCCAGATGGAATGCGGCGAGATATGGACCTACCCTCCGGATCGCATCACCGAAGGAATCCTCCTCGATATTCATGTGGAACGTATCCAGCAGGATACGGCATGCGGGATGGTCGACCTGTTGCATGTAGGCCACAGCCTCATGGCTATCGTTCACGATGAACTGCTCGAACCGGTTCAGGACCTCAACGTTCAACAGTACTTCCCGTTGCGCGGCGTAGGGAGCCAACTCGCGCATGCTTTTCACGCTCTGGTCCCAGAAAGGCTGCTTGGAGTCCATTCCCACCGGCATGCTTGCAGGCCAGTATCCATGGATGGTGCCCCCGATCATCCCACCGCCCATAATGGCGACAGCATCGATCATACGTTGCATGAAATCGAGACCCTTCCGCCTGACCGATTCGTCCAACGAGGCGACATCGAATGGTTTTTGCAATCCGATCCCGTAGGAAAGTGTCAATCCCTCTTCGTCGGCCATTGCTTTCAATTCCCGTTGCTTGCCCGCACCCAAGGTAACGATCGTACCACCGTTCAATTCGAGCTGGTCGAAGCCCAGCTTGCCTACCTTCCGAATGAACGGAATGAAATCCACATCCCATTCATGTGTCCAAAATGCGTAATAGATCCCTACCTTTCTCACAGATACACCTCCACATCAAGTTCCCAACATCCCATGCACGACTGTGCGGGATGCATCGATATCGATATCACCTGTCGCCACCGCGCCGATCAGCGCAGAGCCGAAACCGGCCCCATCGTCGACTTGTGCAATACCAACCGGCATGTCGAATACCCGGTTCAAGGATTCGCTGAACAGCTGGTTCTTGCGCACCGAGCTACCGGTCGCGACAATCCGAGATACTGACGAGAACACATCCGCCGCATCGGATCGGAACGCTTCCAGTTCACCTATGATTCCATCCACGGTAGATCCGACCAGATTGCCCAATGTGAAGTTGTCCAACCCGATATTCCGGATGGATCCCCGTACCGAGGGGTCCCTTCGGGTTCCTGTCAATCGTGTATCGACAACCAGAGGTTCCCCCCCTGTGGATGCGACCGCCGCCAGCTTCATCAGGTCGAACACTTCTTCATCCGTTATCGACACCTGCGCCGCCTGGTATACCGACATGAGAAACTTCTGCAGTGTCTCATAGGCCTTTCCGGCGGTGAGCGTCGCACCCACATGCAGATACCCCTGTCCCAGGAATGGACGCAACTCCATCGAATCGGGGCATGCCGGGGATTGGCTGAACAGGGATATCTGTCCGCTCGTCCCCAAGCTGATCAGGGCGGAGGATTCCCATTGCGAGACCATACCGAAGAACCCTGCCTGGTTATCACCCACCGGAAAAGTCACAGGAATTCCCTGTGCCGTATGTCCGGCAATCGCAAACGGTTGGCTCGCCTCGAGGAACCGGTGACCGGACGTGCCGAAGACTTCCTGCAACACAGCGGGATCGAATTCGGACGAGACAGGATCGAATGCACCATATGTGCCAAGACAACTCGGATCGGAACGGGTGCAGGTGGAACCGGTCAACCGGTTGGCGATGTATTCGAGTATCCCACAGAACCCAACCGAATTTTCGGGAACTGTCCCCAGCCGACGGTTCGCATAATGGGCGAGCAACCCGTATCCGGAAGGCAGCAGGAAACCGGTTTCCTCGAACAGCGCATCCTGCGAGGTCTTTCCCCCGACCGGCACCATGGCCCGCTGGTCCAGCCAAGTATAGAGCGGAGACACCGCCTTTCCCCCCGCATCGTAGTAGACGATTCCGTGGACTTGCCCGGTAATGGAGATCGATCCGATCGGCTTGTCGATGCGCGAAAGCAACGAATCGACCGATTGTTCTATCGCATGCGGATCTTGGGCATAGGCATAGGACTCACCGGTCGGGACCCGTTTGTTCGGAACCGACTGGCACCGGGGGACAGCCTTTTCTTTGAGGTCCAGGATCGTTGTGGTGATATTTGTTGTCCCGATATCAATTCCGACATGTACGTTGTGTTCCATGGCAAGTCTCCTGTAGTTTAGTCCGACTCGGCACCGTATCTGGTCGAGCGTCGGATTATGAGGGTTCCGGGAAATCGAACTGTCCTGAAGGGGCGCTGGGGATGCTTGACCCGTGCCAACATCAGTCTGACCGCTTCCTGGCTAATCAATTCGGTGGGTTGGGAAATGCTGGTCAATGGAGTCCGTATTTGTGACAGATAGCTCAGATTGTCGAATCCCGCCACCACCATATCCCTGGGTACAGCCACTTCTAGCCGACGGAGCGTATCGAGCAGGGTGATCGCAGTCCCGTCGTTCGAACAGAGGATTCCCTGGGCTCCAAGAGAAATGATGGACCTGACTGCTGTCGAATCCCTCGGGTCGGCCTGGTGGAAAACCAGGGAATCGATCGGCAGACCACAATCGAACAGGGCCTCCCTAAACCCGATCTGCCGCAACTTGATGGTCTTCGCCGACATGGGTGGTGAAAGGAAGTGGATATTCCGGATTTTCTGTTCGATCATGTGCTTGGTGATGATGTAGCTCGCCTGCACATGGTCCAGACTGACCAGGTCGTGGTGGCTCTGCTTGGGAAATTCCACCACATCGGAGTCGATCAGGACCACTGGAATCCGGGCATGGGAGAACGTGTCGAGGATATACTCGTTCACCGCCGTGCTGATAGTCGAATATTCGATGGGAGAGAAGAATACCCCGTCGACTTGCAATTCCACATATTTTGCACAAATCTTGTGCACCTCGTCCATGAGTGTGGGGGAATTCGGCATGACCGTCCCACCCCAGACAAGGGAACAGTTGCTCTGGGCCAGTATCCGGGTCACCTCGTTGCAGATGATATCGAACACATAGTTTACCCCAAGCCCGGGAAAGACGATACCGAACAATGACGTCTTGATGGTTGGTATTTCGGTTGTTTGGGCGATACTGAGACCTTTTTCCGTGAGAAAGGAACCTGCTCCCTGCCGTTGTACAATAAGCCCGTCGGAAACCAGTACCTCCAACGCCTTGCGCAGTGTCGGTCTGGAACAGGCATAGAATGCCGATAATTCCGTTTCAGACGGTAGTCGTCCGGCACTGTTGAATTCACCGGAATATATCCGGTATTTGAGATCATCGTATATGGCGTCGCTTTTAATCGTTTTCAAGACGGCCTTCTCCCGACTCCATACTAGATGAGCCCCGTGGGGTTGTCAAATAAAAATGCGAGGATTCTTACATAACCTATACAGATTATTTTACAATTACTTTACAAGTTTGGCCAGTCAAACCAGCGGATACACCGCAATCTGCACGGCATCCCCCGGAGGTTCAACCATCGCTTTGTTGGACCGACCCGCCCTACTCCTTGATCGAGTAGGGTTTCACTACCAATAGATAGGGAATGCAGAGCAACGATGCAGCAACAGCCATGACCACGAAGGCAGTGGGAATCGACCAGGCCTCGCCTATAGCTCCGACAGCAGGGAATACCACGATCATGAACAGGCTGAAGGCCATGCTCTGGAATGAGAGGATCGTCGCCCGCTGTGCACTGGGGATGAGCCTGTTGATATAGGTTCCGACCGCCGTGATCAGAATACCCTCCACACACCCCACCAGGATGAAGAACACCTGACCGAAGGGAGTTGTGGCGACTCCCCACAGGCAAAACAGCATCAACAACGGCATGAACGTCAACACACCACGTTCGCCGATACGTTGTTCGATCTTCGCAGCCTTCACCGCTGTGATTCCCGCAACCACCGCATTCGCCGCGAAAACCAAACCAATATCGAATTCCGTCCATCCCAAGGCTATCCAATGGTTCTGCAAGTAGAAGAATTGCACGGTGATCAAACAGAA
Organism: Spirochaetae bacterium HGW-Spirochaetae-2; assembly: GCA_002839355.1. GTDB lineage: Bacteria > Spirochaetota > Spirochaetia > Sphaerochaetales > Sphaerochaetaceae > UBA8525. The sequence goes on from PGXW01000018.1 coordinate 8,287, forward strand.
CAACAATTCGGAGAACACGATGAAGAATGCGATCCGTCCCCGCTTGCGCATGATGGCGAGACTCTCGACCAGTTGCATACGCATCGAATTGCCGATTTTCCCCAGCAAGCCCCCGTGCCTTCCAAAGGCTTCGTTCCGCTCGATATGCGGCTCCCGGAACAGGAACGCGCACACCGCGGCTGCCGTGAAAAACCCCATCGACAAACCGAATACGGCTGCATACGAGCGCAAGGCAAGATAGCCTCCGAGCGCGAAAGAGACGATCAAGGTTGCCTGATACACAAGTTCCTGCTTTCCCGCGACCTTCATGTACTTGTGTTCCCTACCGTCGAGCAGCAACGAATCGTATACCAGGGCATCTCCAGCCCCCGATTCCAAATTGTTGCCCAATGCCGTTGCCACGAACGCGATTGCCTGGAGAGGAAAACTGCGTGCGTAGAACATGATCGCTAAACTGGCGACCGAGACTATCCTTCCCGCAATCCGGCTGACCTTCCTACCCCAAAGGTCGGCGACCACACCGGTCGGCACTTCCATGAGGAAACTGGTGATATGGTAGATACCCTCGAGAATTCCCAGTTGGACCAGGTTGAACCCTCGGGAAGCGAGATAGATCATCCACAGTCCATGGGTCAAGTTCATGGATCCGAGTGATACATAGAGATAATTCAAGCCAATGTTCCGACCGTACCGCTTCACCCCAGCCTCCTTTTGCAGCCGCACTATTGTACTCCCGCCCGACAGCGAAGGCAAGCGGCCACTCTTGGCAGGGAAACCCGTCTTGGGGTAAGGTTGGTGTGGAGGTATCCAATGATCGTTCCCTACAGAGACCACCAACCTGACATCGAACAAGCCGCATATATCGCCCCAAGTGCCGATATTGTCGGAAATGTCGTCCTAGGAGCCGAGTGCACGATCTGGTTCAATGCTACTGTCCGTGGGGATATGGCCCGGATCACCATTGGCGGTGGTACCAATATCCAGGACAACGCCGTGGTGCATGTGAACGACGGCATGCCCACCGTAATCGGCGAAGCGGTGACTGTCGGACATGGGGCGATCATCCATGCCTGTACCATTGGCAACAGGTGTCTGGTGGGCATGGGTGCGATAATCTTGGATGAAGCGGTGATCGGAGAGGAGTGCCTGGTAGCTGCCGGTGCTCTGGTCCCACCCCGCAAGCAGTTCCCTCCGCGATCGCTTATCGTCGGCTCCCCTGCGAAGGTCGCCAGGTCGCTGACCGACCGTGAAGTGACGGACTTGCAGGAAAATGCTCGCCACTATGTGCAGTATGGCAAGGAATATGCTTCCCAGAAATCTTGACAAGTAGTTTTACAACTTGATGGTTGCATAGCCATGTGAATAGGTACCTAAGCGTACGTCAAAAGCGCGGAGGGCTCGTCGATCATACCGAGCACATGCTCGACCGGCGGCGCCTCATGGCCCCGTGAAAAGCCGAATCCCCAATCGACTCCGACGAAATCGACACCGACAGCCAAAGCTCCATCCAAATCGTGGGGAGTGTCACCAACCATCAATACTTGATCGAGGTCGGTTTCGCCCAATCGAGCGAGGGCTCTGGTTATGATATCGGCCTTGGTCAACGTCCCCGCCAAATCTGCACCCGAGACAATGGAAAAATACTGGGAAAGGCCGAAATGTTCGAGGATAGTCGCGGCCAACGGTTCCAACTTCAATGTCGCCACACCGAGGACGATACCCTGCCCTTTCAATTTCTCCAGCAACCCGGGAATCCCTGCATAGACCTGTGCCTGGAACATGGCCCCGTCATTGGCATACTTGGCCCGGTAAATTTCGCAAGCCTTGGGAATGAGGGACTCTTCGAGACCACAGGCAACCCGGAAACAGGCAGCCAAGGGAGGCCCGACGAATTTCCGCAATTGGGATGCGGGCAGAGTCTTCAAACCAAGGACCTCCATGGTATGGTTGGCCGTAGCAAAAATCCCTGGGGAGGTATCCACCAGGGTTCCATCCAAATCGAACAATATGATAGATCGCATGCAGCGACCATAGAATATTTAGCGGTTTTTCACAAGATGCCTCAACGTCGGCGACTGTGGATCAGCTTCCTTCTGACTCCATTTCCCAAGATTCCCACCAGGGCCATCGCCAGGCAGAGGAATTTCAACGTGGTCGCGGCACTTACCACCAACGGCATCCAGGACGATTGCAGCGGGTACATCAACAACATGACATCTATCCAGATATTCTCCAGCAAGTCCATCAGGCCGGCTGCCAACACGAGGTTCGGCAATACCGTCCCTCCACCACCGATGCGCAGGGCAAACTGCCGTAGGAGGGGATAGAAGAATACGATGAACAGATAGTCGATGAGATGGAACACCAGATACCCATCGCGCCCGGTGGCGACCTGACTTTCGATATCCTGCCAGACGAGCGAACTGTCGAAGCGGATCTTCAAATCCATGACATGTTCCATGACGATAGGCAACATGCCGAACACCCTGGTGACCATGAGCACGTACAACGCGGCCACAATGACGGAACGCACTACCAGCGGTCTACGCCCCAAACGATGAAGCAAGTCCTTCTGTTGTTCCATGGATCCTCCGTTGTACCAGTATAGTCCTCCCACAATCAGTTGGCAATCCAATCGGACGCATGGTATTCTGGGAAGAAACCTAGGGGAGGGACTTTGGCATGCGGTATATTCGTTTCGAACATGAAGGCACTATCGGGTATGGAATCGTGGAGGCTGATCGGGTGATGTTCATGGACGGCTCTCCGTTCGCCGAATATTCTTTGACAGGAACATCCATGGCGTTTGGGGAGGTGACCCCGCTCAGCCCATGCGAACCGACCAAGGGTGTCTGCATCGGATTGAACTACCGGGACCATGCAGAGGAAGTGCATGCCGCGATCCCGACCAGTCCGGTCGTATTCATAAAGCCATCGGGTTGCGTCATTGGACCTGAGCAACAAATCGTCTACCCACCTCTTTCCAAACGGGTCGACTTCGAGGCGGAACTGGCCATTGTCATCGGCCGCACAGCTTCAAAAGTCAGCGAGGCCGATGCCAATTCGTACATCCTCGGCTATACCTGTGCCAACGATGTGACCGCCCGGGACCTGCAACCGCACGATGGCCAATGGACAGTAGCCAAGGGCTTCGACACTTTCCTGCCACTCGGACCGGTGATCACCGACGAGGTCGACCCGACCAGTCTAGTGATTACGAGCCGGTTGAACGGAACCGTTTGCCAGAACTCGAACACACGGAACCTGATCTTCGGGTGCGCCTACCTGGTCAGCTACCTTTCGCACATCATGACCCTCTACCCTGGCGATGTCATCCTCACGGGAACACCGTCGGGTATCGGGCCGATGCAACCAGGCGACACGATAGAAGTGGAGATCGAAGGAGTCGGTATCCTGAGGAACACCGTTACCTGCTGACTCCACGTTTGAACAACTTCTGCTTGAACAGACTGGAGACGATGGTGAATATAGCCAACGACAGGAACACAACCGTGATCGGACGGTTGTAGAGGAACGAGTAGTTGCCGTCGAACATGATCAGTGCCCTCCGGTAGTTGGTTTCGGCCATGGGTCCCAGAATAACCGCCAGGACGATGGGTGAAACGATGACGTCGGCCTTCAGCATCACATATCCGATGATACCGAACACGATGGTGACGAAAACGTCGAAAATGCTATTGTTCATCGAATACGAACCGACCACCGAAAGGGTAAGCACGACGGGAACGATAATCTGTTTCGGTACACTCAACGCCTTCACGAAGAATCGGATTCCGGCAAGCCCGATGATACCCATGAAAACGTTCGCGAGCAACATGATCGCAAAAATACTGTTGACGATATCCGATTGCTGGGTGAACAACAGGGGTCCGGGCTGGAGCCCCATGATGATCAATCCACCCAACAGCACCGCGGTATTGGAGTCGCCGGGAACCGCAAGGGACAACAACGGAATCATCGCACCGCCGGTGCTCGCATTGTTCGCGGCCTCGGGGGCAGCGATTCCCTTCAACTCTCCCGTACCGAAATTCTCATTCTTCTTCGCATTGCGTTTGGCTTCGTTGTATGCGGTGAATGCGGCGATATCACCACCGGCTCCCGGAACAGCCCCGATAAAGGCTCCCATGAGCGCCGATTTGATGATGGTCGGCAGTATGCTGAGGAATTCCTTGAAGTTGATCAACTTGCTGTGGACACCTTTCAGGATCGTCTTCTCCTTGAACATCGATTCCATTTCGACGAAACATTGCGGAAGTGCGAACAGGCCGACCATGAGGGGAATGAACGCGACTCCACTGAGCAATTCGGTACGTCCGAAGGTAAATCGGGGAATCGCCGAGATCGGATCCAGCCCTATCGAGGCGATGATCAATCCGAAGAAACCTGCCATGAGGCCCTTCACGATATTCTTGTTTGATATGCTTGCGATGATGGAAAGCCCGAACACTGCGAGAGCGAAGAATTCGGGAGCGGCGAACCGCAAGGTGAATTTGGCGAGAATCGGTGCAATCGTAGTCAACAGGAGTACGCTGATGATACCACCGATTGAGGAAGACAATGTGGAAGTCGCCAGAGCCTTGCCGGCTTGGCCCCGTTTTGCCAGGGCATAACCGTCGAACGTCGTCGCGGCCGCCGAAGGTGTTCCGGGGGTATTTATGAGTATCGCTGTGATGGATCCTCCGTAGATCGCGCCACAATAGACGCTCAACAGGAGTGCGAAGCTCATCTTTGCTTCCATGCCGAAGGTTACGGGTAGCAATACCGCCATCGCCATGGTCGAAGTGAGCCCTGGCAATGCACCGATGGTGATACCCGAGACCACCCCGAAAATCATGAGGAGGAACACCATGGGATTGCTGAAGACAGACATGAGACCTTGCATAAGGTTACTAAACATATAACACCTCAGTAGAATAGTAGGCCGCTGGGTAGCGGGATATTGAGTACATTTTGGAACATGAAGTAGATGAGCAGGGGAGTAACGATCGGTTCTACGATCAAGACCACCTTGTTCTTTACCTTGAAATAGAACAGGAAGGCTACATTCATCGCAACCATCGCAATGATGAATCCGACAAAAACCATCAGGACCACGGACAGGAATACTATCAGCAGGCCGATACCGACCATCTTGATGCTATCGGGTTCGAACATCCTCTTCCTGTCTTCCTTCTTCTCCGTACGTGCTTCATGGAAATTCGTGACGATCAGGATAAGACTCAAGACAATAATCCCATAACTCAACATCCGGGGAAACGTGGGTGTACCCATGGTCAGCGGCTGACTCTCTGAAACGGGGATTCCTGCCGAGAGGACCAGCACCAAGGCCGCGAACAGGATAAAAAACAGGGCCACTATGATATTTATTCTTGCCATATACCTACCTTCTCACATAGATAATGCGATACCTTGCGTCAAACCGCAAGGTATCGCTTGAATCCAACAGTACTTATTTCGACAACATCTTTGTGGTCGCGACATCCTGCTCTTCCATGAAGGTCCAGAAATCGGCGCTTGACTTGAAGTCGATGTTGAAAGCTGCCTTCTTCATGAAGTCCTTGAAGCCCTGTTCGTTGGCGGCTTTGGTGAAGGCGTCCTCAAGAATGGCGATGACTTCCTTCGGAGTTCCCTTGGGAGCGGCAAGACCTCTCCACGAACCCATCTGTGCATCGATTCCCAATTCTTTCAAAGTCGGAACATTGGGGACCGCATCGAGTCTCTTCTCGGACATGACTGCGAGGGGAACGAGTTCGCCGGCATCGATCTGGCCCTTGGCCTCTCCGACGTTGACGATCGCGAAATCGACGTGGCCACCGAGGACAGCAGGAACACGCTCAGCTGCACCACCATATGGAATATCCTGGTGGATGACACCGGTCTGGGCTTGGATGGTCAACAGGTAGAAGTTGGGGTTCTCGCCACCGGACTTGTACTTGTTGTCGTTCAACATCTCGACAACGTTCAGGTTGGCGTTCTTCTTGGCGACGACAATCGTTCCGGGATCGTTGTTGAACATGAGGATCGGTTCGAATTCCTTGTATCCGACAGGACTCAGGTTCATGATCGAAAGGTTGACGATATTGGGTGCGAACATGGTGAGGGTATATCCGTCGGGACGTGCCTTCGCCGCTTCTGCCCAACCGACCGCTCCACCACCACCAGTCTTGTTGATGATTGTGATGGGTTGTCCCAAATGGGGTTCCGCGAATTGTGCGATAGCACGTGCTACAGCATCCGTTCCGCCACCAGCCGCATAGGGGACGATGATTTGGATGTTTCTTTCAGGAAATGCCGCTTCTTTGGTTCCACTGGCGAACACAGATACTGAAACAAGTGCAATACAGATGAAAAGAACTAACAATTTTCTCATGATTCCGCTCCTAATAATTTTTTTGGATTCTATGAATCCTTTTCCTCGATATGACCACAGCAACCCTGTGGTCCCTTTTGCAGACATACCGTCTACAGATTCGAACCGTTTGAAAAACCTCTCCATTAACGATGCATACCTCCTTTTCATGTGGCAGGACCGTAATTCCGGTGATGCCAGGATGAATGGTATCTCACCCTACGTTCCCTGCACTCACTCGGTAATGGACCAATTGTAATTGTTCCGCTACCCTCGTTTCGTTGGGGAATCAGACGGGGTGGCGATTCCCCCTTCCCTCCAATACCGATTGGATATTGTCTATCGCCATGCCGAGCATGGTCAGGATCGCTTCTTTCGTAGCAGCCCCGATGTGGGGAAGGACGATGAACCGGTCGTCCTCCAAAAATGGCGAGTCGAATGGCGGTTCCTTTTCGAAAACATCGGTGGCTACCTGGGAAACCTGGCCGGATTGGACTGCGGCGTACAACGCGGCCTCATCGGCTATACCGCCCCTGGCCATGTTCAACACATACACACCCCGTTTTGTCTTCGCCAGGAATTCGGCATCGACGACATGCCGTGTCGAAGGAAGGAGCGGAAGGTGTATGGAGATGAAGTCCGATTTCGCGGCGATTTCATCCAACGAAGCATAGGCAACCCCATACTCCTTGGCCATCTCTTCGTTCGGGAAGGCATCGTAGGCGAGGATTTCCACACCGAAAGGTTGCAGATACCGGGCCAATTGCTTGCCCACGTTACCGAAGCCCAACAGTCCGACACACTTTCCACGCAATTCGAATCCGACCTCGGGCGCCCACATCTTTTTGCGCAAGTCGTTGCACAGGTTTTGTGTGTTCCGAGCCATGCCCAACATGAGTCCGAGTGTGAGCTCGGCGACAGCATTGCTGTTGGATCCAGGACAATTGGATACTTCGATTCCATACTTGCGTGCCGCTTCGCGATCGATGTTGTCGACTCCGACTCCAAGCTTGCTCACCGACTTCAGGTTCTTCCCAGCTGCGAAGACAGCTTCGGTCACCTTTTCAAGATTGATGACATATCCGTCAACGTGCGCGATCGCTTCACATACCGCCTGCTCTTCCATCGGTTCATCCCGGTATACGGTCTTGAACGAATAGCCCACATCCTGTGCGCGTAGCGCAAGATATGGAGAGACGATCTCCTTCAGGTCGGTCGGTAGAACAATCAGAATTTCCTTAACAGCCATATAACATCCCCATATTTTCTTTGAATTTCTTTGAATTTTCCGATCCTTGTTGCCATCCAGGATCATTTGGCGCGATTTAAACGTTTAACACTCAATATTTAATCGTTTAACTCTTACACCTATAAAAGCCAACTACTTCTCCCTGTTATACTTGGATCAACACCCGCAAGATTTCCGAACCACCAACTCGGGTTCGAAGGCGATGGTCCGGGAGGGTTCTTGCCCCCGGCTCCTCACCAGACCGATGATCATTGCCCCGATTGCCTGCCCCATCTCGTACATCGGATACCGTACGACAGAAATCGGGGGGTCCACGATTGTCGCCCACTGGGTATCGTCATATCCCAAGAATGCGATATCCTGTGGAATCCGATAACCCGCATCCTTGAGGAATTGGAAGGCTCCTAACGTCAAGGCGTTGTTGCTGGTGAATACCGCATCCGGTTTCGGATCCTGGTTCATCAGCTCCTTCATCCCCTGGTAGCCTTCGGCAACGGTAAATTCCCTGATGCTTATATAGTTGGAATCGACCTCACGGCCACTTTCCAACAATGCTTCCTTGTAACCGAACAACCTGTCACGTCCGACGTTCAGATGTTGGGGTCCGGCCAGTATGGCTACCCTCTTGTAGTCATGTCCGATCAGATGGGTAGTTCCGACATACGCCGCCTTGAAGTTCTTCACCTGCACCTTGTTGTACTGGTCCGAGACGGGAACCCGGTTGAAGAAAACCAACGGCGTATCGATATTCTCGAAATGCGATTCCTCGCTTCCAGCCAGCGAGACCATGAGTCCCTCGATCCGCCGGCTGAGCAGGACCCGCAGGTTCTCGCGCTCAAGGTTCGAATCGGAATTTGTCTCGCACAAGATCAGGTTGTAGCCGTTTTCGGCGAGAGAGTCTTCGATTCCCCGAACCACCGGAGGGAAGAACGGGTTGGCGATGTCGGAAATCAGCAGACCGATCAATTTCGTGTCCCGCATCTTCAGACTCTTGGCAAGATTGTTCGGAATATAATCGAGCGATTCGATTACCTCGAGAATTTTCCGTTTTGTCCCTTCGCTCACATTTTTCGTGTTGTTGATCACATTCGAAACGGTGGCAGTCGATACTCCGGCAATTGCGGCCACATCCTGCATCGTGGGCTTTTTCTTCACATCAACTCCCCTGTCGCTTCGTGTTAATCGTTTAAATCGATTGTAAGTCGGGAATTTTCAGTTGTCAAGGAATATTTTCATCTATTTTTTTCGCACCGGGAGCAGTACAAATACATGTCCACCCAAAAAGGCTGTAGGCGGGAATCGAAACGGCAGGATCGTTTCCAATCCCGCCGCCTGTTCAAGAAATCCCGGGCGATATGCCCGAATCGGTCTGTATGGGAATCTATTTGGAGCTACCCTTCATCGTATCGCCGAGGCTGAAGTAGATGGCTCCCACATCCTTGTCGCCATATCCGGCTTCATCGGCTTGGTGGAAATTCTCTGTAAGGGCATCGAGGATCGGGAATCCCCCGACCGATGCGAACAGGTCCCTGTTGTAGCGAAGGTCCTTGTATGCGAGGCCAAGGGAAAAGTTCACATCGAACTTGTCCTGCATGATCCGACTCATCATCATGTTGAAGCCCCAACTGTTGCCACCGCTACTGCCGATGTATTCGTTCACCGCTTCACGTGAGACACCCATCTTTTCCATCAGGATATCCACCCCGGCGGTCGCGGCCTGACTCAGGATGGCGAGAAAATTGTTCATCAACTTGACGGCATTCCCGCTACCATGGTTTCCCGCATATACGATCTTCGCCGAGATCTTCTCGAGCAAGGCCCGGTGCTTCTCCAAGACTTCCTTTCTTCCGCCGACGACAAGCTTGATCGTGCCTTCGTCCGCCTGAAGCGGTCCACCTGTCATGGGTGTGTCCAACATCTCGATTCCAAGCTGCTCCAACTTCGCCGCCACGCTCCGGGTCGAATCGGGGTGTGCCGTGGAGAAGTCCAGGACGCATCCGACCTTCCTGTCGGCACAAGCGACCAAACCAGACGCGCCGAGAAGGGTCTGCTCAACGGTGGGAGAATCGGGCAGGCATGTAACCAGTATATCGGCCGATACGAAGACCTTTTGAAGGTCCCCGGTCAATTCTACGTTGGCTTCCCTCAGGTATTTCACCACAGGGTCCGCCTCGTCGATCCTCCGTTTGTACACAAGGACTGCGTATCCGGCTTTCTTGAGATTCTTCGCAATTCCCTTCCCCATCGCACCTGCGCCTATCACTCCAACTGTTTGCATACTCTATTCTCCTCATTCCATTGTGGTCCATGTGCATCGATGTCCACCATATGAGGACACACTGATATACAAGACCTGATCTTTCCAAAATACAGCAAAAACCAAATCATTTACAGTGGCTTCCCAACGCAAAGTCCAAATCGCCGGTATCCGGCGGATTATCTTGAAGACCGCCCCCTCTTCCATCGGATATGGCAACGGCTTCATTTCTGCCTGCCGAATCGTGATAGTTTACAAGTTGGCACCATCTGTCCGGCCAATTTTCCATTTGGGGATAGCCCGGGAAACCATGATGCCGCTTAAACGTACAGGATAATCGTTTAACCTAATATATTAGATTTCAAACAAGTAATTTATTGACTTGTAAAATATGTCACACTCCAACCTATTCCTATTCACTAATAGGATTTGGTTAAAATTTAACCAAATATTTTTCTTGACTGGCTTGGATTTGGCCCCTAGGATGCTTAGTAGGTGATAACCGTTTAACCAATAGATAGGGGGAGCGATGAAATCGTCGATCAAAGAAGTTGCACACCTCGCGGGTGTCTCTGTAGCGACAGTTTCATATGTGCTCAACGGAACCAAGAGGGTTCGCCCCGAAACGGAAAGACGGGTCATGGATGCCGTACGGAAATTGGATTACCAGATCAATCCGTTGGCACGCAATTTCCGCAAGGGCGAATCGAAACTCATCGGATTTGTCGTGTGCGACCTTTCCAACTCCTTTTTTCAGGATGTCGCACATGGTCTGGAGACCCAGTTGGCGAAACATGGTTACCGGTTGATCCTCATCGATTCCAAGGAGGAGAAGTCGATAGAAATGGAGAACGTGCGAAACCTCTTGGCCAGTTCCGTCGATGGCCTGGTCATTGCTCCGACAACCGAGGACTGCTCCTATTTGAAGTTCATGCTTGCGAACCACCCCATACCTGTCGCTTTCGTCGACCGCAAACCGATCGGATTCGAGAGCGACATGGTCCTCTCGACGAATGAGGATGGAGCGTATGAAGCGGTGAAGCACCTGATCGCCAAAGGACACCGGGAAATCGCGTTCGTTGGTTCGCGGCTCGACTCCACCATGGCGGAACGTGCCGAAGGATACCGGAAGGCATTGCGGGAAGCCGGCATACCGGTGAACGCCAACTATATACGTTTCGGTGACAGCCTATCGGTATCGCAAAGGGACCATCGCCACGGGGCTGTCTACAAGCATACCTTGGACCTGCTCACCAAACACGATATCACCGCCCTGTTTTCTGGTAATACCTTGGCTACGGTGGGTGCCTTCACCTGTCTCATGGAGCTGAACATCAAGATCCCGCAGGATATCGCATTCATTACGTTCGACGATTCGTTTTGGTTCACCATGACCACTCCCGCACTTACAGCCATCTCGCAGTATCCCGACCAGATCGGTGATGTCGCGGGAAAAATGATATGCGAACGGTTGACGGACTTCCGCAACGGAGTCGACAGGCCCCACCAGTTGCAGAGGATCGCAACACAAATGATCATTCGCAGCTCTTGTTGAACTATCGGTTGAACCTGGTCCGTATGGACTGGAATATCATAAGGAGGGAACATATGAAAAGGAATGCATTTGTTCTGGTTTTGATTGTCTCGTTCCTCGCAATAGGTACGATGGCATTCGCCGGCGGTGCTCGCAGGCCATGGCCAAACTCGTACAGAGTGAGTACAGGGCAGAGGGCGTTGTCGTCAACGTTTCGGTCTTGCCCGAAAACGACCTTCGCCAACGACTGACCACTGAGGCCTCGACCGGTGGAACAACGTACGATATCTTCTACATCGGCCCCTACGAAGCACAGACCTGGGCGCGCAACGGCTGGTTGGAAAACCTGGAACCGTACTTCGCCAAGCTTTCGCCGGATAAGGCTGCCTGGTACGATCGTGACGATCTGATCAAGGGTATGGCCGATTCGCTTGCGCTCAACGGCGAATCCTTCGGTCTTCCATTCTACGGTGAAAGCTCCTTCATCATGTACAACAAGGAATTGTTCGCACAGAAGGGTCTCACCATGCCGATGGAACCGACTTGGGACCAGATCTATGAACTCGCCAAGAAGATCCACGACCCATCCAAGGGAATCGTCGGCATGACCATGCGCGGCGCTCCAGGTTGGGGAATGAGTGGAGCACCGTTCGTGACCATGGTCAACGCATTCGGTGGTCGGTTCTACGACATGAATTGGAATGCGACAGTCGACACACCGCAGCAGCGTGCCGCTTGGCAGATGTACAAGAAGATCCTTCGTGAAGCTGGACAAGCCGACATCCTTTCCTACACCTACAACGAGTGTATCGCCCTCATGGCTTCCGGCAACGCCGGTATCTATTACGACGCGACTTCCATCGCTCCTCCACTCGAAGCGGCGGATTCCAAGATCCGGGGAAAAGTCGGTTACGTGATGGCCCCCCACCAGGCACTCAAGTCCAACACCGCATGGTTGTGGAACTGGTCCATGGGAATCAACCCGAAGTCTTCCGCTGCCAAGAAAGCCGCGGCTTTCGACTTCATGCTCTGGGCCACAAGCAAGGACTATGTGAAGAAGACCGTCGATCTCGATCCGACCGGCTCCAGCACACCACCCGCTTCCCGCTCATCCACGTATGAATTGCCGGTCTATGCAAAGGCTCCATATGCAGCCATGACCCTCAAGACCTTGGAAGGCATGGACTTCACCAAGCCGACATTGGAACCTGTTCCCTATGTCGGATTGCAGTACATCGCTATTCCTGAATTCGCCGATGCAGGAACCAAGATGACCGAATATCTCGCCGACTATGTGGTCGACAAGATTTCCCTCGACGAAGCAATCCGAAGGACACAAGAAGTCTTCGAAAAGGTCGCAATCGACGGTAACTACAAGAAGAAGTAGTCGGTCTTCCCTTCCGGGGGAATCGCATAATCGTCCGGAGTCCCCACAAGGGGGCTCCGGAAACTGTGTCCTATGGAAATAACTCTATGAAAACACGAAAGACTGAATATAGATTCCTGATGCCAGCCATAGTAGTGGTCGCTATCATGACGCAATTTCCATTCCTGCTCACGGTGATCTTCTCCACGTTGCGTTGGAACCTTTCCCGTCCCGACCTGCCACGGACTTTCAACGGATTCGACAACTACCTGAACTTCTTGAAAATCGAATCCTTACAGCATATACCCGAATTCTACAGCATCCTCTGGCAAACGGTACTGATCACCGGAGTGACACTGCTGCTCTGTTCAGTGGTCGGGTTTATCCTGGCGCTGTTGCTGGACCATGACATTCCCGGTGTCAATATCGCCAGGACACTCATGTTGGGACCTTTCTTCGTCATGTCCACAGCGAGCGGGGTCATTTGGAAAACCACCATCTTCAACACCACGTTCGGCTGGTATGGTGTCATTGCCAAGGCACTGGGAGCCACTCCCATCGATTTGGTAAGCTACCATCCCATTGGAGTGATAATCGTGCTCTTCACGTGGCAGTGGATGCCGTTCTTCATATTGGTACTGTTGGCCGGATTGCAGGGAATTCCCCAGGATCTGGTCGACAGCATGCGCATCGACGGAGTCAATTGGCTCCAAGGGGTATTCAAGATCAAACTGCCGCTGATCATGAACCACATGCGTGTGGCGATCATGCTCGGGTTGGTATTCTTGATCAAGGAGTTCGGATTGATCCTCGTCACCACCGCCGGTGGACCAGGAACCAGATCCTACACCCTCCCCTACGCAGTGTACATGCAGGTCTTCAGTGCCAACAACGTTGGCCGCGCGAGCGCCTTGGCCGTTATGACAGTCGTGTTGACCCTGATCCTGGTCAATCTGCTGTACCGGTCCATAGTCAAGCGCAACGCCCGATATAGCTGACCGAGGAGGTACCCGGCATGTCAGAAAGAACACTAGTACAAGTACAGAGATCCATACGGATGCGACATGTGTGGAAAAAGGTCCTTATGACGGCACTCGTCTATGGAATTGCCATCGCCTACTTCTTTCCGATCCTCTACATGTTCCTCTCTGGATTCAAGACCGAGCAACAGGCGGTCATGCCTGCCATCTTCTTCAAACCGACCCTCGAGACCTATAGGAAAGTCCTCAGCGACCCGACCATGTACCAGTACCTGCGCAATTCCCTGTTCCAGGTACTCGTGGGAACCGGTGTCAGTCTCCTGCTCGGAGTACCCGCATCGTTCGCCCTGGTTTTCGGACGGCTGAAGCACCCCGAATCGAACGGCAAGTTCTACCTCTGGTTCATCACCACCATCCTGCTGCCACCGGTCGCCGTGTTGATACCGCTGTTCACCTGGTACCAGCAGTTGAATCTGATCAACACACCGTACGGACTCATGATGGCCTACGTAGGATTCCACACTCCGATCGTCGTATGGATGGTCCACTCCTTCTTCTCCGATCTTCCGGGAGAGATATTCGAGGCCGCGGAGATCGACGGGTGTTCGAAACTCCAACAACTCACCCGCATTGCGATTCCATTGGCTCGAACGGGCATCATCTCCGCCGGATTGCTTGTCGCAGTATTCATTTGGAACGAATTCTTCCTCGGGTTCAATCTGACCGGCAATCCGACGGCAACACTTCCCGTCTACATGTCCCGGTTCAGGGAGCAGCAGGGCATGTTCGTCGCCCAGCTCTCGGCATCGTCGACCATAGCGGTGTTGCCCGCAATCATCCTGGGTTGGATGACCCAAAAAGCATTGGTCAAAGGTCTCACCATGGGAGCGGTCAAGGGATGACAACAGCTATCCTGGTCTTCGATATCGGTACCACGAGTGTCAAGGCTGCCCTGTTCGACGATTCGGGCAGCCCCACAGCCTCCGCATCGGTACCGTACGAAACCGAATATCCCCAGTCCGGTTGGGCCCAACAACATCCGAACAGGTTCTGGGAAGCCGCGGTTGCGGCAACGAGATTGTTGATGGAAAGGACCGCGGCAACAACCTCCTCGATCGTGGCGATCGGTTTGACCGGACACATGAACGGCTGTGTGCTTGTGGACCAGCAGGGGGAACCTACCCATCCTGCGCTTATCCATGCCGATTCCCGAAGCACACGGGAATGCGATCGGCTCGACAGGCTTTGGGGACAACAGGAGATGTATCGACGGACAGGAAACCGTATCGACGAACACCTGTCCCTTCCCAAACTCATGTGGTTGCAGAAGCATCGCCAGTCGGCGTTTTCCAAGAGTTCCTGGTTCCTCAACGCCAAGGACTACCTCCGATTCAAACTGACCGGCCGGCTGGGAACAACCGACTACTCGGACGCCTCGCTCACCGGTGCCTTCGACCAACAGCGGCACGAATGGGATACCGAAATCATCGAATCGCTCGAACTGCCGCCGCACCTGTTTCCCATTCCAAAAGCCTCCACAGAACTGGATGGTTCCCTTTCCAAGGAATCGGCTGTGCTGTTGGGTCTGACCGAGGGGATTCCTATCTCCGTCGGTGGCGGCGATGCGGCTTGTGCAACACGGGGTGCGGGGGTATTGGGATCCCGACAGGCCTATGGTGCAATCGGATCGAGCGCGTGGATCTCCACCTTGACCGAAAAACCGGTGCCCGACCAACTCATGCGGATGCAGCATTTTCTCGACCTCGAGGGGCTCTTGTACAATGTCTGCGGTACCGTTCAGAGTGCGGGAATCGCTCTCGACTGGATCCGCCACCTGCTCGGAGAAACTCCTACGGAAACCATGAACTCCTACGAGATGGCCGAAGAGCTTCTCCGGGCTGTTCCGATCGGAAGTTCGGGAGTCCTGTTCATACCCTACCTCATGGGAGAACGGACACCCTATTGGGATGCGAATGCGCGAGGTGCCTATATCGGACTGTCGCTGTCGACCGACAAACCGACACTGCTTAGGGCGACCTATGAAGGTGTCGCATTCGCTTTGCGCGATTGCATGCATGTGTATGGGGAACTCGGCATCGATATACGGAGCTTCACACTGCTTGGCGGTGGAGTCCGCAGTCCCTTCTGGCAAGAGATCATTGGAGAAACATTGGGAATCCCACTGTACCGGCATCCGTTCCCCACCCAGGCCACCGCACTTGGAGCGGCGCTGGCCGCCGGAGTCTCGGTCGGTATATGGAAAGATATCCCCGAAGCGATAGCCATGACGAGCAGGGATTGCGCACAAGTCTTGCTGGACCATGACCGTATGCGTTCATACGGCAGGGTGTATCGGGTGTATGAACGGGTATATCCTTCCCTGAAATCGATATACAGGGATTTGGGTACCTTTCGCGATACGTTGGTTTAGGAAACGAAGAAGGAGGTCTTCATATGAACATGCGGGCATTGGTCATCGACAAGCCGGGTTTGGCGACAGTAAAAACGGTACCTGTTCCCCCAGTTACCGACAATGATGTGAAAATCCGTGTTATTGCGTCGGGGATTTGTGGAACGGATATCCATATCTACCGGGGAGAGTACTTGGGAACCTATCCGGTGATCCCCGGCCATGAATTCTCTGGGATTGTCGAGGAA
Source organism: Spirochaetae bacterium HGW-Spirochaetae-2 (assembly GCA_002839355.1). GTDB lineage: Bacteria > Spirochaetota > Spirochaetia > Sphaerochaetales > Sphaerochaetaceae > UBA8525. Next base: position 24,701 of record PGXW01000018.1, read on the forward strand.
GTCGGCAAGAACGTCACCAGGTTCAAGGTGGGCGACCACGTTGCGATCGAACCCAACATCAGTTGCGACAACTGCAACAGTTGCCTGAACAACAGGCAGAATTTCTGTGAACATTGGAACGGTGTAGGAGTGACACTCCCGGGTGGTATGGCTGAATATGCGGTCGTACCCGAGAAGGCAACCTTCCCTATCGGCACCATGCCATTCGAGACCGGAGCGTTTGTCGAACCCCTCTCCTGCGTGCTGTATGGAGTCGAACGTGCTCGATTCAGGATCGCGGATTCCGTGCTTATCCTCGGGGCCGGACCCATCGGGCTGCTCCTCTCCCAAGCCATCCAGTTGCAGGGAGCCAGTAGTATCACACAAGTCGACAGGAACGAAAAACGTCTGGAACTCGCCAAGGCGTGCGGTGCGGCCAGGGTCGAGAGCTCGCTCGATTCGCTCCAGGAGGATGCCTACGATGTCGTGGTGGATGCCTCCGGTGCGACATTCCTTATGGAACAATCGATCCGGTTCGTACGCAAAGGCGGTACGATACTGCTTTTTGGAGTGCCGAACAAGGATGCCCGACTCTGCCTGCCCGCTTTCACGATCTTCGAGAAGGGACTTTATATCCTCTCCAGCTTCACCTCGGTGCGCAATTCCACTCAAGCGACCGCCTTGCTGGAAACCGGAAGGATCGATGTCTCGAAATTGGTCTCGCACCAATTGCCGTTGGAGGACTTCGCCCGGGGTATAGACATCCTGGAGAAGGGAAGCGAAGGGGTTTTGAAAGTGCTGATAAAACCATAATGGTGCAGATTGCCAGGACTAGAGAGGAAAGGAAATGGAAACCAAAAGATTTTCGGGAAAGAGTATCGTGGTCACCGGAGGGGCGGGTGATATCGGACTGGCCACAGCGGTTCGGTTCGGAAACGAAGGAGCCGATGTCGCGCTGATCGATGTGAAGGATATGGCTACAGCCAAGGCGAAGGTGCAGCAGACAGGAGCGACTGTGCGAACCTATACGTGCGATGTGACCGAATACGCGCAGGTCGAACGGACCGTGGCGACCATAGCCCTCGATTTCGGTGGTATCGACATGCTTTTCAACAACGCCGGCATACAAGGACAGTTCAAGCAATTGCACACCTACCCTGTCGATGATTTTGCCCAGGTGATCAACATCAATCTGATTGGAGCGTTCCATGTCCTCCGTGCTGTCGCGATCCACATGGTTGCACAGAAGAGCGGAACCATTGTGAACACGGCGAGCATGGCCGGAGTCGACGGACCGGTGAACATGGTGGCCTACGGAGCATCCAAGTTCGCCATGATCGGCATGACACAAACCGCGGCGAAGGATCTCGCACCGTACGGTATCCGGGTCAATTCGATCTCTCCCGGATTCATGGGTCCTGGATTCATGTGGGATCGTCAAGTCGACTTGCAGGCGGCTGTCGGCTCGCAATATTACGATACGGACAGGAATGTGGTCGCCAAGCAGATGATTGGTGCGGTTCCGTTGCGGAGATACGGGAGTATCGAAGAAATTCCCGGAACCGTGGCATACCTCATGAGCGGGGATTCCAGTTATGTGACTGGAGTGAACATCAAGCTTTCCGGCGGTATCTGATAGGAGGAATGGAATGGCAAATATCATGAAGAGATTTGGACTTGAGGGACGTACCGCATTGGTGACCGGGGGTGCCCAAGGCATCGGCAAGGCCTTTTGCGAGGCATTGGGAGAAGCTGGAGCCAAAGTGGCGGTCGTCGATATCAACTTGGCCGCAGCCGAGGAGACTGCCCACGAACTGGAGAAACGGGGAATTGTCACCATTGCCATCGGAACCGATGTGACAAACCCCGATCAGGTGGCCAAGATGGTCAAGACGGTGGTGGAGAGCTGGGGCAGCCTCACCATCGGTGTGAACAACGCGGGTATGGGTCTCTGGCGCGAAGCGTTGACGATGCCCTTCGACCAGTGGCGCAAGATACTCTCGCTGAACCTGGATGCGGTATTTCTCTGCGCACAAGCGGAGGCACGGGAAATGGCTCGCAACGGATACGGCAAGATCATCAATACCGCATCCATGTCCGCCCATATCTCCAACACACCCCAAAACCAATGTGCCTACAACGCATCGAAGGCAGGAGTATTGCATTTGACAAGGAGTCTTGCAGCCGAATGGGCTCCCAAACAGATATGCGTCAACAGCATCAGTCCCGGCTATACGAAAACCGACCTGGTGGACAAATTGCTCGAGACTCCAGAAGGTAAGACGATCCTGCCACAGTGGTTGGAACGGATCCCGATGGGTCGGATGGCGACTACTGGAGACTTGCAGGGTGCGGTCGTCTACCTGGCTTCCGAGGCGAGCGATTATATGACCGGTGCGGACATATTGATCGACGGGGGCTATTGCGCCTGGTGACGGGGATTCTACCCCTCGTTTTTTTACGGTAGAAGAAGACTGGCTCCACCACGAGGTGGATGCCGGTCCAAATTTTCATTTTCACCCTTCTTTCCTCCCCCGTTATCGCCTATAATCAAACTTGTGGCCGATGCAGCCGTTGCCCGGAGCAAAGAAGGCATGGACTCGGTGTTTGCTGACAGCCAGGAGGGACAAGCCATGCGCATCGCCGGAGCCGGTTGTTGTCTGATCGACTCGATCTACATGCATTGCTCATACAAGGACGAAGCTTTCAAGAAGCTTTGGACCCGACAACGGGGAGACGGAGGCCTGATCGAAGGCGGTTTGGTCTTCAGTGAAGATCTTGAGCAGTTTGCCAACAAACCGTATAGGCAGATTCTATCCGAGCTTGTCGGCGACCGGCAGCCCGATGTCGTAAATCTCGGCGGTCCCGCGGTTGTCGCACTTGTCCACGCGGCCCAGATATTGGCCACCCACCATGTCGAGGTCTCGTTCTATGGAGCGGTCGGAACCGATACCCTCGCCAAGAAGGTGCGGGATACCACTGACCCCAGCCCATTGCATATGCATCTGAAGGAGATTCCCGACCAGCGCACCGCGACGACCGAGGTATTCGACGATCCCTCGGCACGACACGGCAAAGGCGACCGTTCGTTCATAAACACCATTGGAGCCGCAGGCTTCTTCGGTCCCGACGATATTCCCGAGACTTTTTATGACGCCGAGGTTGTGTTGCTCGGAGGAACCGCCCTTGTACCCCGGCTGCATGACGGGATGCATACCATCCTGGAGAAAGCGAAACAACGGGGATGCATCACGGTGGTGGGAACAGTCTACGACTTCCGTAACGAGAAGGCGGATCCAAACCAACCTTGGCCACTTGGAGACGAACCGTCGTATCGGAACATAGACCTGTTGATTACCGATGAGGAGGAGGCGTTGCGTTTGACCGGGACCCATCATGTCGAACAGGCCTCGCAACAGCTCATTTCCTATGGTGTGGGGGCACTGGTCATTACTCGGGGAGCCTTGGACATGCTCGTCTGGTCATCTGGGACAACGATACGTGCCTGCAAGCTCCAGCATCTGCCGGTAAGTGCTTATATGGATGAAAAAATGGCAGCCGACCCTTCGATTCGCAAGGATACGACCGGCTGCGGTGACAATTTTGTGGGTGGGGTTCTCGTCTCCCTGGCAATGCAACTGGTCAAGGGAAAGGATATCGATATGGTGGACTTGTGCGCATGGGGTGCGGCATCGGGCGGATTCGCCTGCACGTACCATGGAGGGACCTACCATGAACAGCAGCAGGGCGAAAAGGCCCGATTGCTGGAACCGGTGGTACATGCATACCGTGAATCGGTGGGAGCAGCAAGGTGAAACCCCTGTTTGTCCAGTGGGGAGCAGGAAATATCGGACGATCCTTCATAGGACAGGTATTTTCCCGCAACGGATATCGTGTCGTGTTCATCGACATCGATGAGAACGACTCGGTCTCCGCACTACATGTCAACCAAAAAGCCGAGATCGCCGAGGCTATCGCCGAAGCCGCCCTCATGGGAGTCTCTGTTGGCAAGAACGCTTGGCCAGGTATCGCACCACAACTGGCTCATGCGATCGCACACCGTCATACAAGCCGTCCCGACCACCCGATCGATATCATCCTTGCCGAAAATATCCACAACGGAGCAACCTTCACCTCATCGCTGTTGTCATCCCACCTCCCCAAAGGATTCCCCTTGGATTCCTACGTGGGTCTCGTAGAGGCCAGTATCGGAAAAATGGTACCAATACAGAAGGCATCCACTCCATTGCTGTTGCGCGCGGAACCGTACAACGAATTGATTGTGGACAGGAATGGTTTCCGCAATACGATTCCCGATATGAAGGACCTTCATCCGGTCGAACCGATGCAGGCCTACATGGACAGGAAGCTGTTCATACACAATCTCGGGCATGCGGCGAGCGCATACTTCGGCTACCTGGCCCACCCCGATCAACCGCTGGTCGCACAAGTGCTGGAAGACCCCAGGGTCTTTACCCACGTGCGCAAGACCATGATCCAATCCATGGAGGTGCTTCTGCATCTCTATCCGGACGTATTCACCCGCCAGGCATTGGAACGTCACATCGACGACTTGCTGCTGCGGTTCGGCAACCGCGCGTTGGGCGACACGGTATTCCGCGTCGGCCGGGATTTGAGAAGGAAACTTCGTTTCGACGACCGGATCATGGGAATCATTATCCAGGCACAACGGATCGGTATGGCATGGGACCGTATCGGGCATGTATATCTGGCGGCGCTCTCGTTCACCGCAAGCGATACGGATGGCAAGCAACTGCAAGCGGATCAGGCATTCCTGAAGGAGTTGGAGAATCTGAAACGTCCGGAGATGATTTGCCACGCCTCGGGATGGAAGGACTCGGATTTGCCCCAAGACTTGTGCCGGACCATTTCGCAAGCTTTCGACCTGATCGCCCAGTGATCTGTACCAACAGGAACCATAGCCTCAGATTTCATCTTCCCATTGGCTGGAGCCAAGGGTGAGGTGGTCGAACACAAAGTCGCAACCCTCACCGTTCGAGGGGGAGCAGGCATAGACGCCGACCGATATCCTTCCCGGATAGGCATGCAGATGGGCCATGCGCATCTGGTTCCAGCTCTTCCCATTTTCCGAACTCTCTATGAGAAAATCGGCCCCTTTGCCCTGTACGCGGTACCACATGCTCTGGATGGTGGCATCGATATCGACGGTAGCCCAATCCGAATACCCCAGGTTGGTCACGACCGAACCTAGGCGGGAAACGGTTCTCGATTCGGCCTCGATACCGATCTTTATCCAGTTCTCCGTATCGATACGAAGCATGATGCCACCCTGGTCATACCTGTTGCAGGGTTCGGCGGAACAGCGCACGACCAGAGAGAAGTCCTCCTCCACGTCCGTGAGCAGACAGTGCCCGTTGTCCCGTCTGAAACCATAATGGGTCCCCTGCCAGAAATCGGTCTCCGCTTGGGTGGAAATCCGTAATACGGCATCGTTCCATTCATGTTTCGGTTCGTGCAACCAGATCCAGGCTCTCCTCTTGTCGAACATGGCGGCCTTCCTCCTTGCCAGCTACAAGTTTTGACTATCACATCACCAACAAGACTACAATGCCTTCAGCACTCTGTAAACATATATCCTTCGCAAGTGAATGGTTACAGCTTTTGAACGAGCGTGAGGAAAAACTGCGTCGGGCGGATATCGTACGTTCCCCAGAACTTCTGGTCTGCCGAAGGTCGAGCCCTTACCTCGACAACCGCATGGGTACGCAATTTTCGGTACACGAACTCGCTGAATCGGGTGGCGAACACATCGGCATCATCATCCCCAATCTCCTTGAGGTATGGAAACAGCAGTCTCAACAGTTCTATGGCAAACGTCCGGACAGGAGTCCATTGGTGTCCACTATGCAACAGCAGGAGAAACAGGTAGTTCATCATGACCAAAGGTATCGTATCGATCTCGTCGAAGAACGCATAGAACAAATCCTCCAGACTCTCCAGCAAATCCGCTACCCCGATATGTTGTGATCCGTTGGTCAATATCTCGAACACGGGAAAAGCAGCCATGGCATCTATCGCGAACAATTCGCTTTCTTCCAATGGCAGGCTCAAGAATTCGTATTCCCGTGATGCGAGCGGCACCAATCCAGACAGCTCGAAATCACCCTCGATGGTGGTGATATCGAACATGCCATCGGGAATCTCAGCCCTCCGACTCATATTCTCAATGACGTTCGCCAACTCGACCACCAACGCGGCATTCACATCCATGCGTTTGCAACGCGAGTCCAGGTCAAACCGCAACGAGAGTTCCTGTGCGTCGAGGTACTCGTTCAATACAGCCCGGGATTTGGCCACATGCTCCAACTCATTGAACAAGTCCTTTGCCATGGGGGTGAATTTCTGTTGCCACGCTCGCCAAGGGCAAGCGAAATCCCTGATCTGAGCCGATACGGCAAAAACCGGCAGCGATACACTATTCTGGGGATCGAGGATCTCTTCAGGCTCGACGGCGGGAACAGTCGCAGCCACCAGATGCATAAGCGAAATCCACGCCGATTGCGTGCTCGCCAATAGGGCGATGCGTCGGCGCTCGGAATCGATGTACAATGCCGCAATGGCAAACTCGGGAAACTGCCAACCGTTTCCCGATTCGTTCGCGAATCGTTGCAACTCGGACGGCACAGGCAATGAACGCATCCGCTTGTCCGGACTATCGAACACCATGCAATGGAAGTTCCCGCTGCGCGAATGGCGCCATTTCCCCGGTATTTGCTTGGAGTCGAAGCCATCACCAATCGGATACTCATCCCAATAGATATCGATATATTCGTCCTCGATCATCGATTCGTTGTGGAATGCGATGGAGTCCAACAGGAGGAAATCGGTGAAGCGTCGGTTTATGGTCTCGGTCATCGAAGTCATATCGAGCGGCGCACCGGCGTCCAAACCCCCGAAGAAGAACCTGATATCGTCGGAATAGACCGCTGAGAAGGCATGGTGGTAGCCGATCGTCTGGTACTCCTCACCGTTGTGCAGCACCAAAGCGATGCGATAGGGAAGCAAGAGGTATTCCTGCTCGTCCACCAGCTTGTGCCTGACGACAAACGGTGTGTCGGTGAAGTCTTCGACCGAAATTTCGGTCATGGGGAACGATTCCTCCATCGCCACCATGCCATACACCCATTTGGCGGGATTATCGACCAGATGAGACAACAATTCCGCTTGTTCGGAGGACAATGCTGATTGGTTCTCCTGCAGGAATACGCCTATCATTGCGGGATTGGCCAGTATCCTTGAAACCACGAATTCGATCCGCTTCTCTGCATACCATTCGGGATAGAAGCGGGGCGAACCGGCATCGAATGCCAATGCACCGATCTTCTGGAGACTTGGCGTGAAAAAATCGCGGTCTTCGGCCCAGGCCATCATGAGGGGGACCAAGGACCTAACCAGTTCGGAATACCGCTCATATGTTTCGGACGATTGTTTTGGTTTCATACCCTTGTATAACAATACGGACAGCCATATGCAACAGTCCGATTCTGTTTTTTTGTCCGAATCTTCCGCAACCGGCGAATATCACTTGTACAGGAGCGGCCTTCTCTGTCATTATCGGGCCATGGAACTCATCATAGGCCAACTGCTCGCCCTGGTCACCGCGCTTTGTTGGGCACAAAATTCCTTGATATATGCACATGTCGGGGCACAAGTCAGCTCCAACACCACCGCCCACATCCGAATCTGGATCGCCTTGCCGCTCATGCTGCTGGTGCACCTGGTATTCGAGGGCACGTTGTTTCCCATTGGCATGGATACCTATTCATTCGTGTTGATCGGATTGTCGGGTGTGTTGGGATTTTGCATCGCCGACTTGTTCATTTTCAGTTCGTTTGTCCATATCGGTGCCCGCCAGACCATGGTGATCATGACCACCAGTCCCCTTTTCGGGGCCTTGCTCGCGTGGGTTTTTACGAATGAAGTGCTCACTCCGCTACAGATAACCGGCATGGTGGTGACATTGCTCGGTGTCGCGTGGGTTGTGCTCGCCGACCGCAGTTCCGGAGTCGCAGGCGACCGGCGCAAGATATTCAAGGGAATTGCGATAGCCCTGGGTGGTTCGTTGACACAGGCAATCGCCTATGTCATGGCCGACAAGGGAATGACCGAGAGTATCCCCGCAGTCTCGGCGAATGTGGTGCGGTTGACGTTCGGTTTGGGTGCACTCATCGTGTTCGCTACCGCACGCAAATCGTTTGTGCGCGACTTCTCGCGTTTCACCGGCAAGGCAGGCCACAAGGCGTTGGTGCTGATCTTGCTGGCGGCGATCGTGGGTCCGGTCCTCGGTATCATATTGAATCTCCAGGCATTGAAGATGGCTCCGGTCGGGGTGGTGACAACCCTCTCCCAATTGACTCCGGTCATGCTGTTGCCACTGGAGAAATTCGTCATGAAACGGCATATAACCCTCTCTGCGGTCATCGGTACGCTGGTCGCAGTCGCAGGCTCGGCCCTTCTGTTTATCTGAGATGGACAAACCGTCCACAGTGATTTATCATTGACTATCCACCAGGAGAATGCATTATTATGGAACACACGCTCTCGTACGTCTTCGTAACCCCGTACACGATTGCAAAGAGTAGGACAGGCGGCGTTGTCAGCCGTCTGCTCAGCCGACTCGACCTGGAGCTGGTCGGAGCCCAGATGATCGCGGCCGACGCTTCGTTCACCTCGGCATATGCAAAAATCCTCAAGGACCAGGACGACCCATTGAACCCGGGAGCTTCAACACTTTTAAGCACGTATGTGGAGAACAATATCGGACCTACGGGAACGAGGGCCCACAGGACACTCATGCTGCTGTTCAGGGGAACCGATGCGTGCAAGAAATTGAGCGACATCTGCGGAGCGTTGTATCCGGAGAACCGTAGCGTCGAATCGTTGACCGGTGAGACCATCCGCGACACCTATGCCGATTTGATCGTGGATCCGAAGAATCCCAAAAAGGTCACGTACTTCGAACCGGCGGTATTCACTCCCCGCAACCAGGTGCACGCCGACAAGGTGCTCACCTTGCTCGCGGATTGGCTTCCGGGACAACCGAACATCATCGAGAACGTGATATATCCGAATCCGGAGCATATCGAACGGACGTTGGTGATCATAAAACCGGACAACTGGAAATTCGCATCGTCCAAACCGGGTACCATCATCGACATGTTCAGCAGGACAGGCCTGCGGATCGTGGGCATCAAGGTCCACCGCATGTCGATTTCCGAGGCTCTTGAATTCTACGGTCCGATGCGCGAGTCGTTGAAGCAGCGGCTCGCCCCGGTGTTCGGCCACAAGGCCAAGGACCTGCTGGAGGAACAGTTCAAGATCCGCCTTTCCGAACAGACCGAAACGGTGCTCGCCAACACTGTCGGTACCGAATATGCCGCGGACCAATTCGAACAGATTGTCGAGTTCATGAGCGGCCAGCGTCCATCGGTGTGCAAGTTGGAGGAGATGATCGAGCCCGGTACAGTCAAATGCCTGATCATGGTCTACGAAGGCGAGCATGCGACCCAGAAGATTCGCGACGTGTTGGGTCCAACCGACCCATTGAAAGCTCCCAGCGGAACGGTACGGCGCGAATTCGGCAGCAATATCATGGAGAATACGGCACACGCTTCGGCCTCGGTCGAAAAGGCCTTGCGGGAGATGGGTGTGGTCCGCTTCCACTCGAATCCATGCGCCGAGATCATCCGCTCCTACCTGAACATGCGCAAGTGAGCTGTTACAACATACACTCGTGACCTACTTCTTCTGCCCGTAATAGGCGTTCGGACCATGCTTGCGCTGGTAATGCTTGTCGGTCAGGTATGACGGCAACGGCTGGGCAAGTGGATTTACCGCCAGCGTGATCCAAGCCATCCTGCAAACTTCCTCCAATACCACGGCATTGTAGACGGAAGCGGAGGCGTCCTTCCCCCAGGCAAATGGACCGTGACCGGCGACCAACACCATCGGCTGTTCCACGGGATTGATCTGTTCGAACACCTTGATGATCAGAACTCCGGTCTCGTATTCGTAATTGCCCTCAACCTGGTTTCGGCTCATCATGGGCGTACACGGAATCGGCAAGTGGCTATGGTCGGCATGGGTGGTTCCAAAGACAGGAACCGATTTGCCAGCTTGTGCCCAACCGACCGCATGGGGCGAGTGCGTGTGGGTAATCCCACCGATCTTGGAGAAAGCCCGGTAGAGGACTAGATGTGTCTGCATATCGCTCGAAGGGCGCATGGAACCTTCCACAACCTCCCCGTCCATATCCAGAACGACGATATCCTCGACCTGCAGTTTCTCGTAGGGGACACCGGAAGGTTTGATGGCGAATACTCCGGCCGTCCGATCGATCGCCGAGACATTTCCCCATGTATAGAGTGCCAGGTTCCTCTGGGGAATCTCCATATTGGCTTCCCAAACCGCTTGCTTCAGAGCTTCGTACTGTCCCATATCGTGCCTCCTGTCTTGTGTATGCACATTAAAAACGTATATTCATGGCCATCATGGTAGGCCCGACCGCAACACTGATACGATCGTTTTGCCACGATGGAAGGAACTTCCAGGCAAGATACGGGACGGCGAAGCCGAAGAACGAACCGATGGCGGCGCCTGCAAGCACATCGGTGATAAAATGGTTGCCGCTTGCCACCCGCAAGGCTGCGGTAGCTGAGGCGAAAGTCCACGCCGCGATGGTCACGGGCATCCGGTAACGGCTGTCGGGATATCGCAGCGCGAAGAGCGCGTGGGTGAACGCCGCTCCCGTGAAAGCCATGATCGAGTGTCCCGAGGGAAAGGATTCGTCATGGTCGTCCTCTCCCATGGGAGGATATTCCGGCGATTCCGGGAAATATTCGTACGGCCGAACCCGTTCGATCGTCTTCTTCAACAGTGTCCTGGTCCCAAAGGAAAGCAGCGCGCTTGTTCCATACAGCAGGGAAATTTCCAGCCATTCGGAAGAAGGTGCGACCAGGGCGAACGCTGCGGGAGCGAAGAAGGAGAGGTACTGGGTCACATCGCTGGTAACGGACAACGGCTCCGAATAGGGGAACATGAGCACGCTGTCGAAGCTGTTGACCGGTGGAGGCGGAGGCGTTGGATCGGCGCCCAAGTGTCCGACCGCGACGACAAACAGTACGAACAGGAGGATAAGGAAACGGCTGCTCTTGCCCACAGGGAACCTCCGAAAATTGGTGTGTACACGGATTCGTGCATAGACAATCTAGCATATTTATCGCGTCGCACAAAGTGGTATATCGTGGTACAATCGGGACAGGAGGAGCATACCATGGAATATGTGATAGAATTGGTCGAGACCGAGAGGATGCCGTCGCTTTCGATTCGCAAGACCGTCACAGCGGACCATCTGCCACACGAGATCGGCTCCGCCTATGCGAGCATCACCTCATACCTGGCCGACCTGGGAATCAAGGAACCCGGACAGCCCTACATTGCCTACTACAACATGGACATGCAGAATCTCGATGTCGAGATGGGATTCGTCACCAACGCGGAGTATCCGGGGTACGGCGATATCAACGCCGAGACCATTCCCGCGGGCAAATGGGTCTCTTTCATCCACAAGGGACCGTACAAGGAAATGGGCCACGGCTATACTGCCGCCACCAGATGGATGCAGGAACATGGGTACCACGCGACAGGGATTGTCTATGAATACTACTTGAATTCACCCGAAGCGGTACCCGAGAGCGAGCTCGTGACGAAAGTGGAATTCCTGTTGCAGGCATAGGTGAACCAGAGGGGCAAGGAAAGGCATGGAAACCATCAATCCTCGAGGAATCCTGCCTTCCGCATGTGTGAGAGGAGAAAGTCGCGGGCTTGTGCGATAGCACCTTCGGGATCGCGTTCCTTGCCCGTCCACATCTCGATCAACAGCGGTCCGTGGTAATCGAGGTCACGCAATACGGAGAACACCAGGTGGAAATCTACACAGCCCGTGCCGAAGGAAACTTCCTTGAATACACCTTCCGTAGTGGCGGTCACAGCTATCGTGTCCTTCAGATGGATCGCGGTGATCCAATCGTAGCCCAACCACAATTGCTGTGAAATATCGTTGCCCCAGGCCGACAGGTTGCCGACATCGGGATAGACCGACGTCCAGCATGAACGGAACTCCCGCTTCAACTCCATGAACCGGTCGATCGTCGAAAGGTACGGGGTATCCATAATCTCGAAAGAGAGCATCACCTGGTATTTTTTCGCTATCTGCTCGCAAAGGGCGAACTGCTCGCGGAACAACCTGTCCGTCTCGCTATCCGACGGGGAGTAGTACTCGTCATATCCGGCGATCTGGATTACCCTGATACCCAGGTCGAGCGCAAGCTGCAAGGATTGTTCCATGATCTGCATCGCTGTAGCACGAACCTTCGGATCCTTGCTGCCCAAGGGGAACCGACGGTGCCCGCTCAAGCACATGCTGGGGACCGACACGCCACTTTCCAGCACGTCCCGTACAAATTGCAACCGTCTTTTCTTCGACCATGTCAGACGCGCCAAGCGTTCGTCGGTCTCGTCGATAGACATTTCGACAAAATCGAAGCCCAATCTTTTTGCCATGCCCAGGCGTTCGCGCCACGAAAGGTCGTGGGGCAATGCCTTTTCGTAGATTCCGAGACGGAGGTCGGTTCGTGTCATGCTTGTTTCCTTGGACAGGTCGATTCCCGCACCACCAAACGGGGAGGCAACAGGACCTGGAACGGGTCGATCCTTTCACCACTGGTAAGTTTGTCGATATAGTCGACTGCCTTCTCGCACAGCTCCTGGTACGGCTGGGCTATGGTGGTCAGGCTCGGATAGTACATCTCGGCGAATTGGACATCGTCCATTCCCATGACCGCGATATCCTTGGGGACGCGTATACCACGGCGGCACAAGGTGGATATCGCACCGGCTGCAATCAGATCGTTATGTCCCCACAGACCGTCGAATCCAACCTGCTCATCCAAAAACCTGGTCACTCCGGCCACACCATTCTCGTAGGTGAACTCGCCTTCGTGGACCATGGAGCGGTCCAAGTCCATCCCATGCTTTTCGAGTGTATCGCGGAATCCCTGGTGCCGTTCGCGGCTCAAGCCGATCTTGAAGCTTCCGGTAATGGTGGCGATCCTCTTGCATCCGCACCCGAGCAGATGCTCGGCGGCAATCACTCCAGCCTGATAGTTGTCCAGGATGACATTGGGTATCTTCTCATTGTGGAAGGCGCGGTCGATCACGACCATGGGAGTGTTCGAGGAGCGGGACATGTTCACCACATGGCTTTCATCGGATACGCGGGAGAATATGATTCCATTTATCCTCTGGCGCAACAACATATCGATGGCGACAGCCTCACGCGTATAATTGTTGTGCGTATTTATGATGAACAGGTTCAAGCCCCGTTTGGAAGCGCTCTCCTCGATATACTTTATCACGAGGTTGAACGAGGGGTGCGCGATCTCGGGAACGAGAAGACCGATATTCTTGGTTGCCTTCAACCGCAGGCTTTGCGCCAGAAGATTTGGCCGGTAATTTACGGATGCGATCGCCTCCTCGACACGTTGCTTTGTCTCCTCGTTCACAAACATGGTACCATTTATGACACGGGAAACCGTCGACGGAGATACACCCGCCAACGCAGCAACATCTTTCAAAGAAGTCATGCAATCTACCTGCCTTTGTGCCAAGGGACAGGGCGGTCACCCTGTCCCCCGAACTTTTCCACTAGAGTTTCAGGTCGGGATTCCCAGCACCGAAATGCTTGAGGATCACGATCGGGTCAGACTTGGACGGGTTGGTGATCCGTACCCCGGCCTTCGCCGCATCCTCGCTGACGAAGTACTCGTCGTAGGTCAGTTGTCCGAACCTGATCAGCGCTGGAGTCTCTATGTCCCACGTGCCGAACGTCCCGTGCCCCTGTACCAAGTACATGCCGTAGGCGGCACTGTCGGTTATGGTCACAGATGTTCCCGGAAACACCGTCAGCTCCTTCGCGCTGAACGCACCCGATTTGTACACGACCCACTTCTCTTCATACCCCAATTCACGCATTTCCTCAATGGGTCGTACTGGCTTGGGTGCCATGAACCGGTGTTCGGCGAACAGCGGATCGACGTTCACCTCCCAGTCGATCACATCCAGCAGGTAGTCGTAGTCGCCAACCTTATCCTGCGGAGTATTCTTCCATAGCAAATCCTCCCCGATAATCGCATCGTTGACCAAGGACTGGTACATCGCGAACACGTCCGAAGCCATCTGCGGTTCATAGGTGCACAAGCTGCCCGGCGCGTGCAATACCCCCGGCGGTACGTCCCAACCGGTGCCGGGCACCAAACGGTACGCCGTCGACAGGTCGGTGATCTTGTTGTCCCCGTGGGTGAAGTTCATCAGCGCCTCCTTCACCTGCTCCCGGGTCACCCCGGGTTGCAATCCGAAGAAGGTATAGGGGAAATCGCCTCCGTGGTTGTTCAATTGGGGCGGGAAATAATAGGCCTCGGGTTTGCCCATGGCCCCCACCTTTGCGGCGTGCTCGTCGCGGTGGTGGATATGGTGCGGTAGCGGTCCCTTGTTGTCGAAGAACTTGGAGAACATCGGCCACTTGCCGAACTGTTTCCAAAGACGATCCCCGATCAGGGCTCCCTTGAGTTCGTCGACCGCATCCCGTAGCAGGAATTGCTTCGTCTGGCCCTTGTCCTCGAACACACAGAAGCTCAGTCCCTCGAACTCGCCGGTCAGCGGACCGTTGTCCGCGGGTGTCGTGGAGCTGAACCAACGCTCGTCGATACCGCCACGGTTCCCTCCCAACGCATAATAATCGTCCGGATGCAGCTTGATCCGCCGCCCGGGCACACAGAACGAACGGGGAACCCAGTTCGGTGCCAACCTGAATATGCCCTTGCCTTGCTCGAATGCCGCTTGAATGTCACTTTTACTCATACTATAGTACCTCTCTGTATGTAAATGTTCAATTTGTCTCGTCCCGGAGCCTGTCGAGGATGACTGCTCCGATAATCAGGGCGCCCTTGACCACCTGTTGGAAATATGGAGAGATTCCCAGCAGGTTCATGCCGTTGTTGATCACGCCGATCAACAGTGCGCCTATCAAGGTGCCGATAATGCTTCCCCGACCTCCTGAAAGGCTTGTACCGCCGATAACCACAGCGGCGATAACGTCCAGTTCATACCCCTGCCCCGCGATCGCCTCCGCCGAATTCAAACGGCTGGTAAGTATCAGGGCACTGAGGGAAGAGGCGATTCCGACTATCACATAGACCATGGTCTTGTAGAAGTTGACATTGATACCGGAAAGCTTCACCGTCTCCTCGTTGCCGCCGATAGCATAGGTATATCGTCCCAACCGAGTATGGTTGAGAATAAACCAAGCCAGTGCCACCGTGGCGATGAAAATGATCACCGGAATGGGAATCCCAAGGAAATACCCTCCGCCGAGTTGTCTGAACTCAGGTGAAAACCCGCTCACCGGATAGCCTTTGCTGTATATGAGTGTAAGACCACGCGCTATGGTGACCATACCGAGTGTCACGACGAAGGGGGCGATCTTACCCTTGGTGATCAACACACCGTTTATCAAACCGATTCCACCACCTACAAGAATCGCAGCCACCGAAGCGATGAACACTCCTATCCCGTTGTTTTTCATCAAACCTGCCGCGATCATCCCCGACAAGGCCAAGATGGAACCGACCGAGAGGTCGATGCCTCCGGTAAGGATGACGAAGGTCATACCTACCGCAATAATGCCATAGATCGACGTCTGCCTGAAGATATTCAGAATATTGTTTGTTGTCATGAAATAGGGCGACAGGATCGACAGCCCTATGCAGATAAGGAAAAATACTATGAGAATTCCATTGTTCTTCAACAATTGCTTGTAATCGATTTTCTTCTCCATGGTCTCAACCCTGCTCCTTTGCATCATCCATCTCAAGCCCCTTTCTTATCGAACAGGCCAAGAGAGTATTCCATCACTTGCTCTTCGCTCAACTCGCCTTTCTTGAATTCCCTGACTATCCGTCCCTCGAACACGACCGCGGCCCGATCGCTGATATTCATGACTTCGGGCAATTCGGAACTGATCATGATGACCGCGGCGCCCCGCTTGGCAAGATTCTGCATGAGCCGGTATATCTCGACCTTGGCACCCACATCGATACCGCGTGTCGGTTCATCAAAGATATACACCTTGCAGTGGCGGATGAACCATTTCGCCAGGACCACCTTCTGTTGGTTTCCACCCGAGAGGTTCCGCACCAACTGCCTGACCGACGGAGTCTTAATGTTCATGCTGTCCACCATGGTGTTCACTTCCGCATTGATCTTCTTGCGATGCAGGACCCCCGCGGTGGAATACAGGTCCAGGACACTGAGCGCGGCATTGTCGAACACACTCATGCCGAGGACCAGACCTTGCTGCTTGCGTTCCTCGGGAATCAGTCCGATACCCTTCATGACAGCATCCTGACAATTCCGTATGGTCACCTGCTCTCCGTCCAACAGGACTTCACCCGAGTCCATCTTGCGGTATCCATAGACAGTCTGCATGATCTCTGTCCTTCCGGCACCGACCAAACCGACGAAACCAAAGATTTCCCCTGCCCTCGCCGTAAACGAGACATCCTCACAGATGCCTTTCTTGGTAAGACCCTTCACTTCAAGCACCACATCACCGGGAACCGATTCATATTGTGGATATTGTTCTTCCAGAACACGGCCAACCATATATTTTATCATTTCATCGTTGGACATCTCGCCACGATTCTTGGTGATCACACGCTCGCCGTCGCGGAGGATGGTTATGCGGTCGGCCAGATGGTGGACCTCCTCAAGACGGTGGGAAATATAGATGATCGATACGCCGTCGTTCTTCAGTTGCTTGATGATCTCGAACAACCGGTCGACTTCATTGCCGGTCAACGCTGCCGTAGGCTCGTCCATGACCAGGATCTCGGCTTTCAACGATAACGCCTTCGCTATCTCGACGATCTGTTGATGCGCCGCGCCCAGCGATTTGACCTTCTGTTGTGGACTGATGTCGAGCTTGAAGGGAGCAAGCGCCTCGCGGGTCATCTTGCGCATCTTGGACCAATCGATGGTACCGATTGAGGTTTTCGGTTCACGACCCAAGAAGATATTCTCGGACACCGAAAGGTAGGGAATCAGGTTCAGCTCTTGGTATATGACACCGATTCCCAACTTGATCATCTCCCGGAGTCCCGTGGAAACAATCTTTTCCCCTTTGAGAAAGAGCTCCCCACTATCGGCTTTATACAAACCGGAAAGAATCTTCATCAAAGTGGATTTCCCGGCACCGTTTTCTCCGACCAATGCGTGCAGTTCTCCTTTGTGCAGGTCGAAACCGACATCGGACAGGGCACGGACACCAGGAAACGATTTGGTTATACCGGACATTTTCAGCAATGGTTCCATGGAAGGCTCCTCACGATAAAATCCATGGGGCCGGGGGTTACCCAGCCCCATGATCGGAAACTGTCGGTTATTTGGTAACCGGAAGCGGGTTGATGTAATCTACAGGAGATGCGGGTTTCTTGCCGGTCCTGATGAATTCGACCAACACATCGAGAGCCTTGGAAGCCTGCTGGCCGGGGAACTGGTCGATGGTCGCATCAAGCTTGCCTTCCTTCATGTAGGCGAAAGCATCGGTGGTCGCATCGAAACCGATGGTGACCTTGGAAGCAGGATTGATACCAGCCGATTGCATGGCTTCGATTGCGCCGATGATCATCTCATCGTTCGCACCGAACACTGCGTCAAAGTTGGGATATGCCTGCATGAGGTTTTCCATGACGTTCTGTGCACGCGAGCGGGAGAATTCGGCAGTCTGGCTGACGATTATCTTCACGTTGGAGGCATTGATGACTTCATCGAATCCGGCTTTGCGGTCGAGTGCGGCCGAGGCTCCGGGTGTTCCCTCAAGCTCAATTACCGTACCCTTGTTTCCCAACTGCTCGATGATGTAGCGGGCAGCGGCCCTTCCACCTTCGACGTTGTCAGCGCCGACATGGATGAGCACCTTGTCGGTATTGGCCTTGCGGTCGACGGTCGCCACTGGAATTCCAGCCGCTACTGCTGCTTCGATCGCAGGAACGAGGGAATCGGTGGTGATTGGCGAAATGAGGATCGCATCGACTTTCTGGGCGATGAAATTCTCAACTGCGGCCATTTGGATCGACGATTGGTTCTGCGCATCGTGGGTGATCAGTTGCACCCCAAGTTTGTCGGCATATGCGACAGCTTCGTCGAACATGGTCACGAAGAATGGGAACTGCAGTCCGGGAACGGTAAATCCGATGGTGATCTTACCATCGGTCTTCGCCTCGGTCCTACCAGCCGCAAAGAGCGTGGCTCCGAGAAGTACCAGGACCAATGTGAGAACAAGAAATTTTTTCATATTACACCTCTCCTTTATTTGGATGTACCTAAAGCCTAGCACAGAAAATTGAGTTGTCAAGCATGAAATCGTTTGCGCAATCGATTTCCTGGACTATTTTCCTTGACAGCGACCAATTTCAGCTCTACCGTGGTAGATGTAGGAGAGACGTATGCGACGACCCATGCCTATCACAAAAGTAGAATTTTGCGCGAAGGTAAAACAGCTCGAGGATATCTTGGAATCTCATGGCTACACGGGGGCATACCTGTGCAGCGAGGGCGCCATGCGCTGGTTCACGGGCATGCGCCACCAGGTGGTCGACATAAGTCCCAATGCTCCCACGACAGTCCAAGCGATCGTCACGGTACATCCCCAACGGTCCATATCCTTCTTCAGCGAACCGTGGGAAGCTGCTCGGGTAGGCGATATCATGGCCAAGGGAATCTGGAACGATTGTGGTATCGCCGTTTCCTACGGCGGGTCTTCTCCCGACTTTTCCAGACCTGGACTACTTTCCCCCACCCTTGCCGGTTACGCCGAACTGGAACGGACTATCGTATCCCCGTTGTCCGAAGGTACTGCAGGCAACCAATGGGACAAACTCATGTGGCTCATCGGAGAATCCCGCCAGGCTTTGGTCGAAGTGGCACGGCTGCTCCGTCCCGGCATGACCGGCTGGGATGTGCGTTCGGCTATCTACGAAGCATACCACAGGCGCCATATCGAGCTGAATCTGGTGATGCTCGGACTTTCGGGCATGCAAAAGCATGCGCATCCGGTAATCGATGACGATTCGGTCGTCGAGGACGGAAGTATGGTCAAACTGGTTGTCGGTGCCCGCTATTTCGACATGATCCACTCGGCCAGCCAATTGGTTGCGATCGGCAGGAAGCCGAGCGAGCGGGAATTGCATGTGCACCGCGCATTGCAAGAGGCGACCCTCGCCTATGCAGACCAGTATCGGAGCGATGCGGTGGAATCGGACCTGTACCATTGTCTTGGTCCGATATTCCTATCGGTCGCAAAAAAGCAGGCGTTGGCAGGTTTCGAAAAATCCGCATACCTGCACCATGGTGGTGGTCCATTGAGTCCTCTGGGTAGTCGGGACTTCGTCGTGACCGAACGGGGGACACGAAGCATATTTCCCTATGCACAATTCGCACTCAATCCGGTCGATGCCCTCCACTACCTGAAATTTGAACTGCAGGGGGTCACCCTTCCCTCGGGTCCTCCCCTGATCCTCGACGAATTCACCTGGTGCGACGATGCCAGGTTGTACCAGACGGTGCAATGGCAATCGGAATCGTTGCGATTGCCCACCATAATCACCAATGGAGACCATCCGCAATGAAAAGTTACTTCCTAGGCATAGACAACGGAGGAACGGTGAGCAAGGCCGCTATCTTCGATGAAACAGGGATGCAGATCGCCCAGGCATCATCCAGTGTTCGCATGCTGACGCCGAAGGCGGGTCATACCGAACGCGATATGGATGAGCTGTGGCACGTGACAGCC
Source organism: Spirochaetae bacterium HGW-Spirochaetae-2 (assembly GCA_002839355.1). GTDB lineage: Bacteria > Spirochaetota > Spirochaetia > Sphaerochaetales > Sphaerochaetaceae > UBA8525. The sequence continues at coordinate 44,628 of PGXW01000018.1, forward strand.
TCGGTGATCCGCAACGCTGTGGGAAAAAGCGGGATACAGGCAGAACGGATCAAGGGTGTTGCCTGTACCGGACACGGCAAGGGACTCTACCTGTGGGGCAAGGACGGCAAACCGTGCGGCAACGGCATCATCTCGACCGATACCCGGGCGTGGGAGTATCCGGTGAAATGGGCCATGGACGGAACCGCGGACAAGGTGTTCGCCAAGACATTCCAGAGCATCCTATGGACCATGAACCCAAGCGCCTGGAGCAGGTCCAATGGATATTCGAAGTGAAGGACTACATCCGTTTCCGGCTGACCGGAACCGCAGCGGCCGAGATCACCGACTATTCGGGGAGCAATCTGCTCAATTGCGCGACCAAGACATTCGACAAGGACCTGCTCGATGATTTCAACCTCGGGCACCTGTCCCATGCCTTGCCTCCCCTGGTCACATCTTCACAAATGTGTGGAACCATTTCGAAACAGGCCGCCGCGGACACGGGTTTGGCCGAGGGAACTCCTGTTGCTGGTGGCATGTTCGATATCGACGCCTGCGCCGTCGCCATGGATATCACCAACGAGGACCATGTGGCGGTGATCGCCGGCACCTGGAGCATCAACGAATACATCAGTAAACGGCCGGTACTCGACCGCAGCGTCATGATGAACTCCCTATACTGCATGGACGACTATTACCTGATCGAAGAGAGTTCTCCGACTTCGGCGAGCAACCATGCATGGTTTGTCGATACCTTCCTCGCCGAGGAACGTGCAGAGGCCAAGCGTTTGGGGAAACATCCCTATGCCTATTGCGACGAATTGGCCGCAAGCATACCACCGGACGGACAACGGATCGTATTCCTCCCCTACCTCTACGGTTCCAACTACAACGCCCAAGCCAAAGCTTCCCTGCTGGGTATGGATAGCCACCATACCCGAGCGCACATGGTCCGGGCAGTCTTGGAAGGAATCGCATTCGGCCACAAGGTACACCTGAACCGCCTGTTGGCGAACCGCGAAAGCACCGCATCGATCCGTCTTGCAGGAGGGGTGACAGCTTCGGAGCTATGGACCCGGATATTCTGCGATGTCTTCGAATTGCCGGTGCAGACGATCGATACGTCGGAATTGGGAGCCTTGGGTTGCGCCATGGCCGCAGCCGTGGCCAGCGGAATCTACAAGGACCTGCCCGAAGCTGCCGCCCACATGGTGCATGTCGGCGAGACACACCAACCCGACCTGGCAAACAGCGCGATATACCGCGACAAGTTCGCACTGTACGAATCGGTCGGTGCGGCATTGGAACCAACCTGGAAAGACTTCAACGAGAAAACCTGAAAGAGAGGATAGTATGGCAGAGAAGAAGCACTTGATTATCGCAGATCCATTTCCACAAACATTGGAGAGGATATTCACGAAAGAGACCTTCGAGCGGCTGGAACGCATGGCCAGGGTGGTCTCCAGCGATTCGGACCATATGGATCCGGCGCAGTTCGACGCCCTGCTTCCCGAAGCGGTCGCCGTGATCGGCCAGAGCCCCATGCCAAAGGAGCGGTTGGACAAGGCCCCGAATCTACGGGTGATTTTCAACGTGGAGGGCAACTTCTACCAGAACATCGATTACACCGAGTGTTTCAAGCGCAATATCCGCGTCCTCAACTGTGGAGCGGTGTATGCCAGGCCGGTTGCGGAAATGGCCCTTGGCATGGCCATAGACCTTGCGCGGGGAATTACCTGGGAGCACATGCGCTTCCGTGAGGGAACCGAGCGCTATGTCTTGGAGGGAAACAGGGAAGCCCGCTTGCTCACCGGATCCACAGTCGGCTTGATAGGCTTCGGTCTGCTCGGCCGCAGTTTGCGCCCCCTGCTCGCTCCATTCGGATGCACGGTGAAGGTCTACGATCCGTGGCTCCCCGAGAGTGTGGTGCGCGAGCATGATTGTATTCCGGCTTCGCTTGACGAAGTCCTCTCCAGCTGTCCGTTCATCTTCATCCTCGCCGGGGTGACCAACGAGAACAAGGGCTTCTTGGGGAAACGGGAATTCGACATGATCCTACCTGGAGCCAATGTCATGCTCATGAGCCGTGCGGCGATCGTCGATTTCGACGAATTCACCGACCAGGTTGCCAGAGGCCGTTTCAAGGCGGCGACCGACGTGTTCCCGACCGAACCGTGCGACAAAACCCATCGCATACGTTCAGTGGGCAATGTCATTCTCTCACCCCACCGGGCCGGAGGCATACCACAAGCATTCCACATGATCGGCGACATGCTGGTCGACGATTTCGAGCTTATCATGCGCAATCTCGCCCCGGTGAGGATGCAACCTGCCCAACCCGAGATTGTCTCTCGTTTGGCGAGCAAGCCGGTGAAGTGACAGGGAAAGAAGTCGAACTAAGTCAGGAGCACCTTTTCCACCAGTTCGCCATATCGCTTCTGGAGCGTCTCGTAGTGGCTTGTGTGCGCGGGATTCGGCACGAAGTTGCGATCGGTTCCTGAAAATGCCGCAACGGCCTCATCGACCGATGCGTATACTCCACTGGCTATTCCAGCCACAATTGCGGCTCCCGCCGTTCCCGATTCTCGGTAGCGTGCCCTGCGGACCGGCCGCTGGAGCATGTCTGCCTTGATCTGCAACCAAAGGTCCGAGCGGCTGCCACCACCGGTCGCCAGGATATCGTTTATCCGCATACCATGCTTCTGGAGCTTCTCGAACGCCTGCAGGAAGAACATCGTCTCCCCCTCCAACAGGGCCCGGTAGAGTTCGCCCCGACCTGTGGTCGCCCCGATACCACTGAACAGGCCATTGCCGGAAGGAAGGAACAATGGTGCACCGGACGGCTCCACGAACGGCAGGAATATGGTATCGGTCGGGGATGCCGGGGCTTCCAAGGTCAGTAGATCGAGAATCTGTTTCTCATTCAAGCCACGGGCGAACAGTTCCGTCGCGAACGCCTTCAGGAACCACGTTTGCAACGCACCGGCCTGGTTGTGGATGAATGCCACATATTTCCCTGGCACCACATGGTGCTCGATCCCCAGATTCAACGACAGCATGGTACCCGGGTCGGGAATACCATCGAATATGATCGTGGTGCACTCGACGGTCCCTATTCCGGTAACCGAGTCCCCACCTTTCACGGCTCCCGCACCCAACGCATTCAAGCATTGGTCATGCCCACCTACTATGACCCGGACATCTGCTGGCAAGCCGAGTCGACGGGCCATTTCGGGCAGGATCGGTCCCATATCGGTCGCCGGCGGCACCACCTCCGCCAAGATACGTCCATCCACACCCCCTGCCTCCAGCAGTCGGTCGGACCATTGCTCTTTCCACAGGTCGAACAAGAGCGTCCGGTTGGCATGGCAATAGTTTGTCGCTGCGCTCCCTGACAGCCGGTACACCAGGAAGTCTGCCCACGAGAGGACTTTCCAGATGCGCTCGTGCACCTGCGGAGCATCCTCTTGGTACCATACCAACTTCGGGTACGTATAACTGTAACCGAGAATATTGGCATTTATGGTGTAGAAGTCCTCGGTGCCCAGTGCCTCGAGTCGTGAGATAGCATCCTTGCGCCGTTGGTCGTGACTGAAGATGCTGGGGCCGAGAATATTCCCGTGCCGATCCAGGGGAACCATGGCTTCGCCGAAGGATCCGACGGAGATCGCTTGGATCGGGTCGTTCACATATATGGAATCCCACCTGTTCCTGTCGGCGGCTTCGCGAATCGCAGTGTATAGTGCCCGTTCAACGGCATGGCAATCGAGCTCGAAACGTCCATGTTCCGCACGGGTGACTTCATACGCCGCTTCTGTCGAGGTTACAAGGTGTCCTTGCACCGTATAGACCGCGGCCTTGCACCTGGAGGAGCCGATATCGATTCCCATCAAACTCATGCGATCAACCCAAGAGGTTCGTTGCGCTGTCGGCAATCCGCAACTCGTCGACGATTTCCACTACCCGTTTGCGCACCGCCTCCTGGGCATGTTCGACCGACTCCGAAAGGTTCGCCTCGTAGACCTGCCTGATGTCTGTTCCGATATTCAATTTGGCAATCCCGTGCCGGAACGATTCGTGCAGGTACGAAAGTGCGATCCCAGAACCTCCATGCAAAACCAAAGGAACCCCCAACGCCTCATCCAACTCGGTCAATCGACCGATATGCACCCTGGCAGTCACCTTCCGCTTATCCCGAGCCGAGGGACTGATAGCCCCATGTACCGATCCGACCGCCACACTGAGCCAATCGACGCCTGTCCTTTTGACAAACTCCTTGGCCTCCTGCACGTCAGTGAACCCCTTGCCGGTTGCGAAAAGCTCCTCATAACTTGGCATCGGACCATCCTCATGCCCGAGTACCGCCCCCAGTTCGGCTTCAACCGGAACTCCCTTCGCGTGGGCGTACCGGACAACCTCCGAAACCGCAGCCATATTCTTCTGCAGGTCCAAACGGGAGCCGTCGATCATGACCGACTGGTACCCGACCTTGATAGCGGTCTTGATATCGTACATATAGTCGACCAGCAGGTGGTCCTCGTCGATCACCGGCACGTGGTCAAGGTGCAGCCGGGTTACCGAGGCATCACCCACCCGTTCATATTCGGCGGCCACGGCCGCCACACTCTGGGCGGCGAACTTCATCCATTCCAATCGGGCGACCGCGATGAGCCCGAACGATCGGGTCTCCCGCAACGCAAGGACCACCGGTTCCATCATGGGCAGATGGGGAACGTTGAAGGCAGGGATGATGATGTGCTTTTCATAGGCCTTACGCATGATTCGTGCAATGTCATTCATTGGTTTCTCTCCTCGATGTCCTTACTTCTTATACGTATCCCGCACCACCAGGTGTGTTTCGATTTTCACCATATAGGGTGTGACCGGGTGTGTCGCAACCATCTGTTCGTGCAACATGTGTAGAATGCAGTGCGCCTCGTGCTTCTTGTCCGCACCGACAGATGTCAATCGGATGGGCAAATTGAGGTTCGACAGGATATCGTCGACACCGACAACGGGAAGGTTGAGACCCAAGGTCTCCAGCGTTTCCAGTGCGGCCAGCGCGATGAAGTCGGAAAAGGCGAAAATTCCATCGAACTGTACATGGGCTTCCAGAATCGGTTTGATACAACTGCAATGGTCGGTTTCCAAGATATCGGCTTCCACCACCAGTGCCGGGTCGTAGGGAATACCATACGCCCTCAGACAGGCACAGTACCCGGTGAACCGGTCCACCGAGGATGAGATATGGGGAGGTCCGTTCAGAAATAGGATACGCCGCCCTCCCAGCGACAGCAGGTGTTCGGTCGCCTGGTAACCGGATTGGACATCGTCCCACGCCACGGTAAAGAAATTCCTGAGGGGAAATCTCCGTGCAAAGATCACATAGGGAAGCGCATTGTCGGTAATAAGCTTGAAAATATCCTCACGGAGTTGTGTCGGGCAAATGATGATGCCGTCCACTTTACGGATGATGGCGGTCTTGACCGCTTCCAGTTCGATCTCGCCATCCTCGTCGGTATTCAGGATGATGGAGGTATATCCCTTGGCACGCAGCAGACCGTCCAGTTCCTTCAGTTGTGTGGAGAAGAATGGGTTCGCGATATCGGGAATGATTATCGCGACCGTGTTGGTCTTTCCCGAGCGCATCGAGGCGGCGACCATGTCGGTCAGATACCCCATTTCATTCGCCTTTTCCCGGACGAGCTTCTTGGTCTGTTCGGAAATATCCTCACGATCCTTCAGTGCACGGCTGATGGTATTCACCGAAAATCCGGTTGCTTGGGCAATGTCTTTCAGAGTCACGCGTTTCGAGACTATGGAACTTGACACGAATTCATCTCCATCGATCTATATTCTGCACCTATGAAAGGTATCAATACCCCCAGGACAAGCCCTGAACCTGGGAGGCTTTGCCTCCTTTGCCGCCCCAAGGGGCGAGGTATGGATCCTTACGTTGCCTGCACTCGCTCGGGAAAGTGGACCATTGCATGGTTCCCTCTCCTCTCGCTTCGTTTGGCAATTATGGCAATTCTACCACATCATAGCCTAGATATGTTGAGAAAGCTTCTTTCAGAATCTTTCCGACCGTGCCATACGTTACCGCGACATGGTGCCTGAATCCGTTTCGGCCGATCGCAACCAGCTTTTCCTGCAACTTATCGATTTTTACCACTCCGCATGTTCCGAAATAATCGGATTCGATCTCGTCGGGCAACACATCTCCCACTCCAAGGTATGTCACGAACTTGCCGTTGTCGGTCTTGCTGCTGGCGAACGTGAAGGCCCCGGGTTTGAGCCGGCCAACCACCGGACCCCATCCGCAGTTGGGACCATAGCTCTTGGCGAACATGGGATGCTCCACCATCTTGCCCTTACCGGTGAGCATCTTGCTTGGAACTGGTCCACAATGGAACAGGATACAGGAATCGGGATCGTCTCCGGCGTTGTTGTTCCAATCCAACAACGTGGCAGGGGTATCCGAAGCCAAATGGAGCGCAAACATCATGATCGCATTGCAGACGTCGACCTCGCATGCTACCGGGACACCCAAGTCCCCGAGCATACCGGCAAGAGCGCACGGTGTGCATCCGTACAGCACCTCCAACTCGTTCCAGCAGCGGATCGCCACCATGTCGAGATCGAGTTCCTCGATGTACCGGTCGATCACAATCCGCAACCGTGCCATCTTGACCAGCGACTCCTCGGGTGTATCGGAACAGTTGGTGAAGGAACGCAAGGCCGCGACCTGCTGGTGGACTTCGGGAGTATCGTCGGCTATCGCTTCGATACGACCGAGCACCTCGCTCATATCGACTGTCTCGACGGTAATGCCGTACTTTTGCAACGCTCCCTCGTCATACCGGACTGTCTTGAAGGCACTGGTCCGTGCCCCCAACGCACCTACGGTACAACGACGCATCCCGTTGACCACGCGGCACACACCTCCGAACTCCTTCAACTGTTGGATGAACCGGGGATGGGAGGGGTGGATGACATGGGGGACGTCGATGGTGAAAGGAATACCATATTGCAAGAACACGTCCATGATGGATAGTTTTCCACAGAAGGCATCGCGCCGGTGGGCAGGATCCATCTCCCCCGCCTTGTCGGGATACGCCTGTATCAAGATAGGCACCCGGGCGTCCTGACACGCAATGGCCGCTGCGGTCTCGTCTCCGAAATTCGGCAGGCAGACTACAACTCCATCGGGCTTTTCCCGAGCAATGAAGGCGGCGAACTTCTTGGCTTCATCCATGCTTTCCACAGCCCCGAACCTGGTCAGGGAGGAATCCATGAGCACCGGTTCGAATCCAGCCCTTGCGATGGCATCGCCCATTTCTTTCCTTGCCTGGGCTACCACTTCGCCAGGAAAGAATCCCCTATTTCCAAAGAATACGGCGAAACGCAATTTCTTGTTCATCATGACACTCCCTTGTATAGGTCCATTGAGAAATTTTACTTCTTCACCAGGTATTTACGTACATCGATAGCAACCGCGAGCACGATGATGAGCCCACGTATGATGTATTGCAAGTAGGCGTTGACGCCGAGGAAATACAATGAATAGTTGATGGCCTGCAGGATTACCGCACCAATGACGACACCTTGTATGGTACCCACACCACCAGTGAACGAGACTCCACCGATTACACAGGCGGATATCGCATCGAGCTCGTAGTTGATTCCCGTATTGGCTCCGACCGATTGGATCCGTGCCGCCTCAAGGAAGCTGGCTATGCCATAGAGTACGCCTGCAAGCAAATAGACGTACATGATCGTCTTGGTGACACTGACACCGGAAACTGCCGCCGCTTCGGTATTGCCACCAACGGCGAACATGTTTTTTCCAAGCCGGGTCTTGTTCCAGACTACCCACATGATTATCGACAGAGCGGCAAAGTAGATGATCACATAGGGAATCCGCACCGTTCCGATCATCAGATTCCCCGCCGCCTTGTTCAGAAAATTGCGGTCGAAGGTCGACAATGCCTGGGCGGACCCTGACGGTTGGGACTCGATATAGATGCAGTTCGCACCGTAGGCGATCAACTGGGTCCCCAAGGTTATGATGAACGCGTGCATATGCAGCTTGGATACACCGAATCCATTGATAGCCGAAAGCAGCACACACACGGCGATTGCCGCGAGCAACGGCACTATCAACGGCAATTGCTCGGTCATGCCCGTGTAATAACGTGAAGCGTAGGTCACCGATTGGACCAGCGATGCGGTCACCGCGGCCGCCAATCCGAGCATCCGTCCTATGGACAGGTCGGTACCACCCAAGACAATGATGCCGGCACATCCCAATGCAAGTATCCCCTTGGTGGACGCCTGTTTCATGATATTCAGGATGTTGTTTATCGCTATGAAATTGGGTTTGATGATGCTGACGGTCACCAAGATCGCACCCAACAAGATATAGAGCGCGTAATTGAGTAAGAATTCGCCGATCTTTTTACTTTTTTCCATATCCGTATTCCCTATATGTATGTACCAGCAAGCTTGAGAATATGTTCCTGCTCACCTGCGACACCACCGAAATCCTTGCCCCGTTCTACAATTCCAGCCAAGCGTCCGTTGGACATGACCAGTATCCGGTCGCAAATACCCAACAATTCGGGCATTTCCGACGAAACCATGACAATCCCCTTTCCCTCGTTCGCCAAATTGATAATCAGTTGGTATATCTCGAATTTTGCCCCCACATCGATACCGCGTGTCGGTTCGTCCAGCAGCAGTATCTCGGGCTTGGTCAACAACCACCGACCGATAATCACCTTCTGCTGGTTCCCACCCGACAGGCTGCGGATTGCTGTCTTCGCCGATGCGGTCTTCACCTTCAGGCTCTGTATGGAAGATTGTGTATCGCTCGCTATTTTCCGTTGTGAGAGGATCACCTTCCCATACTTGCCGATATTCGCGATGATCGTGTTGAAATAGATGTTCATGAGAGGAAACAGGCCGGTTGCGCGCCGCTCTTCGGTGATGAGCGCGAAACCGTTGCGTTTGGCCATCTCGGGCGATGTTATGTCGATCACCTTGCCATCCACCTCGATCTCGCCCGACTCTTTCGTGAAGACACCGAATATGGTATTGAGCAATTCCGTGCGCCGCGAACCCATGAGTCCCGCGACCCCGAGGATCTCCCCCTTGCGCAGCGTGAAGCTGACATCGTGGAAGGTGGGTTCATACTTGCCCGACAGGTGTGAGACCGACATCATGGTACCGTCCGGCTTGTTGGTCTTTCCGGGAAACCGATGTGTAAGATCCCGGTTGACCATGAGTCGTATCAACTCGTTGGTATCGAGTTCGTTCGCCGGTTTGGTCGCAATCCACTGTCCGTCCCGCATGACCGTGATATCGTCGGAAATACGCAGTATCTCATCCATCCTGTGTGAGATGTAGATGATACCCACCCCTTGGACCGTCAGTTTCCTGATGATCCTGAACAGGTGGTCCACTTCCTTTTCAGTCAGCGACGAGGTCGGTTCATCCAATACGAGGATCTTCGCATGGTACGAGACAGCCTTCGCTATCTCCACCATTTGCCGTTGCGATACCGACAATGTGCCGATAATCGCAGTCGGGCTTATGTTGATCTCCAGGTCCCTGAAGGTTTCCATCGTCTCGGCGAACATGAGCTTCGAATCGACCAACCCATACTTCTTCAACGGCAGCCTTCCGAGCCAGACATTCTCCATGACGTTGCGGTGCAGCACCTGGTTCAATTCCTGGTGCACCATTGCCACGCCATTGTCCAAGGCATGCTTGGGATTTGCGAAATCGACTTCCTTTCCATCGATACGTATTGTACCGGAATCCTTCTTGTATATCCCGAACAGACATTTCATGAGCGTCGATTTGCCCGCGCCATTCTCCCCCATGAGGGAATGTATGGTACCGGGCCGCAATTTGAATTGGGCCCGGTCCAAGGCATGGACGCCTGGAAAGGATTTGTCTATGTCGATCATTTCCAACATGTACTGGTGCTGATCCATGGTACCCCACTGTTTCGATACGTTCCAAACCTGAAGGAGGTGCGATTTGCATTCGCACCTCCTTCGTCCATGCATCTTGGCAAGGAGCAGCGATTAGGAAGCTCCCTAGCCCTCCGCAAGACCTATTTGACTTCGGTGATCATTGCGTACGGAATGCGGATACACTTGAATTCGTCTTCCGTGGTGTACTTGTAATCGGTACCATCGAGCCATTCCTTACCCAAGGCGCCATTGTAGGCGATCCGGATATTGGCCTTGCCCATCGCGTCGCCGTCCTGCTGTACGGTAGCGGTCATACCACCGTTCTTGATGGATTCCAGCGCAGCATCGATCGCATCGACACCGATGACCACGACTTCCTTGTCGCCGGCCCTGCCGGTGTTGTAGCCGTAAGCGTTGAGAGCCGCCACGGCTCCAAGGGCCATCATGTCGTTGTTGGCGAAGACGACTTCGATCTTATTGCCGACGCTTGCCCATGTGGCTGTCATTGCTTCCTGGGCCAAGGCCTGGTCCCAGTTGCAGACGAGGGTGTCGGAAACCGCTTCCAGCTTGAGTCCGAGGGACTTGGCTGTCTCGACGGAGTAGCGCGAGCGCGCTATGGCTTCGTCGTTGTTGGGTTCGCCCATGAACATGATGTACTGCAGTACGCCGTCGCCGTTCTTGTCGATCGACTTGTCGGCATTGTACAGGTCGTACAGGATCTGGCCCTGCATATCGCCGGCCTGGCGTGCCAATGTGCCGATGAAGATCGTTCCTGTATCGACCAGGACCGATTTTGTCGTCTCGGCTGCGGGCTGCTTGTTGTAGAACAGGTAGGGAATATCGTTAGCATCGAACATGTCGACCAACACCTGCCCGTTCGCGACTTCTGCAAGGTTGATGATGACCATATCAGGCTTGTCACCGACTATGATGGTCGCCTGCTCGATCTGCTTGGCCATATCGTCGGCAGCATCGTACATGGTGAGCTTGATTTCCTTTCCAAGTTCCTTCGAATAGTTGGCCGCCCACTTGTTCATTGCGGCGCGTACCGTCGATCCGTAGGTGTCGTCATATTTCCAGACAAGTACGCGGATGTCCAAGGCATCGTCCCCCGCCTTCTCCTTTGCGCCTCCGGCAAACAAACTGAAAGTCACAGCCAACAGACACAATACCAAACCCCACTTTTTCATCTTCCACCTCCTAGAAAGATACGTGATACCCGAGTAATGCTTGTACCTTGGAATCCGAAAGGACGTCACTGGTCAAACACATCTTCGTTATCCTGATGATATCTTACATTAACGTTACTGTAAATCTTTTTTTTCGCGCCGGTCCGGAATGCATGGTAGTATAAGTCATGCACTCGTATGTTGTTATGATTGCACATTCTTGGAGATGCCCGGATAGGCGGCAACAGTCGAGTGAATCGATTGAATGGCAGTTTTCCCTTGACAGCCGACGGGGAATTGCCCATAGTATATTTGTTGCATGCAACAAATACTTGGAGGATGACGATGGCAAAAACCATACTGGTCACCGGTGGTGGCAGGGGAATCGGACGGGGCATCTGCCTCAACTTGGCAGCGAAAGGATATTCGGTGGTGATCAACTACGCCGGCAACCGCGAGACTGCGGTGGAAACCCAACTCTTGTGCCAGGCCGCCGCAACCGACGCCTCGCAAATCTTTGCCATCGTCCAAGCCGACATATCCATTGCCCACCAGCGCGACTCATTGGTCGAACAGGCTCTTTCGGCGACAGGATCCTTGGACGCCCTGGTAAACAACGCCGGAGTGGGCCCGAAGCAACGGACCGACTTCCTCGATATGGCCGAGGAGTCCTATGACCGCCTCATGTTGGTGAACCTGAAGGGACCGCTCATGCTCACCCAGCAAATTGCCCGACGCTGGCGGGATACGGATACCCTGGCAGGCAAGACAATCGTATTCGTCTCCTCGGTATCGGCCGACATGGTCTCTATCAACCGTGGGGAGTACTGCATCAGCAAGGCAGGAGTAGGTATGGCCGCATCGCTGTTCGCCACCCGTCTTGCCGGAGAGGGTACATTGGTATTCGAAGTCCGCCCTGGCATAATAAAGACCGACATGACTTCGGCTGTCTCGGAAAAATACGACACGCTGATTGCCGGGGGGCTGGTTCCCCAGATGCGTTGGGGCACGCCAGACGATATCGGCAGGACCGTCACCGCATTGTGCGACGGAGCGCTTCCCTTCTCCTCCGGGGCGGTGATCACTGTGGATGGTGGCCTCCATATTCCCCGGCTGTAACAGACTCGAGCCGATGTGGCAGGCTATGGCTTGGGCGGTTGCAGATACGCACCCGACTGATAATCGGACCATACGCGTTCGAACCAGAAAATCTCGCTGGGAACCGGACGGCATTCGTCCAGACGTTCCAGAAGTTCCCCGTCCTCTCCAGCGGCGATCACCTGGACAACGTTCCGAAGATCCGCCTTCTCCGGTTTGATTCGGTACTCGGCGAGCGCTGTATGGGCTGGTTCTCCGCTTGCGTCAACCACAAGGTACGAGCCGCGGCTACCGCCACCGTTCCCGAGGTATCTGGTTATCGCATAGAGGTACCATTGTTGGGCTATAAGCATATGCCGAAGACGCAGGGCCTTCGACAGCAGGACCTTGGGTACGGCGCTATCGGTGGTCAGTGCAGATACGGCTTGTTCCTTCGCCTCCGCATATGAGCGCCCGACAACAGGGGCCGACCTGATCGGTCCACCGGCCTTGCTCATCCGTTGTTGCATCGCATGGAGAATCGCATCGAGTTGCCCTTTGGATTGCCGGGGTGTGGTCCGCGCTTGCTCCGCATTGGCAACCCACAGACGTGACAATCCAAGCATTCCGGATACCGCAGGGGCGACCTCGGTAAGCACCTGTCCGACGTCCAATGCATCCGCATGCCCATAGCCGGCGATCCGTGTGGCCGCACGTATGGCGCCCACTTGCCCCGAATTCAGGGCACTGCCACCCGGTCTGCTGACCCCATGGCTACCGTTGACCTCCCCAATGGGATACAGCCGGCGCCTATTGGTGGATTCCCACCAGATATCGGCATACAATCCACCGTTGTTGTGCTGGGCGCACACATCGACTTCCAGCAATTCGGCAGCTAGGTCGATACCGTTGCTCCGATACATTCCGATGGCACTGGGATTGAGCAGATGCAACCGCCCGATAGGTGATGATTCCCAAGCTCCCGACGCTTCCAGATACTCGAGGGCCGTCGAATCAACCTGGTCCTTACCGAACGGACCCCAGGAGGGATCACCGGTCATGTTGGACCGATAGTCGAGGAATACCCTCCGGCCTCGTATCCGCGTCTCGTGGTACACCAGCAAATCTATCAATGAAGAGCCGTTGTCGGGAACCTTGGCGGCATCGAACGGCCACTGGTAGCCCTTGAGGAATACCGCACGGGTCAATTCGTGCCAATTGGAGAAATAGGGTACAAGGAATTCGACCGGATCGTTTCCCTGGGCGTCGGTACTCACATACCGCGGCAACACCTGTTGGTAACTACCGCTGAGATTCCATCGGAATTTCGTGCTGGCCAGACCAAACTGCGATTCGGTCAGGTTCACCGCCTCCGCTCCGACCTCCATAGCCAAGCCTATGCTTCCCACATGTACCCGTGGATACACCGAGGCGGCATAGAAGGCGGCTGGACCGCCGGTGCCAAGCACCACATGGTCGGCCAGGACAACGGAAAATCCCAGGGATGGGGAATCGGTATCGAGCTTGTCCAACACCAATGCCCCAACCACCCTATCCGTATCGGCAAGCAGGAGTTTGACTACATCACGGTGGTCGAGCAGTGGTATACCCAACCGTGCGACCTCCGCCTGGAGTTGTTTGACCATCACGTTCGACGTGAATGGCCCCAACGAAATTCCACGGTTGCTCGGGTCGTGGTCGGTCTTGTACCCGGTGTACCCGCCATACGTATTGTGGGGAAACGGTACACCAAGCGATATGAGGTTGTAGAACGCCCTCGACGAATTCTGTGCTTCGATGAAGGAGATATCCCCATGGACCGATCCGCCTTGGGTATAGGATTGCACCATGTCGTAGGGAGAATCGGGAGTCGTCGAGGAATCGCCGAGCCGGTAATAGGTCTGCTTGTCACTACCGGTATTGCGCGAGGTTCCACCGTTGCGGTTGTCGGTCACGATCAACAGGTCGTCCACACCCATCCGCTTGAGGTGGACTGCGCACGAAAGCGAAGCGCTCCCCGAACCGATTATCAGGACATGGGTATGCACCACGGGTACGGACGTATGGTCGATTGGTAGTTCAGCAAGTTCTCTAGGCATTCAGATTGTCTCTCCCAGGACATGGATTCCATCCAATGCCTTCTGCAGAGGATCTTCAGAGCGGTCGATGATTCTGTTCCTGAGCCAGAGGCCCGCCTCCCGACCCAACTTGCGCAACGAGAACTCCACGGTGTCGATGCGTTGGTCCAACAGCTCCAACATGGGGGAATTGTCGAACCCTGAAAGGGAAAAGGCTTCGGGAACACGCCAACCACGGCGTAGGATGGTTTGGTAGACCGAGACGGCCATCAGGTCGTTGAAGCACAACACACCGTTGTAGCCGCGGTGCTCGATCGCCGGAATGACCTTGTCGCGCAATTCCGTTATCGAATCGACGGTTATTATGTCGCGCTCCACATCGAAGGGAATCCCCCTGATCCGACAGGCATCCGCAACACCTCTTGCTCGTGGTGGAGAAACCTGCGGGAGTGGAGAGAACCCGATATAGCAAGCCTTGAGCGATGCCCCCCGACGCTGCCACATGGCCTGGACCAATTTGTCCATCCCCGCGTGGCTGTCTACAATGACGTAGTTGTGTTCGGGATTCGAGCGGTTCAAGAGCACGAATGGGATTCCCCGTTCCTCCAACACCTCCTCCAACTGGGTGGAGGGTTCGGTGAACGCAAATACACATCCGTCGATATCACCGAGTTTCTTGGATTCGAACAGGGTAAGATCACCATCGTTGATACTGGTGATGATATTGATGCGGGTATCGCCAAATCCGGTCTGGATCCCGTCGATCAGCTCGGCGACATCGTAGAACAGGTGGATGTAGCTGTATTTGGCCGGAGGCAGGTACAACCGGATATTTATGATCGCACGCCCTTTCTGGCGTTTGATGGGCCGTTTCTGGTATTGCATACGAGCCGCGGTGCTGAGGATTCGTTCCCGCTTCTCTTCGCCGATAAGCGAAGAGTTGTTGAGTACCCGCGAGACGGTGCCGGGAGATATCCCCAATTCCTTGGCTATGTCGTATACCGTTACCTTCTTGCCCATGTTACCTGCCCATTATACCGCTTACTGTGGGAAAATGATGCACCCGACCTGCTCCTGTTTCACCATCAGCTTGGAACAGCCGGAACACAACTTGCAATAATCGACATCCTCGCCCCCGATTACCCTGGAGGGAAACAGCGGATCGGCGAGGGTCTGACGGCCCCACCCGATGAAATCGGCATCGCCGCGCACCAGGTTCTCCTCGGCGGCAACCAGGGACTCTTCCTGCAGGACCGTGTATGCGGAACCGAAGACCTTCATGTCACCGGCAATGGCTTTCGCACGCCGCGCATAGCGGAACTGATGCAGATAGAACCACTTCGAGGTGTTTGTCGGCCGGGTGATCTCCGAAGTAAGACCCGGAATACCTGCCGAAACATTGAGGTAATCGAGTTTCATACTGGCCATAAGACGGATCACCTCATCCATCTCGGTCAAATCCTCCACGGCGTCATCGGCCGATGCGGTGCCGCAGCCCCCCCGGATGCCTTCGTAATAGGATATCCTGCTGCCGAGGATGAAATCGTCGCGGGTCAGGCGCGCTCGGATCTGTTCCACCGATTCGCGCAGCAGGCGGGTCCTGTTCTCGAACGAACCGCCCCACTTGTCGTCGCGGATATTGGCAGGACGGAGCATCTCGCACCCGAGATAGCCGTGGCACAACTTGAAGTCCACACCATCCGCCCCGGCTTCCTCTGCCAACAGCACCGCATCCACAAACTTCCGCTGGATCTCGTCCACTTCTTCGGTGGTGAGCAGATGCTCTCCTTCCTGGGGCTCGTACAGGGCAGTCGGATGTGAGAAAGCCTTGCCGCTCTTGCGGCCGGAATGGGTTATCTGGAACAGTATGATCGAGTTCGGATCTGCCTTCTTCATCTCGGAAACCAAGGTCTTGAATCCGTCCAAGTGCTCCCGGTTTATCACCATCTGGTCTTTTCGGGCAAGGGATTCGGCATCGATGGACAACGCCTCTATGACTATGATGCCCCACTTGCCCTCGGCCAACTTCACATAGCGCCGGATGGCACGGGGAGAGACAGCCCCGCCGATGCCATCATTACCCTCCATGGGTTGGGCGACAAAACGGTTTTGCGCCACGCGTTTGCCAATCGTTTGCGTACTGAACAACGTATCGTAGGTCTTCATGGATTGTTCTCCCAATTCCCTCCGGACGATATCTCCGAACGGCACAACCGGTTTGTTGCATGCAACAATCTAACCTACCCCAAGGATGAAGTCAAGAAAAATTTATGAAAGGTTTCTTTGCTTGACAGGGGCAGCAATTAGGGGAATCATTGCGCCAGGAGTACCAATCCATGCGTGTGTTCATTGCCATCAATTTTCCCACTCCCGTGCGTCGGGCTTTGGTGAAACATCAGCAAACAATCAGGAATGCCGCGCAAAGCGGCAATTTCACACACGAGGAAAACCTCCATCTGACACTGGTGTTCCTGGGAGAGGTACCGGTCGGCGATCTTTCGCGGATCAACGCGATTGTAGATACGGTGGTCTGCCCACCATTTCCCCTTGCCTTCGACGAAATCGGTCGGTTCGACCGCAAGGGAAAGGACATATGGTGGGTGGGAATCCGCAGGAGCAGGAACTTGTTGGACCTGCAGGCGGCACTTGACGATGCGTTCCGACGCGCCGGATACCGACTCGATTCCCGCCCGTTCACCGCCCATATCACCCTAGCCCGCGAAGTCAGGATGTCCGATCCCGGGGACAGGAGACACTTGTGTGCCGCTATCGCACCGATCGAGACCATGGCAACCCGGGTGAGTGTCATGGTATCGACGCGCATCGGCGGTAGATTGAACTATAGGGAAGTGTATGGCAAGGATTTTCCTACCTGATGAATCCGTTGGAACCGCACGGCATCAGTTCGTTTCGATCCATACCGAGACCGAAGCCCCGTTGCAATGGAATTCCCCGAATCCTTGGGCATCGGTGGTGATGCTTCCAATCCTGTTTCCAGTACAATCGACGTATGTGGTATCCCGCTTTCCCGTCTCCATGCGTTTGGTACCCTCGTTCCCATTGGACAGGAGGACGGCCATGGAACCGGGATGCGAGGCATCACCCGAGAAGGTCCACCCTATAGTGTTGGGGTGGTCGAAATAATCCCGTTGCTGGCCAAAGGTACTTGTTTTCCGCTCTTCGAGCAGCTTGTCCAGAAGTGGCTTGAACGAGGGCATCTCTATATCGTATTGTTGCCCATCGTTACCCCTATCCCTGTAGGAAGCCCCCTCGTAATCGGCTGCGAAGACACAGGGGTATCCCTCCCGCCTCAAGAGCACCAGGGCATAGGCGAGTGGTTTGAACCACGGCTCCACCACCGATTCCAAAGCTTGTAGGGGTTGGGAATCATGGTTCGCCACAAATGTAACCGCATGGTGGGGGTCCACCTGCACCAGGGAACCGTCGAAGATGGTGCGCAGGTCGTAATCGGCACGGGCGATGCTCGCCGTATGGAACGCAAAGTGTAGCGGCACGTCGAACAGCGAGAGCAACCCTGCCGTCATATCTATGTACCTGCGCAAATTGTCCAGGTCCGGATCCCAGAATTCGGCAACGGAGAACAAGTCCTTGCGGGCATGGTCGCACATCGCCTTCAACCACTGGGGGAAGAACCATGCGGGAATGTGTTTGACCGCATCGATACGGAATCCATCGACACCGGTCGTATCGAGATGCCACCTTCCCCAACGCGTGAGTTCGTCGCGGACCTCGGGCGATCCGAAATCGAGGTCGCAGCCCATGAGATAATCATAGTTGCCATATTCACCCGACACCTCGTTGTCGAAATCCTTCCCCTCGAACAAATAGACCGTATCGTGATCGTCGGGATTGCGCTTGTCGTGGTCCACGGCATCGAAATGCCACCAGTTCCACGTGAACGTCGAGTACTTCCCCCGGCGTCCGGGAAACACGTATCGGGTGAAGGCTTCTATCTCCACCGCAGGACCTTTCGCCCGTGTACGGTCGTTCCGGGGAAACGGTGTCGCCAAGGCAATTTCGGATGTATCCGCACCCATGCGGTGGTTCAGCACAATATCGGCATAGACCGAAAGGTTCGCCCGGTGTGCGGCATCGATTGCAGCAAGATACTCCCCTTTCGTCCCATATTTCGTCCCGACCGTTCCCTTTTGGTCGAATTCGCCGAGATCGTACATGTCGTATACACCGTAACCCGTATCGTATCCGCCCCCGGCACCTTTATACGCGGGAGGTAGCCACAGTGCGGTGAACCCCGCATCGGCGAGGGCACCGGCGTCCCGGGCGACCGTATGCCAAAGCCGACCATCGGAAGGTGAATACCAATGGAAACATTGCAACATCACTCCCCGCTGCTCATCCATGGTTGGAGTCCTCCCTCCCGGTGTTCGTGCACTCCCCCAACTGTTTCAGCAATCCAAGCGCCCGCGCGGCATGTGCGAACGGAATGAACAGATGGTCATGGAAATAGCCGGCTACCATATTCGCGCTGATTCCGTTGGTGGCCAGGACACCGGATACGGCGGCTGTGAGTCCGACCGCGTGCAGGCTCGAATGGATGTGCAAGGTGATGCGGGCCCACTGGTCCCGGTATGCGAGACCGATGCTGTCTGCCTGATCTGTATCCAATATGTACGTGGTCCCTTCCTCTTCACAGATGGTTGCCCATGGCACTGGTGGCTGTGGCCCCCAAAGGTCTTCACCTCCGAGGTGGAACACGTACCGCCGGGCGGACAAGACCGGTTCGAGGTTCGCGAGCAATATGGTAAGGTCGGTCTCTCCCGATGCTGGATCCATGGTACATCCTCCTGCGTTCCGAAACGCGAAAACGTGGTTCAGCATACCATTGGTAGAATTATTTTTCACATTTTTTTTGATGGAATCATTCCATATATTATTATATGGACCGATGGGTGGTGCCTGATGTTTTCAGATTCTGTCATATCTGTTATAACAGTAATGACAATTTTCGATACTATTGCGCCAAGAATTCAACATTGGGTATACTTATGTAAAAGTTTCTATTACAAATACCTATGCGTGACCATGACGAGGAGGAAAGCAATGTTGGGAAGAGCAGACGCAGGATTCAAGACAGCGGCACAACATGCCTATGAAATCATATGCCAACAGATTATCGACGGTTCGTTGAAGCCGGGGGACCGGCTCACACGACGCGGGATGGCAAAGGTAACCGGTATGAGTGTCATTCCGGTGATCGAAGCATTGCACCGACTGGAAAGCGAGGGGCTGGTCGTATCGGAGCCGCATTTCGGGTCCCGTGTAATCGGCATGGACACCAAGACCATCCTTGACCGCAACGCATGCCGGATGGCAGTCGAATGCCAGGTGGTGCGCATACTGGCACAACACCGCCACAAGGACCAGGTCGAACGGCTGAGGCTGCTCGCGCGGCAGTTGGATGAAATGCCCAACAAGGACGGAACGAGGGAAACGTTCTGCGAACACCACGATGCCTTCCATATCCAACTTGCCACCTACACCGGCTATACGACCTTTGTCGAGACCCTCATCCGGTTGAACCTGTTCGACAGCTTGCTGCGGATATCGATGGAGCGTGGGCAAAAGAAGAAGATTCCCCTACCCGCGGGCCACCACCAGCGATTGGTCGAAGCGATCGCGACCGGACATGTCGATGTTGCTGAGAACACGATGCGGGAACATCTGAACCAATGGATGGTCTTCGGCGAGGATAAGATGTAGGCTTCGATACCGGCGGATATTTTGTTATTGCCAATACGGAGACTCTCCTATATCGTTAGGACCATCATTCAAATAGGGAGCTCTCCTGTGGCACATACCCATATACCCTCCAATTCATCACGCAAGGACTATTTCAAAGGCCTGGCCATTGCGACAACAGGTGTGGTGGTATTGAGTTTCGACGCCCTGCTGATCCGACTTTCCGGCGTCTCGGGGTTCCACGCCTCGTTCTGGCGCGCCTTGTTCACAGGAATCTCCCTCGCGTTGGTGTTTATTGTTTCCAACAGGTCGAAGGCTCTCGCCATCCTGCGTTCCGGTGGCAAGACCATGTGGATTTCGGGGATCATGTGGGGGTGCAGCGGATTGTGCTTCACATTGGGTGTCCAAACCGCAGGTGCGGCGAATACGTTGGTCTTGATTAGTCTCGCTCCCCTTTTCGCCGCGGCATTCGGGTACATCGCGTATCGCCAGCGGCCCTCCGCGGTAACACAAATGGCTGCGCTGGGAGCAATTGGCGGCATATACTTCATGTACCGCAACGGGTTTGGGGACATCTCGCTCGTCGGGCTGTTGTTCGCCATCTCGACTCCGATCCTGCTGGGGACAAACCTGGCCTACCTGCGTCGGCACCGGGAGATGAGCCGCGTAGCCGTATGTATGATCGGGGGTTTTGTAGGGGCGCTCATCTCCATTGTCGTCACGACAGGCCACGTTGCGATAAGCACCCAGGCGCTGGTCCCCCTGGCAGTACTCGGTTTGTTCGCAATACCATTTTCCCAAACGATGATCAGTACCGGGACGCGCTATATTCCCGCTGCCGAATCGGCCCTCATCAATTCCCTCGAGACGGTTTTGGGAATAGTGTATGTATGGTTGATTCTTGGGGAAGCACCCACGGGCGAATTTATCGTCGGTGCAACGATTGTCATGATCTCGATCACCGCCAATTCCCTCTACCAGGCCAGGGCACGGAAAGCCGGACAATCCTCCCATTGACCACATCCTGCCCATTTTCCGATGTGTATCGGAGACAATCAGTTGGGGCCAGAATCCCGAAATGTCAATTTTGTATATTGCGAGCAAAAAAGTATATTTTATGACAGTATACTAATATTCCAGTTTTGCGCAACTATATTGTTATGACATTTAACATTAACGTTATTGCTTATAGTGGAAAGGATTCCAAACAAAGCATGTTAAATCTGTCCTACCAGTACTTTTTTTACAATATATATAACTCTTCGTGTACAATCACCGCATAATGATGTATCATTACGATATGACGGAAATTGATGAAGGATATTACTTTTGGAAACGCGTCGACATGGTGCGCCCCAAGCAAGTCACCCTCAAACACATTGTCGAGGAGGCCGGGTTGAACTATCACCTGGTAAAGGTCCAGCGCTCGTGCAATCGAATTCCGAAAGCATTGGATGCCGCCAAGCTTGCATCGGTCCTGGACGTCTCGTTGGAGTGGTTGCTGACCGGCAAATTGTGGAATGAAGTTCCCCAAACCATCCTGGATTCGAACAAGCGTCGCCAGGTGAGCAAAATATTCCATGTGCTCATGGCATCCGACTCGCAGAAGTGGCAATCTGTCGAATCCGCCCTGGGTATCAGACCGAATTCCGACTGACACCGGCAAGGACTCCAAATCCTTGCCGAAACCAGATCCGGGCGATGTCCGGGCGGAGTGTCCTCCGCCCTTCACCAGGATTCCTATTGCAACACGACATCGAGTGAAGTGCGCCCCTTATGTTTTGCGGTAAAATTGTCGGCATTTTCTGCACCATAGGCCAACAGGACCTTGTACGAGGTTCCCTGTGTGAACACCTCGTCGAACTGGTCTCCCGAATCCAGCGGCAAGGCGAACACAATCGTGGTCACACCCTGGGCCTCGGTACCGGAGATCGCCCTGACATCCTGAGTGCCACCCAACGTATCGTCCGACACATGTGTGGTATTTCCGTTTCCATAATCGTCCCTGACCACCAACTGTCCATTCTCCACATAGCCGAGGATATAATGCGCATCCTTCATCATCCGACTCGGGTTGAACCCTATGGCCACCCATCCGGTGGTTGGGGCCATTACGGTGAACTCGATCTCATCCGGAAGGAATCTCCATGAAAACCCCCAATTTTCGCCGGCCATGACCGAATTACCGCTGGCTACAGGTGCTTCGGACTCCTTGTCCCCGCCCGCAAACAATGCAATGGGAGCCAGTACCAATAGCAACACCAGTACATAAATCCGTGTATTTCTCATCGTCTCCTCCTCTGGCGGACCGAACGCTTGGTTCGGTTGTTGCCGATTTGTGATTCCACCAATATACTAATAAATACATAATGGGGAAACCGCTTTCAAAACAATTTGTGTTTTGGGCCAAGGTTCCCTATACTGCACATAATACAAACAAGGGAGGCTTTCCCATGGGATTCTTGCAAGAACTCGCATACACCACGCTCCTCGGATTTCCGGTAATCGGGTATCTTGGTATCGCCAGTTACCTGCTCATGGTCGCAACGGCATTGGTAATGATCCTTACCCGAAGGAAAATCGTAAAGATAAAGCCGAAGGTCCACTTCCGTCTCGCCTACTCCACCTTGTTTGTCGCCACATTGCATGGCTTGCTGGCGATCTCGGTCTATATATGAGGCGCGGTCGACCGGAACGAGATTTCCGCCTGTAGGAACCGTTTCAACTCCCTTCGGCGCTTCATAGGCTCCAGGCTCTCGAAGAATACCATATGCAGCGATTCCCACATGAATACCCAGCCCCCGATAAGCAGGCCTTCCACCAGCACCTGTTCGATCAGGTAATGGCTGCCGGTTTTGCCCACCAAGTAGAAGGTGATGAACCCCATGGAGATGAAAAACAGGATGAGGGCGAATTTGAGCAGGCGCTTCAACCTTCGGTGGATCATGCTCAACTGGCCCTTGTAGTAGTTGCGGTAGCTTGCGACAATCAACTTACCCTTCTCGATATCCTCGGGCCTGTTCTTGATGCAAAAGTCGATCTCCAGCTCCCGCCGCAACGGAATCTCCTCCGAGCAGAGGTCGAGGAACTCGGCAAGCTCGGGGTGCAGGTCCCGCTTGCGGAACACCGCATTGTCCCATTCGTGGAAATAGTCCATGTACCTGTCCAGGGCGATTTCAATGATCATACGATGCGTCTCGGGATTTTCCCTATAGAGGCGCAAATGATCCTCGTCCTTCAGTTTCCACAAACGCATGCAGACCCTCCAGTCCAAGTGGTAGCCATGAATGGACACTTGGCGGCTGCCAGTATCATCTGCCCTCCGGGTGCGACCTGACGGCCGCCGGCGGTTGGAGGCGCAATGACTTTGCGACCGGCCAAGGGTCCAAGTAGTCAGTAGACCACCAGAAACAGTATAGAGGAAATCGGGGCATAATGGTACCGGGAATTGCGGCATCCCGTACATACATCGCTACGTGTCGAATCGGAAGGTACCCGCAGCGGCTTGACTATTCCTGCAATCCTTACGAATTTGAAACTATTACACATAGAAAGCTGGTGGGGAGCAATCCCCCGGATAATTGTCATTGAGTTCTCAATATACAGGGACTATAGTTGTAGATGGTTGACAGTGAACAAGTTGGGAATTCGCCGACTCGCAACGAAGACCATGAGGATGGAGGTACCACATGAGCAGACAGATCATCCATGATCCGGATCCTGCGGAAACGAAAGACTGGTTGGAATCGATTGAAGGGGTTATTCGACACGAAGGGGCGGAAAAAGCCGACTACCTGTTGCATGAATTGACCCATGCCGCACGCACCCTGGGGGTGAGCACCTCTCCTGGCGTGATCAGCCCATACATCAATACCGTCATGCAGGACCCGACAGCGGTGATCCCCAAGGACGATTCGCTGACAGCGAGGAATGTCTCGGCTTTTGTCCGCTGGAATGCCATGGCCATGGTCGCCAGGGCAAACAACGCGGGACAGGGACTCGGAGGCCATATCGCCAGCTTCTCATCGTCCTCGGCAATCTATGAAGTCGGGTTCAACTGGTTTTTCAAGGGACCGGACTCACAGTACGGTCCG
Organism: Spirochaetae bacterium HGW-Spirochaetae-2; assembly: GCA_002839355.1. Classification (GTDB taxonomy): domain Bacteria; phylum Spirochaetota; class Spirochaetia; order Sphaerochaetales; family Sphaerochaetaceae; genus UBA8525. Next base: position 68,735 of record PGXW01000018.1, read on the forward strand.
GACCTGATCTTCTTCCAAGGCCACTCCTCCCCTGGCATGTACGCCCGGGCATTCGTAGAGGGACGGCTCACCGAAGAACAGCTCGACCACTTCCGCAGGGAAGTCGGCGGAAAGGGTCTTCCATCGTACCCCCACCCGTGGCTTATGCCCGATTTCTGGCAATTTCCCACCGTATCCATGGGGCTCGGGCCCTTGATGGCCATCTACCAGGCCCGGTTCATGAAGTATCTGGAAGCCCAAGGCCTCAAGGAAGTCGGAGACAGGAAGGTCTGGATCTTCATGGGTGATGGAGAATCGGACGAACCCGAATCGTTGGGAGCGCTCTCCCTCGCATCACGTGAAAAACTGGACAACCTGATTTGTGTGGTCAACTGCAACCTCCAACGGTTGGACGGACCGGTACGTGGCAACGGCAAGATCATCCAGGAACTGGAGGGCCGGTTCCGTGGAGCCGGTTGGAACGTCATAAAAATCATCTGGGGCACGGAATGGGATTCGATCCTGGAACGCGATACCAAGGGTATGCTGCTGAAGAAACTCGCAGCCATGGTGGACGGCGAGTTCCAGACCATCCAATCGCGCGGTCCGGCGTACCTCAGGGAAAAGATTTTCGGCGACGACCCCTATCTTGCCGAACTGGTGGCGGACAAGAGCGATGCGGAGCTGTGGCAGCTGACACGCGGCGGACACGATCCGCGCAAGATCTACGAGGCGTTCCATGCGGCCTCGAACCACACCGGTGAACCGACGGTCATCCTGTTCAAGACTGTCAAGGGCTACGGTATGGGCAAGACCGCCGAAGCCTCCATGGGAACACACAACCAGAAGACCATGGACAAGGACTCGCTGATTGCGTTCCGCGACCATTACCATGTGCCCGTCGCCGACGACCAGCTCGAGGCCCTGCCGTTCATCAAACCCGAACCCAATAGCCCCGAGGCCGAATTCATCGCACGCCGACGCAAGGTCATGGGTGGTCCGGTCCCCTTTCGCAACGCAAAGGCGGAGAAGCTGCAGACTCCCGGATTGGAAGAATTTTCCGGCATGACAGCATCTTCGGGAGACCGCGAGATCTCGACGACCATGGCATTCGTGCGCATGCTCACCAAACTGGTGAAGGACAAGCAGATCGGCAAACGCATCGTGCCGATCGTTCCCGATGAGGCGCGGACCTTTGGGATGGAGGGACTGTTCAGGCAACTGGGCATCTACGCTCCGACCGGCCAGCTGTACGAACCGCAGGACTCAGAATCGCTCATGTGGTATCGCGAGGATGCCAAGGGTCAGATCCTTGAGGAAGGCATCACCGAAGCGGGGGCCATCTCCTCCTGGATCGCTGCGGGTACCTCCTATGCGAACCATGGCGTATCGATGATACCCTTCTATATCTTCTACTCGATGTTCGGGTTCCAGCGCGTCGACGACTTCATTTGGGCGGCGGGAGACAGCAGTGCCAAGGGGTTCCTCATGGGGGGAACAGCGGGACGCACGACACTCAACGGCGAGGGTTTGCAGCATGAGGACGGACACGGTCTGCTGATTGCGGCGACGCATCCCACCTGCGAGGCCTATGACCCGACCTTCTCCTACGAGTTGGCGGTGATCTTGCAGGACGGATTGAAACGCATGTACGAGGATGACGAGAACATCTTCTACTACATCACGCTGATGAACGAGAACTACACCCACCCCGAGATGCCAAAGGGTGTAGAGGAAGGCATCATCAAGGGTGCCTACCTCTTCAAGAAGGCGGGGGGTAAGAAAGCCCCGACGGTCCAGCTCATGGGAAGCGGAACCATCCTCAGGGAGGTGATCGCGGCCGCCGAGTTGCTGAAGGACGAATTCGGAGTCGAAGCCGATATCTGGAGCATCCCGGGCATCAACCAGTTGCATCGCGATGGTGTCGAGGCCGAACGCTACAACTTGACCCATCCGGAGAAGAAGCAGAAGGTACCCTATCTCACCCAGGCCATGCAGGGACATGACGGGCCGGTGGTGATAAGCACCGACTATATCCGCGCCTATCCGGAGCAGATCAGACGCCTCATCCCCCAAAAGGATGTGACGATACTCGGTACCGATGGATTCGGACGCAGCGATATGCGCGAAGCGTTGAGACGGTTCTTCGAAGTCGACAGGCACTATATCGCCGTTGCGGCGCTCAAGGGTTTGGCCGACCGGGGAGAAATACCGGCGAAGAAAGTCGCTGAGGCAATCAAGAAGTTCGATATCGATATCGACAAACCCAACCCCCTGATCAGCTGAGGAGGCACCCATCATGGCAATCAAACAGATAACCGTTCCCGATATCGGAGATTTCGCCGATGTGGCGATCATCGAGGTCTACATCTCCCAAGGCGATACGATCGGCGTGGACGACCCGTTGGTCTCCCTCGAGAGTGCGAAGGCTGTCACGGATATCCCCTCCCCCTATGGCGGTACCATCAAGACCGTCCATGTCAAGGAAGGCGATCTCGTATCGAAAGGCACGCTCCTTGCCGATATCGAGGTAGCCGGGGAAGAGGCGGCCCAAGAGGACAAGGTTCCTGCTGGGAAAGCACCCGACAAGGTACCCGCCGAACAGGCACCTGAAAAGACTCCACAAGCCAAAAAGGAAGAAGCCCGGCCGGAAGAACAGGAAGAAAAACCGAAAGAAGCCAAGGAAACCAAACCCGAGGCAGAGCCGGCTGCTAGCAAGGATTTGGTGAATGCCCAGAAACCAGGGGCTGTATACCACGCGACTCCTTCGGTGCGCCAATATGCTCGGGAGCTTGGGGTATCGTTGGAAACCGTGGAGGGAAGTGGTCCCAAGGGCCGCATCCTGCGCGAGGATATCCAGAAGCTGGTCAAACAGGCGCTCAGTGGAGCTGGTGGGGGTGTCGCAATGGCTCCCGGTGCCCAGTTCGAACTGGAGGACTTTTCCATCTATGGCGAGATCGAGCGCAAACCGCTCTCACGCATCCAGAAAATATCGGGTCCACACCTGCAACGGAGCTGGCAGACCATACCGCATGTGACGCAGTTCGACGAAGCCGATGTGACCGAACTCGAAGCCTTCAGGCAAAAGCTCAAGGAAGAGATGTCGCATCTCAAGGACGAACAGCAGGTGAAGATCAGCATCCTGCCATTCATCGTCAAGGCAGTCGTCGCCGCATTGCAGAAATTCCCCGAGTTCAATTCGTCTTACGACGGCAAGGCGGGAGAGCTGATCCTGAAGCACTACTACCACATAGGTATCGCCGTTGATACACCCGAAGGGCTCATGGTGCCGGTACTGCGCAATGCCGATACCAAGAGCATCCGGGAGATCGCGGTAGAGCTCGAGGACCTGGGCAAACGGGCACGGGAACGCAAGCTCAAGGCCGAGGATATCTCGGGAGGCTCGTTCAGCATCTCGAGTCTGGGAGGTATCGGGGGAACCGCATTCACCCCGATCATCAATCCACCCGAGACAGCGATCCTGGGGGTGTCCCGCATGACGAAACGGCCATGGTGGAATGGCGAGACATTCGAACCGCGCGATATCCTGCCGCTCTCGTTATCGTACGACCACAGGGCTATCGACGGAGCATCGGGAGCACGGTTCACCACGTATCTCGTCTCGTTGCTCAACGACATACGGCGAATACTGGTGTAGGAGGACAGGATGAAAGAGATGAAAAGCGACCTGGTCGTCCTCGGTGGAGGGCCTGGTGGATATACGGCGGCGTTCAGGGCAGCGGACCTGGGACGAAAGGTGACGCTGGTCGAAAAGGATCCTGTCCTCGGAGGGGTATGCCTCAATGTGGGCTGCATCCCCTCGAAATCACTATTGCACCTGGCGGAGGTTATCGCCGATGCCGCCGAACTCGAAGCGGTGGGCGTATCGTTTTCGAAGCCCTCGATAAATCTGGATACGATCCGCACCCACAAGGAGTCGATCGTCAACACCCTCACCACCGGCTTGGACGGATTGTGCAAGGCCAGGAAGGTCGAGCGGATCGCCGGAACAGGCACGTTCCTTTCCGACACGGAGCTCGAGGTGGAGACCAAGGAGGGCAAGCTGAAGCTCACCTTCGCCGACCTCGTCATATCGGTGGGTTCGCGCCCGGTCCAGATTCCTGGGATTCCCTACGAGGATGAACGGGTCTGGGATTCGACCAGTGCTTTGGCACTGGGCTCGATCCCGAAGCGCATGCTGATCATCGGTGGTGGCATCATCGGCTTGGAAATGGCAGCCATCTACCATGGCCTCGGTTCGAAGATCACCATAGTAGAGGCGACCGACGCGCTCATTCCTCCAGCCGACAAGGATCTGAAGCAACCGTTGCTCAAGAAGATCAAGAAGCAATACGAGGCGCTATATACCTCGACCAAGGTAACCAAGGTGGAAGCCGGCAAGAAGGCCCTGCTCGTGCATCTGGAGGGCAAGGATGTTCCGGCGACCGTCGAGGCCGATGTTGTGCTCGTCGCTGTCGGCAGACGTACGAATGCGGATCGCATCGGGATAGACAAGACAGCAGTAAAGACCAATGAACGGGCATGGATTGTCACTGACCAGAAGCAACGGACGAATGTTGCGCATATCTTTGCTATCGGCGATGTCACCGGCGATCCCATGCTCGCCCACCGTGCATCGCACCAGGGCAAGGTCGCCGCCGAGGTGGCATGCGGACAACCCTCCGCCTTCACCCCGATGGGCATTCCATCGGTCGCCTACACGCAACCGGAGATCGCCTGGATCGGATTGACCGAACAGGAGGCCAAGGCTCGGGACATACCCTACAAGAAGTCCTCGTTCCCCTGGCAGGCGAGCGGGAGGGCGCTGAGCTCGATGGCCACCGAGGGTGTGAGCAAAGCGTTGTTCGACCCGAAGACCGGCCGGTTGCTCGGTGCCGGCATAACGGGCAAGAATGCAGGCGAGTTGATCGGAGAGGCGGTCCTGGCCTTGGAGATGGGAGCGGTGGCGGAGGATATCGCCTTGACGATCCACCCCCACCCCACGCTGAGCGAAACCTTCGCCTTGGCGGCAGAGCTTGCGGAGGGAACGGCTACCGATACCATGAACAAGTGATGTCCGCGGTGCCGTGAGAAAAGGGTATCAGAGGATGGTCTTGTACCAATCGACCCGGCGGTCCAACTTCACCGAATAGGCTGAGCGGACCGTCGCGGTTTCCTCCAGGTCGATAGCGTACACCCCGTACTCGCCGTCATCTTCCAAGGGTGCGACGGGATTGCCGAAGGGACTGTAGATCGCCGAACTGTGATCGTAGGACTGTCCGTCCGGAGCCGATCCTGTCCGGTTCACCCCGATCATGAACACCTGGTTCTCGATCGCCCTGGCTTGCAGGAGCACGTTCCAGTGGAGTGTGCGCTTCGAGGCCCAGTTTGCGATATTCAAAATCACGTTGCAGCTCTTGGACAACCCTTGGTACAATTCGGGAAAGCGCAGGTCGTAACAGATGGTGAGCCCGAAGGTTGCACCACCAAAATCGCACGTCTGCAGCTCGTTTCCCTTCTCGAACACACGATCCTCTCCCGACAGGCTGAACGGGTGGGTCTTCACATACATTCCCAACACAGTCCCCTCTGCGGAAATCAAGGCACATTTGTTCAAAGCGCGCTGTTCGTCAGTGGACCATTGCACATAGCCCATGACGATCGCGATACGGTGTTCGACCGCTTGGGTACGGAACCAATGCAACGTGTGTGCCGAATCGGCATGTTCTGCGGTACGGGCGATATCCATGGAGAAACCGGTGAGCGTCATTTCCGGAAACACGATCAGGTCCGCCCGATCTTTGGACGCACGTTCGATGAACTGCCTGCACCGTACCTTATTCGCTTCCTTGTCTTCCCACACCTGGTCCATGGATACCAATGCAATCTTCATATCTCCGCTCCTGACAACATGTCGTATCGGAAGTATACCAATACCTTCGCATTACGTACATGAGAAAAATGGGAAGCAACCGAAGTCGCTTCCCATGGAAAATTCCTTTTCCTCTACGCTGTCACAGCAACGATACGGCGGCGTCGTACACCGCATCGGCCGTAATGCCGAAGAGCTTGTACAGTTGGTCGGCCGGAGCGGACTCACCGAAACTGCGCATGCCGATTATCTTGCCATCCAGACCGACATACTTGTACCAGTAGTCGGCGATCGCGGCTTCCACGGCGACACGCTTGGTGACACCGGCGGGCAAGACCGACTCGCGGTACTTTGCCGGTTGCTTCTCGAACACTTCGCAACAGGGCATGGATACCACCCGCACCGACGTTCCGTCCGCTGCAAGGCGTTGTGCCGCCTCCATGGCCAGCGAGACTTCGCTTCCGGTTCCGATCAGAATGACCTGGGGCCGCTTTCCGCTCTCCCACAGGACATATCCACCCTTCCCGATCGCCTGTACCTGCTCAGCGCTACGGGCCTGCGGTGCCAGGTTCTGCCGGCTGAGCATGAGGGCGACCGGACCGTCGGTACGCTTGATCGCGCTCTTCCAGGCAACAGCCGTCTCCACCGCATCGGCAGGTCTCCAAGACTCGAGGTTCGGGGTGATGCGCAACATCGCCGGTTGTTCGACCGGCTGGTGGGTTGGTCCGTCCTCACCCAATCCGATGGAATCGTGGGTATAGACGTACACGACATGTAGCCCCATGAGCGAAGCCATGCGCACCGCATTGCGGGCATATTCCATGAAGATCAGGAAGGTTCCGCCATACGGGAGGAACCCACCGTGCAACGCCATGCCGTTCATGATCGCAGACATGCCGAACTCGCGCACACCATAGTGGAGATAGTTCCCGTTGGCATCTTCAGCGGAAAACGCCTTGGAGCCTTTCCACATGGTCAAGTTCGAGGGAGCCAGGTCCGCCGATCCACCGAGCAATTCGGGGAAATCGGGACCCAACTGGTCCAATACCATTTGCGAGGCTTTGCGGGAAGCGACCTTGAGCCCTTCCTGCTGCCATTTTGCGATAAAGGCATCGAACTTCTCTTCCCAACCGGCCGGGATATCCCCTGCGAGACGACGGGTGAACTCCGCGGCTTCCATGGGATATTTCTTCGCATACGCATCGAACAGTCCGTTCCATTCCTTCTCGTAATCGGCACCTGTGGCGGTGCAATCCCAAGCTGCATAGATATCTTTCGGTACAAAGAACGGTTCATCGTACTGCCAACCAAGCTGTTTGCGGCTCAAAGCGACTTCCTCGGTGCCCAATGGAGCGCCATGGCAGTCTTCCTTGCCCGATTTGTTGGGGGAACCGAACCCGATCGTGGTCTTGCAGACGATCAGGGTCGGCTTGTCCGCGACCGCCTTCGCCTGCTTGATCGCGGCTTCGACAGCCCCTGCATCGTGCCCGTCGATCGCGCGCACCACGTGCCAACCGTAGGCTTCGAACCGTTTCGCCGTGTCGTCGGTGAACCATTGTTCGACTTCTCCATCGATGGAGATGCCGTTGTCATCGTAAAATGCAATCAACTTGCCCAGCTTCCAGGTCCCTGCCAACGACGCCGCTTCATGGGAAATTCCTTCCATCATGCAACCGTCGCCCATGAACGTGTAGGTATAGTGGTCCACGATGGGGAACCCATCCCGATTGAACTGGGAGGCGAGTATCTTTTCGGCAGTCGCCATGCCCACCGCATTGGCGAGCCCCTGTCCAAGCGGACCGGTGGTAGTCTCGATTCCGGGGGTCAACTTGTATTCGGGATGTCCCGCGGTCTTCGAATGGAGCTGTCTGAACTGCTTGAGCTCATCCAACGGCAAGTCGTATCCGGTCAGGTGGAGCAGGGAATAGAGCAACATGGACCCGTGTCCGTTGGAGAGGACAAAACGGTCCCGGTTGGCCCACTGGGGATTCTTGGGATTGTGTCGCATGGCCTTGCGCCATACTACCTGGGCCATATCTGCCATGCCCATCGGAGCACCGGGGTGTCCCGAATTCGCCTTCTGCACGCCGTCCATGCTGAGGATCCGCAATGCATTCGCCATTGTCCTGTTATCCATGTTACATCTCCCATCGTTACTGTTTTTTAAGATACTGTCACAAGAAAGTGTATATTCTGGAGGCGGTAAGGTCAACAACAACGGAAGATGGAGGGGGAGCAAAAGGCATTCCTACGACCGAAGACGCAACCCGGCGGCGAGCATATCCACCATGTTCCTGAAAGCCTGGCGATGGTCCTCGCCGTTCTCCAACGGATAGGTGTCCAACATGAGCACCGAGGCGGTGAGCATATAGGCTGCCTGGCCGATCGGGAAATCTTGTCGGAATTCCCCGATCTCGACAAACCAACGGATGACGTGGGCGAACAGTTCCATGCTTTCAGGTACCATGCGCTGCATGATCTGTTGCTTCACCTGCTGGGGACATTCCTGGAGAAACCGCTGCTTGAGCATCACCATGACGCTGTCCTGTCCGTCGAATTCGCTTGCCCGACGCATCAACACCAGGATCGCCTCGGAAAAGGTCCCATGCGGACCGGAGTCGAACTCCTGTATCAACAGCTGGTACTTTTCTGTTCCGATATTCGCGAACATATGGGAATAGAGATCGTCCTTTCCCGTAAAGTACTGGTAGAAGCTGCCTTTTGGAATGCCGGCGCATGCAACGATACTGTCAATCGTCACCCGATCGTAGTGCTGCCGGGCGAACGCTTGCTTCGCACCGTCGACAATCGTCTCCCGCTTCTTTTGCGGTAGATTGAAATAGGTCTGTTTGGGCATATCGCGCACCTCCCGGTACCATGATTGGACCTTGCGTTCCCCGTACCCGCTCGAGCACTGTCAAAGGTCAATAGAGCTGGAAAGCCATGACCAACAATACAATCGACATGAGCGCGACCGATACGGTCAATCTCATCTTCTTGTGCCGGTTGTTGAGAATTTCCGATGCGAATTTCCGGAAATTCCCATACTGGAAAAGCAATGCGGACAACTTTATCGAAGTGAGCGAAAGCAGTGTCGCGACAATCCAGCTATACGGTACATCGGTGGTGAACACCTTATACCAGGTGAAGGCGATGAAAGCAATTCCCGCACCTGCCACAACCAACACCCACCGGGGCCTTTGCTCGGCATAGGCATGGGTCATTTCCCACCGGTTCCATCGCTCACCATAGGCCACCATCAGCACCCTGGTGGCAATTCCAATTCCTGCCCAGACAATACACACAATCGCAAAATAATTCATCGTAGCTCCTCCATTGGTATGACTAATAGTCATATGACTATTGGTCACAATATAGGAAAAGCAACAGGATTCGTCAAGAGGTGTAGAAAAAGTTACTTTGAGCACATAATACCGGGTACGGGATACTTCGCCCGATTGCTTTACCCCTAAGATATATGACATGCTGAAATACCCATGAAGAAGACGATTCGAACGAAGCTACGGACGCCGATGCTTCTTGCAGTCCTATTGCTCACCATCACCTCCACTTTGATAGCCCAGGAGTTGCCACTATTGTTGCAGGAACGCTATATCATGGCCCATATCGGACTCCAACGGCAGTATGCCACCTCATTCGAATACCCCGACGACATATCGCTGGGATACACGATATTCAACGGGGAATTTCCCGTCATCATCCATGCCGAGGGCCCCGAACTCTCCCTCTATTCGGGAAGTCCGCTCTTTATCCCCGCATTTCTCTCGGGAGGGACAACCAACCAGATCGGATATCTCGACGCGTACCGCAACTACACACCGATCGCACTGCTGTCGCTCGGATGGCGCCATGACCTGCTGAAAACCGGCAATTTGGCCAACGACGGATTCTTCGCCTCATGGGGCTGGCGTGCCGGCATCCTATCAGGAGGCTTGGGCTACCATTTCGCCCACGAACGGCCTGTCGGATACCTGGGAGCATCGCTGGACAATGTGGGAATCAGCCTTTCGGTATCACCGGTGAATCTCAAGGCCATGCTCACCTACCGAACCAAGAAATCCTGGAGCATCAGCACCTCCGTGGAGTTGGATGAAGACGGACGGGCAAGTTTTGGCATTGGTTTCGGCCTATCGCGTAAGGATTACGCCGCCGAGTCCATATTCACCGACGACTGGAACCTGTCGGTCGCCCACCGGGGCTCAATGTTGAATGCCCCCGAAAATTCCCATTCAGCCTTCGAATGGGCGATCGAGCAGCCACATTTCGTCGCAATCGAGACCGATATCCAACTCAGCGCCGACGGCAAGTTCCTGTTGATCCACGACCCGATTTTGCTCCGGTACCGCCATGGCTTCGATATGGTCAGGAACCTGACGAGCGACGAGTTGAGAGCGCTCGATATGGGATCCTGGTTTTCTCCCGATTTCGCTGGAACCCAAGTGCTCGAACTGGCCCAACTCGGCGAGATCAGCAACGCAAACCCGGATGTGTACTGGCTGCTCGAGTTGAAAAACTTCATATGGACCCGCGAAGAAGCCAAGCGCTTCCTCACCGAAATCGACGAAGCCTTCGACCATCCGGAAATGATCGGTTTCTATGCGGTTACCCTGGAGATGATGGAGTTGATGCAGTCCCTTACCGATCGTCCCGTGGGAATCCAGCTCGATACGGTGAAGATGATGTTCTACTACAGCGACCACCTCATGCCGTTGGTGAAGGCCGAATACCGCCCGCTGGTACGGAACGCCGACTTCTTCACCCTGCTGTCCTCCAAGTTCGACAGACAGGAACAATTGATCGAACTGGCCGAGGAGTTGGGAATACCGGTAATGTTGTGGAATTTCCACGATGTGATCGCCGGCTATATTCCCAAGGATATGCGTCAGTACCCCCTTGGCATGCCCAAGATGCTCGACGGCGCCTTGTTGAAGGAGTAGTCCTTCCCCTCAGGATATCCGCTGTTCGCGCATCAACTGGACAAACCGGTTCCATTTGGGCATAGTGGGTATACACAAGGAGTCGACATGTGGGGCAAGAAGACGAAACAACAACAAGATTCACTATTGGAATCCATACCATTCACGACCGTTGAAGGCCACCAGGCGGCACAACCGTTGACCGTATTCGCCCTGAGCACCTGTGGATTCTGCCGACGGGCGATCACCTTCCTCAACGACAGCGGTGTTGGCTACCGGTATGTCTATGTGGACAAACTGGACAAACCGTCGCAGGACGCCATACGTACCTATGTGAAACAAACCTTCCACACGATGCTTTCGTATCCGTTCCTCTGCATCGGGGAGAACGATTACCTCACGGGCTTCATCAGGGCATCGTGGGAAAAGGAGCTGGGCAATGGGTGATGCCAAAACGATCGATGTCGGTCAATTCGTGCACAATGTCGCCAAAAGCAAGGGATGGCGGCTCAACGGGGATGCCGAATTCCTCCAATCCCTGGTAGAGGGCTTGGATATGAACCTCCAACGATTGGGGTACCTGCAATGTCCCTGCCGCCTCTCCTGGGATGACCACGAGAAGGACAAGGACATCCTCTGTCCCTGCGTCTACGCCGCCGACGATATCGCCGAATACGGGCACTGTTTCTGCTCGCTCTTTCTCTCTCCCGAATTCGCCGCATTGGGAACGGAACCGGCGAGCATACCGGAACGACGTCCGGAGAATTTGTTCCCCTGACGGGTTTCCTGCCGGTGGTTGGTGGTTCACGGCTGATGCTTTCCCGATGCCTCCACCACCACCGGGTGTCTGTTCGGAGTGCCTACTGATTCACGAACAATGCCATGGCCGAGCGCAGTTGCTCCAACTTCTTTTCCAGTGCTTTGATATTCAAATTCACATTCACGATGTCGCGACCAAGCCGCAGGAAGTCTTCCGACGATTCGTACCCGGCCATGCGAACCAGTTCATCCAATGACCGGTAGACTTCGGTGAAATCATGGGCCAGCGTATCCACATCGGCCCTAAGGTATGCGACATCCTCGTCCTCGGCATACCTGGCCAGGTTGCCTTCGATAGTCGCCACCTTGTTTTCCAGCACGACTACCCGTGCGGAAATTCCCTGCAGTTCTTGCGCGAATACCGCGGACGGGACATACTCGGCCTGTTTCTGTTTCAAACCTGCGACATCCGCCTCCAACTGCTCCAACTTGGATTGGTTTGCCATCCTATATGTTTCGAATTCTTCAAGAGCAACTGTGGATGCACACGACGAGAACAAGAGAACGGCAACAACAATCAGCAAGGTACCCATACCTACCTTCTTCATGCGTAGCCCCCTAGACACATCGATATTCCGATATGCTTCCATACTACATGCCCTTATGCCCGGGGGCAACAAGAAAAGCAAAATTCGTCACAACCGATGCCACCGTTCAAATGTGTTTGCCGGAAAACACATCGCATGTACTCTGCAATGCCAGTTCGGAATGATATATGATATACTCGGTCCATGAACCGGAACCCTCTTGAAATGCAGGCAATTGTGAACGGAACGATACTGACACTGGACGACCGGTGGACCAGCTACGATTGTGGCATGGTTATTGTCGCAGGTACCACCATCCGGGAAGTCGGCCCGTTCGACCAAGTGCGCCTGGATCGTCTTGGTATTCCAAAAGAACATATCATCGATGCCGACGGAGGCATCATCATCCCCGGATTGGTGAATACACATACACATATCGGCATGTCGTTGTTCAGGGGAATAGCGGACGACACCGCGAATCGATTGAAACGGGTAATCTTCCCCCTTGAGCGGAAATTGACCACCCCGGAAGTCGTATATACCGCATCGTTGCACTCCCTGGCTGAAATGATCCTAGGCGGAACCACTTGCTTCGCGGATATGTACTACTTCGCGACCCAAACGGCAAGAGCAGCACAGGAATCGGGCATCCGAGGCATCATTGGACAATCGGTCGCAACCTATGGGGGGCCCGACGCACCCGATTTCCCCACTTCGGTCGAACTGGTCCACCGGTTGGACAACCTGTTGAAAGGTAATGACCGAGTCATGGCGGCAATCGCCCCCCATGCTCCCTACTCCCTCACCAAACAGGAATTGTTGCAATGTGCCGAGATACATGCCAACCGGGATATCAGGATACTCAGCCACCTCGCGGAAATGCCCTTCGAGGAAAGCTACACGGACGAGCATTACCACATGCGCCCTATTCCCTTCTACCACCAGTGCAACCTGCTCGGGCCCAAATCGACCATGGCCCACTGCATCTTCGCCGATGGGAACGACCAGCGACTCCTGGTGGATACCGGAACCGGCATTGCCCACAACCCCTCGGCGAACAGCAAGAGCGGCAAGGGTATCGCTCCTGCATACGATCTGATGGCCAAAGGAGCCCGGCTCGGATTGGGAACCGATGGTCCCATGAGCGGAAATACCATGGACATGGTGAATATACTTGGTATTACCGCCAAATTCCAGAAAGTACTCAAGAAAGACCCTACAATCATGACTCCAAGAGAGGTATTGCGGGCAGCTACCCGGGGAGGAGCAGAGGCACTGCACCTCGAGAAGTCCATAGGGACACTGGAATGCGGAAAGCAGGCCGATATCGTCATCGTCGGTACCGACAGTCCTGCCATGTTCCCACTCTACGATCCCTATGCGGCAATCGTCTATGCAGCCTCGCCGGCAGATATCGACATGACCATGGTCGATGGCAAGCTATTGATGTACCAGAGAAAACTGTACACATTGGATCCCCAAGCGATACGCATCCAAGCGAAAGGTATGGTCTCCCATATCCACAAGGAGATGCACGAACTCCTCTAATAGTCTGCAACAGCACAGACTTGTATTCGGGCCTCGAGTGGATCGGTCAGACTACCCGGAGTCAGATACCGAAGACTGCTTCCCTGAGCAATCGGGCAGCTTCCAACAGTTCCTCCAACACCAGATATTCCCGATTCGTGTGTATATGATGCATTCCTATGCCGAATACGATGGTGGGAATACCCAAGCTATTGAGCTTGTTGGCATCACCCCCACCGGCCGAACGCAACAGTTCGGCGCTATAACCCAAACTCTTGCAAGCACGTGCAAATCGCCTGACAACCAGTGCGTCTTCATCGATCGTGTACCCGGCATAGACAAATTCCCATGCGACCTCAACCGAAAAACCATCACGTTGGCCGAATTGGGAACACAGCGAGTTCACCAAGGAATTGCAGGTCCGGAAACTTTCGGGAGAAAAGCTGCGCAATTCGCCGGTGAAAGTGGCAAAGTCCGGCACCACATTGGTTTGTTGTCCTCCTTCGACCATGCCGATATTCATCGTTGTCGAAGGATCGACCTGCCCCTGGGGTAGCTGGAGGATCATCTCGGAAGCCAACCTGATCGCGTTGCGTCCCAAAAGCGGTTCGAGTGCCGCATGGGCAGCCCTTCCATGCACATCACACGTGAAGCGGGCTTTCTGTGGAGCAGACACGATCGCCGTACCGACAGGTGTCTCACCATCGAGGTTGAAGGCAAACGAGGAAGAGAACTGCGAGTGTGCCAGTGTGCCCGCACCCAGGCATCCGAGTTCTTCCTGGACCGTGAACACGACTTCCAGCGATTGGCGGCGTTCGGCATCGTCAAGGCACAAGTCGATGATTTCCAAGGCAAGGGCAATACCCGCCCGATCATCACCTCCGAGTATCGAGGTACCGTCTGTACGGAGTTCCCCTTGCCGTTCCACAATAACCGGTTTGCCCATGCCCAACGACACGGTATCCATGTGCGCGCACAACAACAGCGGAGTGGAAGTTCCCGACACCCGCATGAGTATATTCGCGGTATCGCCACCCGAAGGAATTGAAGATTCGGGCATCTCCTCCCACGTCAACCCATGGGATTCACGTACGGAAAAGAACAAATACAGGTAATCACGTACCGCCCGTTCGCATCTGGATGGCGCACGGATGGCACACAGCTCACGCACCCGTGTGTACAGACGCTCGGGGTCGACCTTCGGCACCGGCATCAGAATACGTGGGCTCCACTGTCATGCAGACGTACAACCGCGTCCAATGCCGCCTGAATCACCAGCTTCTCACCTTGCCGATACAGCCTTTCCTTCTCCTCGATCGTCGGCTGTTCTTCCAACCAGATGTTCGAATCGGTGGAAACCACGGCTCCGGTCTTCACTCCCCGGAAACTGCCGACAATGAACAAGGTGGCGGCCTCCTGTTCGGCTGCGAGAACTCCGCTGGCGGTAAGCAGTGTGTTCAACTGCTGGTCCTGAATGTAGTAGGCATCCCGACAAAATCCAATACCCGCACGATACGGAACAGCTGCCGCACGCAAGGAATCCACCAGAGCGTTGGTGACATCCAAATCGGCTACTGCCGGGAATTCGGATGGCAGGTAGGCTTTGGAGGTCCCCTCCCCACGATAGGTGGCGGTTATCACCACAGGAGTCCCGATTGGAATCGTTTTTTGGCGACCGCCTGCCGAACCCACGCGGATAAAGACCTTTGCTCCGAGCTTGATCAACTCTTCGAATGCGATCGAAGCGGCGGGACCACCGATACCGGAGGAACAGACTGTCAGGGGAACACCCTTGTAGACACCGGTGTAGACTATATATTCCCGATTCTCAGCCAACAATTCGGCCGAATCCATCAACTGGACAATACGTTTGACACGACCGGGATCTCCCGGTGTAATCACATACGGTGCGATATCGCCCTCGGCGCATCTGATATGTTTGAGCACAACATTACCCGCAAGTTTCCGTTCCATCGTCACGCCCCTTTCTCCACAATCAATTTTTCAGGTGGGATACTGAACACCGTCCGTTCCACCCCATCGGCAACCGGCTTCCCCACAACTACCGCCCGCAGCGCATGGGCTCCGAGATGCATAGCATATTGGGTCGTATTGCCCTGGTAGTTCGAGAAATCGATCCCCACTTCCATGGCATTCGCTCCCGGCACCGCACCGATCAAAGTATCGTCGGGTCGGAAGAACAGCGAGACCTTTTTTCCCTCATCGGCTTTCGAGAGGTTGGGTGATGGTCGCCTGCTGACAAATTGCACCCCTTCCACATCCACGAGAACACCCTTCGACCCCAACTCCAAGAGGGTGCCGTCGATATGGTTGTCGAATCCGACAAACCGGGCGACAAACGGTGTCGCTGGCGACTCGTAGATCTGTTCCGGTGTACCAGTCTGCTCAATCAAGCCTTCGTTCATTACGATGATGCGGGAAGAGAGACTCATCGCCTCTACCTGGTCGTGGGTCACATAGATCATGGTGATTCCCAGCTGATGTTGCAAACGACTCAACTCGGCACGCATCTCGTCACGCAATTTGGCATCGAGATTCGACAGTGGTTCATCCAGTAGCAGCAGTTCCGGCTGGATTACGATCGAACGGGCCAATGCGACACGTTGCCGTTGTCCACCCGACAATTGCGCGGGAAACCGACTTTCGAACCCGTTCAAGGATACCAGCTTCAAAACCTCGGTCACACGTTTGGCAATTTCCGGCTTCTCGACCTTTCGTCGACGTAATCCGTACGCTACATTGTCGAATACGGTCAGGTGGGGAAACAACGCATAATTCTGGAACACCAACCCGATATTCCGCTTGTTGGGAGGTACATTGGTATAATCTTTGCCACCAATGGTCACCGAACCCTGCTCCGCCATGATGAACCCGGCGATTGTCCGTAAGGTGGTGGTCTTTCCGCATCCGGACGGACCAAGGAGGGAAACGAGTTCACCCTGTTCCACCGAAAGGTGGAAGTTCTTGAGGATCGGTTTTCCCTTCTCATATCCGGCATCGATGCCGTTCAGTTCGATGAATGCCATGGTTGCGTTCTCCCTTTATACATACTTCGAGATGCCCAGCAGCTTCTCAGCACTTTGCACCACGATGACAGTCAATACGATGATGATGCTCGACAAGGCCGATATGGTCGGATCGTAATAGTATTCCATGTAGCTCAGCATCTGGATGGGCAATGTCGCCACCCCTGGACCGGTCAGGAACAGGGATACCGGCACATTGTTGAACGAGGTGATGAAGGCCAATATGAACGCGGCAACCAGCCCCGACTGGATATTCGGCAGCACTACCGCAAAAAACGCGTGCAAGGGTGTCGAACCCAAACTGACTGCAGCCTGTTCGATATCACCTTCGAAGTTGCGCAGGCTCGATGAGACCACACGCACGGTATAGGGAAACAGAATCGCGGTATGGCCAAGATATAATCCGATTCCAATCGGAATATTGGACACATAGACGAAGAAGCGCAGCAGTGAAAAACCTATCACCATTCCCGGTACGATCGCGGGTGAGGAGAACAGCAGCTCCAATGCGCTCTTGCCACGATAATTGAACCGGATGTTCGCGTAGGCTACCGGAACACCGAGTATGAGTGCCGTCGCCGTCGCGGCCAGACCTGTCTTGAGGCTCACCCAGAACGTCGTGCGGAACATCTCGATATTCAACGCTTTCGTATACCAAGCCAAGGTGAATCCTTTGGGAGGAAAGCGCATGATCGAATCGCTGCTGAACGATGTGAGGAAGATCATGATGAACGGACCGATCAGGAAGATGAAGACCAACGCGGTGATAAGGATGAGTATCTTTGAATGTTTCATGTTTGGTTCCTCGGCCTGAAACGTCTCATGACCGTGTGCAAGACCAATGTCGTCAGGATCATTACCACAGCGATGACGGTCGCGGCTTCCCAGTTCATGAGCACCAATGCCTGTTGGCGCATCAAGGTAGCCAAGGTAAGGACCTTCGCGCCTCCCAGGATTGCCGGCGTGACATAGGCAGTGATGCAACCGGTGAAGACCAAGGTGACTCCCATGATCAACCCATCGAAAGACAGCGGTACAATCACACGGAAGAAGGTGCCCACCTTGTTGGAACCGAGACTCAGTGCAGCCTCCTCCACCTCGTTGGGAACATTCTCCAATGCACTGACCAGGTTCAGCACCATAATGGGCAGGAACAATTGCAGTAATCCAATGATAATTGCCCCTTCGGTATACAGCATGCGAATCGGTTCCCTCGTCATACCCAGCAACGACAGGGTCTGGTTTACGATCCCATACCGCCCGAGGATCACAATCCATGCATACGTCCTGGCCACCGGACTGGTCATGAGTGGAAGAATTACCAGCGACATGAGCATCGCCTTTCGCGATGGTCTGAGCTTCATCATCAAATAGGCCGTGGGATACCCTGCGAATACAGCGATAACAGTGACAACCAAGGCCATCTTCAACGTCCGCACATAGACGTTCTGGAATTGTTCATCAACCAGCACCGCTATATACCGGGCGGCAGTCACAATTCCATCGTCTCCGACAAAACTCTCCGAGAGGACGAAGAGCAATGGAAGGAGGAAGAACGCAAGGAGGAACACACTCCCCGCACCAAGCAGCATGATTAAAGATTTCTGTCTTGACTTGAGGCGCATCATATCCCCCATCCGGCAGACTACAGATTGCTGACCGACCAGGATAGAACCGTGGCCGGCCAGAAGAATTACTATCTGTTATTTAGAGAAAATCTTGTTCCAACGAGCTATCCAGTCGGCCTGCAAAGCCGCCGTTTCCCCTTCATCGAAGAAATGAAGCTTGCCGATCAACTCGTCACCGTAGGTGAGGTTCTCACCAATCTCAGCAGGCAACTTCACGCCGGTATGGACCGGAGAATCCACCAAGTCCATGGCTTCGGCCATCTGCACCTCATAGGAGAGCAAGTGGTCGATGAACAAATGTGCCAGGTCTTCGTTTTTAGTTCCCTTCACTACGCTGGCGACACTGAACGAACCGACCAGGCCCTCTTCAGGTATCACTGAAGCGACAGGGAATCCCGATGCTTTGATATTGCCCCAGGAAAAGCTGGTATACGGAGCCGCATACACTTCCTCTTGGATTATCAATGCATTGAGTTCGGAAGAGTTGTTGTAGGCGGTCACGAGGGATGGTGCCAGTTCGGCAATCTTTTGCCAGCCGACTTCCGTATTCGAGAAGTCACCGCCCCAGGCCTTGCTCAACATATAGACGATTGCAGGTCCATAGGTGGTGGTGATGCCGGGGATGGAGAGGAACCCTTTCAGCTCGGCGCGGGAAAGATCCTTCCAGGAAGTGAGCGGTGCGACCTTGTCGGTGCGATAGAAAAGTCCCAGGTGCTGGATGGTGTACCCGACTGCATATCGCCCACCGAGCGGATCCTTTGCGGGTTCGATGATATTGGCCAAGTTGGGTATCTTTGCTGGATCGTAAGGTTGGACCAAGCCTTGTTTCATGGCTTCATATGCCCAAGTTCCCGCGAAATATGCCACATCGACAATCGGGTTGCCCTTCCGGGCAGCCAGCTTGGTGAAACGGTCGGAGTTGTTCCCCGTCTCTGTCACGATCTTCACACCGTATGTGTCTTCAAACGGTTTGAGAACATTCTTGACCAGCAGATCCATGTTGTAACCCCACATGGAAATGGTCAAGGTCTGGCCCTTGTAGGGCATATCGGCGGTAGTCGCCGCTTCCTTTCCGCCTTGTGCGAACACCGGTTGCATGCACAGCATTGCGACAAGGACAACGACGAAACCCATTACAGTACGTTTTCCCATGATTCCCTCCAGAGAATTCTCAAACCGGCTATCCAAAGCCCCTGAATCATAGTCATAAACCAACCAAATATGGTTAACCGTTTGATGTATTTTACTTTACTATAATTGTACATTCACCTCCTGTCAATCCGACAATTTCCCTATTATTGGCTTTTCAATCACTAATAATACAGTAACAAGTTGTTGACTTACCAAGAAAAACGGGCTATAAATTGATAAAACGTTTAACTTATCGGATAAAAAAATATATGAGTAGTATCAGAGAAATCGCTACCCTCGCAGGGCTCTCCCCAGCCTCCGTTTCACTCTACCTCAATGACAAGAGTACCACACGTGTCGGTCCAGCCGCAAAGGAACGGATCGATGCCGCAGTTAAGAAATTGCATTATCACAAGAATTTATTCGCCAGTACGCTATCCTCACAAGAGTCGAAGCTGATCGGTATCATCATCCCGTCCTTGATGCCGCTGTTCGGCAACGAATACACCAATACCTTGCTGACAGGGGTGCAATCCCAACTGTCCGAACGGGGGTACGGAATGCTGTTCTTTCCATCGAATGCCCATACTTCGGTCGAAATCGTCGAGGAACAGATCCAACGCAGCTCAGGTTGCGACGGGTATGTCCTCTTCAGCACCGGCTTTTGCACCCAAGCCCAAGTCGAGAAGAACATCCTCGAGTTGCAGAAGACCGACAAACCGTTCGTGACACTCAATATTCCGGAAATGTCTACAGCAATACGTCAGGTTCTGATCCGCGACCTGGAGGTTTGCTCGGGCACCAGGTATCTGCTCGAACGGGGACACAAGCATATCGGGCTGGTCCTCGGTCGTACTGGCGGCGTACATGCGAAGAAATTGTATGCGGACCACCGGGATATCCTCGAAGAATCGGGAATCCCATTCGATCCGCAAACAGTTGTCTACGGCGAGTATTCGGCGGAGCAATCCTATACGATGATCAAGAAATTGTTGCAGGAGCATCCTGAACTGACCGCATTGAATTGCATGAGCGATATCATGGCTGCCAGCGCCTTGCTGGTCGCCCAGGACCTCGGTCTTTCGGTACCGGAGGAACTCTCGATCATCGGACGGAACAATTCGTTGCATGCCCGACTCGCATCTCCAAGCATCACCACCGTAGACTTGCACATCGAAGAAGCCGGGAAAAGTGCTGCGCATCTGCTGCTTGAGGCGATCGCCGGGAGTACAGGGGGACAGAAAATCATCATTTCCGGAACGTTCATCGAACGGGAAACCGTACGAACCTTGCAGTGAGGATCAGTCATGCATGTTGATACATTGATTACCGAGGCCCGTATATACAACCCCTATATCAACCAGTGGCAAGTTGCCGATATTGCAGTGCTCAACGGCAAGATACTCCATGTTGGGGATTGTATATCGCAGGGCCTGATTGCCAACGAGACTATCGCATGCCATGGAGCACCGGTCATTCCCGGACTCATCGATATCCACCTGCATATAGAGAGCTCGTTATGCACTCCATACACCTTTGCGCAGACAGTTTTGCCACATGGAATCACCACGGTTGTCGCGGAGCATCATGAAATGGCCAATATATTCGGACGTGCGGGAATTGAGGTCATGGTCGCCGCATCAAAACAAGCTCCCATAGACATATTCCACGGCATCCCCAGCTCGGTCCCATCGACCAATACACAATTGGAGACGACCGGAGGAACCATAAGCGCCTCCGATTTGCCCGCATTGGTAGGGCCGGAACACCCTGAGGTGATCTGTCTGGGTGAAGTCATGAATTTCAGTACCCTTTTGGAAGAATTCGAAGACCTTGTTGGGAATCCGTCCGCAGTCGACTCAACCGGCATGATCGACTACCTGCATGCCCATCACCCCCTGATGCCGATCGAGGGACATTGCCCATCCATCAAAGGGTTGGACCTCTCCAAATTGCTCTATCTGGGTGTGGATTCCGATCATTGCAAACAAGATGTCGAGGGAATGCGACAACGCTTCGCCAACGGCATGTTTGTAGAAATACAAGGAAAGTCGGTCGAGGTGGAAATCATCCGTTATCTGCAGGATCATGATGTTGAAGGGCTGTGGGCATTTGTTACCGACGATGTCCCCCCCGACCAGTTGATACAGCACGGTCATTTGGACCAGGTGGTTCGCCAGGCGCTTCAACACGGCCTGTCGTTGGAAAAGGCAATTGTCGCCTCCAGTTTTGCACCAGCACAGCGGATGGGTTTCCGTGACCGGGGAGCAATCGCACCGGGAAAAATCGCCGACCTGTTGATCTTGGCAGACGATTCATCCGAATTTAAAATCCGTGAAGTTTTCAAACGTGGCAAACGTGCCCAAGAGTGCCTTGCTATGGCAAGACCCTATGCGTTTCCCGAGAGCTTCAAGCACAGCATCACCCTGGAGCGAACAACCGACCTCTCCCCCATATTCACGGTTGCTGTCCCCCAAGATACCAAGCAGGCTTTGGTGATGCACAAACTGACGGACAGTACCTATACCGAAGCTGTTTACCGTACGTTTGAACAAGTTGAGAGAGTTGCCAAATGGGAACAGGAAAGGCAACGTGTAAATCTGGTGGTGGTAATAAATCGCTATACCAAAAATCTCACATATTCCCAAGGTTTCTGCGATGGAGATGTATTGACCAACGGAGCCTACTGCAGCACCTATGCCCACGACCACCACAACATACTGGTAATCGGGGACAATGCTGCAGACATGCGCATCGCACTCGATTGGGTTCTTTCTCGGGAAGGCGGGATATGTACCGTATCCCAGGGAACCATCACCGCGACGGTTCCATTACCTATCGGAGGAATACTATCGGAAGCCCCAATGGTAGAGTTGGGACAGATGGTCCTGCGTATACAGGGTGAATTGCATCGGTTGGGCATGCGCCACCCAAACCCCCTCATGTCGTTGAGCACTATCACACTACCGGTAAGTCCGGCAATTAAGATAACCGACAAAGGTTTGGTTGATGTTGCCACAGCGAAGTTGGTACCGCTGTTCTCCTAGTCGTTGCGCAGCAAACACCGGCAATGACAAGCCTGGGCGACCTGTGGTAGTCTCTCTGCATGAAAATCCAGCAAGCGTGTCCCCTGTGCACCCATGACTCATACTCCATAGACCCCACTGCAAAACGCAGGTACTTCCGGTGTCCCAATTGTGAGGGAATCTTCCTATCACGCGAGCTGTTGCTTTCTCCCGATGCCGAAATGCGCGAGTACCAGACCCATAACAACGATATCGACGACCCGCGTTACCAGAAGTTCGTCAGCCCATTGGTCGGGCTCATCGACTCCCGTCACCACAAGGGGCATTCAGGCCTGGATTTCGGAGCCGGGCCTGGGCCGGTGATCGCCCACATGCTGGGCAAGCATGGCTACAGCATCGACTTGTACGATCCGTTCTTCCATCCCGACAAAACAGTCTTGACCAATCGGTACGATTTCATCGTCAGTTGTGAAGTGGTCGAACATTTCTACAATCCTTTCGAAACATTCACAACCCTCGGCGGACTGCTCGCCCCCGGTGGTTCGCTCTACTGCCGCACGACATTGTATAGGGACGATATCGATTTCTCGAACTGGTTTTATAAGAACGAGAGCACCCACGTCTTCTTCTACCAACGCACGACGATCGAATGGATTGCCGAACATATCCTGCATTGCGACTGCACAATCCTCAACGACAATATCTTTTATTTCACTTCGTGAAGGTGCCTGGTACGCGTTTACGTTTTTGTATACAAATTCGAATGTCCGGGTAAATTGAACACGTCCAAAGCCCATCAACAGGGTACGAGATTTCGTTTTTGTATACAAAATTGAAAAGTGGCACCAGGTACCACCTAGTTCCAACACTCTAAAGCTCTATGTAATGCTTACCAATGTATACGATTATAATTGTGTTAAAGTAAATGTTTTTTAATAGATATTACTAGTATTTATTATTTTAATTAGCTTATTAATAGATTTTGCTGTTAATTGACTTCTATTGATTGACAATAGGCAAGTCCTAGGATAGTATTGCAGTCAAGGAGAGGTCTTTGAATGTATCGGACTTCTTCCAGAGCTTTTCATTACCTGTGCTGTATTCGGGTGGGTAGTCAATCGCCAAACAACCGACGACCAACCGTGTTTTCTGCAGCGGCCAGGACCCTTGCAAAGTATACCTTGGCACTCCTTCCATCAGGAACAAGGAACCTCCGCCCTTCCCCGTAAGACATACAATCCTGTGGATGCCGAGCCCTCGCTACCCAGACCATCGCTTGGGCACAGAAGATAGCCATTAGGCATGTGAATCGTAGCGCTGTCGCCAAAAAGCCATCCCCAAAAGTGGTCCCTGGTGTTGGAGAGGCCTCGTGCCGATTAAAAGGCAGGGACTCGCACATATGGATTTCGCCCACTTGGAAGAACCCGGACAGCAAGCACGATGCGTTGGACACTGGTCAATAGCGAGCGACCATGGGGCCGAAAAAAAAATCAGGGATAATCGGATAGGAAATTACAGCCGCTAAGGAAGCATGGTATGAAAAGAGCTTTACCCAGCAAAGAGACAATAACTTTCATAGTTGCTTCCGAAGGCAGAAACGTTGTGGATCCCACCCTAGCAAAGGGAAAGGAGGCATTGAAGTCCCCTCGCGGCTTCAAGATTGTGATCTGATAGGAGTGTAACACTATGCTCCTCCATTACTTCACTAGGAATCAGGAGGATTTCAATGAGTACAAAGAAACATTTCAAAAAGTATCTATTCCTTATAGCCCTTATCGGCTTTCTGGTGGTTTTTACCGGATGTCAGGATGACATTTCCCCACCAGCGGATATTAGTGTAACAGACATTACTGTCACAGGAGCAGGTGATGCGATTACTGTTGCCAATGGTTCAACACTACAAATGAGTACTGCCGAACTGCCGACCGATGCAACCGACAAGAGTGTGACCTGGTCAGTTGAAGCCGGAACCGGAACAGCAACAATCAGCGCGACAGGTCTGCTCACAGGAACAGGCATTGGGACCGTCACCGTCAAGGCGACTGCCAATGATGGTTCAGCTATTGTGGGAGAACTGGAAATCACCGTGACCGCTGCTGCCGCAACACCTATCGATGTGGCAGGTATTGTTGTCGCTGGAGCTGGTGATGCAATCACGGTAGCCAATGGTGCAACATTACAGATGGGAGCAACTGTGCTACCCGTCGATGCAACCGACATGA
>PGXW01000019.1 GCA_002839355.1 Spirochaetae bacterium HGW-Spirochaetae-2
CTCGATTCCGAACCGTGTTGTCTTTTCCATGCCGTCTACCTCTCTTTGGTGTGTTTTTCTTCGTACTGTAGTAATCACTCAAAGAGGGATATATAGCAAGTGTATATATGCAAATAAGATACACTATTTTGCAGGTATTTCTTCGTCCAGGCGTCTCACCATATCGACCCCCGGTACCACTCCCAAAGTCGAGCCGGTTTCCCATGCAATGTGGATGGTTCCAATGTCGTCCACATGGGCCACTGTCCCCTTGGTGCCCGCCGGCGGTGCGTACTCATCATCCATGCTCACCAGCTCGACGGTACACCCGCTTGGGTATTGCTTTTTGAGGACCTCGACTCTCTTACGGTTCATCTCATCCATATGTATCCTCCCTGTCAGTGTGCATTGATCGCTCAGCTTTGCATGAATAGCAAGTACAATGATTCAGGGTTTCGCCAACGCATCCAAAATGAGGCGCATCTGGCGCACGTACTGACCATAGCGGTGGGCAAACAGCGGAAGTTCGTTCTCCCCGTAGTCCAGAAGCGCATCCGCATCCGCCTCTTCTATGCAGTACAAACTGTTCTCGTATGACCAACTCAGGGTAGGAAAAACCGGGATCGGTGGAGCTTCGGGAGCCATCGAGACCAAGATCTGGCGATACGGGTCATTCTCCTCCACCGTTGGCACGCTTGTGCAGCCGATTAAGACGATCAAGACGACCAGCAGTATCACCGCTTGCAGGAGGTTCGATCGTTTCAGGAGGTTTTTCTTGGGCGATGGTGGTGATCTTCTGCTGTACTTCATCGATCTTCTCCAATTGCTGTTCTCGTTTCTTTACCGTTTCCCGCTCTTGTTGGATATCCTTTTTCAGGTCCTTGGTCTTGTGTGCTTGATAGCGGGTGATCCCCAACAACCCCAGGATGATGAGGATGAGCATCTGCATGATTTCATTCATCGACTTTACTCTCCATGAATTTTTTGACCAGTGGTTTCCAGAACGCCATGCACGTAGGAAGCTGCAGCAGGTAGATCGCTATCGTGTACAGGACCACCAGATAGGGTGTACTGTTCAGCTCCCCAGTCGGTGTAGCTGCCGGTACTACTTGGTAGGTCACGTACGCGAGAGCTGCCGAGCAGGCGAGGGCGACCAGCTTGATCTCGTTCTCGCTTGCCCTGTCACGACGAACGCTCTTCTTGTACAGTTCCATCACCAGCCCTAGGAACGCGGCGAAGGTAAGTAATATGGCACCGAGGGTCATGGGTGCTCCCCCTTGCTGCCAAGCAGTGACAGAAAGTAATCGTCCATCTTCTTCTCCTGCTCCTCGCTCTCCCCGTTGATCTCGTGGGTCCTCAGCGACTTGAAGATGACCTTGTCGTTCTCCAGTGCCATGACTAAGCCCATCTGGATCCTGGTGATGGTGGTCTTGATCTCCTTGAGGTCCTTCGCATAGAGGTGGCGATCATCACTTCGCTTTGCCAGTCGGTTCAGCAGCCACAATACGATACCTCCCGAACCGAACAGGCATACCGCGAGCGTAGTGATCAGGGTCAGCTCATCCATCAGTTGCCTCCAGGGAGGAGACTTCCTCGTAGGAGTAATCCAATCCGTCGCGCTGCACGGTGACATCAGCTGAGGAACCGGTGAGTTCGATATAGCGTTTGACGATGACGTCGCAATACTTCTCATCCAGCTCGATGGTGGCACAGCTCCGTTCGGTCTGCTCGCAGGCGACTAGCGTACTGCCGCTGCCACCGAACGGATCGAGCACCAGCGTGTTGCTCATCGAGGAGTTCATGATCGGGTAGGCAAGGAGGGCCACCGGTTTCATCGTAGGATGCTCGCCATTTTTCTTTGGCTTGTCGAACTCCCAGATGGTCGATTCCTTGCGTCCGGTGTACCACAAGTGCTTGCCTTTCTTCTTCCATCCGAAGAGCACCGGCTCATGCTGCCACTGATACGGTGAGCGTCCAAGCACCAGCGACTGTTTCTTCCAGATGCAGGTGCCCGACAGGTAGAAGCCTGCCTCGCTGAAAGCCTTACGGAAGTTCAGCCCCTCGGTATCAGCATGGAAGACGTAGATGGAGGCATCGTCGGCCATGTGGGAGGCAGTGTTGGTGAAGGCATCGAGCAGGAACTGGGCGAAGGCATCGTTACCCATGTTATCGTTCTTGATCTTGCCCGCTGTGCCCTCGTAGTTGACGTTGTAGGGGGGATCGGTGACCACCAGGTTCGCTTTGGATCCTGCCATGAGCAGCTCAAATGTCTCGGCTTTGGTGCTATCTCCGCATACCAAGCGGTGTCTTCCCAGTTTCCACAGGTCCCCAGTTTTGGTGATCGCAGGCTTCTCGAGCTCGGCGGCCACATCAAAATCATCGTCATGCACCCCGTCGGCAAGAGCATCCTTGAACAGGTCGTCAATCTCAGCCGGATCGAAACCGGTGAGCGAGATGTCGAAATCCTCGCCCTGCAACTCAGTGATGAGCAAGGCCAGTTTGTCCTTGTCCCACTCGCCGCTGATCTTGTTCATGGCGATGTTGAGGGCTTTCTCTTTGTCGGTATCTAGTTCGACTAAAATGCAGTCCTCTTCGGCTACTCCCATGTCCTTGAGGACATTTAGCCGCTGGTGGCCGGATATGACGGTATTGTCGTTGGCGATGTTGACTACGATGAGTTCGACGTAGCCGAACTGCTCGAGCGATCGTTTGAGCTTCTCATACTCGGGATCCCCACTCTTGAGCGCTTTGCGTGGGTTATATGTTGCCGGATTCAGATCCGACAGGTTCATTTTCTGGATTCTCATGGTGTGTTTCCTTTCAGTTGTGGATTTTCAGTTCGTTCCTGAGCGCCTCTCTATACCGCTCGCTCACCTGCTCCCATGCGAACAGCGCATTACCGAAATGGCCATAGCAGGAGGTGAGGTTGTATACAGGACTACGTAGTCCCAGCTGATCGATGATGTCTCGTGGCTTGAGGCTGAACACCCGGCGAACAGCCTCGGTGAGCTGCTCATCACCCACCTTGCCGGTAGCGAAGGTGTGTACATTTAGTGCAACCGGTTCGGCCTTACCGATGGCATAGGAGATGGCGACTTCACATCTACTGGCCAACTCTGCTGCCACGATGTTCTTGGCAATCATGCGTGCCATGTAGGCTCCGCTGCGATCCACTTTCGTCGCATCCTTGCCGCTAAAAGCGCCTCCGCCATGCAGGGCAAGACCTCCGTAAGTGTCGACCATGATCTTGCGGCCTGTCAGGCCGGTATCGGCAGCAGGTCCACCCTCGACGAAACGACCCGAAGGGTTGATGAGGATGCGTGTATGGGAATCGAATGGGAATCCGCCGAAGGCAGGGTAGATCACCTTTCTGAGGATCTCGCCTTTGAGCCATTCCACATTCTTGTCACGATCATGCTGGACCGAGACAATGATTGCAGCCACGCGTGTAGGCTTACCATCCTCGTACTCGACCGATACCTGTGCTTTGCCATCGCTATGGATGCCCAGTATGGTTCCGTCCTTGCGACAGCTGTCCAGACCGATGCAGATGCGATGCGCTAATTCGAGTGGCAGCGGGAGGAATGTGGGTGTCTCGTCAGTTGCATACCCATACACCGTGCCCTGATCTCCAGCTCCCAATTCATCCCGGTCTCCCTCGGCATCCCTGATCTCAAGGGCGGTATCAACACCACCGGCGATATCGCCACTCTGGTTGTGCAAGAATACGCTGATGGTGAAATCCTTGGGATTGTAGCCACGCTCGGCAAGGGCGGTCCGTACGGTTTGGCGTATGTTGACCTTGGTGCGGCTGGTGATCTCACCAGCGACAATGATCCTGCCCTTGGTAGCCATGACCTCGCAGGCAACGCGCGAGTACTCGTCGATGGAAAGGCAGGCATCAAGAATCGAGTCGGCGATGTAGTCGCATAGCTTATCTGGATGTCCGCAGCAGACACTCTCGGATGTGAGGTAGTTCTTCATGTTTGAATTCCTTTGATTGTTTGATTTCCTAGCGGCTACGCCTGGAAGTGAGCAGCCGTTCCATCAGGTCATCCTGAGGGTTCGCTCCTTGGTATGAAGTGGCATTGTTCTCCTTCACGATCTGGAAGATCTGATACCAGATCTGGTTGGTTTGCTTCATGTATTCACGGCTCATCGCCACATACGGAGAAGCGATTGCAGCACCGGTGGTTGGGTGCTTTGCAAGAAAGCCATACTCGCTGACGGCCATCTCGCACTGGATCCAGCGCGCCACTGCCATCGCATATTGGTGGATGATCTGGCTGCTGACTAATTTTTCACAGCGCATGGTCTTGAGCCAATCCCATGTCTCCTGGAAGACCTCTTCAGCATCGAGTTCAATGCCACTCTTCTGAGTGACTGTCATGTAATACTTTACCGGTGGCATATCAGCGCCTTCGAGCTCGGCAGCCTCAGGCTGTTGCACCACGCTGGCAGCTCTGCCTTCGTGGATTTTCTCTGAGAGAGCCTTGGGTTTGCGCCCTGCACCGACGCGGGCACCACCACGGTTGGTACCGTCTTTTGCCATGTTGCACCGCCTTCGTATGATGAGGGGGTCAATCCCCCGTTTGAATTCCAATTTTTCCGCGTGATTGCCCCTGCCCGTTGTACACCACATATGGTGTAGAGATTGATAATCCCCTAGGGGGTACACCACCAGTAGTAACCTTTTAACCTTTCCATCGGTCCTTTTGACGCCCGTGGAGGGCCGAGTGGCACTTGTTGCATAGTGCCATGAGGTTCTCATCGTCATCAGTACCACCATATCTAGTGGCAGTGATGTGGTGGGCAACCGTCGCTCGTGTAAGTCTTCCCTGCCTGCGACACAGCTCGCAGAATGGATGCTCGGCGAGGAACTTACTGCGAGCCTTCCTCCAAGCCGATCCATATCGCCTGCCGGTCCCCGGGTTACGTTGATACCGCTCATAGGTTCTCGCAGCCTCTTTCGCATGCTCCTCACAATACCGTCCATCGGTGAGATTAGGACAACCCGGATGGCTGCACGGTCGCTTGGGCTTGTAGGGCATGAGTGGTACTCCTTCGGGCAAAAAGAAAGCCCGGGAGGATTTCCCGAGCTCTCGATTGGACTTGTCTGAGTGTACAGTAGCGTACAAGGCGAACTGAGCACAACTGTTATTTTCTGATAATTTAACGATTGGGTTTCAGGTGTGCACCCTTTAATTCTTCATTTGGTTGATAACGAAAAGTTTCTTTTTAATAACTTTGACCTGACTTCGTTGACAATGCAAGATTGGTACGCATAGGCTTATCGTAATTGATTGGGATTTTGTTGCCACACTCTCTTGGAGAAACTAACACATGAGAAAGTATTTGTTGTTTTGCTTCCTACTATTGAGCGGTGCGTTATTATTCGCAGCTTCCTCGCAGGATAACGATCAAACTGAAATCAAGCTCAGTGTTACGGAGTTTGGCTATCCCTTCATACCGAGTACCTCCCAAGTGGTTATCGAAGTTCCGATACAGATGCATCGCGAGGTTGGAAAAATAACCGAGATCAAAATCGATGCGTGGTACCGTGCTTTATCTCCCTATTTCCTTCCGACTACTTTTTTTGAAGTAGGGGTTGTCCCTTCAATTAATTTGTTGAGAGAGGGAAAGTTCAAACTCTACTTGGGTCTTGGAACTGCCTACTCACAAACAAGCGAAGCTGTCTCGATTCCTCTGATTGTTCCCTTGGTGTTTCGCTATGCTCCGCTTGATGTACTGGAGTTGAAAGTATCAATACAGAATATGATCTATGGAGAGGGAGTGATTTCAGAGTTGATCCTTTCATCTATTATTGGTCCCTTATTTGAGAATTTCTTCATTGAGTTGGGCGGTTCTGCGAATATAGCCTATAGCTGGGAAGAACAATATTTCCAGTACTCGTACGGATTGTTATTTGGATTGGGGTGCCGATT
This sequence comes from Spirochaetae bacterium HGW-Spirochaetae-2, assembly GCA_002839355.1. Lineage (GTDB taxonomy): Bacteria > Spirochaetota > Spirochaetia > Sphaerochaetales > Sphaerochaetaceae > UBA8525. Next base: position 5,925 of record PGXW01000019.1, read on the forward strand.
CTGATAGGAAACTTATTATGGTAAAGGTTTTAACATATCTGAATCTGATAATTCTCTTACTCATGCTCGTTTCGTGTGGGCCGGTACCCATGGAGCGATTAGGTATGGCCAACCTCTCGGTTTCCGCTGAACAAAGAAGTGCCAGATCATCCTCATTCTATGAACGCTCTATTCGGGCTACCGAGATAACTGATGATCAATTTTATAAGAATGATCGAAAACAAGCGAGTCGTGGAACTCTTCTTCATCAGTTGACTCCCCAATCTTTCATCCTGGATATCGATGATGTTGTCGTATATAACAGATTGGGGCCAGATGCGTATTTAAGTCATACTGTCCTTCAGCGCGTCAACGGACCTGCTGGGATTGTTCCGAAACATTACGATCTGGTTCACGCCAATGGTATCATTCGGGATGCGTGGGTTCAGAATGCAGAATATGATGGGATATCCATGCAATTTTTACCAGGTGAAATATTTGTTTCGTCTAGAAATTCCACCACGAATGATGGGTTTTACGTCCTATCGATCACAGGAGTAGAGCTGCCGGAAGAGTATGATGGTATTCAATTAGCTGGAGAAATTATTGATGATGAAAAATTTACATCTGGATTGCGATATTTCAGCTTCAATCATTTACAACCCATTGAAGTGAATGAGGGGTTTTTCAGCTATCTAACTATTGGTTCTGATGTTGGAGGCAATTGGGTTCAAAATCCTCAGGGAGAAATAGGTACTTGGGTCAACCCTGTGACAATAACAAATGGGAATGCCATCGCTCTCTATCTTGCATCTGATACGAAAATTGATATTAGTTCGTTTGAGGATCCAGAACTGTTGCTCCAATGGGACATGCAAGATCTTGTTGAGATATGGGATAACGGAACCTCTGATAACCTGAGTGATGATATCGTGACCTATAATCTGAGCAATCCATTCCCTGTCAGTCTGGCTATTCAAGAAAATTATTCAAGAACGGGGTCTTCGTCGGATACCACGGCCTCTTCGGATGTTACTATCGCTGCAATTTCTGGACAGAATTCGGTAAATACCCTGCAGTGGCTCAATCCACAGGATGAGGACTTCAATGAAGTGAGCATCATCAGGAAAGCCGACTCCGCTCCATCCGATCGATCTGACGGTGAGGAAGTCTACCGCAGTCACATTCCCAATTTTATCGATACGACCGGTACCTCAGGAGTTCACTATTATTATCTGATTCAAACAGTCGATTACAGCGGAAACTATTCAACCGGTATCGTGCTCGACCAGGTACAGCCATAACATGTGAAGGGATGTTGGGATAATCGTCCATGATAGTAACCATATAGGAGATTGTTGAAACTCGTGGGAAAATCCATCAGGACTCAGGAACACTCACCAACCCCAATGCTTTTCGGTGCAGATGGTAGATATAGTCCTGGCTGTAGTTCAACTGGGCTGCCACCTGGTCCCAACTTAGAAAGGTAAGGTAGCGCATCTCCAGCAGCGTCTCGCACTCCATGCTGTTCACACTCCGGATCGCTCCGGCAATCTCAGTCTTGAGCAGCATCAACTGGGCGATGCTGTCATTGATCTCCCTCTCCAACTCGGTGATTCGTATCACTGCCTCCTCCACAGGGGAACGTCGGATCGACGGAGCCTTGGGGACCTCGGTTAGTTTGGGGGAGACGTAGACGGCATGGCTTCTGAGCCAATCGAGCTGGCGTTCCTTGGTCTTGATGCGTTTGTCCAGATACCACGCCTGCGACAGATATTCTTTTGCTTTCATGCTCTTGCCTCCTGTAGGTGAATCTTGGTGAAGTCGGGGCTGATCTCGCACAGGAGCTCGAACCACTCGCTTTCGAAGAACCGCTCGATCTCGTCCTTGTCTGCCCATGCGTACTCGTAATCGGGGTTGTCCTCCAACTGCGATACCGCCTTGTTCCAATCACTGACAGCTCGATCCACGATCGCAGCCGCCAGATGTTTCATGCTTGTCTCGGTCATCGCAGCCCTCCATCAAGCTCGGCCTTCACCGCTTCGATGAGGGCCTCCTGGGTTAGTGCCTTACCCGAGAGGACCCTCATGATGCGTTCGTCGATGGTCTGCTCGGTGATCAGATGCTGGACCACCACCGTCTCGGACTGCTGCCCCTGGCGCCACAGGCGCGCCACCGTCTGCTGGTAGAGCTCAAGGCTCCAGGTGAGACCGAACCAGATCAGGCAGTTGCCGCCGCCCTGCAGGTTCAGCCCATGCCCGGCCGATGCGGGGTGGATCAGGCCGACCGGCAGGTTCCCTTCGTTCCACACCCGGATGCTTTCACTTGAATCAAGGGGTGAAAACAACACCCCCAGTTTCTCCAATCTCGCTGTGATCCTCGACAGATCATGCTTGAACCAATAGGCCACCAAGACACTCTGACCGTTGGCAGCTTCGATGAGGTCCTCCAACGCATCGAGCTTGCGATCATGGAGAACGATCGTAGTGCCTTCGTCGGTGTACACCGCACCGTTTGCCAACTGCAGCAGTTTGCCCGACAGGCTTGCTGCATTGGCTGCTGTCACTTGTCCGCCCGAGGAATCCAGGACCAGATCTTTCCTTAGTCTCTCATAGACCATCCGCTCCTCATCGCTGAGTGTGACGCGGTACTCGGTACTCACCAGCTCGGGCATCCTGATGTGATCCTGTGCCTTCATCGAGATCGTGATGTCCTCGATCGCCCGGTAGATCCGTTCCTCGGCACCAGGGGCGACCTTGTAGCTGAACACGATCTGCCCATTGCGTTTGTCGGGGGAAAAGTACGCATCACGGTAGGCTCCGATGAACCTTCCGAGTCTCACCCCCTTGTCCAACAGCTTGAACTGTGCCCAGAGGTCGATTAGGCCGTTGCTGGCCGGGGTGCCAGTTAGGCCCACAATACGGCTGACCCTGGGCCGTCGTTTCATCAAGGCCCTGAAGCGCTTGGAGCGGTGGTTCTTGAAGGACGAGAGCTCATCGACGACGACCATGTCGAAGTCGAAGGGGAGGGCACTTTCCTCGATGAGCCACTGCACGTTCTCGCGGTTGATGATGTACAGGTCTGCCTTGCGCTTAAAAGCAGAGATCCTATCGGTAGTGTTACCCACCGCCACCGAGGCCCTCAGTAGCTGAAGGTGATCCCACTTGTCGATTTCGATCGGCCACGTGTCCCTCGCTACCCTCAGTGGCGCGATGACCAGGACCTTGCGCACTTCGAAGGAATCGAAGAGCAGGTTGTGCACCGCCGTCAGAGTGATGATCGTCTTGCCAAGTCCCATTTGCAGGAGTACCGCCGCCACGGGGTGCTCCTCTATAAAGTCGCTCGCATACTGTTGGTAGTCATGCGGTGTATATGTCATTGATGATCTCCTCTATCTGCCCTATTGCATCCAGCACGTATACTTTGAAGCCCCATGCCTTCAGCATTTCATGCCTTACTAGTTGGAGTGCTCTCGGCTTCTTGCCAGGAGCCTTCACTTCCACAAAGCCGCATTTGCCACCAGGTAGCAGCACCAAGCGGTCAGGCATTCCATCAAAACCCGGACTCATGAATTTCACCGCCCTGCCTCCCATCTTTTTCACAGCCCTCACCAGCTGCAGTTCGATCTCTTTCTCACGCATTCTCGTTCTCCATCAGGATCATGGGTGACGGTCGATGATGGTCTATTCTAAAAACCCCCTATAGGCTACTTTTTACTCAAAAAATTGCCTAATGCGAAGTCTTGGATAAGACCGTCATCGACCGTCACCACTGGGCGAATTTGACTGTCTATTGCAGGAAATCCTTCTGTTCTAGGGCGAGTCCGTGGATGAATGAGCCGTTCTTGTTCTTCCTACGTTGGAATCCCGCAGACTCCAAAGCCGCGTAAAAGTCAGCCGTACCCCGTATGAACTCTCCGTTGCTTGAACAATAATTGCGGTACCCTTGGTATAAGATTCCGGAGGGTTGTTCGAGGGTCGGTCCAAATTTACAGCACTCATCCAAAAAACTTCCCATCCAGTCGTTGTTTTCCCGGTACTTGTCGATCGCATGTTGTACGCATGGTGGAACCTTCAGGTGATAGTCCCTCGCTATGACCTCTCTCGCCCCCTCTATGATCCATGCCATGATGGCCTCGCCTGCATGCTCGACTAGATGATCGGCATAGTTCTTTACATCCCCGCTGCCACTGATGTGTGCGTTGAAGGGAATTACGATTAGCCTTCTCCAGGTTCCGGCATCACAGGCACCAACCTTTGGTAGATGATTCGTATAGAGCACCACCGTATGGGTGGGACGGAACTTGAAGGGATCTTTGTACTTCTTTTCCGCTTCGATCTCGTCGGTGCTGCTGAGGATCTTAGCGGTTGAGGTGTTTAGCCTGGTACCTTCCTCCAGCTCAGAGGCGATCACCAGACGCTTGCCCTTGAGCTCGGCGATCTCGGGCTTGATGTTGCGCTTGCACCCCGCTGTCAACGTATCGGCCGATATGGCACCGCTGTAACTTCCCATCACCCGGGAGATAGAATTCCAGAAGGTGGACTTGCCGTTGCTTCCTCCGCCATAGGCGATGATGAGCGCCTCGAGGCACACCTTTCCGATTGCGGCGATACCAACGATCTGCTGCACATATTCGATCAGTTCCTTGTCATTGCAAAAGAACAGATCCAGAGCTTTGTTCCATGCATCCTTTCCCTTCTCACCGGGTGCACAGGTTGTTTGCTTGGTGATCAGATCCTCGGCACAAGGTTGTCGTTTGCTGGAAAGCCCCTGTTGGAGGTCGTAGGTAGAGCCGGGTGTGTTGAGTAAAAATGGGTCGCGATCCAGATCCTGGACTTCGATGAGTACCATGGGCTTGGCTGCCTGCAGGGCTCCCATCACATACTTCATGTCACGCCGCTTCATGACGAAGGCCTTGTAGGCCATCGCTGCCAGATAGCGCTTGTAGGCTATAAGAGCATCTCCGGAAAGACCCGCCTCGAATTTCTTCCCTCCTAAGATGATCTCACCTTCATCGTAACCAAGACCCGCCAGATCCTTCAGCGAGGTGCTCACCGCATCGATGGCATCCTCGAGTTGCAGGTCCAAAAACTCCTCGGCCGCTCCCAGCGCCATTTGGCGCGACTCGACCCAGTACTCGCCGTTGTACCTGATGTAATCGGTACCGTCCGAGTATTTGAGCTCACCACCATATTCGCGCACGAGCACCTTGGCTTGGCCGATGTCGGAGTAGTCCGAGGGCTTAAGCGACTCCCTGGAGAATTCCGCATTGTAGGTATCCGGATCGACATACCCGTCCTGCATGTGCACCCGCTGTGCGAATTTCACCGCACTGTACCAGATCGTATCCAGCTCATCCTCTTGTAGTGGAGGATCACATTTGGCTGCTTCCTGCACGAAGATCCCATGCGCACGATCCGACACGCCATAGCGCTTGAGCACCTTGCCCGCAAAACGCGAGAGCGTGTTGTTGCGCATCCCCTCTGGAATCACTTCCCGGTTCGTCTCTGTCGTAGTCTCTTGGGGAACCACAATCGCCTCGTCGATGTGCATCCACCCTTCATTCCAGATGACGTCGCCTTGGTTTGCACCAAAGATGAATCGGGCTGCATCCAGAGCGTTCGCATCGAAGAACGGATAATGAGCATGTATCGATCGCTTGAGGTTCGCATACACGTTCGCTTCGGTGATCTCACGTATCGGGAAGTAGACATGGAAGCGTGGCCTTGCGCCTTTACTTTCCTTGGGCAGATTGTGGTTCCGGCTTGTAGCAAGGGCAAAGGATACCTCCGACAGTTCTTCGGCGAGTTGTTCGGGGGAGATCCAATCATCCGGGTTGTCCGAGTGGTCGTTGTCGCAATCCATCACCACGACGGTGGAGGACACGAAGTTTCCGACACTACGGTAGCCGTCCTTGTATTCGGCGCATACGTGGTCGAACCGTATCGCTTCTTCAAATGCTTCTTTCGTGGACGCATCGATATGGTTGCGATAATGGCAGTTCTTCGCGTTTCCCGTGCAATCGGCACTATAGAGGTTGATCCTCATCCCTGTACCTCCCGGCAATCCGAATCGAAGTACCGCAGGCGATACCCCTTGCGACGGGCATAGGCGATCTCGCCCGCCATTCCGTTCGATACCCCGTGTCCTGCGAACACCCACACCTCGGCGCACTTGCCCATGAGGATGTTGCCGAAGCGCAACGCGAGCTCACGCTCGGCGGGATCGTCGTCGTACATGAACTGCGGGTACAGCAGGTGCACCGTCAGGGGGATGCAGCCCGAGTCCACCGCGAATCGGCTGTACAGCCGTGCCCGCTCGACATTTGTCCCGATGTCGCCCGCGTATGGCGAGCAGATGTATACGATGGGACGGAAGGATCGGATTGCCTTTCGCTCCTCTTGTTCCATCGCCTTGAATGCCTCATAGGGCGTCGGATCCGGATACCCCTGTGCATTCAGTCGTTCTCGATTCATAAGAATCCTCCTTGCATCTGGTTGCAGGTCTTTCCCCCTACACACCCTTCCTGACGCAACCGGCGGTTTGACCGACAAATTCTTCAGGAATTTTTCCAGGTTCGGATTCTCGAAAAAACTCCCACTTCCTGTCGGTCAAGTTCCCCGTTGCATACGGAAGGTGGTGAGGGACGAACAAGAGAACGGTCTCTCGAAGGAGATGGATCCAAATGGATGAACGAAAGACCAGACGTCGGAGCGAGCATGAGACCGACGAGGAGATCGCCGAGGTGCTGATGACCATCAGCGCGGTGGCGAGAAGGTTGGCCAAGCGCCTCATGGTAGCTTCGGCCAAGGATCGGATGGGTACACGACAGGAGGAAGCACATGAGAGAAGAGACGAGGGCCTGCATCGCAGAGGCCATGACTATCCTGAATACCGCTTCTAGATCGCTGGAAGCATTGCTGGGTCGTCTGGATGGGAAGGAGTTCGGGAAGGCCGAGCCCAAACCGGAGGCAAAACCACTGACGCTGGTGGAAGTTCGTGCGGTCCTGGCCGGCAAGTCCCGTGATGGGCATACCGAGAACATCAGGGCGTTGTTGGAAAAATATGGGGCGTCCAAGCTCTCGGAGATCGACCCTTCGCGGTACCAGGACCTTATGGACGAGGCGCTGTGCCTGGGTGCGACCAGGGGGGATATCGAACAAGCCCTTTCGGAGAAGGAGAAGGAAGGCGATGGTGATTCTTTCAGGGCGATCTTCGAACACCACGGCTCGACGTGCCTCGAGGACCTGAGGGTGGAATACTACCCGTCGTTCCTGCGCGACATCAGGAGGCTTGGTAATGGCTAAGCATGCCCTGCTCTCGCCATCGTCGGCCGCCCGATGGACCGCTTGCCCGCCGTCCGCACGACTGTGCGAACACATCGAAGAGGGGCCGAGCCTCTTCGCCGAGGAGGGTACCGAGGCTCATTCGCTCTGCGAATACAAGGTCAAGCTCGCACTCGGCCTCGAGGCGGAAGACCCGAGGCCCACCCTGGGCTTTTACAACGAGCAGATGGAAGACTGCGCGGAAGAGTACACGGCTTTTGTGCTGGATGCGTTGCAACAGGAAAAGGATGCCAGAAGGGATCCGCTCGTCCTACTCGAGCAGAAGGTGGATATAAGTTCGTATGTGCCCCAGTGCTCGGGGACCGCCGACTGCATCATCGTGTCCGATGCCCACCTGCACGTCATCGACTTCAAGTACGGACAAGGGGTGCCGGTCTCGGCCGAGCGCAACACGCAGATGATGCTCTATGCGCTGGGGGCGATCGGGATGTTCGCCCCGCTGTATGAGGTCCAGAAGGTCAGCATGACCGTGTTCCAGCCGCGCCTGGCGAACGTGGGCACCTTCACGATGGGCTCCGATGAGCTGCTCGAATGGGCCGGGTCTTATGTGAAACCCCGAGCCGAGCTCGCATTCCAAGGCGAGGGGGAGTTCTGCTCGGGGCCCCACTGCCGGTTCTGCAAGGTGAGGGCCACCTGCCGCAAGCGTGCCGAGGCGAACCTGGATCTTGACCGATACGAGTTCGCCAAACCCGTGCTTCTGGGAGACGACGAGGTCGCCGCGATCCTGACCCAAGCCGACGAGCTAGCCGCCTGGGTGGGGGACATCAAGTCATATGCCCTATCGGTATTGGCAAGGGGCGGAACGATCGAAGGCTTCAAGCTGGTGGAGGGTCGGTCCATTCGACGGTACACCGACGAGGCCTCTGCAGCCGATGCGGTACGCGACGCAGGCTTCGACCCGTATGAGCACAAGGTGTTGGGTATCACGGCAATGACCGAATTGTTGGGAAGGACACGTTTCAACGAGATCTTGGGTTCGCATGTATGCAAGCCCAAAGGCAAACCGACGCTCGTGCCACAAGGCGACAAACGGCCGGCGATCACGATCAACGATTTCAATGACATGGAGGAGAAGTAGATGTCAACACAAGCAAGCACGAAAGTCATCACCGGCAAGGACACCAGATGGTCGTACCTCGCGCTCTGGGAACCCAAGTCCATCAACGGCAGCACGCCCAAGTACTCGGTATCGCTGATCATCCCCAAGGGCGACAAGGCCACGGTGCAGAAGATCCGTTCTGCCATCGAGGCAGCCTACACAGAGGGCGAGGCGAAGCTGAAGGGCAACGGCAAGAGCGTCCCGCCGCTTGCATCGCTGAAGAATCCCCTGCGCGACGGGGATATCGACCGCCCCGACGATGCGGCATACGCGAACGCGTTCTTCGTCAACGCCAACAGCGCCACCGCGCCCGGCATCGTCGATGCCGATTGCAACCCGGTGATCAACCGAACGGAGGTGTACTCGGGTGTCTACGGACGCGCCTCGATCTCCTTCTATGCGTTCAACTCCAACGGCAACCGCGGCATCGCGTGTGGTTTGAACAATCTGCAGGTGCTCCGTGACGGGGACCCTCTGGGTGGAAGGGCGAGTGCGGAGAGCGATTTCGCTACTGATGATGAGGATGATTTCCTTGCCTGATTGAAGATGGGGAGGGCGGTGGTTGCCACTGCCGTCCTTCCATTACACCAAGGATTTTTTCAAGACACCGAGATTGGAAACTGACCAGAAGGATTTGCCCATGCCCAATATACACACTCTCTCTTGCGATATAGAGACGTACTCGTCCGTCAACCTTGCCAAGAGTGGGGTTTTTCGGTATTGCGAGGCCGAAGATTTCGAGATCCTCCTGTTTGGCTATAGCGTCAACGGTGGACCGGTGCAGGTCGTCGATCTCGCCCGGGGAGAACAGATATCCAAGGACATTCTCGAAGCATTCACCGATGCCAGCGTGGTCAAGTGGGCGTTCAACGCTGCCTTCGAGCGAATCTGCCTCTCACGCTATCTGGGACTGCCAGCAGGCACATACCTGGATCCATCATCCTGGCGATGTACGATGATCTGGTCGGCGTATCTGGGGCTGCCGTTGTCGCTGATGGGCGTGGGAGCGGTGCTGGGCCTCGGGAAGCAGAAGCTCTCCGAGGGCAAGGACCTTATCCGCTACTTCTGCATTCCGTGTGCCCCCACGATCACCAATGGAGGCCGTACGAGGAACAAATCTGGTGACGCTGTGGACAAATGGGATCAATTCATCGAGTACAACAAGCGTGATGTCGAGGTCGAACTCGCCATCCACCGGCGCTTGGGGCGGTTTTCGGTTCCCGATGCCATCTGGGATGAGTACCATCTCGACCAACGCATCAACGACCGGGGCGTGTTGATCGACCGGGAACTGGTGAGAAGAGCCATCGAAATGGATAGTCTTTCTCGGCAAGAGCTGGTGTCCAGGATGAAGGAGCTCACCGACCTGGAGAATCCCAATTCGGTACCCCAAGTAAAGACCTGGCTAGCCGACAATGGACTCGAGATAGACTCCCTTGGCAAGAAGGATGTGATCTCCGCTTTGGATGGTGCTCCGCGTGAGATCAGGGAAGTGCTCGAGCTCAGGCTGCAGCTTGCCAAGTCGTCGGTGAGGAAGTACCAGGCGATGGAGCATGCTGCCTGCTATGATGATCGTGCTCGGGGGATGTTCCAGTTCTATGGAGCGAATCGTACCGGAAGATGGTCAGGGAGGCTGATTCAAGCCCAAAATCTCAAGCGCAACAGCATCGAGGACCTCGCCGTCGCCAGGGAACTAGTCAAAGGTGGTGATTACGAAGCGGTGAAGATGCTCTTTGGCGATGTGCCCGATACGCTCTCCCAGTTGGTCCGCACCGCATTCATCCCCCGAAAAGGCCATCGGTTCATCGTATCGGACTTCTCGGCGATAGAAGCAAGGGTGCTCTCTTGGCTCGCTGGGGAGACGTGGCGCATGGATATCTTCGCCGAGGATGGGGACATCTACTGTGCCACAGCCTCCCGCATGTTCCACTGCGTGGTCACCAAGCATGGGGAGAACGGACACCTCAGGCAAAAGGGCAAGCAGGCCGAGCTCGCCTGCATCGCAGAAGGCCAGCTGGTGCTCACCGATCAAGGTCTTGTGCCGATCGAGGGCGTGACGACCGATCATTTGCTGTGGGATGGAGAGGATTGGGTATCGCATGGGGGTGTTGTCTGTAATGGGATCCGGAGGGTAATTACCTACGGAGGACTTACCGCGACAGCCGACCATCTCGTCTGGGTCGAGGGGATGGGTAAGCCGGTACGGCTCGGGCTTGCGGCTAAGTGCACAGCGCAATTGGTGCAGACTGGCGATGGGGAAAAGGCGATAGCCATTGGTGGACATAAGGGAGAGCGAAGGCTTTCTATGGTCCGCGACGTCCTGAAAACGACAGGAACATGCAAGGTATACGACATCCTCAATGCCGGAACACATCATCGTTTTACCGTATCGGGGGTCCTCGTGCACAACTGCGGCTATGGAGGATCGGTGGGAGCGCTCAAGGCCATGGGAGCGCTCGAATCCGGCATGACGGAGAACGAGCTCAAACCCTTGGTGGATGCCTGGCGCCAGTCCAATCCGAACATTGTCCGGCTCTGGTGGGATGTTGACAAGGCAGCGAAGGAAGCGGTGAAGGAAAAAACCACCACCGATACGCATGGAATCAGATTCTCCTATGAGAGTGGCTTTCTTTTCATCACCTTGCCCTCTGGCAGAAGTCTCGCGTATGTGAAGCCTCGCATCGGTACCAACGAATTCGGTAGCGATTGCGTAACCTACGAGGGGGTGGGAGGAACGAAGAAATGGGAACGCATTGATACCTACGGACCCAAGCTAGTCGAGAACTGTCTTGCTGGGGGTACATTGGTTCTTGCCGAACGGGGGTTCGTTCCCATCCAGGAGATTCAAAGGCAAGACAGGGTCTGGGACGGAACGGAATGGGTTTCCCACGAAGGACTTATCGACAAAGGCATCCAGGAGACGGTCCGCATCGGGCAAGCCCTTGAGATGACTGCGAATCATAAGATTTTGACGACAGAAGGATGGAGGGAGTGTGGCACGACTGAAGGACTTGAGTGGGCGGACGTTCAACTACCTGACGGTTATCAGCAGGGCGGAGAATACGGCCCAGGGAAAAGCGCAATGGCTGTGCCGGTGCTGGTGCGGGAATCTGAAGGTAATCGCCTCCGCAGACCTGCAGAAAAAAAAGTATCCGGTGAAATCGTGCGGATGCATGACCAAGATTTTGATAGCGAGGAATCATACCCGGCATGGAATGAGCCATCATCCGGCATTCGGAGTGTGGCACTCGATGAAGCAGCGTTGTACGGATCCGAAACACCGTGCGTGGAAGAACTACGGGGGAAGGGGAATACGGGTGTGCGATGCCTGGCTGCACAGTTTCGAGCAGTTCTGGGAAGACATGGGGCCAACCTACCAGCGAGGATTGGATTTGGACAGAAAGGACAACAATCAAGGCTACGATGCACAGAACTGTCGTTGGGTGGAACGAAAGGTCAACTGCAGAAACAGGAGGTCGAATCGTGTGATAGAGACTCCATTCGGAGATATGACGGTTTCTGCCCTTTCGGAATTGACCGGAATCGGTGTGACAACAATTCATTATCGCATGAACAACAATTGGCCGATAGAATTGCTGTGCACTCCACCGGATGCAAGAAACAGGTGTACGACCTTGCGAATTGCGGACCGAGACACCGTTTCGCCGTCTGGGATATCCGAGCAGGAAAAGCCCGCATAGTGAGCAACTGCACTCAGGCGATCAGCCGCGACCTGCTGTGCCATGCCATGCGGCATCTCGAGCCGCTCGGCTGCCGCATCGTGATGCACATCCATGACGAGGTGGTCATTGAAGCACCGAACGACATTGAGGTCGACGAAGTCGGTAGGCTCATGAGCATCGTTCCGTCATGGGCTGATGGCTTGATGCTGAGTGCGGCGGGGTATGAGGCGGAGTTTTATATGAAGGATTGATTATGAAAATACGCAATAATGAAGGATATATGGATAGAACACCTTATGAGGCCATCTTTACTTTCTTGCTTGAAGGTCTCTTGCCAATTCATAATAACGGACTATATGCTCCAATGCTTTGCTTGCATTCCTATCACTTTCGAAGTATGCCAACAGCAATTCGAAGGATATCTGCCTTTCCTGACATAGTAAATCCATGATCCCGTCATAGAGCCTGTTAGCCATCTCATCGTCGAAATCCCCGATATCAATTCTCTGGGTGATGTATTCGGCGAATGGCCGGTCGGTGATGATCCTGTGAAGCAATTCTCTTTCGATAGGATTCATAAGAATACAATAGAGAATATTTTAGTTCCAAACAATCCTCTGGGATTGATTTATATCTGTTTGGGTAGAACGGGGAAGAATCGGAGTTTTATATCTAGGGTTGAGTTATGAAACAGATACCTATTAATGAACTATAGTAATAAAACTAGATGAGTGAAGAATTATATAGTTCGTGTACATAATTGAACTTGACCTATAATATTTGTTGCACTAGCATAAATCTATCACTGAGATTTTATCATTGTATTACGTTTCCCAACATTATGAACGTTATGGAGTCCGCAGTATGAGTAACGTAAACATCAAGAGAGCAATTGAGAATATTCGAGAGAGCACTTCTGTTTATACTCCAATTATTGAGATTGTTATCAATGCAATTCAGGCAATTGAAGAAACGAGAAGAGTAGATGGGGTTATTTGGATCAGAGTAATAAGAAGCAAACAAGAAGAGCTTGATGGATCTGAACAAAGCATAACCGGCTTCATCATAGAGGATAATGGCATTGGTTTTACCCAGACTCATCGCGATTCGTTTGACACACTTTTTTCTGACCTCAAGGCTGAATCAGGTGGAAAGGGTTTTGGAAGGTTTATCTGCTTAAAGTATTTCAGTCACCTGCATATAGGGAGTTATTTCGAGGAGAGTGGTAAAATCAAGTATAGATCTTTTTCTATGGGGATGGATCAAGACATTATTGTTAATGAAAAAGTTGTTTCGATAGAAGAAGATAAGCCGTTGTCAACGACAATTAAGTTGCTGGATCTCAAAAAAGGCAATTATGAGAAACGACTCTCTACATTCTCTTGGAATATCATCGAGAGAATTCTCCCGTATTTTATAACTGATGATTATCAATGCCCACAAATATTTCTTGCCGAGGAAGATCGGAGTAATGCGATTTGTTTAAATCGGTATCTTGAAAATTTTGATACACCGGAAAGGATACAGGAAATTTCAAGTCAGAATACCATCATCACTGTTAAGGGGGGTGGTCAAAGTTTTGACTTCCAGATAAGGCTTTTCAAGTTTTATTCACCAAAAAACCAAAAGAGTCGAGTGAGCCTTGTGGCGAATAAAAGAGAAGTCACTGTCACTCCCTTACACAAGTATATCCCTGAATTCGAAGAAGAGTTCTTTGAGATCTCTGAAGATGATATAGGTAGACACGAAAGAAATTATATTGTGAAAGCTTATGTCCTTGGTAATTATCTTGATGAGAATGTATCTCTTGAACGGGGTGGCTTTGAGTTTAATCAGATGTATGCGAGTCTGAGCCATCCGGTGTCTCAATCGGACATCGAGAGCGAGGCTGCGGAGATGGCAAAAGGAATAATGGGAGACGAGATATGTACGCGACAAGAAAAAAAGCGAAACCTCGTAAGAACCTATGTTGATTTGAAGGCACCATGGCACAAAGATCTGGTCAGCAATGTCAACTTAACTAATCTTCCATGTAATCCTTCCGATCAAGAAATTGAGATCAAACTTCAAACTGAAAAGTTTTCTCGAGAACTAGAAATTAAAAAGGATGTTGCAAATGTTCTGAATAAGGCCACATTAGATGGCGTCCAAGAGAAGGTCTTGGAGATCATTAGCAAGGTGTCTGGGAATAGTAAAAATGATCTAATACACTATGTTGCGTTGAGAAAAATTGTCCTCGAATTACTTCAGAAAAGCCTTGAGAGAGATGATGAAGGTAAATATTCTTCCGAAGGTTTGGTTCATGATATCATTTTTCCGAGAAGGGGGGATACAGAGACTACCTCCTTCGCTGATCATAATTTATGGTTGTTGGATGAGCGGCTGAATTTTTCATGGTTTGTGTCCTCAGATAAAACCCTTAATGGGGAATTGAGTGATCGACCAGATTTATTGATTTATAATAATCGTGTTGCCTTCCGCGGGGAGAATGAGTCAAGTAACCCAATCACAATCTTTGAGTTTAAAAGACCTTTCCGAGACGACTTCGCCAATCCCAGCTCAAAAGATGATCCTGTCCAACAAATAGTTCGGTATGTGAACGCAATTCGTGATGGCAAGTGTCAAACTCCAGAAGGTAGAAAAATCAATGTCAATTCAAATACTCCTTTCTATGGTTACGTCATATGTGATCTAACAACAAAGGTTGAGAAATGGCTTGAGAGAGAGAAAGACTTCAAGCCGATGCCCGATAGACTCGGGTGGTTTCATTGGATGGATAACATTAATCTATATCTTGAGGTAATCAGTTGGGAAAAGGTTGTAAAGGATGCAGACATGAGAAATCGAATATTTTTTAATAAACTTGGTCTGGCATAGGGTTTATGGTCATCTGAACTGAGTTATTTTTATTGGAGTGCAAATCAAAATTGGATGGAAAGAAAATTTTTCCATCCAACAATTAGAATATTAATTCCCTCTCATCCCTCATAGAACAACCGGAAATCCTCTTTGATCTTCTTGAGCCTCCGATGGACGGTATCCTGGGATTTGCCGATGATCGATGCGATCTCGTCCTGGGACTTTCCCTCATCATACAGCTCGTAGATCCTTCTCAGCTCTCCGGTGAGCGCCTCCAGGAAAGCTTCAGCCTTCTGCCTGAATTCCTTCCTCTGCAGAACAACCTCAGGATCGTACGACTGATGGCGTTCGCTGGCCATTACCTCAAGATCGTAATGCAGCTGGGCGAGGTCCTCCTGCTCAGGATCCCGTGACCAATCGCAGATGCCACAGTCCCCTCCGCATCGCCACCAGTGGTGGCAGGCGCATTGGTGATGCCGCTTGGCGAACGCATAGATGCGGTTGATGGGACGATAATACTCTCGGAATTGTTCTTCGGAGACCGGTATCCTCTCTTCTGTGATCGGATCGAAAATGTAGAAGTCCCTGCTTTGATTCTCTGTATTTGCCATGTTCCCCTCCTCGGGGTTTGGGCAAAACGGAGACAGGCATTCGGGTATGCAGCGGCTAAGGCTTGCTGGCCGAAATCAAAACGCATCTCCGTTTTGACCTTCGACCGGCGCATTCCCTACAGCCGGTGCTCAGTGATTGATGTGGTGCATCCTGGTGGGGAAATCCTGGCCTGGCACCAAGGATGCTGACGTCCGGATCCAACGGATCCAGGAAGTGGTGACCATCACGCTTCTGCCAATGGGGAGCGATCGGTCTTGATGGGTACAAAAAAAGCCGGATGATCACAAAACGGGTGTTTTATGGATCATCCGGCTATTCGGTGGCTCGCGGTGCGGCCCCATTGCTCGGTATGTACCGGGATATCAAGGTATCTAAATACCAGAGGAGGTTGGTCCCCCTTATGTTACTTTTTCATGATGTGAACGCGATTGCCTCCTTTCCTGTCGGGCATGCTCCTGCCCTGTACGATCGGAACTCTCACCACTCGGTTGCACTGCGGGCATTTGAGCGAGATCTCAACCGGGTGTGTCGTGTTGTGGAATCCTGTCGTGTCGAACGCCCGTCTTCCACAATTGGGGCATCTCATGGGAATATCCATCGCATCTCCTCGTGTTGTATGTTGTTAGCTTAAGAGCTAACATAGAAGCGAAAAAGAAACCCGCTGCGAAGAGGCAGTCAGGTGTCTTTGTTTCAGTCAGTCCATCGGCAATCATGTGGATTGCCATACGGACATCGGTGGTTGTTTGTCAGGTGGGTAGATGGTTCAGTGAGACCAGGCGCACCCTTGCGGCTTCCTCGGAGACATTGAACACCTCGACCATGGTCTGGATCAGCTCATAATGCCAGAATCGGCTTCCCTTGGGCTCGATCAGGTTTCGCAGCCGCTTGACCGCAATCCTTGGCATCAGAAGGACCGATGACAGGTAATTGGCCTGCCACTCGAGCCAGGCTTCACCTTGCAGGCGCTTGCCATTCACATCCACACCGCTGAGATCTGGGAAGGTAGGTTTTGAGTAGATACCACCAAAGTTGTCATGTAGGCTGGCGATCTGGGCCTTGCGCTGATAATACTCGGGATGGACCAGTCCGTGCGATGCCTCATGTCCTACGGTGAAACGCTCGCGGTGGATGAGATTGGGATTGTCGGCAAGTGTTCCCTCGATGATGATGGTGTTCTTCTTCACCGAGAGGAACTCGGCCCGATTTAACTCAGGGATATATACGGGTAGGGTATCGGTATCCTCGAACACCGTGATACCCAGATACACCTGGTTATTGGAAAGATACTGGTATTCGAAATTGAATCCCATGTATCCGGTGACGAGCCTGTCGATATCGGTGGGTTGTGGTTCCAGCAGGATGGTCGGGGAAAAATCGCGCAGTACTCGTTCTCCATAGGTTTCCAGTTGACTTTTGCTGAGATGTGGTATGCCATTGGCGTCGAGTCTACTTGCGCATTTCATCATGGTGTATCAGTTATCCCCATTTTTCCTTTTGATCAGATCATCGACAAATCGTTGCCAATCCTCTTCGTTCGCTTCTAGATTCCTTGCGGTCCTGAGTGCGGCGTTCACATACGGCCTGTCGGTCACATACGGATTCAGATCCGGTGCGAGCAGGCCCTTTTGCTTACCGACGATATCATACATCTCGGCTTTCTCTTTCTCATTCAGATTCAGCACCTTGGCCAAATCCGCCAGTCGTTCCTCAGTCAGCGGTCCACGGCGATTGTTCTCCACATCGCTGAGAAACGGCGCCGACACTCCCAAAGTACGAGCCACCTCACGCAAGCTAATCTGCTTCTCATCGCGTTTGTGCTTCAGGTACTCTCCAAAAGTCACGGTAGTTTTCTTCATAATCCTTGTCATCCTTGTAAGCCTGTTAGTCGTCAGACTTGCTGGATGGAGGATAGTACGGAATGGGGTTGTGGGTCAATAGGATATTGTAAACAAATGTTAAGCAGTATGTGGGTAGGCTTGAGGGTAATGGATAAGAGGGGAGGTGTCAATGGGGATATCATTCCTTAACTTGTACCTCACAAGTAATGGTTTCGTTTGAATCAGATAGTATGTGGGTTATAGTAATAGTTACGGTTGGCATGCACCCAATACACAGTATTTGTGTTGCACTCAAAGATCTACAGGACAATCATGCAAATTTGTTGCTGCCTGTATATTTACTGATAATAGAGGGTTCATCTGTAATGGGAAGCCTTGCATTATGTCATTTTCCAGGGACTTTACTTGGTTACCAAATCGGACACTAATGCGGTGCTTGAAAGAGGGTCAAAATGGATTTGGACCTATATAGAAAGGATGGAACATTGAAAAAGCTTTCTCTAAGTAAGCTTTTCAAGTATTTAGAATCATCCTCTGTTTCAGTCGAAAACTTTGATAAGCTACTGAAAATATATGTAAGTCAGCGGTCAAACACAATGGATGATTTGAATAGTCTTCTTCAGTTTTCAATTGTTCATGGTAATGTAAAGATTTGCGAATTCTTAATTAGAAAAGGAGCAGATCTTAATACAAAAACCGAATATGGGGGCATGACAACTTTTCTGTATGCTTCAAGGGATTGCAATAATCTTGACACCCTAAAAATTCTTGTAAAATATGGAGCAGACATCAATATGGTAAGCAAATACAACACAAATGCCATACAATTTGCTTCCATGAAAAACCCAAATCCCGATATCCTACGATATCTGATACAACTCGGGTTTAGGACCGATGTGAGGGATGATGGAAAGTCATTGTTAATGCTAGCTGCAAGAACAAATAGCAATCCTGCAATACTTAAAATGCTGATTGAATATGGATGCAACATTTTTGAATACAATCGAGATTGGGATTGCTTATTTTACGCTCTCGAGTCAGGCCAGAATATCGAAGTAGTCAAATTTATTTTGGACCAAGCATATTCGCAAAGATTCTTTCGATTCCGCTCATTGGATATAAACCATCCGGATCATAGAAGACGAACAGCTTTGATGTATGCTTTGGAATACTGTCAGGATGACTCAGTAGCCAAGCTAATCATGAAGAAAGGGGCAGATCCAAGATTGGCGGATCAAAACGGCTGGACAAGTCTACATTTTGCAATGATATATAAAAGTAATGAAATTATTGGTTTGATTCTGGAAAAGTATGATTTCAAGGATAGCGTGGAAAGTCTCTATTATTTATCAGTTTTTGAATTTGCCTGTAAAAAGGCTCAAGATCCAACCATCCTTCCAATATTATTTCATCATGGTCTAAAACCCGTTCATTTCGAAAAATGCTTGAGCTTGGCCTATGAGTCTCGTTATGGGAGTGAGGAAAAAGTTGAATATGTGAATTCTTTACGAAACTCCGGATGTAGTAATTGAGATGGTTGTGGAAATTATTGGATAATTTTTACGCTTGTGTTGTTTGATCGCAATGTGTACTTGGGCTATTTTTCTTGCAATTATCCCGAGCTAAGGGGTATCCTACATACAAAATATGCACACAGAAACCTTTTCGCGAGGACGTCTATTTGGTCATTGAGTTGGTAAGTTCCAGCTTATCGACAACAGCCTTGAATAAGGTGGATTTTCACTGGAGGATTGGGATGAACAAGCAACAGTTGGCTTCAAGAATTTGGGAAGCCGCAAATCGGATGCGCTCAAAGATCGAAGCCCATGAGTATAAGGATTATATCCTCGGTTTAATTTTTTACAAATTCTTATCTGATAAAGAAATGAAGTTTTTTTTATACAATCATTTTAAAAAAGAAGACATACAGGCACTTTCAGAAGCTGAGATTGATGATGTGAAATTCATCAAGGAAAATGTAGGCTACTTCATCTCTTACGACCATCTCTTCTCAACCTGGATAGAGATGGGCTCGGACTTCGATGTCTCCAATGTCAGGGATGCGCTTTCTGCGTTCAACCGAAATATCAACCCATCACACAAGAAAGTGTTCGAGAAGATCTTTGATACGCTGCAGACCGGCTTGAGCAAACTTGGTGACAGCTCTAGCTCTCAGACCAAGGCGATACGGGATCTTATCCAATTGATCAAGGTTATCCCAATGGACGGTAGACAGAGCTATGATGTGTTGGGATTCATCTACGAATACCTGATCAGCAAGTTTGCGGCAAATGCCGGCAAGAAGGCGGGCGAATTCTATACCCCCCACGAGGTGTCGTTCTTGATGTCAGAGATTGTGGCCGATCATCTGAAGGGCGAGAAGGAGATCAAGATCTATGATCCCACCAGCGGATCGGGATCATTGCTCATCAATATTGGGCGTTCGGTTTCCAAACATATCGATAATGAGAACAGCATCAAGTATTACGCCCAGGAGCTTAAAGAAAATACGTACAACCTCACCCGCATGAACATGGTCATGCGCGGGATTCTTCCCGACAATATCGTCACGCGCAATGGTGATACGCTCGAGGATGACTGGCCGTATTTTGAGGACAACGATCCGGTTAATACCTACGATCCACTCTATGTGGATGCGGTGGTCTCCAATCCTCCCTATTCCCAGGCGTGGGATCCTTCCAATAAGGAATCGGACCCCCGGTACGCCCGCTTCGGTCTTGCCCCCAAGAGTAAGGCCGACTATGCCTTTCTTCTGCATGACCTCTACCATCTGAAACCTGATGGGATTATGACTATTGTCCTCCCCCATGGAGTGCTGTTCCGTGGTGGAGAGGAGGAGAGGATCAGGAAGAATCTGATTGAGTACAACCATATTGATGCGGTCATAGGACTTCCCGCCAACATTTTCTTTGGGACTGGAATACCCACTATCATCATGGTATTGAAGATGAATAGGAAAACGGATGATGTGCTGATCGTCGATGCATCCAAAGGTTTCACCAAGGTTGGAAAGAACAATATGCTCAGAGCTTCCGATATCAAGAAAATTGTTGATGTTGTCACGGAGCGGAAAAGTCTGCCCAAGTTTGCTAGGTTGGTTAACAAAGATGAGATACGCCTGAATGAATACAATCTGAACATTCCAAGATATGTTGACTCTTCCGAGGCATCTGAGAAATGGGACATCTACTCATTGATGCTTGGGGGCATTCCTGAAAATGAGATTGAAGACCTGCATGAATATTGGAAAGCTTTTCCTGGTCTTGAGGATAAATTGTTTATCAAAGGTGAGGGTTCATACAGAACTTTGGCTGTGGATGATATACGGGAGGCTGTGAATGCTCATCCTAGCGTTATTAAATTTGTCGAGAGTTTTAAAAGCTCCTTTGAAAGCTTTGGAGATAGGCTCAGGAATGATCTGATTGATGGGTTTGAGAGTTTAAAAATCACAAACGAAGAGTTGCTTCTCAGTGATGACATCTTTGTACGTCTTGAAGGTCTTCCACTGGTCGATAAATATGATGTCTATCAATTGTTGGATGATGAATGGACAAACATAGCGATAGATCTGGAGATATTGCAGACGGAAGGGTTTGATGCATCCAAGAAGGTGGAACCAAGGATGGTCTCCAAGAAAGATGAAGAGGTTCAAGAGGGATGGCGGGGGCGGGTGATACCGTTTGATCTGGTTGAGAATACTCTGCTCAAAGATGAGCATGACCACCTTCTTGCGATTGAGGATAGGGTATCTGAGATCAATGCAACCCATGCAGAGATATTGGATGGTTTGTCTGAGGAAGAAAAAGAATCAGATGGGCTCAATGAAACGAAAGATTCTTTCATTTCATCCTGGGTTGTCAAGGAAGTAAAAAAATTGATGGCTGATAAAAAGAAGGGAATTTTAATACCTGAAGATTCATTTGAAGAAAAGATCATGCTTGTCGATGAGTTGATGGCAGAAGAGAAACAATTGAAATCAAAGCTAAAGAAGGAGACTGTAGCGCTTCATAACAAAACCAAGAAAGTAATCGAGGGTTTGTCTTATGAGGATGCAAGATCATTGCTTGAGGCCAAATGGATCGAACCACTCCTGCTTAGCCTCTATTCAATTCCCAAGACGATCATTGAAGTGTTGATCACGAAGGTTGTTGCCCTAGCAGAAAAGTACAAGACGACCTTCTCGGAAATTGAGACTGAATTGCATGAAACTGAAATCGCCATTGGATCCATGATTCAAGAGCTTACGGGTAACTCTCATGATTTAAAAGGGCTCGAAGAATTCATGTCGTTGTTGGGAGCGGAGTAATATGCCAGAGGATAAAAAAAAGCCCGCAATTCGGTTTGTCAGATTTGATGATGCTTGGGAACAGCGTAAGATTGATAAATTATTAACTGAAGTTATACGGCCTGTTAAAATGATGGATGATAAAGAATATGAACTTGTTACTGTTAAGCGAAGAAATGAGGGGGTCACATCTCGTGGGAAGCTAAAAGGTATAGACATTCTTGTTAAAACTTACTTTGAAGTCAAAGCGGGAGACTACCTAATATCTAAGCGACAAGTTGTGCATGGCGCTAATGGAATTGTCCCAAAAAACCTTGACGGGGCAGTAGTCTCAAACGAATACCTAGTTCTTACTGACAACGATGGAATGTCTGTTGAATTTCTTGCAATATTATCAAAGCACCCAGAGATGTATAAAAAGTTCTTTTTAAGTTCGTACGGAATTGATATTGAGAAACTTGTTTTTGATGTTGATGATTGGAAAAAGAGAACAATAAATATTCCGACAATAGCTGAGCAAAAGAAAATCTGTTTGTTTTTTAAAACTATAGAAACCTTAATCACCCTTCATCAGCATAAGTATGACAAACTGGTTTCTGTTAAGAGATCCATGCTCGATAAAATGTTTCCGAAAAATGGTTCGAACATTCCAGAGATTAGGTTTGCTGGATTTACTGACCCTTGGGAACAGCGTAAGTTGAGCGATGTCGCAGAATTCAATCCAAAAGGAACGCTCCCAGACGAATTTGAATATGTTGATCTAGAGTCAGTTGTAGGAACAGAACTCATCAGCCATAGACGTGAAACTATTCATACGGCACCCTCAAGGGCGCAAAGAGTCGCAAAGTATGGCGATATCTTCTATCAAACAGTTCGACCTTATCAAAAGAATAATTATTTATTTAACAGTAAAGAAAATGACTATGTTTTCTCTACTGGGTATGCACAGCTGAGACCCCAAATCAAAGGTTCTTTATTATTCTGCATACTGCAAGAAGATGGTTTTGTGAAGGATGTTCTTGATAGATGTACTGGCACTAGTTATCCTGCTATTACTTCCACGAGTCTCGAAGATATCGCAATTAAGATACCAGTCAATCCGGTCGAACAAGAGAAAATCGGGAGCTTTTTCAAACACATGGACAACCTTATCACCCTTCATCAGCGTAAGCTTGAAAAGCTCAAGAATGTAAAAAAAGCAATGCTCGATAAAATGTTTTTGTAAAGGCGGTTATAGATATGCCTCAAGCTACTACAGTATTCACCAAGGAATCCGAGTTTGAAGAGGCTCTCATTGAAATCCTTTCTAGGAAAGGATGGGAGCAACAAGTAATCAAGCATCCAACTGAGAAAGATCTGGTTGAGAACTGGCGACGTATTCTTAATAACAACAATATGATTCGTGATAGGCTTAATGGCTACCCGCTGACCGATAGTGAGATGCAGCAGATACTGGAACAAATCGTGGCTTTGAGAACACCTCTTAAGCTGAATGGTTTCATCAACGGCAAGACCGTCTCCATCAAGCGCGACAACCCGGATGATATTGAGCACCTTGGAAAGGAAATTAGCCTCAAGATATATGACAGGAACGAGATTGCAGCTGGGCAAAGCAGGTATCAAATAGCACTACAACCAGACCTTCCCTCACGTGAAGCAATCGCTAATGATCGCAGGGGTGATTTGATGCTCTTGATAAATGGGATGCCTGTGATCCATATCGAATTGAAGAAAAGCGGTATCTCAGTCAGTCAAGCGTACAACCAGATTGAGAAATATGCATATGAGGGAGTTTTCTCAGGTCTCTTTTCGCTCATACAGGTCTTTGTAGCGATGGAGCCGAATGAAACGGTTTACTTCGCAAATCCGGGCCCTGAGGGGAAATTTGTCAAAGACTATTACTTTCACTGGGCGGATTTCAATAATGAGCCGATCAATGGATGGCAAGATATTGCATCATCGTTCCTCTCAATACCGATGGCACATCAGCTGATTGGCTTCTATACTGTTGCCGATGGCTCCGACGGCATTCTCAAGGTAATGCGTAGCTACCAGTATTATGCAGCTAGTGCGATCTCGGATCGCGTCTCGAAAGCCCTCTGGGATGGAAGAGAGATGCGGGGCGGATATATCTGGCATACAACAGGATCCGGAAAGACCATGACAAGCTTCAAGTCTGCTCAGCTGATAGCCAACTCCAAGGATGCCGATAAGGTAGTGTTCCTCATGGACAGAATTGAACTTGGAACCCAATCACTTAAGGAATATCGAGCATTCGCAAATGAAACTGAGGATGTCCAAGCAACAGAGGATACCTATGTGCTCATATCGAGATTGAAAAGTACTGATCCCGCTGACACGCTCATAGTCACATCGATACAGAAGATGAGTAGGATCAATGATGATGGAATCGGTGCTCGGGACTTGTGCAAGATCAACTCCAAGAGGATGGTGATCATCGTGGACGAAGCGCATCGTTCCACTTTTGGGGAGATGCTCCTGACTATAAAGGAAACCTTTCCCAGGGCAATGTTCTTCGGGTTTACAGGCACTCCGATTCTCGAAGATAACCAAAAAAAGAAAAGCACTACGTCTACAGTATTTGGGGATGAACTTCACAGATATAGTATTGCAGACGGGATACGCGACAGGAATGTCCTTGGGTTTGATCCATACAAGGTCCTTACGTTCAGGGATAAGGACCTGAGGAAATCCGTTGCATTGGATAAAGCAAAAGCAGCAACGGAAGCTGATGCGGTGATGAATCCAAAGAAAAGCAGGATCTATTACCATTACATGAACGATGTTCCCATGGTGGGCTATTCAACTGCGGACGGAAGACGTATCAAGGGGATCGAGGACTACATTCCCCATTCGCAATACCTTTTCAGCGAACATCAGAAAGCAGTAGTCACAGATATTCTTGAAAATTGGCTAACCTTAAGTCATGGGTATAAGTTTCATGCGATCTTTGCGACCAGTAGTATAAACGAGGCAATCACCTACTACAAGCTGTTGAAGCCGGCGGAATCATATGTGAAAGTGACCTGTCTTTTCGATCCTGGGATAGATAATAACGGGGGGGCTGAATTCAAGGAGGAGGGTCTTATTGAAATCATAAAGGACTACAATGCTCGATACGGCCAAGACTTTACCCTTTCCAATTATGGTAAGTTCAAAAAGGATATCGCAAACAGGCTAGCCCACAAGGATCCTTATCGGTTGATAGAACGAACCCCTGAGAAGCAGATTGACATCTTGATTGTTGTGGATCAGATGCTTACGGGGTTTGATTCCAAATGGTTGAACACCTTGTACCTTGACAAGGAGTTGAGGTACGAGAATATCATCCAAGCATTTTCTCGGACTAACCGGATATTCGGTCAAGACAAGCCTTTTGGGACAATTAGGTACTACAGGAAACCCCACACGATGGAAAAGAATATCGAGAAGGCAGTGAAACTGTATTCTGGTGATAGGCCTTTCGATCTTTTCGTCGAGAAGCTGGATAAAAACTTGGATAAGCTGAATTCTATTTATACAGAGATTTTCGATCTTTTCATCAATGCCGGGATTCCAGATCGTGAAAAGCTCCCTGACAGGAATTCTGAGAAGGCGAAGTTTGCATCTCTTTTCAAGAAATTGAATGATTACCTTGAAGCTGCAAGGGTACAGGGGTTTGCGTGGGAAAAATCCATGTATACCTTCGGCGAGAGTGATGATAAGAGAACTATCAAGGTGGCGTTCGATGAGAATGAATATCTCATACTCGCACAACGATACAAAGAACTTTTCAATGGTGATGGTGGAGGGGGGGCAAACCCTGATGACATTCCCTATCTGATAGACGGAAACCTTACAGAGATTGATACCGGAAGAATTGATAGGGAATATATGGATTCACGTTTCGAGAAGTATCTGAAAGCACTCAACCTGGGCGATGAGAAAGAAAAACAGAAAACTTTGGAGGACCTTCACAAATCATTTGCCGCACTTACACAGGAAGAACAAAAGTATGCCGCCCTGTTTCTCCATGACATTCAAAGGGGAAGTGTGGCCATTGAGGCTGGAAAATCATTCAGGGATTATGTAGTCGAATATCAGGCGAGAATCAAGAACGATCAAATACACAAGTTAGCTCTGGTGTTTGGATTGGATGAAGAAAAGTTAAGAAGACTCATGAAATTCCGCACAACAGCAATAAATATTAATGAGTACGGGCGATTCGAAGATTTGATAAGTACCGTAGATAGGAAGAAAGCAAGGGAATATTTCGAGAGTGTGGAAAAAGCGAAGATTAAGGAATACAAAGTCAATGCGAAAATTGACAAGCTCATGAGGGAGTTTATCATTAAAGGTGGGTTTGAGGTTTAGCTATCCCGCCTAAAGTGAGAATAATCGAGTAGCAGATGATTTACTATTATATCCAATAAAAGGACGAGTTTATGAAAAGCAATATGGTTAAGGTATACGTGGCTTTCCGCTCTGGGTGCTTAGGAAATAATATTCTTGAAGCATACTATCCGTTTTTAGCAAATATTATTTGGAAAGAGAATATCACTGTTATTGATGAATTACAAATTCGAGCAGAGTTTGAGCGAAAATATAAAATCCCAGTACCGATTTCATTTATTCGAGAAGTGTTAGGTGTTGGGATTCGAAATGAGTCAATTATTGATAATCGTGGGAGATACGTAGTTCAGAAAGAAAAGATTTCACAGTATAAGTTTGATTCTATTCCCTTCGAGAATAAATGGGCTCAAATGAATGAATCATTTAAACATTTCTGTAAGAAGAATGATTATTCAGTCTCTGAATATAATATTGATGAGAGGATTCTTGATAGTATCAATCAACAAGATGAGGATATCATATTAAACGAGGATCTCGAGGTGCCTCAAGAATCTGATTCATTTGATTTCGCTTGGCATGAGTTTTTAACGACTGCCGCAAAGGATTCCCCTGAAATTTTTGATTTCATTGTGGCAATAAGTGCAAGCAATATTATGAAACAAGCTGTATTTTTCACAGGGGATGGACGTGAGACCTTTCGTGGACTTAATGTCTACTTGGATTCTCCTTACGTATTTGCGCTATTAGGAATGGATTCTCTAGAAAGAAAGGAGTCTTGTAAATATTTATTTGATAGAATGTTAGAAGCAGGTTGCAATGTCCAGATATTTGACCATAATCTTAACGAAATCAATGGAATTTTATCACGGGCAGGATCCTGGGCAACAAGTCCACATTATAGTTTGGATAAAGCAAACAATGCGGCAAGGTATTTCCATGATTTGCAGATGGATGAACAATTAATTGCGGAGTATTGCGAATCTGTTGAAGACAAGTTAAGCAAACTTGGGATGACGATAAAAAAAACCGACTATGATACATACGAAGACAAGTTTCAAGAAAATGAGAAGCAAATTTTTAAGATGATTGAAGAGAAATATCAAAAATACGGTAAATTGATTAATGAAGATATTAGAAACAGCATCTTGGTAGATGTTAGATCAATAATAATGGTATATCGAGAAAGGCGGGGTCAGACCTCAACTCGAATCCAATCATCTAGAGATATCTTGATAACCCTAAATAATGTAGTTGCAGACGTTAGCAAGAAGTATGAGAGCAATCAAAGCAATGACGCTGGACATATTCCTGCAGGTATTTCATCTGATGTTTTTGGAGCTGTACTGTGGTTGTTCAGTCCTGCTGATCTGATGCAATACCAAAAGAAGCAACTTTTAGCGGATTGTTACATAGCGCTTCGTCCTAACAGAACAATGTTGAAAAAGTATGTTGAATCACTTGAAAGAGCTCGTAGTGCAGGAGAAATTGATGATAAGAAGTATCTTTTCCTGCGTTCTCACTCAGTTGTCAATGATGCTTTAATGAATGTGACCAAAGGAAATTATGCACGTTTTAATGATCGTACATATCTTGAGGTTTATGACGAAATACAGGCAATATCAGAAAAAAAATATTATGATGAACTAGTTTCTCACAAACTGACCCAAGAAGAATTATATAAACTCCAACAGGAAAAGGATGAGCAAAATAGAAAGGCTGAAACAGAAAGATTAGAAAAGGAGAAGAAAATCGACGAATTGGCGAACGAAGTAGGCAATTTAAAATCAAGCATGGAACAAAAAGAAAAAATTGAATTTGAAAAAAAAGTAAATCAATTAGGCTGGCTTTGGACAGGGAGTTTAATTGGTCTCCCTTATTTGATTCTAATGGCAATACTACAGATATCAATTAGCGTTTATACTGATTTTAGTCTATTCTCGATATTAAACGTCTTCGCCTTAGTTCTGTTAACATTAATCTTTGGATATCTTGAGAAAAAAGGGAAAGCTTGTTGTTTTAAGTGGGCAGAGAAGCATTTAAGAAAAAAATTGAATAAATAATGACCTTTCTCATCATTAATTAATCATTGGATACACAAAAAGTCTTTCCCTAAGTGTTCTAGCCGATAGTTTCAAAATACACGAAGTTACATTTAGATGAGTCCTGCTTCGCTGCAAAGTACTCTCCCAAAATCCCCAAGATGGCATGAAAACCTCAAAATGATGCATTTCAGAGGGGTTTCTCGCCTTTCGTACCCCTAAATCATTGTATCAAAACCTACGCAAAGACCTCTCGCGGATGTACGAGCGTATGGTTCACCAGTCCGATCGACACCACGTCTACTCCCATGATCTCGTGGGCTCCATTAAGCGAGACACACAGGAAATACTCCTGTGGCCGGTTTCCATAATGCCGGATGAGCGGGTATACGTCGGATGGGAAAATCACCTGTTTGCGCTTTGCGGGTAACCGTCGTCGACCCAATTCCAATGCGGCGCACACAAGGGTAGCCTTGGCCATTCCCATCCCATCGATCTTGATCAGGTCCTCGATCAATATTTCGCTATCGCCACGTGTCCGATCCAAGAGGGCCAGGATATCCTTGGCAAGGATCGGAACAGGTTTCCTGCTCGTCCCCGATCCAAGAAGGATCGAAAGCAATTCATTGTCAGACAATGCTGTGGAGCCATTGATTTGCAGCTTTTCGCGGGGACGCTGCTCTATAGGCAACTCTTTGATTCCGTTTTCAAACACCGGTGGTTCATTGTATTTTCTCATATAGGATATACGCACGGGATTTTGGTATTGCTTCGTAAATTTTTGAAAAAACTCAGTGGGATGGAGGGGTGTATCTGATGATTGTTTTTTTCACAGGTGATATACTCGGAATAGATGTGAGCGCTTGGGCGAAAAACGTGGAAAGCGAAGCTGGAAACGAGAATCGTTTGACAAGAGCGTAAGGAGCTAACCGTGGAGCAAGTCTCTGCGCAACGGATTTCGTCACTTGATGACGAACCTCCGCTTAAACAACCGGGTGTTGGAGTTACCTTTCCTTCGCCTAGTCCCAAACGGCCTGGAAATCCCAGGTCCTCCCTGTTCAGAAAACACTATTTTCCGAACACGAATTCGACCCAATGGAACGATTGGCATTGGCAACTTTTCCATAGGATCACGACGCTCGAGCAACTCTACCGATACGTAACTCCCACAGAGGAGGAACGCCAGGCTTTGGAACGAAAGGATTGGCAGTTTCCGTTCTCTGTAACCCCTTATTATTTGAGTCTCATCGATCTCTCGGATCCTGACGACCCGCTCAGGAAGACAGTCATTCCCCAAATCGCCGAAAGCCATATCTCGGCCGGAGAAGCTGCCGATCCGCTAGGCGAGGACCACACCAGTCCGGTTCCGGGCATCGTGCACCGCTATCCTGACAGGGCTTTGTTCCTTGCCACCAGCTTCTGTTCGGTCTATTGTCGGTATTGTACCCGTTCACGCCTTGTGGGAGGGCACACCGAGACGTTGGAAGTGCAGTGGGACAGGGCTTTCGAATACCTTGCGCAACACACGGAAATCCGGGATGTCGTAATCTCAGGTGGCGATCCGCTGACATTGTCGGATGAGCGTTTAGGCCTGCTGTTGGGCAGACTGAAGCAGATCAAACATATCGAGATGGTTCGTATCGGGACCAAGGTGCCGTTCGTCATGCCACAGCGTATTACCCCGGCACTCGTCAAGGTTCTCAAGACCTTCCGACCCCTGTTCATCAATATCCATGCCACGCATCCGAATGAATTGACCGAGGAATCGCGGCAGGCCTGCAACCGGTTGGCGGATGTCGGTATTGTCCTGGGTAGCCAGACCGTACTGCTCAAGGGAGTCAACGATTCGATAGCGACGATGACCGAACTGTTCCACAAGTTGCTCACCGTACGTGTGAAACCCTACTACCTGTTCCAATGTGATCCGATAGTCGGGTCTGAGCATTTCAGGACTTCGATCGCCAAGGGAAAGGAGATCATGGACGGATTGCGGGGGCATACCAGCGGGTTTGCCGTTCCGTACTATGTGGTCGATACTCCCGGAGGTGGTGGAAAAGTCCCCATATTGCCCGATTATGAAGTCTCGCATGACGAAAAGGGACTTTGCCTGCGCAACTACGAGGGAAAGGAATTCATGTATCCCGATGTGGTTGCAACCCAAGGACCACTCTGAGATGCGTATAGGTCTGACCTTCGATCTCAAGGAAAGGTACTTGGCGGATGGGTATAGGATCGAGGAAGTGGCGGAGTTGGACAGTATCGAGACAATCGATGCCATCGATGCATCCCTGCGTTCCTTGGGATACATGACTGAACGGATCGGCAATGTGAAGGATCTGGTTTTCGCTTTAGCACACGGCAAGCGTTGGGACCTTGTCTTCAACATAGCCGAGGGATTGCATGGACTTTGCCGTGAGGCACAGATTCCCGCACTGCTCGACGCATACCGGATACCCTACGTCTTCTCCGACTCGCTCACTCTAGCGGTGACCTTGCACAAGGGATTGGCCAAGGCCGTGGTGCATGAACATGGCGTGCCGACCGCGGCATACCGGGTTGTGCGCAATCCCGGGGATTTGGACAATGTGGACCTACCGTATCCCTTGTTCATAAAACCGGTCGGCGGTGGTACCGGAATGGGTATCGACGGAAACTCGATCGTGCGGAATCCCAAACAACTGGAAAAGGGTGTGGGGCATTTGCTTGCCGCGCATGGCCAGCCGGTGTTGGTGGAGACCTATCTCAGCGGACGGGAGTTCACCGTTGGCATTACCGGAACTGCCGGACAGGCCTCGGTTGTCGGGATCATGGAAATCTTTGTGGACGCGGCAAGTGACCAGGGAGTCTACTCCTATGCCTCCAAGCAACATTACAAGGAATGCGCGGACTATCGGACAGTGGATGGCCCGGTAGCAGCCCAGTGTGCCGAAGTCGCACTCGGTGCCTGGAAGGCTTTGGATTGTAGGGATGGCGGCAGGGTCGATTTGCGTATGGATGACTGTCAGGTCGTGAACTTTCTTGAAGTCAATCCGCTTGCGGGCCTGCATCCAGTAGATTCCGATCTTCCAATCCTCGCAGGCATGGCGGGAATCGGGTATACCCAGTTGATTGGACGGATCATGGACTCGGCTTGTCTTCGGCTGGAGAAGGCGCATGGCTAGGAACGTATTGCTTTTGCATGACACGGTCTCTGCCCACGCACCGCCCGACGAGCTGGACACATTGGACCAGTTGGTTGCGGTGGAGTCTGCGTTGCGCGCGCTGGGGTACGGTACCACAAGAAAGCCGTTCGACGGGGACTTGCTTGCACTTGAGCGCTATTTGCAGACCAATCGGTTCGATGTGGTGTTCAACCTCGTTGAAACCTACCACGGTTCACGGTTCCTCCACCTCATACCGCTCCTCTGTGAACAGCTGGG
This sequence comes from Spirochaetae bacterium HGW-Spirochaetae-2, assembly GCA_002839355.1. Classification (GTDB taxonomy): domain Bacteria; phylum Spirochaetota; class Spirochaetia; order Sphaerochaetales; family Sphaerochaetaceae; genus UBA8525. The sequence goes on from PGXW01000019.1 coordinate 37,458, forward strand.
AATGCCGGTTACCGGGGGGAATTCGGAATCGTTATTCCTCACCAGCGACAAGTTGCTGGCAAAACGGCTGCTGGTCCTGGCAGGTATTCCCACTCCCCAGTGGGTTACTCGGGACAACCGCGACCAATGGGGTTTGTTCCTGGGCCATCGGCTGCTTTGCAAGCCGCGGGGTGAGGAAGCTTCTGTCGGTATCGACGATGCCTCGGTCCTTGTCTGCGACACCTTGTATGACTTGGAGAGCCTGGTCGAACGTGCCGACACCGAGAGCCTCATGATAGAACGCTTCATTGATGGACGCGAATACAACATTTCCATTCTCCCAAGCGATGGGAAGCCGCAAGTATTGCCGATTGCCGAAATGGTGTTTTCCGACTATCCTCCCGACAAACCGAAAATTGTCGGTTATGAGGCAAAATGGCTCGAAGATTCGTTTGCCTACACCCATACAATACGCACTTTTAGGATCGAAGCAAGCGATACGGTCTTGGCCGAGAGGTTGCATGCGGTTGCCGAGGATACATGGCGCCTGTTCGGCGGCAACGGGTACGCCCGGGTCGACCTGCGGCTCGACGAGCGGGGCAACGCGTTTGTCCTGGAGTTGAACGCGAACCCGTGCATTGCCCATGACAGCGGTTTCTTCGCGGCTGCTCATGAGGCTGGATATACCTACAACCAGATGATCGAAGCTATCGTACAGGAGGCTCTCCGTGGGTGAATTGTGGTTTCGGGACGAGCCCGACTATGCCGATGTAGCCAAGGTCGGATCGTTGCTCAAGAGGACCGCCTTCTTTTCTCCAGATGAAGAGGAGATCGGGGTTTCATTGGTTGAGGAACGGTTGGAGAAGGGCCCTGCCTGCGGATACCTGTTCGTTTTTGCCGAGCTGGATGGCAATCTGGTCGGATACTCGTGTTATGGGCCGATTCCGGGAACCTTGGACGGCCACGACCTGTATTGGATAGCTGTCGATCCCGACAGGCAGGGTAAAAGATACGGCAGCGCGATCCTGGATGAGACCGAGAATCGTGTGCTTGCCGCGGGAGGCAGGCGGTTGTATGCCGAAACCTCTTCCACGGACCTGTATGCCCCGACACGGGCCTTCTATGAACGGAATGGATTTTTCTTGGAAGGTCGTCTGGCCGACTATTATGCACCGGGAGACGACAAGATGCTGTATATGAAGCGTCTTGTCTAAACCAGTTGACAGATTACTGGATTTCTAGATCACTGTCTTGGATTTCCAAGAGCCCTTGACGAACCGTGTGACGAAGCAGGTGGCGCGGAACAGCCAGTCGAAATACATGGCAAACCAAATGCCATGCAATCCGAGGCCAAGATATTTTCCCAACACATAGCTCAGGCCGACCCTGAACACCCACATGCTTGCGATTGAGACGGTCATGGTGTATTTCACATCGCCTGAGGCTCTCAACACCTGGGGAAGGGTGAACGAAACCGGCCAGATCACCGCATTCACGACAAACAGGATCTTCAGGATCTCTATTGCCATGGTCGATGATGCCGGACTCAAGTTGAATAGGCCCACCATGGACTCCGTGGCGATGAACAGGACAGCTGCAAGGCCTGCCAACGTCACATACGTTATCTTCAACAGCTTTCGGGCGTAGTAGGCCGCCTGTTCCGTCTCGCCCGCACCCATACATTGTCCAACCACCGTAATGGTTGCCAATCCGATTGCTCCTCCAGGAATGTTTGTCATGGATGCGAGGGTGTTCGCGATCGCGTTGGCTGCCAACGCGGTTGTTCCGAATGTAGCGGTGAGACTTTGCACCAGGATCTTGCCGATATGGAAGATGCCGCTTTCCAATCCGTTGGGGATGCCTATGCGGAGAATACGGCGGATCATGGACCAATCGAGCTTGATATGCAGCAACCGATCGATCCGTATCCGATCACCCTTCTTGACCAATAAGGTCAGCATGATGGCTGCCGATAGGATTCTTGCTGCCAAGGTCGCGATTCCTGCTCCCAACACCCCCAAACCGGCTATGTAGATGAGGATCGCGTTTCCCAGGATATTGCTGATCGTCATGACCACCGATACCTGCATGGAGATACGGCTGTTGCCCATCGCCCTGAAGAGGGCTGCGCCAGAATTGTACAAACCGAGAAACGGGTAGGAGAGTGCTGTCAATGCGAAATAGGTCTGTGCTTGACGCATCACATCGACATCCAGGTTCCCGTACAGGGTTCCCAGGATAAAGTTGTTGAACAGCAGGAAGGTTGCCATGAACAACAGTGCCACGAACGTGGTCGTGTAGATGAGTTGCTTTGCGGCATCCCCCGCTTTTTGGGAGTTCCGTTGGCCTATGTACTGTGCGACGACAACGGCACCTCCTGCGGCAAGGGCCGAGAATAGGAACAGGAAGAGGTTGTTGATGGAGTCGACAAGCGCGATGCTTGAGACGGCGGCTTCTCCGACGGAGGAGATCATGATGGTGTCGGCAAATCCCACCGAAACATCCAACATCCTTTCTATCACCAAAGGGAGGATAAGGGAACCGAGTTGTCTGTTTGAAAAAAGCCTAGGTTGCAACGGAGAAGGTTCTGCAGAGAACAATGGATTTTTTCCTTGACCCGGGTCATCGCATAGCACGATGGCGTGATATCCCAGTGTGCTCCTTTTCACCGACTAAGACAAGATGGGTCGAAGGAGATATCGTGGATATCGGATGTTGCTTTGTTGCGTAAATGTACTATAATTGTACTATATTATTGAGAGGGAGGCACATAACGTGAAGAAGATAATCATTTGCACGGTATGCTTGCTGGTTGTGTTGACAGGCGCTTTCGGTAGCAGTCCGGATTACACGTGGGCTCTTGGCCTCTCGGGAATAGCTCCGGGCTTGCCTGTCGCCGTAAAAGGTGTTTGGCAGTCCCATGGGTGGGGAGTGCAGGTCGAGGCGAATTATTTCTATGCACTCGGCATGGTCAGAATCGACGGTCGGCGCATGATCACCACCAAGGGACCGTGGAGTGCCTATGGCTTTGTCGGAGTCACCGCCAACCACTTCAACGATGGCACGGATATCAACAATACCCTCTGGGCAGATGTCGGGGCAGCGGGGACGGTCAAGTTTGGAAAGAACCGTCGGTTTGAGATTGGTATGGAAGGCGGTCTGCTCATTCCGTTCTACAGCAATATGGGGTTGGAGCAATATGAGGATACCGGTTTCATGGTCGCCAACCTGTTCGCACTTTGGTGGTGGTGAGAATCTATTCATACAAGGCCTTTGCCCGCCGGTATATGGCGAGGAATTCATCGACAGGGATTTGTGAGAGCATGTCTCCGATCATTTCCAATGGAATATCTTGAAGTGATGTGAAGCGGACACAGGACTTTCCGAGGTTTGGCCGTTTCCCGATTTCATCGAAAGCCTTTTCGAGCTGCTGTCTACGCGCAGGATCTCCATAGATAGCGGACAGGTACAACGAGCAATAGTTCTTCTGTGCTGCCAATGCCGCGAACATGAGCGGTTGCCCGTTATATGTCGGACCGGACATCTGCAGCGGGACTTCATAGGAAATCATTCCCCACCGCAGGGATTCGTCATAACCGGAGGGTATGGAGGTCAACAACCGGTTGCGGGCTTCCATGATGAGAGGTTTCCACCGCTGGGGAATCTGTTGGAGATATTCGGCGATGGTAGTGGCATTGGTTCTCATGTTGGGAAGATAGCCACACACGTGCGGAAGGTCTAATGAAAAGTATAGTGAATGCGGCGGGATTCGAACCCACGACCTCTGCCTCCGGAGGGCAGCGCTCTATCCAGCTGAGCTACGCATCCAAGCTTTTGTATGCTATGGATACCGGATGCCCTTGTCAAGACATGCCAAGTCATAAAAATGAAATGGTTTTTCAAAGAAAAATGTGGAGGAGATCGAAATCTGTTATGATTGTGACATAAGTTTGGTCATACTAGAAATATTTAAAATGATAACATAAAAAGAAATATAAAAATTGATATATTTGTTACTTTTGATTACAATCTATCTCTTGACACCACTTCTCCTTTTTATTACCATTGGAATGTATTGGAAATCAGTCATCGGGAGGATGTTGGATGCGTCGATTGGTACTATCTTGCATAGTAATTGGAATCTTGATCGTACCAACGCTCTCTGCCCAACGGAATCTGTTCAGCGAGACCATCCCATTACAGGGACATATCGAACTGCAGGAAAGATTCTCCCTTGAAGTGAAGCCGCGGGTATTTTTCGTACTGAACCAGGATATGGCCGGTACCACCCATGAAATCGCTACCTATCAGTTCTTTTCCAACAGCCCCGAGGTCGCCTACCAGATGAAACTCTCCCCCAGCTATGTGACGCAACTTGGAGAAGGGGTATTCGCTTTTCGTAACATCGGCACAACGGGCGGTGATTCCGGAGGGCAGCCTATACCCTTCAAACTGAGCGTGGTCAGCCAAGTGCACGATTCATCTTCCACAAACGATGCCTTTCGGGCAGTCCAGAAAGCTATCGGTCTCCGTGATGGATCCCGTTCGGAAGAGAAGGGGACAATATTCGTCACGTTCCCGTCCCAAAGCGACGGATTCAACCTCCAAAGCTTCACCTTTGGAACATATGAAGCCTCGATAGCGGTAGAAGTCTCAGCCGATTGACACTCCCTGTAGTGGTTTTTTCAGCATCATGCTATACTGGTTCCACTACATTCGAGGAGGTCCCGATGAAGCCGATTCTACTGGTGATGGCTGCAGGAATGGGAAGCCGATACGGCGGAATAAAGCAAATTGACGGCGTTGGAATGCACAATGAGGCATTGCTCGACTATTCGACATACGATGCCCTGAAAAGTGGCTTCGGAAAAATCGTATTCATAATCCGCAAAGACATAGAGAAGGATTTCAGGGAGCGGATATTCGATCGTATCGCCGCGAACTGCGACGCTACCTATGTTTTCCAGGAGCTCGATACCCTGCTTACCCCCGCACAGGTAAAAGCCTCGTGTGGACGCAAGAAACCTTGGGGTACCGTGCACGCGGTCCTGAGTGCCAAACAAACGATCAATGCTCCTTTTTGTGTCATCAACAGCGACGATTATTATGGACGCGAAGCATACCAGATAATGGGTGGGCATCTCGCATCGATCGATAACGATTCGATTGAACAAGCAATGGTGGGATATGTATTGAAGAACACCACCAGCCGCAGCGGATCCGTTTCCCGTGCCGTCTGTACCGTCAAGGACGGGTACCTCGTCTCCATGCGCGAGAACAAGAAGATATACCATGAGGGAGATCGGATCATCAGCTCGATCGATGGCGAACAGCGGGTGCTCACCGGAGAAGAGTGGGTCTCCATGAATTATTTCGGTTTTTCGCCAGCTGCGATACCTTTTTTCCAGGACTATTTCGACAGGTTCCTAATCGACGCCATCTCGACCGAAAAGGAAGAGTGCTATCTGCCAGAAGGTGCCAGTCTCCTGGTCAGCCAGGGTATCGGCAAGATGCGCTTCTATACCACCAATGAACGTTGGTTCGGCATGACGTATCAAGAAGACCGCCAAATTGTCAAGGATGAGATTGCCAAGAAGATAGCCCAACATGTGTATCCCGAGAAATTGTGGAAGAATTGACCCGATTGCAAACACCATGCATTGTGGATGGAAAACCGGGAGAATTCCCGGTTTTCCTCTAGTAGGATATTACCGCTTGTCCATCGGGGAGAATCCTTCTCCCACAACCTCATAGGCTTCTTCTATGATCATAAAGGCTTCCGGGTCGGATTCCTTTACGATTGTGTTCAATCGGGATATCTTCTGGTTCGGTATGACAGTCATCAGCACGGACTTGTCTTTCTTCGAGTATATTCCCGTCCCCTTCAACAGTGTGCCCCCGTGGCCCAGTTCCTCGACTATACGCTTGGCAATCGCATCGTGGTGGTCGCTTACGATCAGCGCTGTCTTGGCATAGCGCGTTCCCATGTTCAACAATACGAAGTTGATGGAGACGCTGGTCACGTACAAGGTGATGGTGGCGAACAGGGCGCTTTCGAGACCAAAGGCGAATCCTCCGGCCATAATGACCAGACCGTCCACAATGAACAACGAGGTTCCGACCGACAACGGCGTGAACTTGCTGACAATTTGCGCGGCGATATCGGTGCCACCGGTATTGGCTCCGCCTTTGAGCACCAGGCCTGTGCCGAAGCCGGCTAGAAATCCTCCGAACAGTGCAGACAACAGTGTATCTACAGAATCGGTGTATTCCAGGAATCCCTCGAACCCGAACAGTACGCCGAAGAGGGTGGTGAACAGCGAAAGCAGTATTGTCCCCAATAGGGAGATGAATCCATACCGGGTACCGAATATCCGCAAGCCTGCGATGAAGAGGGGAAGGCTGAGCAGGAATATGCTGATGCCGACCTCGAAGTTGAACATATGGTACAGAATGACTGCGATACCGCTGACACCGCCACCAGCGAGCTTGGCCGGCGTTATGAACCCGGCGATTCCAACCGCGGTGACAATGGAGCCTCCGACAATGAGCGCATAGTCGCGGATCCGATACTTGGTTTTCATAACCGGATTATATCGTATCGCAGAAAAAACTAGTAGAACCCCATTTCATGCAGAAGCGAAAATATTCAAACTAAAATGGTTTTCCATTACGGATGCTCGATTTTCAGGGGAAGGTCCAAATCGACCGAACACAGTTTTTCCAACAGATCGTCCGGATCGGCGCTTACCACCAAGGCATCGAACAGGATCTTGCGCAGGAACCCCTGGTCGACCATATGGTGCAGGAGATCGATCAACGAGTCGTAGAACCCTTCGGTATTCAACAACCCGATCGGTTTGCAATGATATCCCAGTTGCAACCAGGTCAAAGCCTCCATCACCTCTTCCAGGGTTCCAATTCCCCCGGGGAGAGCTACAAAAGCATCGGAACGTTCATACATGGTCGCCTTGCGTGCATGCATATCCGCAACAACAATGAGTTCGTCCTCGACATGTTCGATATGTTTCACCATGTCATAGAGCCGAGTTGGGATTATTCCGGTTACGGTCCCATTCGCCTTTTTCAGTGTGGCTGCGACCTTGCCCATCAGTCCCCGACCGCCACCGCCGTAGACCAGGTCGATATCCCTTTTGGCCATGGCAAGGGCGAGGGCAGCCGCCCCTTCAAGATATGCCGGAGCCTTCCCGTCCGAGGAGCCGCAGAAGACACAGAGTGTACCGATTGTCCTGGCAGATGTTCTTGTTTCCATACGTAGAGGATACACGACGGCAGTCTTGGGTGTCGATACCTTTCCTTTTCTGTTAACCTACGGGGCAAGTCGCGGTGAGAACATTGTATCTGTTTTTCTAACTGTATGTGATCAAAGTATCTATTTGACATCGACCTGGTACTGGGATATCTTCTGTACAAGGAGGTTGTGTCATGAAGGTTTTGATTGTGTATGATTCGATTTTCGGAAATACCGAAAAGGTCGCTTTCGCTCTCAGGGATGCGGTTGGCGCACCGCATGAAGCCTCGGCCGTACAGGTCGCCCAATTTTCTCCCAAGATGCTCGCCGGTGTCGACCTGCTGGTGGTGGGTTCGCCAACCCGGGCCTTTCGCCCGACTCCCGCGACAACGTCCCTGTTGAAATCGCTTGCTTCCGACGCGTTGGCAGGCGGCATTGGGACAGCCGCTTTCGATACTCGGGTTTCACTTGAGGATGTGAATTCCAAATTCCTCAATTTCATGGTCTCGTTGTTCGGATACGCCGCGAAGCCGATAGACAAGGCCTTGGCCAAGCATGGAGGAACATCCGTTTGCCAACCGGCATGGTTTATCGTCAAGGACAAGGAAGGGCCGTTGAAGGAAGGAGAACTGGACCACGCGGCGAATTGGATGGGTGAATTGCTGGCAAGTGCGACATGACAGATTCTGATGGTACAGAGACTCCTGGCCTCGGATCAAAGGATAGCGATGGTTTGCCTGCAACAGTCCACAAGGTACGATCTTTCCACTTGACCTAACCATGTATCCATGTCTACGCTAGGGATACGTCTCCTTCGGGAGATTGGAGGTGGTTTCATATGAAGAAAACGACACGGATGGGTCTGGTGCTCACCTTGATCATGGTGTTGTGCACCCTGGGCCCGTTATTCGCTGGTGAAATCTCCATTATTTGGGAATGGGAAAAAACCGACGAAGATGTCGTAGCCTTCAGGTATCAAATGGATGCCCAGGAGGCCGACGGCTGGACAGTGGTGGAATCATCGGTCACCAGCTATTCAGTCGGACCTGTCGACGACACAGTCCCGTATTCACTCTACCTTCAACAATCCTATGATGGCGAGACATGGAGCGAGAGCGGCAAGCTCACCTACGATCCCGTCGAATTTGGGGCTGTGGCCCCTGCTGTCGAACCTGTGGCGGAGCCTGTTGCGGTTGCCGAGGAACCTGTTGCACCTGAAGTTGTGGACGAGCCTGTCGAATCGACGGATACCATAGCGTTCGAGTCCACGCTAGCTGGGTTCGAACCGGAAATCATGGCGGAAGAGCCTGCCGTTGGGGAGCCGTTGGTTCAACCCGTGCCTTTGCCCGAGGTGAAGAAGACCGGCCCACGTGTGGAAATCTCTTTTGGAGCAGGCGGGAAAGCCGATAACTATCTTGGTGGATTCGATGCCAGTGGAGATTTCGTCGCCCTCCGTACACGGGTCCTGCCATCCATTACGGCCGATCTTGTCTACCCGAACATGAGAAAGATCGGTTCCTCGATCGACTTGGGTATACGCGCTGGTCTCGGGTACCAGGGCTACCAGAATGGAGTGGGAGATGCGATAGCGGGATTCGATATCCATGGATTGGCGATGTTCGAATATTCGATCAACCGGAAGTTCTCGGTCGATGCCTCTATGGGTTTCGCGTTCATGTTCACCGGCAACGATATCCACACGGGAGGCGGGAGTGTCCCTGGAGTCTTCTTCGGCCCCTTGGCGCAGGTGAACGCCCGGTACAAAATCAACGATACCTGGTCTGTAGGTGTGCAAACCGAGGTCCGTTTGCTGTTTGGCAATACGTTCGAACCATACGAGTTGACTGGAATAGTCAGGCTGGGTGTGGGATATAGTTTCTAATTACAATGGAGGGTGCATGAAAGAAAGTCACTTGCGAAGGCATCTGGACTTTATCTGTTTCATTCAGGAGACCGAAGGGTATCGCATGACCGCCAAGGCGGAAGAGTTGGCTCGTGATGTGCTCGATGGTGAAATGTCGGGAGACGAGGCTGTTTCCGCGATAATCGATTCCTATGGATTCGCGTCCGAGTCGGACAACAGCGAATCCGTCGACGGGTGCTATCCCGATTCGGATGTGTACATCAACTTCTTTGGAATCCGTGACCAGGATGTATTGGATGCTATCGAAACCGAGATCGTTTCGGTCAGGATGGCGGAGATACTATCGGGCCCACAGGAGTGGAAATTTGATTTCGACCATTTGAAGACCCTGCATGGGCGCTTGTTCGATGATATCTATCCTTTTGCCGGAGAAATCCGTTATATCCCCATTACCCGCAGGACTGTCTTCTGCCTTCCCCAATACATAGACACCATGGCCGAGGAGATATTCGCCAAGTTGCGTGAAGAACTCTATTTGCGCAACCAGGATCTGGATGAGTTTGTGGACAACCTAGCCTACTTCATGGCCGAAGTGCATGCACTGCATCCGTTTTTGGATGGAAATACACGGACCTTGCGGTTGTTCTTCCAGCAACTGAGCCATGCCGCCGGGTGGCGCATCAATCCGTCGGAAACCACCGATAGCCGCTTGCTCGAGGCCGATATAGCAGCGCTGGAGGGGGATTACCAACCATTGATCGGCTTGCTGCACGAAGCAGTTGAGCCGCTCTAGAACGATAATATCCTTAACGAGGTGCATGCATGATCACAGCGATATTGTTCGATATGGATGGAGTTCTCATCGACTCCGAGGAATACATCTCGCAAGCGGCGATCGATTATTTCGATTCGATCGGAGTAGAGACGCAACCCGAGGATTTCGTTCCGTTCGTCGGAGCCGGAGAGAACCGCTATATTGGAGGAGTCGCCGAGAAGTATGGGGTCAAACTTGAGATCGAACAAGCCAAGCTCGATACCTACGACATCTACGAACGCTTGATAACCGGCAAGGAGAGCGCACTTCCAGGCGTAGTGCGGTTCTTGACCAATGCCCACAAGGCTGGATTACGCATGGCTGTGGCCACCAGCGCCGACAAGCGTAAGATGGAGATCAACCTCGCGGTCATGGGATTGGACCTCTCCTGGTTCAAGGTGCTCATAAACGGCAAGGATATCGAACGGAAGAAACCCTTTCCCGACATCTATCAGAAGGCTGCCGACGAACTTGGTGTCGAGAATAGCCAATGCATCGTATTCGAGGATGCCACCAATGGAGTGCGTGCGGCCAAAGCTGCAGGATCGTTGTGTGGAGGAATCACCACCAGCTTCTCCGATGTCCAATTGCGTGCGGAAGGTGCCGATTTCATTATCGATGGATTGGATGACTTCGAGGATTTCTCCACAATCGAGGAATTCAATCGCCTGCTGTTGCGCTTCAAGGCACGCGAGACAGCCTCCCAGGTTCGTCTCAACGCATATGCCCCCTACTCGAAATTCCAGGTCGGAGCGGCTGTCGTCAGTGCTTCCAGCGGAACGATCTACCACGGTTGCAATGTGGAGAACAGCAGCTATGGAGCTACTATTTGTGCAGAACGGGGAGCACTGATGGAAGCTGTCGCACAGGAAGGTGACTTCCGTATCGACATGGTGGTCGTGGTTTCCGACGACAACCCCCCGGCTCCTCCGTGCGCGCTATGCCTCCAAGTCTTGGCCGAGTTCACGACCGACGATACGGTGGTGCACCTGTACGATACGAGAGGGAACTCGGAGACGTACCGTTTCGACGAACTGTTGCCGCACCCCTTTATTTTTCCCACCCAACGCGATCGTCGCTGAGTCGTGTTCAGCAAGTCCCACCTTCGAGGGCCATGATCTTATTGACCCGGGTCGCATGACGACCTCCCTCGAAGGGACTGTCGATATAGGCGTCGAGCATCTCCAATACAGGTTCCTGATATTCGATTCGTCCACCGAATGCAATAAAATTGGCATTGTTGTGGCTTTTGGCCATGCTGGCTGCGAACATGTTCTGTGGCAATGCACAACGGATTCCATCAAACATACGACGCCGAATTCGTACCCACCGGCTAGGTATTCACCGCAGGCTTGCGCCGCCATGTCGGGATAATCCACCGAATCTGCGGCATGGACGCCCAGATGATTGACTGTATACCCGCGGGCGATAAGATGCTCCACAATAGTCTTCGACAGTTCCACTGCCCCGTGATCGTTTGCCACCACTACTTTCTTCATTGCGTTCCACTCCTTGACAAGTGCCCTATTGTTGTGGGAATTGGAGGAATGGTCAAGTATACTTTACCCCTGTCTTGAAGTCTTGGTCGTATGGAGGCGCCACCAGGGGATGCGGGGATGCTCGTGATGCTCCCAATGATATCCGAAGAACCAACAGCTGAGCATTGCCCACACGTGGTTCCGTTTCAATGTCCTGGAATTATGTGGAGCCATATCAGTGGAATGCGGGTATTTGTGGGGTCGGTAGGTACCGAAATAGAACAGTTGGAACGTTCCGAGAAATGCAGGAACAACCCAGAATGCCATGAGGTTTACCACTGGAATGTGGACGATTTGGGTACCGATGGTAAACAAGAGGGCCATGGTCACCAATTGTGTGGCTGTCACATAGGTGAAGAAGAACTTGCCGAACCAACGGATGGGGTGCTGGTGTTCAACCGAGAAGTCGGGGTCCTCCATTGTGCCTGGATTCCTATGGTGGCGCATGTGGTTGGTGAACATGGGGCGATAGCGGAATGCCGCGAACAACCAGAGGGCCACTTGCCCGAACGCATCGTTGGTTTTTCGGTTGGCTGCCACGGTTCCATGCATACAGTCGTGTGCGGTGATGAACAGTCCTGTGTAGAGATACGCCTGGAGAACGATATGGAGATATGTGCCGAATGAGGTGAATTCCACCGTCGGCAATGACAACACCCACACCAAGTGCCCAGCCCACAACAGGATGACAGCACTTGCGATTGCGATACCCATCATCTTGTTCCCTTGCGATGCAACAGGTTCCCTACAGTTTCGTAACTGAGCAGATACAAACCGAGCATGGAGATGTTGTAGAAGAGATCCTCGAGCGGGATGCTGGCAATGCGCACTCCCCAAATAGCCTCGGGATTGTATAGTACTATCGGAAGTCCGGTGAGTATTCCGTTGACCACTAGGAAAGCGATTATGGAAAGGAGGAAGAACCAGAGGTTATGGGAATCTCCCAACAACCCGGGTTGTGCAATGAGCGTCAGAGTCAGCCAAACAGAAGTGGCGAGTAGGGCGAGGAGGGTATACGATTGGCCGCGAAACAGATAACCTGTTACGAGGAGCAACACCACGCACACTATGGCATAGGTACGGACCCGACCGCTATCGGAGTACGTTCTATTGGGGAAATATGCCCGGACCACCTCCAGGATGAATATGCAGGCATAGGGTACGACAAGAAAGAACAACCATTCGCCCAATGGGAGTCCGAACAGTTTCCATGAACCTGCATAGGCGGGATTGAATGACCAATGGCCCTGTTCGGTGACCAGGACGTCCCATAGCAGATAGGCGGCGCTTACGGGAACCATAGAAATACCCAATTGCAACCAATGCCGATGGAAACCGACCCTCTTATCGAAGGACAGCAGGAAAGGTCCCGCGATTATCGCCAGTGTGATCACCACATATGTGTTCATCGAAATACGTTGCTCCCTGAACTCGGCACATCCGATTGTCTTCTCATGAATCTTGTCACTACGGTAGCATAATTTAATTGAAATGTGTTCAAGATTCTAGTATCTTCGGAATATGAAAAAACATGCGGTGGTGATTGGCGGAGGCTATGGTGGTCTCAGCAGTGCAGCCTTGCTGGCGCGGGATGGTTGGGACGTCACGCTCATCGAGAAGCTGGACGATCTTGGCGGTCGTGCGCGGACATGGAAGACCGAGGGGTTTACGTTCGATCTGGGACCGTCATGGTATCTCATGCCCGAAGTGTTCGAACGGTTCTTCTCGCTTTTCGACAGGGAGCGGAGCGACTACTTCAAGCTGCTGCCACTCGATCCCTACTACAAGGTTTTTTTTGGCGAGGGAGAAACTGCCGTACTCAGTCCACGGCAGGAGGAAAACATCGAACTGTTCGAGTCCTTCGAGCCGGGAGGGGGTGATGCCTTGGTGCGGTATATGGACCAGGCCACCTACAAGTACGAAGTCGCCATGAAGGAGTTCCTGTACAGAGGCTATAAGCATCTGGGAGAGTTTTTCAACCGAAGGCTCATGACCGAGGGCTTACGGCTCGGTATATTCAAGAAACTCGACAAGCTTGTCGGTTCCTATGTGCAGGATCGTCGCGCACGCCAGATCCTGGAATACGCCATGGTGTTTCTCGGAACCAACCCGGTGGAGGCACCCGCCATCTATTCGATCATGAGCCATGTGGATCTGAAGTTGGGAGTATTCTTTCCCGAAGGCGGTATGGCCACAGCGGCACAGGGCTTCGTGCGTCTCTGCGAGGAACAGGGTGTCAAGCTGGTCACCGGAGAGGAAGTGGTGAAGATCGTGACCCGAAATGGGAAAGCGGTTGCTGTGGAGACGACGAAACAGACGTATCGTGCCGACGTCGTGGTATCGGGTGCCGATTACCACCATATCGACACTGAAGTCTTGGAAGCCAAGGACAGGCGGTACAGTCCACGCTATTGGAGAAAACGGGTGGTCGCCCCCTCGATGTTCATCGCCTATTTGGGCATCAACCGGAAGTTGCCGAACCTAGAACACCACAATCTGTATTTCGCTGAAAATTGGCATGGGCATTTCGACACGATCTTCAAGCATCCCGCATGGCCCGAGAAGCCGTGCTTCTATCTGAGCTGCATTTCGAAAACGGATGCGGATTCTGCCCCCGATGGAGCGGAAAATGTGTTTCTGCTGGTACCGGTTGCCCCCGGCTTGGCCGATACCGACCAGCAGCGGGAAGCATACCTTGCCCATGTGCTGGAACATGTGCGCGAGGTGACCGGTGAGGATCTTACCCGGGATGTTGCGGTGCAACGCATCTATTCCCATCGGGATTTCATCGAGGATTACCATGCCTACAAGGGAACAGCCCTGGGACTTTCCCACACGCTCATGCAAACGGCGATCTTCCGGCCTTCCACCCGGAGCACGAAGGTTGAAAACCTCTTCTATACTGGACAGTATACCCATCCGGGTGTAGGCGTTCCCATGGTATTGATAGCCTCAGAGATAGTCACAGATGAAATTCGGAACACCTATGGTGCATGAACAACACGAAAAGATCTTTCGCTCGGGAAGCAAGACCTACTATTTCAGCTCACGTTTTTTCCCCCCAGCGGTACGTGACGATGTGTACGCACTGTATGGATTCGTGCGGGTTGCCGACAACCTGGTCGACGATTTGCCCGTGGATCCGGCCCGGTTCCATGCGTTCAGGCAAACATACACGCAAGCCTTCCAAAGTGGCGAACCGAGTGGGGATCCCATCATCGATGCTTTTCTGGAACTCCAGGAGCGGAAACGGTTCGATCCGACGTGGACCGAATCCTTCCTCGATTCCATGCAGCACGACTTGGTGAAATCGACGTGTGATACGTTGGATGAGACCTTGGTGTATATCTATGGATCGGCAGAGGTGATAGGATTGTTCATGGCCCGGATCATGGACTTGCCCGAAGAGAGCTATCCTGCCGCCGCCATGTTGGGGCGAGCCATGCAATACATCAATTTTATCCGGGATATCGCGGAAGATACGAAATTGGGAAGACGGTATCTTCCCCTTGTCGACACCTCTCTCCAATCATTGGATGAAGAGGCGGCACGGGTCGACAGGGGAGAGTTCTCCCGCTTCATCCGCCAGGAGATCGGACGGTACCGACAATGGCAAAAGAAGGCGGCATTGGGATACCACCATATTCCCCGCCGATACCGGATTCCTATCATGACCGCGGCCGACATGTACTGTTGGACAGCCCGTCAGATTGCACGCGATCCCATGGTGGTCTTCGAGCGGCGGGTGAAACCGGCCAAAACCCGCATACTGCGCAAAGGTCTCGCCCATACGATAGGAGTTGCTTTCGGATGTTGAGGTTACAACGGTTCCAACGGTGGATTGTCCTGCTCCTTCCCGCATTTTACTTGATGGGCTTTCTCTTCCACCTGTGGGATGCGACGTTTCCCCTAATGCTCGCCATGACCCCCTATACGATCCTCGGAACGGCTATTCTCGGGTTCCTTCCCGATGTGGTGACAAGGAACCGCAAACTCCTCCTTTGGGCAGCGGGCACCTTCGCAATCACCTTGTTCCTGGAGATACTGGGCGTCGCAACCGGCGCTGTGTTCGGCAGCTATACCTACGGTCCGACATTGGGGTTTCCTGTTATGGATGTTCCCCTGCTTATTGGTATCAACTGGACGTTGATCATCATGGGAGCCGCGATGCTGGTCGAACGCCTTACGAACAACCCATGGCAGGTGGCGTTGGGTACCGCAGCAATCACAGTCGTGTTCGACTGGATCATGGAACCGGTCGCTATCGCACTCGACTACTGGAGTTGGAGTTCATCGACCATACCCTTGCAAAATTATATCGCCTGGTTTGTGATCGCGTTCGTGTTCGCCACGATATTCAGCCGGATGAAACTGAAGACCGCCAGTCCGATCCCCTCGCTTATCGTGGTTGTTCAGGCGCTATTCTTTTCTTTGTTGCGCCTCTTGGTCATATAACTCACTTTTCTGTTGCACCTTTACAGTAGTTTGGCTACGATTGCCGAAGGGGGCGTCTTGGCATGCGAGAGATATATGTGACAGGTCATAGGAATCCGGACCTCGATTCGGTAAGTGCCGCTTGGTGCTATGCACGGTTGAAGAATATTGTCGATTCGGACAATTCCTATGTTCCCATCAGAATCGGGCATATGAACGACACCACCAAGGACCAGTTCCAGAAAGCTGGGGCCGAACCACCCCGACTCATCAGGGATGTGCGTGCCAAGGTTGGCGATGTCGTCATGACCGAATACTGGTCGCTCCACCCCGACGACCCGGTGTACAGCCTGGTGACCATGATCAGCGATCGCCACTCGTCGGTCGTTCCACTGCTGGACGGAGAGAAGTTTACCGGCCTGCTGAGTCTCGATGAGATCACCGCCTTCTTTCTGAGGGAGAACGCAGGTGAACGTCCCCACTACCGTTTTCAGCCGGAGAATTTCAGCAAGGTCATACGGGGAGAATTCATCAAGCGGAATAATCGGAAATGGTTCGATGCCTATATCATGACCGGGGCCATGGAGTTCGATGTCTATTGCAAACGCTTGAATGCACTGTTACCAGATTTGCCAGTGTTGGTGGTAGGAAATAGAAAGCATCATCTAGAATATGCGGTGAGAAGTCAGTTTCCAGCTATCATATTGACCGGTTTGGAACCTGGGGAACCGATAGATGCCGATTTTTCCGCCTACACGGGAATCGTCTACAAGTCGTACGAGGATACGGCGGAGACCATACGTCTGTTGCGCATGAGCCTTCCGGTACGCCATCTGCTGGTTTCCGAACCGCCACGTGTCCAGGTCGATGATTTGTTCGACGATGCGAAACGGATCCTTATGGAAACCGAGTATCGTGGATTGCCGGTGTTCGACGACCAGCGGTTCGTAGGCTTCGTGACCCGGCGCTGTTTTTTGGAACGGCCCCGGCGCAAGGTCGTCATGGTAGACCACAATGAACTCAACCAGAGTGTCGAGGGCTTGGCCGAAGCCGATATCGTGGAGATCATCGACCACCACCGATTGGATGCCGAGAAGACCCAAAGGCCGATTTTCATCGCTGCGGAACCGGTGGGCAGTACGTGTACCATCGTCTACCACCAGTTCCTCCGCTGGAGTGTCCCTGTCGACCCGCTTACCGCGCGGATGTTGTTGGCAGGCATAGTCAGCGACACGGTGATGCTGAAAAGCCCCACCACAACCAACCAGGATGTCACAGCGGTGAATGCCCTGTGCAAGATCGCCTCCATTCCGAATGTGAAACTGTTCGGTGAGCAGCTGTTCAGCGCCGCCTCGGTGTTGACCAAGGCCGACCCCAAGAAGGTGGTCGAGGGAGACTTCAAAGCCTACGCCGAGAATTCGGTCCGCTTCGGTATCGGACAGGTCGAAGTCACCACGTTGTCCCAAGTCGACGAGGTGAAGGAGAAATACCTGGAGCAACTGGAGATTTCCAAACGGGACCATGGCCTCGACTGGGCCATGCTGCTGGTTACCGATGTGATAAAGGAGGAGAGCATTCTTCTTTCCACTCCGTATCCACGTCGTGAGAAGGCCTTGATCTATCCCGTGGAATCCCCGGGGAAGTATCTGCTCAAGGGAGTGCTTTCACGTAAGAAGCAATTGCTGCCGGAGATCCTTAGGGTTCTGGAAGAGGGACGATAGGTCGTATACGGAAGGGATTCTACAGTGAGCTGATGGAGACGATGGAAGGGATGGCCTTGATGCTCTTGACCACCTTCTTGAAGTCCTCCTCGTTGGCGACTTCCATGGTGAAACTGCCAATGAGACGATCCTGCTCACCATCGTCCAACCTGCCTTCGATCAGGTGCCCCCGATACTTCCTGATCGCCCCTTCGATTTCGGCGAACAGGTCCATCGTGATCCTGCTTACGACACGGAAGCGGCGGGTGAGCCTGGGAGTTGCCGTCTCCCATTCGACCTCGATACTGCGTTCCTCGATCTCGGTCATATTTTTCAGGTTGTGGCAGTTCTTGCGGTGTACAATGATTCCCCGTCCTCGTGAGACATAGCCGATGATATCGTCGCCGCGACGCGGATTGCAGCATTGTGCGAGCGAGATCATCATGTTCTTCTCTTCGCCGACCCTGAATGTCAAGCGGCTTTGGTCGAGGACCGAACGGACAATCTCACCTTCGGCTACCGGGACAACCGGTTCCGCCGCCTCCTGACTTGCCGGCTCCATCTTCTTCTTTGCGATGATGTTCTTGTCGATGATCAAGCTATCGTCGTTCTTGTTGAGCCAGGAACGTATCTTCTTTCGGGCATTGGTGGTCTGTGCCAGACGGAGCCAGTTGATGGTCGGATGCGCATTCGGACTGGTGAGGATTTCGATTACCTGGGTGTTCTTCAACGGTTGGCTCAACGGAATAATCGACCCGTCCGCTTTCGCACCGGTTGTCCGGTTCCCCACTTCGGTATGGATATGGTAGGCGAAATCGAGGGCGGTGGCGTTGGCCGGCAATTCGACGATATGGCCTTGGGGTGTGAACACATAGATGGTGTCCTTCAACAACTCCCCCTTGATATCCTCGAGGAAGCTCTCCGATTGCTCTATCTCGTTGCTCCAGCTTTTCAACTTGTGAAGGATACGGGTGAACTGCGCGCTGTCCTGCTGCATCCACGTACCCTCGCCTATGCCGGTTTCCGACTTGTAGACCCAATGGGCTGCCACACCGTATTCGGCGGTCGCATGCATTTCCCTGGTGCGGATCTGCACTTCGAGCAACCGTCCGTCCAGTGCCATGACAGTGGTGTGCAGGCTCTGGTAGTTGTTGGCCTTGGGCATGGCGATATAATCCTTGAACCGACCTTCGATCGGTGGCCACAACTTGTGTACGAGTCCCAGGAGGGTATAGCACTCGTTGACCGTGTCGCAAATGATCCGTACACCCAGGATATCCCCGATCTCCTCCAATTCCTTCTTGCGCTTCTTCATCTTCATGTAGACGCCGTAGGTATGTTTGGTTCGGGAGTTGACTTCGACATTCGCCATTCCCTGCTCCCCACATGCCCGGTAGAGGATCTTTTCGATCCTTCCCAGATATGCGGTCCGTTCGCTTTTCTTGGAGAGCAGGTACTCTTCGATGTATTGGAACGTCTCGGGTTTGAGGATCTTCAACGACTGGTCCTCGAGTTCTCCCTTCAGCCAGGACATGCCGAGACGGTCGGCGAGGGGAGCGAAGATATCGAGGCACTCGTTCGCGATTTCCCTGGCCCGCATGGGCGACAGGTGTTTGAGCGTACGCATATTGTGGAGCTTGTCGGCAAGTTTGATGATGATTACACGGACATCCTCACTCATGGCAAAGAACATCTTGCGGATTGTCTCCGCTTCCTGTTGGCTCTTGTTCTTGGCCTTCAGTGCGCTGATCTTGGTTTCACCTTCGACAAGATCGGCGACTGTCTTTCCGAACTTCTCGACCAACGTCTCGTAGGTCGTCGAGGTATCTTCCAAGGTGTCGTGGAGGATTCCTGCGATCACCGTATCGACATCCATGCGGATCGAGATCAATATCTCGGCCACGGCATACGGATGGATGATATAGGGTTCACCGCTCTGGCGCTTTTGGCTGCCGTGTGCCTCGCACGCGAATTCGGCGGCTTCGCGGATGCGCTCCTGTTCGGCCTTGGTATAGCGGAAGGCTTTCTGCACAAACCTGTTGGTCAGTTCCTCATACATGGAAGGCCCCCCAGACGATCCGCCGCACCTGGGCAAGATCGTTGCGACTTTCGATATCCACGAAACCCCGTTGCTCCAGCAGTCGGGCCACCTGGCCGTTCTGCCGATAATCGCATTCGATGATCAGGATGCCCCGGTCCTCCAAATGGTCGGGAGCCTGCTGCACAATCTTGCGGATAATGTGCAGGCCGTCTTCGTCTCCCCCGAGCAAGGCGAGAGGCGGTTCCGCCTTCACCTGCGCCTCGGTATCCTCGTACCATGCTTGTGTCAGGTAGGGAGGATTGGTCATTATCATATGGAAGCGCCGGTCTTGCAAGGAGGAAAACACATCGGAGTGGACAATCTCCACATCCCTGCCCAACAAGGTGCGGCTATTCGTTCTTGCGATCTCGATGGCATCCAATGATATGTCAGACAGGCAGACTTCGACCCCAGGGTATTCGGCGGCTATCGAAATTCCAATGCATCCGCTTCCTGTGCAGAGATCGAGCACCTTCGGATGTTCGTATCGATCGAGGAAGGCAAGCGATTGCTCCACCATGACCTCGGTATCGGGCCTGGGAACAAGTACGGCGGGACTCACGGTGAAAGTGCGACCATAGAAATCGCGCCTGCCGGTCAAATATGCGATGGGCTCGGCGGCACACCTGCGCTTCACCAGCGAGGTATACGTATCGACAGTCTGCTGGTCCAAGGGGATGTGGGACTTCGCATAGAGTTGCTCGCGGGTGAAGCCGGTCGATGAGCACAACAACAGGGAGGCATCGAGCAACGGAGTCTGAGAAACGCGCTGTGCATGGATTGCCCTGGTTCCGCTATCGAGTGCTTCACCGATCGTTATCATTGCAGCTCCTTGAGAGCCTCTTCCCCCGCGGCCATCTTCAAGGCATCGACAACCTCTTCGAGTTGTCCTGCCATGACCAGCTCCAGTTTATACAAGGTGAGGTTGATCCGGTGGTCGGTCAAGCGGTTCTGTGGATAATTGTAGGTGCGGATCCGTTCCGAACGGTCTCCGGAACCGACCTGGCTCTTGCGGTTGTCGGCCCGTTCGCGAGCCTTCTTTTCCTCTTCCAGATCGTACAGGCGGGATCGGAGGACACGCAAGGCCTTCGCCTTGTTCTTGATCTGTGACTTCTCGTCCTGGCAGATAACGACCAGGCCGGTGGGCAGGT
Organism: Spirochaetae bacterium HGW-Spirochaetae-2; assembly: GCA_002839355.1. Lineage (GTDB taxonomy): Bacteria > Spirochaetota > Spirochaetia > Sphaerochaetales > Sphaerochaetaceae > UBA8525. Next base: position 58,270 of record PGXW01000019.1, read on the forward strand.
GCGTCATACGAACAGCACTATCGGTGGTATTGACCGACTGGCCTCCCGGACCGCCGGAACGCATGACATCGACCTTCAGGTCTTCCTGCTTGATCTCGATATCGGTTTCCTCGGCTTCCGGAAGCACCGCAACGGTGACCGCCGATGTATGGATACGTCCACCCGACTCGGTCTCGGGAACTCGTTGGACCCTATGGACCCCGCTTTCCCACCGCAGGTTGCCGTACACGTCTTTACCTGAAATGGAGAATACGATCTCCTTGAATCCACCGATCCCAGTTTCGTTCATACTCATGATTTCAATCTTCCACCGTTTGCTTTCAGCAAAATGGGAATACATGCGGAAGAGGTTGGCGGCAAACAACGCAGCTTCCTCGCCACCGGTGCCGGCACGGATTTCCATGATGATGTTCTTGCCTTCCATGGGATCCGGTGGCACCAAAAGCATCTTGCTCTGTCGTTCAATGGTATCGCGTTGCTCCTTGAGGGCATCGATTTCTTCTTTTGCCATGGAGATCAACTCTTCGTCTTCCTCTTCGGCAATCATCTCCTCAGCATCCGATATCTGGGTCTCGAGTTCGCGCAACACATGCAATGCTTCAATGATAGGCTCGATATGGGAACGTTCCTGCATGAGCGTGCGGTAATTCGAAATATCTTTCATGATGTCGGGATCGGCCAGCCGCTTCTCCAAGTCTGCGTATTGTTTCTCGAACCTCTGCAGGATCTCTATCATCTTATGCTCCTATATGGTTGCGTCCAATCCACATGCGTGGAAAGGAAACTGTTCCGTGGGCACTAAGTATAGCGATTTCCCGTGTCAGATGTCCAGCGTAGCCAATTTACGTTTGTTTTGCGCGATTTTCTCCGGATCCAGGGTATTCATCTTGTAGAAGACCAATGCACCGGCTAGGAAGAATACTGCGGGGACCGCGGCCATATGCAGGCTTATTCCCATTTTCGCCGCCGTCGAGGTTGGATCGGCATTGAAGTTGGTCAACCGGTGTATCAGCCAGAACACTATGGCTTGGCTGGCATACGAGAAGCGCATGAAGAAAGCACGTATTCCCATGAGCACGCCGTCGTCACGCCGTTTGTCGGTCACCACGATGGAATCGACGATATCGGCCATAGCTGGTCCCATGAAGGTCCAGAAACCACCGAATCCGAGTCCCCAAAGGGCCATGAAGATGGTGAATCCGGTTTTTGTCTGTATGAATGTCATGGGAAAGGAGAATGCCGCCATGACTACCGAGGTGATCAGCAACATCCGCTGGTTGTTCATCAGTCGCTTGGATACGAACGTCCAACCAGGAATCGACAGCAATGTTCCCACGAGCATGCCCGCGAAGATGGTCGTGGTCCCGCTACTCGATACATTGAGGATATAGTCGCCCACATAGTGGACCGAACTGGTCATGCACATCGCCCCCGATTGGTAGAGGAACAGCAACAAAATGAAGGCAACCAGGTCACGATGTTTCAATGCCCGCTTCATGGAGGGGAAGAAATTGTGTTCGGTTTTCGGTTCCACGCGGAGTTGCTCCTGATGTTTGGAGAATCGACCGATCATTTCCCGTGTTTCGTGGATACCGGGAATGATAAGGAGTATCCCGGCGATGGTGAATGCTGCGACAGCCCATCCGCTGGTCAGGTAACTGCCCACATCGCCATATTCGAAGAACATGGGAGGGACGACGAATCCGGCCGCCACACCAAGGACTCCCACGGCGGTGCTGATCGCTGCGGCTTTCGTCCTGATTTCCTGCGATCGGAACTTGTCCGGATATACCGACTGGTAGTTGACCTCCCAGAGGGAGTAGCACCCGTCGAACAGGCAGATGGTGAACACCATCCACAGGAAGACCGGAAGGGGTCTGCTTGCGGCGGTTTCCCGCCATGCGGCTGGAACCGAAAAAATCAGGATGAAGAAGAACGCGCTGAGGAACAAGCCGATGACTATCCAAGGGAAGCGGCGACCAAGCTTCTTTGAAAATGGTGCATTCCGGTTCGTCACATACCCGATCACCGGATCGTTGATGGCATTCCAGAGGGAATAGAGAATTGTGGCCAAAGCTGCGAAACCGGCGGACAGGCCGATCTCCGTCTCATAGAACTTGAAGACGACCGCACCGAATGCACCGGTGAGGAACTCGGCCAGGAATTTTCCGACGCCGTATGAAGCCATGATACCGACACCCGCTGTCCCCTTGTTTCCCATATGCAATCTCCTGATGAATTATGAAACCATGGAATTGCCTGCGGGACAAGAGCAAAACGGGAACAGGGGAATCAAATTATCTGCTATCCGGCCGAGTCACCCCTGGTTCGGCGCGTATCGGACCACCATGGAGACCACTGCCTGGGATGCACCTTCGTTGGCGATCGTGTGGGCAATGTCGGCATGGTAGGCCAGGAAATCGCCTTTGTGCAACTCGGTGCCGTTTTCTCCAGCGGTCACTCTCACCGAGCCCTTGATCACGGTGAGGAACTCTTCGGTACCCGGGAAATGCGGCTCGCTCTCCAATGTCGTCTTGGGATCGAAGGTCAGCATGTATATCTCGAGGTCTCCGGCCATTTCCAATGGAGAGAAGACCTTTATGGTGACCCCGTGTTCGTCGGTATCGAGTATCTTGATGGCTTCGTTGCGATTGACCGCGAACTTCCGTTTGGGAATGGCATTCGAATCGAGCAGGTCGTGGAGATCGACGCTCAGTCCCCTGGCGATTTTCCACACCGTGGCCAAGGTGGGGTTCACCTTATCCGTTTCGATCTGGCTGAGCATGGCCTTCGAGACACCCGAACGCTCGGACAGCACATTCAACGTCAGGTTCCTTGCAGTTCTCAGCTTTTGGATATTCTTTCCGATCATGGGAGGTTTCTCCATGGCGCGCTCCATTTGGTTTGACATCTCAAAACCTGTTTATTATACTGAACAAGCCCATTGTAGGATGTCCCAATCCGGTTGTCAAGGAATGCCCCAAGGAGGAACGGTGCCATGAAGAATATCCTGATCATAGGGTCCCTTGGACAGCTGGGTTCCGAGATAGCCACCCGATTGCGCCAACTGTACGGGGATTCCCATGTGGTACTCACCGATATCCGCAACGATGTGAATACCGATTTGATTCAAGGTGGTCCGTTCCATGTCGTCGATTGCCGAGATGGAGTGAGGCTTTCTGAACTGGTATCCAGATACAAGACAGATACGATCTACCATTTGGCGGCAATACTGTCGGCCACGGCCGAGAAGAATCCGTTGAAGGCGTGGGATGTGAACATGAACGGTCTCATGACAGCCCTCGAAATCGCCAGGGAACACCATTGCGCCTTGTTCACCCCCTCGTCGATCGGGGCCTTCGGTCCTACCACCCCGAAGAAATTCACCCCGCAGGATACCGTGCAACGGCCGACGTCCATATACGGTGTCACCAAGGTCGCAGGGGAACTGTTGTGCGACTATTACCACCACAAGTACGATGTCGATACCAGGGGAGTGCGGTACCCTGGTATCATCAGCAACATGACCCCTCCGGGGGGAGGCACGACCGACTATGCGGTCGAGATCTATTATGCGGCACTCGAATCGCACCATTACGAATGTTTTCTCCAGGGCGACACGTATCTCGACATGATGTATATGCCCGATGCCGTCAATGCTGCCATCCAGATCATGGAAGCCGACCCTCGGATGCTTCGCCATCGCAATGCATTCAATGTCGCCGCCATGAGTTTCTCACCCGAGGAACAGGCTGCCTATATCAGGACCCATATTCCCGATTTCACCATCAGCTATAGGATCGATCCCGTCAAACAGGCAATCGCCGATTCCTGGCCCGATTCGCTCGAAGATTATGCCGCGCGGGTGGAATGGGGCTGGAAACCATCGTATGATTTGGCAAGCATGACTGCCGATATGCTCGAGACCATCGGAAAACGGATGCAAAAGCAGGGAGGTTCCACTCGATGATGCACGAATCGATGCGTGAGGAATTCAAGGGCTTCTTGCAGGCCCTGCGTGACGACGGATTGTACAAGCATGAACGGATTCTCGAGAGCCCACAGGATGCTGTCATAAAGGTTGCAGGTAAGGAAGTACGCAACTTCTGTGCGAACAACTACCTGGGATTGTCCGACAATAGCGAGATCATGCGTGCGGCGACCGAGGCGATGCAGATGTGGGGGTACGGGCTCTCTTCCGTCCGCTTCATCTGTGGAACCCAAGAGTTGCACAAGCGGTTGGAAAAGCGATTGGCCGAATTTCTCCACATGGACGACACCATCCTCTTCTCCAGTTGCTTCGATGCGAACGGCGCGGTGTTCGAACCGTTGTTGGACGAGCAGGATGCGATTCTCAGCGATGCGCTCAACCATGCCTCCATTATCGACGGTGTACGCCTGTGCAAGGCCAAGCGGTACCGCTATACCCATAGCGACATGCAAGAGTTGGAAGAGCAATTGGCGGATGCCCAGAGTTGCCGACGTCGGTTGGTCTGTACGGATGGAGTGTTCTCCATGGACGGCGACATAGCCAAACTGCGGCAAATCTGCGATCTGGCCGAACGCTACAACGCCTTGGTCATGGTCGACGATTCCCATGCCACCGGCTATATCGGGAATACCGGACGGGGAACTGCACAGCTGTGTGGTGTCGAAGGTCGGGTGGATATCATTTCCACCACCTTCGGCAAGGCCTTGGGTGGAGCCAGTGGCGGATGCATCTGTGCCCGCTCCGAGATTGTGGATATCCTGCGCCAACGTGCACGTCCGTACCTGTTCAGCAATACCCTCGCCCCGGCGATTGCCGGAGGGACCTTGAAGGTGCTGGAGCTCTTGTCGGCGGGAAATCCCTACCGGGAAAAGACCATGGAGAATGCAAAGCGGTTCCGCACAGGCATGTCCCAAGCGGGATTCGATTTGGTTCCGGGAGATACTGCGATTGTCCCGGTGATGCTCTACGATGAGCACAAGGCCGTCGCCATGGCCGATGCATTGCTGGATGAGGGCATCTATGTGATAGGGTTCTCGTTCCCTGTGGTACCGAAGGGAAAAGCACGTATCCGGGTCCAGCTCTCTGCAGCCCATAGACCCGAGGATGTCGATGCCGCCATAGAGGCATTCGTCAAGGTCCGCCGAAAGCTGAACCTATAGCTGGAAATCGGGTGGTTTCATAGTGATCTGTAACAGCATAAACTTGTGACTGAGCTTGGAGCGGATCGGACAGAAGGCAAGGACAAGGAAGCGAAGATATCGAGATATCTGAGCTGACACGAACGAAGCCCTCTGTTCGATAGGCCCAAGATAAGTAAAGATTAGGATGTTACAGATCACTAGCGCGGGTAGGAAAGTCCGACCCGTTCGCAGACCTGTTTGCCATACTCGGCCAGTTTTCCCAAGATCTCCTTGTCCTTCGGTTCGGTTTCCTTGGAGGCCATCCGCTCGGCAATCTTTCTGGCATAGAACTCCAATGTCACCGGAGTATCTCCGGGTGGCTGAATGAGCCGTTGTGCGCAGAAACTCTTCCACCGGCCCTGTTGTTCCGGGTCGAGGGTCTCCGGCCAGTTCCGGCATATGTATCGCCAAAGCATCTCATGGCAGCGCGAGTCGTCGAATGTGAACCGTTTGTTCCACAATTGCGCGCCCTCGGTGGATCGGATCTCCGCAAACCGCTTGGCATCGGCCTCGCCGAAGAAGTCGCCCGAATACAAGGAGAAGTCGACATCGTCCACCGACGTGTATTCGTCGGCGTCGGCGGCCTTGCGTACATTCACCGCCAACAGGGGCTGGTTCAGCAGCTTCTTGCGATTCTCCTCACAAAGATTCCGGTCGATTCCGAGTCGCACGGCCACTTCGTCGGACAATACCGACATGGGCGAGATGAACGGGACCCGGTTGAGCGCTATCCGGTTGATGCCTTTCACGCGAAGCAATTGGTCGCTGGCACTTACAAGCCGGGGAATATTCGCCAGCATGTCGGCCGCCTCGGTCAAATGCTCTGCGGCTTGTTGCATCGCCTGGTCTATACCTTCTCCCGAATGGATCGCCCGTCGCACCTGCTGGGCTGAGACCCTGAAGGCATCCTCACTCTGTTTCACCGCTTCCAGTTCGCCATAGGCATGCGATGCCGAAATGAGGGCGGACGGATCCTGCATGAGATCGAATACCACGATGCTGTTGCTGTTTTTGGCACTGGCTGTGATCGGCATGACGACAGTCGTACAGCCTTCGGCGCGGGTGAATGGCGCAGCGGTGAGTACCACCGGCTCACCCATCGGTACGGAAAGGAGCGATTTTACGGTCTGTTTCTTGCGCAATGTCAGGTAATAGGAGAAGAGTTTGGGTTGGCGCCACTTGATCAGCCGGGCCAATTCCAGCGTGGCCCACACGTCGCTCATGGCGTCGTGGGCGTTCTCGTGTGAAATACCGTTTGCCTCGGTGAGGTCGGTGAGCTTGAACGAAGGCCTTCCGCTATCAGCCTTCTTGGGCCATTCGATGCCCTTGGGGCGCAGGTCGTGGGCTGCCCGGACGAGATCCATGATGTCCCAGCGACTGTTCCCCTTGTCGTACTCCCGTTTGTATGGGTCCAAGAAGTTCCTGAACAGGGCATTGCGGATGAATTCATCATCGAAACGGATCGTATTGTACCCAACCGCGCATGTTCCCGGTTCGCTGAAGATTGCATTGATCTTGGCTATGAATTCGCTTTCAACCAGTCCCTTCTCGGCAACTTCCTGAGGTGTGATGCCTGTGACCATGCATGCAAGTGGATCGGGCAGGTAGTCGTCGCTGAGTCGGCAGTACAGGATCACCGGATCCTCAATGACCGAGAGATTCTCGTCTGTACGTACTCCGGCAAACTGGGCGATGCGGTCGTGCCGCGGATTCAGGCCGAAGGTCTCCAGGTCGTACCAGAAGAATGTATCGTTGCGTTTCATGTTACCAATGTACCATAGTCTTGTTTACTTGGACAGGTACGGTGTATTTTGTACCAATATTTCCAAGGGGTAGCCGATGGGACGATTTCTTTCCATGATTCTGATACTTGTTTTTTGCGTCTCCATGGCCTTCGCCTCCGAGACTTCTGTCGGGGGCGTCCCGACAGACGCCCAAGTGAAGGTTGCCTTGCAGTCCGTCCTGGTGGCCGCCGCGGCCTCCCTTGCGGCACAGAACCTCACCCCTCCGGTCCAATTCGCCGAATCGACCTTTCTCGCCGATGGTACATATTCTCGGTTCAGCCTCGATATGGACCGTGCGGATGTCGGGTACCTGCGCAAGATCGTGCTGGAAAGCCCCGCACCGGTAGCCCGGCAAATGGGATTTCTAGAGGCCCTGTTGACCTCGGTGGTCCGCATAATCCCCGACCACGCCCGTTTGATCGCCTATCTGCAGCCTCAAGCTCTCATGGAACAGGAAATCCTACTCTCGGGTCATGTGGAGGCGATTAGATTGTCCACACCCTATCCTTTCCGGTACGAAGGCAACGGCTCGCTCGATGTCGAGGGCAGCAGGTTCGCCGAACCATTCCATATGGAACTCGAATTCATGATTCCCCTGGAAGGGCCGTCGAGTCCGTCACTTGTCCCTCTCATAGTCCAAGCGGGCGGTCAGGATTTCCTCCATGTGGCACAGGCCTTGTTTCCGCCGCCACCCCAGCTTCCAACTGGACAGATGTGACCTCATGCCATAAAATAGGGGACAATTTACCAGCTTCGGAGGACGTCATGCAGGATATTGTCGCGCGTACAGAAGATTTCTTACACGAATGGGGTGTATCACCCGATTCGATCGACATGCAGAAGTGTTGCGACGATTTCCTTTTGGAGATGGAGCGGGGGCTGCAGGTGAAGGGACAGGGAACGTTGGCAATGATCCCCACCTACATCGAGGCTGACAATACGATTCCCCGAGGTGAAAAGGTCATCGTGCTCGATGCGGGTGGAACGAATTTCCGAACCTGTGTCGTGTCGTTCGACGACCATCTGAAACCCACCATCGACTCGTTCCATAAAAGTGGCATGCCCGGGGTGAAGACCGAGGTGACGGCCAAGGAATTCTTTTCCACACTGGCAGACCAGGTCGAACCATTGATCGGGCAAAGCGACCGGATCGGTTTCTGCTTCTCGTATGCCGCGGATATCACAGCCGACCATGACGGTATCCCCATCGTATTCTCCAAGGAGATCAAGGCTCCCGAAGTGATCGGTATGCCCGTAGGTAAAACGTTGTTGGAGGAGCTGGCCCGGAGAGGCCACGACGTATCGAAGAAGCGGGTGTCGGTGGTCAACGATACCGTGGCAACCCTGTTGGCCGGCAAAGCAGCGACTGGCGTCTCCCCGTACGATGGATACATCGGTTTCATTTTGGGAACCGGCACGAATACCGCGTATGTCGAGCATAACGACCGGATCGGAAAACTGGCTTCGCGTCGGAGCGGGTCGCAGATAATCAATGTGGAGTCGGGCAATTACGATCTGGTACCGGGAGAACTCGACCGCAGGTTCATCGAATCGACCAAACAACCGGGAAACTACCACTTCGAGAAAATGATCAGCGGTGCATAGCCGAACGGTTTGCCACCATCGAGCCGTTGAACACCACCCGTATGAGCCATTACCTGGAAATGCCCCACAACGGATCGTATGACCTGGTGTCTTGTATCAACAACGAGGCCGATGCGACCGCGCTGTATCTGATCCTGGACGCTATCATTGCACGTGCGGCGAAACTGACTGCGGTCAATTTGAGCGCCGCGGTGTTGAAGTCGGGACTTGGGGCCAATCCCAGGTATCCGGTTTGCATCAACGCAGATGGTACGACTTTCTACAAGACAGAAAATCTTCCCCGCTACACGCAACAGTATGTGACCGAATTCCTGCAACGCAAGCACCACAGGTATGTCCACTTCGTCAAGATCGAGGATTCTCCCACAATCGGGGCCGCTGTGGCTGGTTTGTCACTTTTTTGAGGCGATTTCGGCATCGGAGCGTTCCACCAGGGACCGTTGCCACGCCAACAGATAGTCGTGTCGCCCCTGGTTTTCTCCCAAGGCATCGGCCATGATCCGGAAGACCGGTTCGGTTCCACTTCCCCGCATCCAGATAAAATCGGTATCGGTTCCCTTCTGGTTGCTGAAGACAATCTTCAGACCTCCCCGCATGGGAGCAGTCCGGTAGGCCGGTCCGAGTCCCACAAGCATGGTGGTCCCTTCCGTCTGTTCTTCCCGCCAACCGAAAATACCGAACTTCTCGGCCAACTCGTCGCTGCGTTTGGCATAGTCCTGTACGAAATGGCGTTCGTAGGCGGCTTTCAGCAAGCCATGGTCGGCACTCGTTATCCGCATGGTCGCTTCCGTCGAGAATCCTCCGGTGATGGTCCGCTTGGGAAGGGACTCGAGTGCCTTTGCGATAGTGGGCACGGCCGACCGGGCCACATCGGCTCCAGTGATCACCGAAAACCGTGTCGGTGAACTGAGCAGTTTGACCAACGAGACCAAGGTGTTCAGCGGGTCGCGGACCTTGCTCGGATGGGTGATGTTTCCACCATTGGATCCTTCACCGAGCAAACGCACCATGAATCCTTGGCTCCGTATCTGTTGGGCAAGTTTCACCACATTCGCTTCTCCGACTTCCGCCCTGAATACCTTGACCTGCAACTTTGCCGCAATTTGGTCGATCATCAACGATGTCGGTCCGTTGATCACAATGGCTTGGGTTGTTCCTTCCTTCCGCGAGAGTGACAATTCGATCTGGGCCACCAGGGCGAACAGCTCCTGGGCACCAAGGATCCGGGTGGATTTCGTACGTTCGTCGTAATAGACGATATTGCCCCGATCCCCATCGTTGTCCGGAACGTAACCGAGAACGAACGCGGGGTCCTCGGTATGTGCCATTTCCAATTCCTTCCTGCACATTTCGAGGTTCGCACCCTCCGGCACAATCGCATGGACAATCTGTCGCGGTTCGGCATTCACAAACCGTGTCTTGACCTCGAGACCTTCTAGGAACGGCCGATCGATGGAGAGGCTGCGCGCACTGCCGTTGAGCTCCGCCACGATACCGATCGGATGTTTTTCGATATCGTGCCTCAGCGAAGCGACCAGGTCTCCGAAGACCATTTCATCCTCGGAACCGGTGGCCGTATCCAATACCAGCCGCTCATAGGCCACCAGGGCATCGGCCTTGAACTTGTCACACTGCCGAAGCATATTCAGGTAGGTTCCGCTCTTCACCGAAGCGCTGAGTCTCTTGACCAGTTGTGCCGAATCCCCGTCGGTAAGCAGGGTCCTGAAGGTGGCTATGACTTTTGTCGCCTCGATGGAATCGGCGACCCCACCTTGGCAGCCGAACTTGAAACCGTTGTGACCGATCGGGTTGTGGCTTGCCGATATATAGAAGAAGTGGTCCTCCTGGTGGTATGCGCTGTACGCCATGATCTCGGGAGCCGCAGCGATGAAGAGATGCTTAACCTCGACCTGATGGGCAAGAAGGATACGGCACACGATGTCGGCGATCGCAGGTCCGGTCGGACGGGTATCCATGCCGACTATGACCGCCTTGGGTTGCCGTTCGCGCCAGAAAGCTTCTGTGGCAATGGCTATGAGGAAGGCGTCGGGTCGGGTGAGCTGCTCCGAGGCATCCTCCTCGTTTCCGCTGGGAGCGAACACTTTGCGCCAACCCGAGGCACTGATGATCATGCTGCGATAGGCGTTTTCGATTTCAAGGTGTGTAGGCAGCGCCCCGGCGAGTGGATCCTTGTCGGGGTCGGCGATCGGAAAACCGGTCTGATTGTGCATGTAGAGCATGATATGCCTCCTTTCGAGGAGTATAGCCCCCTTGTGTCGTGACGACAAGACTGGTACTGTAGAACCACGATGAAAACAGTTGTAGCGGTCCACGACCTTTCCTGTTATGCCAAGTCTTCGCTGACGGTTGTCATTCCAGCCTTATCGGCTTTGGGTGTGGAAGCTTCTATCCTTCCCACCGCGCTGCTATCGACCCAGACCGACGGGTTCGACAATTACGCATTTGTCGATTTGACCGACACCATGGAGGCGGTACTGCGACATTGGAGAACATTGGGTCTCAAGTTCGACAGCATATACTCGGGTTTCCTCGGTTCGGAACGTCAGATCGATACCGTATCGGAACTGATCACCTGGCAACAGGAAGCAGGTTTGCACCCACTGGTATTGGTGGATCCCGTATTGGGGGACCAAGGTGAACCTTATGGGCCGGTTTCTTTCAAGTTAATCGAACGCATGGCCCATCTCGTATCGAAGGCCGACGTGATAACACCGAATGTAACCGAAGCGGCCCTGCTGCTCGGCAAACCGTTCGATGCGAACCTGTCGGTGGATGAGGCTATCGAATGGGCAAAGGAACTCAGTGTATCGGGTCCTGCCTTTGTGGCGATCACCAGTGTCATGGAAGGGACGGAGGGAGTGGTTGTCGCGTACGATGGCAAGAATCGGAACGTCACCTGTAGTCGGCAAACCTATGCCCCCATTTCATATCCCGGGTGCGGCGACCTGTTTGCCAGCATCCTCTGTGCCATGATGGTCAGGGATATCGGATTTTCCCAAGCGGTGGAAAGTGCAGCACGATTGGTGAGCCTGGCTGTATATGCATCCTGGAATGCGCATGTGGAGACCCGGCGCGGTGTTGCCGTGGAATTGATCGTGCCGGACCTGGTACAGGCGATCGGATGATACTCGTAGTGGCTTCCTCCTGGTCCGAGCTCGTCGGTGTGGAACAATTCCCTTCCATCGATGCACAGAGACGAAGATTGCCAAACGGCGATGTGCTTGTCGCAGTCTCCATAGGTGTGGGCAAAGTGCAGGCGGCCTTGGGAACCGCCAAAGCCCTTGAGACCTGGAAACCTTCCCACTTGATTGGGATCGGGACGTGCGGAGCGATACGACAGGATATGGAAGTGGGCGATATCGTCTGTGCAGGGCGGGTGGTGCAGTATGATATCGATTTGCGGCGGTTCGGATTGCCGCGGGGCTCGACGTTTGATAGCGAAAGCAGGGAAGCGGGGGTGCTCGTGTTGGAATCGCCTTGCCTGCGCATGTTGGGCGAGCTGGATGAATACCGTGGCCGGAAAATCTGGGAACGGGGAGTGTTGGGGACCGCAGACACCTTCCTGGTGGCTTCGGAGCGGAAGGACAAACCCTGGATAGCCGGGGACCTGCATGTCGATGCCGTGGATATGGAGAGTTATGCGATCGTGGCCGCCGCTTCGCTTTCCGGTGTTCCGGTTTCCATTGTCCGGACAGTCAGCGATACCTGGCGTGGCTCCCGGCCAAAGTCGTATGGGAAGTTTCTTGCATCCGCTTCACAGGACATGTGTGCGTTGATAGCTCAATATGCCGAGCCAAGCGAGAAATCGCCAACAATCTTATAGACATTGCCATCTTTTACGATATCGAGCTTTCGATTGGGAAAGTGTATCGGCAGGTGGGCCGTCAGGAATGCCACCGCGGCCGATTCGATTTCCCGACGGTCCTCGGGCCGGACACGTTCGAGTGTGGACAATTCCACATCGACCAGATAGCCCCTTCCATATTCGCTGCCGTACCCCAACGTGAACTTCGTGCCGGTGCTGAACAACCCGTCGTATGAAACCCGTGCCGCCTTGCCCCGCGCGGGACGGTTCGGGTGCAGCGGATACCGGTCTCCATAGGTGTTCTCGAGGAAATGGTCCAGCTCGTCGCAAAGGGTGCGCATGTGTCGTTCCAGCTCGGCTTGCTGTGGGCTCATGAAGCTCATGGAGCTGTCTCCAAGGCGGTGGTGGTTTGTACCATGGGTCGTGCCGGGTGGACCGGCCGTTGCGTGAATGCTTGGCAAAATCCGGTGAGCTGTTGTTCGTTGGCTTTGTAGATGCGATTGGCGGCGTTGATCATATGGGACAGGACCACGGGATCGGTTTCGTCCAACTTGACTTTCCTCTCCAGGTCTCCATGGATGCGTACATACTCCATGTCCCCGATCACCGAGGCGATTTCGTTGGATGTCCGCATTTGGGACGATGCGTAGAGACGGTAGATGGGGGCACCTTTGGCAGGGTCGAGCCAGCCGATCATGCCACTGCTTGTCCGCTCGGGTTCAAGCTTGTAGGGGGCGCTGCCCGTACTGATGGAGAGGACATGGTATCGTTTCGCATCGGGGTAGAGCCGTTTGGCCTCCTTGTAGGCGTAGAGGACAGGATTGTTTGCAACGACACCACCATCGATCAGCGAGATGGACTTGCCGCTCTCCTGGTCCAGGATCGAGGTCGGGGAGAAATAGGTAGGGGCTGCGGCAGTCGCCCGAGCGGCGACACGTACGGGAATATGGCCGGTTCCGTAACTCGAGACGATATACGGGCGGTCGTTCCCATAGTCGTAGGTGACGACCATGGTAGGTGTCAGGGATTCTCCGATCTTGATATCGTTGAAGATATCGTACAGCAATTGGTTGAACGAGAGGTCGTCGTACTTTTGGGTGAAGAGTTGGTTGATCATGTTCAACTGGAACAACGACTGGCTACGCGGAAATATGATGCGTCCGTATTTCAGGTAGATATCGACGATCCGCTTGATATTCGGTCCTGGATCGAGCGGTAGCCCCAGGCGGGTTTTCGTTCGGCTCTTGGGAACCTCTTGTTGCGACGGCAATGGCTTCTGCGCGATTGAGAGTAGGGAGCCTTCGCGATTGGGCGCGGTGAGTGCCAAAGCGATCAACCCTCCGGTGGAGGTGCCGCTGATCAAGTCGAAATGCGAATAGAGGGGACGGTCGTCTCCAAGAGAGCGCAGGAGTTCCTCGATACGGCTGAGTATGGTCGCGGGTATGACTCCACGCATCCCCCCACCATCGAGGCAGAGGATGTAACGGTCTTCACCAAGACGCTTGAGTTCCCGATTCTTGAGGTAGTCCCATAGTCCCATATACATAAACATGGTATATTTGGCCGCGGTGGTCAAGCAGATGCCTACCCCGGAGTACGTATGAAGAGAGAAGAGATAGGGTATGCCCCATGTACATTATGTCCCCAGGCGTGTGCTGTCGATAGGATTCGGGGGCAGCGTGGGATATGCGGGGAAACTTCCGAAATGCGAATCGCCTGGATGGGTCTGCATCGTGGAGAGGAGCCGCCTTTGACTGGAACAAATGGTTCGGGAACGGTATTCTTCACCGGTTGTCCCCTGCATTGTGCATTCTGTCAGAATTGCCAGATCAGCAAACGGCATGCCGATGGCGGCGTGGTTGTCGGAATCGACGAGTTCGCCGACCTGTTGCTTGGTCTGCAGGACATGGGGGCGGCGAATGCGAATCTGGTCACCGGAACCCATTTCATACCTTCGATTGTCGATTCCTTGGTACTGGCCCGCAAAATGGGTTTCACGCTACCGGTGGTTTGGAACTCCTCCGGCTTCGAATCGGTAGGGGCGCTGCAACTCATCGATCCCCATGTCGATACGTATCTGATCGATGTGAAGACTTTCGACAAGACTGTGGCGGCAACGTTCTGTGGAAGTGCATCGTATGCCGAAGCCATCGGACCGGTCATGCGATACCTGTTGGATAAGCATCCGGTGACAATGGTCGACGGGGAAGGCGTCCTACACGGCCTGCTGGTCCGACACCTGGTGTTTCCGGGAACCCTTGCGGCGACCGAGGCGGTGCTCCGCTGGTTCGCATCCCACGCAAAGGATCGTGCATGGCTTTCCCTTATGGTCCAGTTTGTCCCACCCGAGGGAAACGTCGGGTTGCCCGCTATCACCGAAGGCGAATATGACAGCTTGATCGGACTTTTGGATGAACTGGGCATAGAGGATGGGTTTGTCCAGGAACTTGCGGACAATATCCCCTGGATTCCCGATTTCACCCGGGACAATCCGTTTCCAGAGGGTTTTGCCGACCCGTTGAATCAGTTCCTGGACCTGAAACGTGCACAACTGGAACGTTTCAACCGATAACGGTTCCCTCGAACTGTTCGTTGCGCAGGATCGCGAAGGTGTTGTCGATGTTGCGCCCGTCTGCACAAATGACCTGCAATCCCCCCTGTTGGGCTTCCCTTGAGGCTATGGGGTCGAAAGGAACGTTCTTGCCGGGAATCCAGGTGTCTCCCACCATTTTCCTGAAATCGGCCCAGCCGATGGTGTCGATGGGCTTCGCGTCGGGGTCCTGCTTTGGATCGGCCGTATAGACTTTCGCGATATTGGAGAGGTTGATTACTGTCTTGGCTCCGAAGCGTTTCGCCAGGAACACCGCGTCGGTATCGGAGGAGAAGCCCGGTTTCCATCCTGCGGCGACCAGGATGCGCCCTTTAAATGCAATCGGTGCGGTGGGGTCGGTGACCAGAGGGTCGGAGCAATGGTCTGCAAACAGTGCTTTGACCAAAGTCCCGTTGAGATGCGTCGCCGCAATACCGATCCAATCGAGCAATTGTTCTTCAGGTCGTGCGCAGACACTCTTGTAGGCCTGTTGGTATATGCGCGCTGGGGCACCTCCACCGGTGACTATGATGATCTTGTCTGTCGGATGGTCGGCAAGATGGGTCTCCATGGCAGATTTGAATCGTTTTAAGAATTCATGGTCGACTTTCTCGGGCGCGATGATCGAGCCTCCAAGGGATAAGACGGTGATGTGCTGCATGTACGGGCCTCCGTCTCCAGATTAGCAGAAATTCTAAAAAAGGCCACCTGCTAATTGAAATAAAAACAATGTGTGCAGAGTGTTTTCCGTATGTGATGTATCAGAAGAGTTTGGTTGAGAATTTGCGGAAAAGCAATGCTATCCATACGAGGGAAGTGACCAGTGCCGACAGGAGGAACAAGATGTTTCCATCCAAGAAATACCGTGCAATCCAAAATGAAGGCATGAAGCACACTAGATATTGGAATCCCGATTCGATGAAGTAGGGGACCACCAGTCCCAGTATGAGCAACCCTGATAATTTGCCGACGGCCACGCCTTCCACCCTGTTGCGGGAAATCGATACGACCAATAGAGCGACTACTGTGCTGAGCAGACCCATGAGTATCGCCCCCTCAAGCAAGTGTCTTGTCGGCCAGACAGTCAATGAGAAGTAGAGCATCACCATAATGGAGGCGGGAACTGACAGGAGGACTGGAACGTACAAGCGTGAAAAGACATATCCCTTTTTTCCCAATGGAGTAATCGCCAGATACTGTGCGATATTCTCATCCCGCTCGGCAAGCATTACCATCGCAGATGCGAAACAGAACATATAGGGTGTCATGAGGAACAATACCAGATCGAAAAGTTGGTAATACGGGACAAGTATATTCCCAGGGAGATATCCGCTCAAGACCGTTTCCACATAGGGAACACCGAAACGAATCATCACTCCCAATAATAAGGGGGCAAGACCGACTCCCCATAGCATGCCATCGTTGGCAATCTGTCGGACAAACATGCCGAAGGATCTGACAATCGGTTTCATAAGGTTACCCCGCCTCGTGATCTGAACAAGGTCTTGACGACTTTGTGGGTTGCAAACAGGAAAACCGCTGTCCAACAGAGCAAGACCAGTATGGACGCGAGGACATGGTTTCCCCGCAACCCCACTTGCATGAAAGCGACGCCCGGATGAACCGACAACCAGGATTTGTGCCAGCCGAAAAGAAAGAAGATTGCGGGAACGGTGAAGACTATTTCAAATGGAACCGTGGAAAGGATGAATCCGTTCAGCGACCCGCTTCTTGCCGCAATGACCAATCCTGCGGACGAATAGATGCAGGAACTCAGGAACAGGGCTGTGACAAATGGCAAGGAGACGGGATTTCCGCCGGATGCTAGTTGGATGATGCAACCGACTGTTGTCGATAGCACCCCGATGGAACAGATCTTTGAAACCATGTACTCGAAGGCACTGACCGGTGAGACCGCCAGACTGCCCAATACTTGTTCATTTCTCTCGAAAAGTACTATGGCCCCCATGAAGTAGCAGCCGATTGCCGCCGGATCGGTGAATATGATAAGCAGGGTGGCTTGTTCTCGCCACGAAGGGGGGAGCACATGGATCAGGCTGATAAAAAGAATCGTGAATACCACATAGAGCAGATGCAGGCCATAGGCAAATTGGAGGTGCAGGTCACCTAGGAAGAGCTTTGCGGTTCTCATTGCAACTCTCTCCCTGTGAGGAAGGAAAAGATGTCATTCAGCGTAGGCTCGCTGCTGTGGATGGTGGACAACCTGTTTTCCTTGACCAGTTGGAGCAATAGGGCATCTGTTCCGGTCTTGTCCAATGCGGTGGTAATGGTCTTCTCCTCGCCCTCGGAGATATAGGAGTATCGAACGGTCGAGGCGCCATGGGAGATGATCAGGTTGTGCGGGGTGTCCAACGCAACCAATTTTCCATCCACAATGAAAGCCACCCGGTCGCAAAGTTCCGTCGCATCGTACATATTGTGTGTGGTCAGCAAAATGGTTTTTCCATTTGCCTTCAATTGCAGGATGATATTTTTCATGACCCGTGCATTGGAAGGGTCAAGTCCGGAAGTCGGTTCGTCCAAGAAAAGAATGTCGGGATCATGGACCAAAGCTTTTATGAAATCCAATCGGGATTTCATCCCTTTCGAATAAGCCGAAACCTTCTTGTCGGCATCGTTGATCAGGCCGACAGATTCCAACAACGGGTCAATTGCCACATGATGCTTATACAGGGATGCGAAGAACTTCAAATTTTCCTTTCCGGTCAACTTTTCATAGAGGCTGGGGAACTCGAAATCGACACCTATACGTTCGTACAGGTCCCGATTACTTTTTCTCAGATCGATCCCACCTACCTCGACGTTTCCCTTGAAACCGGTCAGTAATCCGGTGAGAATCTTTTGGATGGTTGTCTTTCCGGCTCCGGAAGGGCCGAGGAATCCGAATATTTCCCCAGCAGGTACCGTAAAGTTGATATCTGCAATAAACGGATGGGAGGTATAGCTGAATTGCAGGTCTTGGACGTGTATCATGGTGTCGCTTCCTTGAATATCTGTATGAAGATGCCGTCAAGCAATAGTTTCAATGAGGATTCGAACATATCCTCTCCGATTTCATGCTTGTGTATCATGGACAAGAATATTGCCCGAAGGGCTGCTCCATATACTTTGGTGTGCTTGGTGTCGATGCCCGGAACAAGGAGCAAGAGCCGTTCGATGCTGATGTCATCTTGGAGATTCTGGTTCCCGGTAGTTTCCTGGGGGAGTTTGCGCATCAACAGTTCCCAATCTCCACTTGTAACGAACGAGAACAGATTCGATGTCTCTACCTTCCGATACAGATTGAAAACCAATTCGGAAAGCATTCCAGCGGACACCGGTTCCTGGATATTTTCCACCTGCCGTTGTAGTTCGGCATGGATTTCATCGTGAAATTTGTTGAGGACATCATACACCAGGAGCTCTTTTGATGGGTAGAAGAGATAGAAGGTTCCTTTGGGGATATTCACCCGTTTCACCAGTTCGTCCACTGTCATTTTTCTCATTCCGTAGAGTTTTAGACAGGTCGAGGCTTCCTCCTGAAGTCTGGTTTTTATAATGGCACGTTCTTTTTTGGAAAATGGTTTCGGCATAGTTCCTCTGTGTTCATTATGACTAAATACACATTAATAGTCAAATATATATTTTGTCAACCCCTCGTATTCAGATTCCGTGCAGTGGCAAAAAGTAATTTAAAGATTTCCTGATTATTGAAGCAAAAACAGATTGTGCGGGGTATTTTCCATACCGGCGGATGAAAAGCCGGTAAAGGAGTACACATGAATAATTTGAATTCGATCTTGATCGACGTTTGTATTTTTAACTCTATATATTGTAACGAGTTAACTGTGTATTGCTATGGCTTAAGTAGGGGAGGTCGCCATGAATTATCAAGATGATGAATTGATGCAATTCTTTTCAATGTTGGATCTTCACTCGAGAGCGGATCGTCTCCTATCCTGAGCAATGTTTTGACCCCATCAAACGATATCGTTTGGAGACTAAAACACACCGCAAGCTGAAGATCTGTGCCCAAAGCGGCTATAAATATCAGGCTGTTCCAGCAATAAGATTGCAGGGAAAATGGCTAGAACAGCTTGGGTTTTCTGTTGGTCAGGAAATCAATGTCCAATGCCAGAAGGGCTGTCTGATCATTCAACTGAGAGACGAGCCTTCAGATGCACGATAGCAAGCAATCAGATAACTGAAGGCAGGCAATGCTGATGCAAAACCTGCCTTTCATGATTTTTCTAAAAAGCAGAGGTCAGTCCCTTGAATCTCCTTCTTGCCCCCTGTGCTCGGAATAGCACTTTCGGCTGCAATATTTTCGGTTGGTGCCGTAGGTCACAAACGTCTCGCCACAGTTTTGACAAGTAACTTTGTTTGTAGCCCGTCCTTCGCCTGCTTTGAATTTTGCATACCGATTCCACCAATCCTGCCTGCATCCGTCCGAGCAAAAAATCTTTTTCCTAAAACCGGGGGTATGTTCAAGTTCTTTCCCGCAAGTCTTGCAGAGCACATGTTCTCCATCTTCTTGAACAGCTGCCTCATTTTTCGAAGTTCTGGAAAGGCAGAAGCTGCGAACCTGTCCACGGGGAAGGTTCAGCTTTTCTCCGATCTTTGCATAAGACATTCCATCTCGCCGAAGACCGCTGATCTCAGTCATCTGTTTCTCTGTGAGAGGAGGGCGTTTCTTTTCCTCTTCGGATAAGTCCACCTTGATTTCAGACCCATCGCGGAAGATGAATCGGACATCATTTGGAGAATGCACCTTGAGATGATCAACCAGTCCACTCCATAGGTCCTCATCAAACCGCACGACCTGGCTATTCTGCTTCTTGAGATTATCGAAAAATGAAGTTGCAAGTGCTTTTTTGGCTACCTTGTCCTGGATAGTATTGTCGAGCTCCTCTTTACGTTTCTCAGCTTGCTCATAACGTATCTGTAGTGCTTGATACTCTTGAGTATGGGTATATCCATTGGATCTTGAGCTGGGTTGTCCACTCGACATTCGCTCCATGAGTTCGGCTGTAACACTCATGTCAGCTATGAGTGCCGTCCTTTCCCTTTCCAGACCAGCGGTATCGAAAACCGTATCGTAGACAAGTTTCTGTGTTTCAAGGATGCTGGATGAATCCTTCAGTAGTCTGTTGACCGCTATCACGAACATTCTCTGCACATCCTGTTCTATCAAGTTGCCCGAGGTACATTGGGAGTGTGCCTTATCATATTTCCCATTGCATTGCCAAACCACTTTCTGATATTTGCTGTTTGGATGCCATTTCTTCTCTCCAAACCAAGAGCCGCACTGGGCACAGAGGATTCGTCCTGAAAGCATTCTCCTGCGGTTTCGTCTGCCAGGCATTCCATCGCGCCGTTTCATCTCGGTCTGGACTAGAGCAAACATTTCTTTGGATACGATCGGTTCATGATGGTCTTCCACATAGTACTGTGGTACTTCTCCTTCGTTCACCTTCTGCCTGTGGGTGAGGAAATCTACGGTGAAGCTTTTTTGCAACAAAGCATCTCCGATGTATTTTTCATTCTGCAGGATGCTCTTTATGCAGGAGGAAACCCATTGTTTTCCACGTCCGGGTGAGGGGATGTTTTTCTCGGTGAGAATTTCGGCGATCCCATTCGGACTCTTTCCCTGAAGGAATAGAGCGTAGATGAGTCTTACCAATTCGGCTTGTTCCTCATTCACGACCATGTTACCATCGGGCCCTTTGTCATATCCAAGGAAGTTGCTGTAGGGAACTGAAACCTTGCCATCCTTGGCTTGCTTTCGCTTGCCCCATGTGGTGTTTTCGGAGATCGACCGGCTTTCTTCCTGTGCGATCGAGCTCATGATGGTTATCAATAATTCACCTTTACCGTCGAAGGTCCAAATGTTTTCCTTCTCGAAGTAGCATTCTACATTCTTCTCCTTGAGCATGCGAATGGTGGTCAGGCTGTCTACAGTATTTCTGGCAAACCGGCTTACCGATTTGGTGACGATAAGATCGATCTCTCCCAACAAGGCGTCGTTTATCATCTGCTTGAAGCCTTCCCTGCGATTGGTGCTGGTCCCACTCACGCCTTCATCGGTATAAACCTTGATGAATTCCCAATCAGGACGACTCTTGATGAATTCGGTATAGTACTCGATCTGGGCTTCATAACTGGTGAACTGTTCATCACTGTCTGTTGAAACCCGGGCATAGCCGGCGACCCTTCTTTTCGTTGAATGGGGGTTGTTGCGATTGTTTGTTATGATTTTCTTTGCTGGAATTATCCTTACCTTTGCCATGCATTCGCTCCGTTGTCATTGGTTTTTCTTCTTCTATCGATTGCTGCCTTATAGGCTTTTTCCCTGGAAGGCCAGAACCGGTTGATTTGCCGTCCATCACGAAAATGGAAGGTATATGAGCCCTCTCCATCACCGGAGATGTGATCGACCTCCTTGTAAAAGGCTTGCTCATCAAACTCGTCGATCCCCAACATGAAATTGGCCAGGATCTTCAACTGTTCCTCATTGATACCGATGCTCCTGCATCCTTTGATTCCATCTCTTCGGTTGGATTTGCATCTCCAATTCGCATTGGTCGGTGTCTTGTAGGTCCGGATATAGTTGTTTCCGCATTTCTCGCAGATGATTTTACCGGTGAAACAACGCCGACTCACCTTGGGCATGTTGTACACACCGAGTTCTCTTCGACGGTCAATCTCCCTTGAGACGGCTTCGAATATTTCCCGCTTGATGATAGGTGGGTGCGTATCCTCGACATAGTACATGGGATGCTCCCCGCGATTCTTCTTCCGTGGCTGGGACATGAAATCCACGCAATACGTTTTCTGAAGCAAGGTATCACCGATGTAACGCTCATTGTGTAGAATGGTATGGATTGCCACATCATTGAAAGGTTTCCCAAAGTGTAGGATGGAACGATTGTTCAGTTCATCTGCAATCCGTTTCATCGACTTTCCCTTCAGATAATCCCTGAATATCTTTCTCACTACCTTTGCGGTCGTCGGTTCAATGACGAGCTTCTTGCCGGTCCACCGGTATCCATAGACGCGGTGGTGAAGGCTGATTCCCTTCTCGTAACGCTTTCTGACTCCCCACCTGAGGTTTTCAGAAGTACTTCTGCTTTCCTCTTGAGCAAATGATGCCAAGACGGTCAGAAGGAATTCTCCTGTACTCGAGATTGTTTCAATATTTTCTTTCTCGAACCTGACATCGATGTTGAGTTCCTTCAACCGCCTTACAGTCTCAAGCAAGTCGACCGTGTTTCTGGCAAATCGCGATATCGATTTCGTCAGCACAATATCAATCATGCCTTGCTCGCATTTGGTGATGAGTTCTTGGAATTGCGTTCTACCTGATATCTGTGTTCCAGAGACGCCATCATCAATGTAGATCCCCTGGTATTCCCATTCAGGATTGGATTGAATCAGTCTCTTGTAATGATCGACCTGGGATTCAAGCGAATGCTCTTGTCGTTCATGTACCGTAGAGACCCGTGCATAGGCTGCAACTCGCTTTTTTCTATTTTTGGTTGCCAGTTGCTTTGGTTTTTGTATCAGCTTAATTGTTCTCACTGGTTCCTCCTAGGTCTATACATCCCTACGAATTGAGATTAAATCAAGTCATGTCAAGAAGATAGATTGCCAATTATTGGCTGGTATCTAACAATGAGTTTTCCTTGGACAGTCTTGAATTCCTCGTCAGTTAACAAGCCCTGAGCAAACAGGTTCTTGATGAGCAAAAGAGCCAACTGGTAATCGGCCTCTGCCTTGAACTGCTCTTTTGTCATTTGATTACTTCCTTCTTGAACCTTGTTTTGATATAGCACTCGTGGCTGCAGTAACTGCGTTTGGCATTCCCATATGCCGAGAATGATTTGCCGCAGCAAACGCAGGTAAATTGGTAGAAGGCCTTGCGCTTTACTTGGTCCTGATGTGCATTCCACCAGTCCATGCGACAGCCATCCGAGCAGTACTGTTTCTTCCTTTTGCCGGGGGTATGCTCCAAACGTTTACCACAGGTCTTGCAATATTCTTTTCCCAGATCCTGAGGCACATGGCTGGGAGATCTCCTACCCCTGAGATTGTGGGTTCTGCAGAAGGAACGGACACAATCCTTGGACAACCCGAGTCTTGATGCGATGGTGGTGTATCCCAGACCATCATTTCTCATTTCAGTGATTTGTGTAGTTTCTTTTTCAGTCATTGTGTTCTCCTGCTTGATACCGGAGAACCGTACCCCTGAAGTTTTAAAAGCGCCCTGAATGGCAAGTTTGTAAAAGAGTTATCGTCAATCTACTATTCAAATCCTACTGGCTTACTCTGATGAACTACATTGGAGTAATCTGCAGGAATTATTGGATTTTTAAATTGGAGGGTAGGCGCTGAATTAGTGATAATGAAGAGGCTTTGTGAAATCTGGAGATTCTACACAACACGTGTTTTGGATGGTTATTGCTCGGAATGATTAAAAGAAGGGCCGGCGAAAACCGGCCATACACGATTCCAAAGATTAAAATTCCTTGGGTAGTTTCAACAAAAATCACTATCAACTGATTCAAGGTTCGCAAAGTTCAGTACATCTGCTACTTATCCCCATGAGAGAAACGAGCAGTGATATAGCAAGAATGACTGCAGTAGACTCTTTTTGCATTTCCGTATGAGCTGAAGGTCTTACCACACTGGGCGCATGTGAACGAATAGTACGCTTTTCGCTTCACTTTGTCCTGATGCGCATTCCACCAGTCCATACGACAAGCATCCGAGCAGTACTGTTTCTTCCTCTTTCCAGGAGTGTGCTGCAAGTATCTCCCACAAGTTCGGCAAGTGTTGCTACCAGCTTCCTTATCCACATGGGAGGGCGATCTTATCCCTTTAAGTCCGTGAGTCCTGCAGTAAGATCTTACGCAGTCCTTGGAGAGCCCGATTTGGCTTGCAATCGTAGTATAGCCCAAGCCACTTTCTCTCATGTTAGTAATCAGCTTTGATTGTTGATCGGTCATTACCTTCTCCTTGTTTAATGTGTTGGTCTATACATTCCTACAAGTGGGATGTAAGTCAACTTGATAAAATGTTATAAAGAGAAAAGTTGGTAATCTTCAGCATAGGTGAAAGATACTTATTCGACTATACAGAAGGAGTCCGCTTTCTTGTCACTGTCATGATAGCAAATGAACAGCAATCATCGCATACCGCTGACAGCTTCACATCAAGTATCCAGTAATGATCAAAACTGATGTGGAATAAGTTCATTTCGTCCTATGTGTTCTTCCATAAGCTTTCCAAAAAATAAGGTAATGATTTCTCATCCAAAGGACTCAGGAATGGGTAACACGGTTATCGTATCCCAAAACAGCTGCGTTATTTTCTTGGTTGATTGACAATTACTGTGATGGCCTCATAGTGTTACCATAGTCTACTATTAAAGGATGGTTCAAATATGAAAAGCACAATCGATTATTCAGAAATTGTAAGCCTTTCGGGTATTAATGAGATCGAACAATTGGTGACTACTTATTACATCAAATATTATAGGGCACCCAAAGATCTTAAGGTGGAGATTTTACAGTCACTCAAGGATGGTATGTTTACCGGTAAGTGCAACTATGCATTCTGGGGTCCATACCAATTTGATCCTTATCGGGATTTGCATAGTTATCCCTCGGTTGAACAAGCATTGCATTTTTCAATCAATGGCTTTCGGCATAATGATAAACCCGACTATCCGAATGACTTGGTTTTCTGGAGATCCGATAATGGAAAGTACTTAGATGGTAATGGAAAGCAAGTGACTATTAAGGAAATCCAAGAAAGAAGAAATAGACTCAAGCATTAAAAAACCTGATGTCTGATTATGGAGGGAATGGGATGTCTGAGGAAATCAAATCACGTGAGGATTTGTATAGGGCTGTTTGGTCAAAACCTATGATGAAATTGGCCGAAGAATTTGGAATATCAGGAAGAGGGCTGGCAAAATTATGTGAGAGGCTCAAGGTTCCTGTTCCTCCGAGAGGTTACTGGAGGAAAATCAGCCTTGGACAGTTAATCAAGAAGATACCTTTACCCGAGGTGGAATTCACCAAGTATGAGCTATGGAAAAATCAATCATCCCTTGATGATCTTGAAAGACGTAGAAAAGCAGAAGAAGAACGTTCAGCTATTTTCAACAATCCAGATATTGAGATTAAAGACAAAGACATCCAGGAGATTGCTTCCAATACATTACGGGCCGAACAAGCTAGAAATCCAATGGTGCTTGTGTCCGAGCAAGATATAACCAGCCCTCTGGTCAAGAAATTACTAATATCACAGACACGTAACAAAACTGCTCCACCATAGCAGGTGGACAAAGGGGACAATAGTTTAGGAATCGGAATCGTCGATGGTACGGTGGCGAGGAATGAGGAGTCGCTCGAACGGTATAGTGCTATTTGCCAAATAGAGCGGGAGAACGGTGAGCACAATATGCCAATTCTGCTGGATCAGATGGTCGATGAATACCAACTTCATCACCATCCAGGTTATGGTGATGATTACCATCAACATGTTGGCCCGGCGGAATCGAACGAGGGGGCGGTTGTGGCCGAATCCTCCGCGAAGTGCCTGAATTCCCATCAACATGAGATACGGGTTGATAAAAATGATGTTCTCATTGAAGTAAGTCACATCATGGTTGCTGACAATCATCATGAACGTAAGCAAGAGAGCCAGCCCACCTCCTGTAGTGTATAAAAGGAAATTGATTGTACCGTAGACGAATCGTCGTGCGCGGCGCAACGGAATCGGGAACTGAGTCTTCTGGAACCCTCCAAGGAGGATGGTCAGTATCGCGGTGCCGATTCCAAACAAGGTGAACCGAATGGTATAACTTGTCCAGGAATCGAGTGGCCTTTCCCGTATCCCCCCAGTTGCCATATTCAGGATTTGACGTCCGGTGGTCAACGGCATAACATTGCCCTCTGTATTGATGTAGGTGAACCCGAGGAGCGCCGATTCGAAAATTTGCGGGAGGAACATAGCCTCCCATAGGGTTATGGGTTTATCGATCGAGCCGCTTTGGAGAAAGTCAAGGATCCATTCGATTGCTGGGTTTGTTCGGGTATACCGACCGACGAGCATGCGAATCGTCTCCTCCATTGGGATTGAGGTGGACCAAGCCCGAAGTTGGCCGTCAGTCGCTTTGTCGATAATATCGCGGAGCCTCGTCGAACAGTTCTCCTCATACTGATGATACAGGTAGGTATTAGGACCCTCCTGGATGTTGTAGTTCAAGAATTTGAGTACCTCGAGTCGTGCTGAAAGAGGAAGGTCAAGAATAATCTCGGTCATATCCCTATTTTCTTTGATGGCGAGATCGATGCGTGCCGGGGTGGATGTCGCCCAGACCTCATAACTGAGCCGACCAAGCACGAATGTACGGTAGAAATCGTCTTTGAAGTTGAAAATTCCATAATCATACATCACGCTTTTGTTGTTACTTGTGTTTGTGGCCACAAGTCCCGAGTGGCCGAACCAACTATAAAGCGGATCGCCCCGACCCGTTGTCACCAACGAGATTCGCAAATCCTTCACAGGTTCGGCTTCACCAGGTGCCAGGTCCCGCAGAAAGTTTCTACCTTCCAGAAGTTTTTCTGACGCATACGGATCAGTGAACATAGGTTCTTGGCGTAACGAGGCGCCAAAGAGCGAAGAGAGGGTGAGGAACACCAGAAAGATTGAACACAACCGGCTGCTGGACATACGAGCATCATAGCACAGTACAACCTGTTTTGTATTATCGAGAGGTGAAGTATCAATCTTTGTGGTTGTTCAGTGAAGATATTACCTTTCCAGATAAGAGAGCATCAAGTTTGTAGGATGCAATGGATAGTGATTGCCACCTGCTTCTCGTTATGCTTCCTTCTTTTCTGCCATAGTCGCTTCCGGTAGAAACGTCTTGATTCCATAGAATGCCACATCTCAAGCGTGTGCAGTTGACAATATCTGGACGACTTGTTACAATTAAACAAACATTTAATTGTTGTAGATATGGAGAAACTTCTATGAAACAAAAGATTCTTGAGCGACACCCAGATGTATGTTCAGAGTACAGCATAAACTGTAGGGATAACGAGGGTGAGCTTCGCAGTTCGCTCTTTGAGGTATTGGGGCTCTCGGAGTTATTCCACGTACTCGCCGATGAGACGCGAACGAAGATTCTTTTCTTGCTTTCCAAGCAAGAGTTGTGTGTTTGTGATCTTGCTTATCTATTGGAGATGTCTTCACCAGCGATTTCACACCATCTGCGATTGTTGAAGATGAGACACTTGGTTCGAGCACGACGGGAAGGCAAACAGGTGTTCTACACACTTGACGATGAGCATGTGCTGGCTCTGATCAAGACAAGTCAAGAACACTATAAGGAGGAGCGTTAAACTATGTCAAAGAAAGAAAATATGAAGAAGTATCGTATCAATGGTCTGGATTGTGCACAGTGTGCGAACGAGATCGAGTCGGGACTCCGTAAGATAGAGGGTTTTGAAGATGCGACGGTCAGCTTCGGAACCGAGTCGATTGTTATTCCTGAATCCGGCCTACAGACTGCCCAAGATGTGATCGCACGAATTGAACCGGATGCGCGAATCGTTGGCATCAATGTTGATTCACATACACATACCGACCATGGCCACTCCCACGATCATAACGGAACTTCTGGAGATGACGAAAATACAGGTTGGCGTGTTGTACGTATGGTGCTAGCCCTCGTTCTTACTGGAGCTGGAATCATCTTCAATGAGACCCTTCATGCGACGCAGTATCAGGTGGCCGAGTACGTTGTCCTCCTTTCCGCATATCTGCTCGTCGGCGGACCGGTGCTGCTGAGTGCAGGAAGGAATATTCTTCGAGGTCGCCTGTTTGACGAAATGTTCCTGATGAGCGTTGCAACATTGGGAGCTATTGCCATCCATGAGTTACCTGAAGCGGTCGCGGTAATGCTTTTTTATTCCATCGGTGAGTACATACAGGACCTTGCTGTCGGTCGGTCGCGTAGATCGATATCCTCTTTGATGGACCTCCGTCCGGATTCCGCGCGCGTTATCTCAGACGACGGAATGAGAGAAGTCAGTCCCGACGTTGTAGAGGTCGGTGCGATTATCGAGGTCCGGCCAGGAGAGCGTATCCCGCTTGATGGGGAAGTTACCCAAGGCGAATCGGCTGTTGATACATCCGCGCTTACCGGTGAGTCGGTCCCGCGATCGGTTGGGATTGGTGATACTGTACTTTCAGGTTTTGTGAACGACTCGGGAACGATACGGATCCGGGTTACTAAGCCATACAAGGAATCTTCAGTTTCCCGAATCCTTGAACTAGTGGAGGACGCCGCCGCCCGCAAGGCCCCCACAGAAAAATTCATTTCCAAATTCGCATCTGTCTATACACCGATTGTTGTCGGTCTTGCTGCGTTGGTCGCATTCTTGCCCCCCTTGTTTGTTCCGGGTGCCGTTTTGAGTGAGTGGGTCTACCGGGCTCTTGTTGTCCTTGTCATCTCTTGCCCCTGTGCTTTGGTCATTTCGGTACCGCTCGGTTATTTTGGGGGTATCGGAGGTGCGTCACGCAAAGGAATACTTATCAAGGGAGCAAACTACGTTGATGCCCTCAGGGATGTCTCTACAGTAGTCGTCGACAAGACGGGAACACTTACGAAGGGCGTCTTTAAGGTGACAAAGACGGTGCCGAGAAACGGCTTCACCGCCGATGATGTGCTTCGTTTGGCGGCAAGCGCCGAAGCCCATTCGACGCATCCGATTGCACGATCAATAAGGGAAGCATACAAACACAACATCGACATGGAGACAATCACTGATGTTAAAGAGGAAAAGGGTTATGGTGTGATCGCTCATGTAGGGGGTCGGAAGGTTATGGCCGGCAGTGATCGGCTCCTTCACCGTGAAAACATTGAGCATGGCGACTGCGACGCGGAAGGAACGGTAGTGTATGTGGTGTTGGATAAAAGCTACGTAGGGCATCTGGTAATTGCTGATGAGATCAAAGCGGAAGCCGCCGAGGCTATAGCTGACCTGAGGGCTGCCGGTGTACAGCGGGTGGTGATGCTTACTGGAGATAATGAAGCGGTTGCTCGCAGTGTCGCCGAGGTTGTCAAAGTTGATTTGTGGTATGCCGGGCTACTACCTGAAGATAAGGTGAGGATTGTCGAACAACTCTCTAAAGAGCTCCCGAAGGGGCAGCGATTGGCGTTCGTGGGAGATGGCATAAACGACGCTCCGGTTCTTATGCGTGCGGATGTCGGATTCGCAATGGGCGCACTCGGTTCGGATGCGGCTATAGAAGCTGCCGATGTGGTTCTTATGGATGACAAAGTCAACGGAATCGGCTCAGCGATACGTGTCGCCAAACATACCCGGTCGGTGGTCATGCAAAATATTTCCCTTGCGCTGCTAGTCAAGTTTGCCTTTCTGGCACTCGGTGCGGTCGGTTTCGCTACCATGTGGGAAGCGGTCATCGCGGATGTTGGGGTCTCCCTGCTTGCTGTCCTCAACTCGACACGGACGTTGCGGTATTCGCGACGAATCGGTGATGGACCAAAGTAATGCATGATGCCGATGATTGTATCGGAAACATCGTTGGCTTGCATGAGATGTAATCACAGTGAGATTGAAGTGCGGTCGAGGTGTCTATTTAGAACACAAGTTTCCATATACCACGGTTCATCATCATTGCTGTAACAGTAATAACTGAATATCCGAAAGGAATAGGTTTTGATAATTTTTGACAACTGATGCCAACGGGGGAGCCAGCAATGACTAGTCCCCTTGGCGGAATGAAACAACTGCAGGGGTATTTTGCTGGAATGGAAAACTATCCAAGTGGCAATAACAGACTGCCTCGCCTCGGGTATCTCCGATATGTTTCGTCATTATTTAAATCTGTTTGCATTTGGGCCCAAGGGAATGGGGGATACCGCTCAAGCATTGGGACCCGGACTACATATCCCCAGACAGCAATTGCGATGGTAGAAGTAATTGACTACTGCTCAAGATCAAAAGCTTCTCTTGGCTGTTTCCCCAAAAAATTCTTCAAGGTTTGAGGCTGAACGGAGAATAGTATTATCCACACGACTTCATTCGTCACGTTTATATCGAGGCAACAATAGATACAATCGTTGACGAATAGGAGCCAGTTGTGTCCCCTTTATGAAAGTAGCGGATACATTGGGCAATATGGAACGAGACATGCCAGAAGCGTCCACAGGCGGCATACATTTCATCAACCAACACTTACCGCTAACTCCTCCGGTGAATCTACCGCAACCTAAAAGGGTGGCAATAGTCACTTGACTGATTGCCTTGGTTTACTAGAGAGAATTTTATGAAGGATAAACATGTGTTGAAAATTCATTTTTTGTTCATATGGAGACATTAACGTTCAAAGACATGAATGCGCTTGTGTGAATACTGGACAATCACGGCAAATCGCCGGGTGAGTAGGCCGGGGTCAATTCCAACTGACGAACGGTATATGAGGTGAGGTATGAACAGAAAAGAGAATACGATTCTGGTTACCATTGTTGCCAATTTATTGTTGGTTAGCCTAAAGTTCGGACTGGCGATTTGGTCCGGCAGTTTTGCATTGCGGGCAAGTGCTTGGCATTCCATGGGTGATGTGTTCATTTCCCTTTTTGTACTCGCAGGTCTGATTGCTGGTCGCTGGGAGGCAAAACGACGTCATCGCGTGGGATTAATAGAGAATATCGTTGCCTTGGTCGTCTCAGGATTCATTTTCTACGTGGCGTATACTATTTTCATTGAGGTAGTTCTTGCAGGCGAGCAAGCCGGACTGCGCAATCCATGGTTGGTGGCGCTTACGTCCCTACTTACGATTGCGGTAACCTACTTCATTGCCCGGCTTAAAAATTATGTGGGCAAAGCCACCAATTCTCCAAGTCTGATTGCAAGTGGCTATCATTCCCGAATGGATATGTACGCTTCAGCACTGGTAGTGACGAGTCTGATCGCTTCCGCTCTAGGTCTCGGTTCCCTGGATCTTATCGTCTCACTTGCTGTTATTCTGCTCGTCCTCAAATCTGGATGGGAGATAGCAGCATCGGCAATAAAAGCTCTCTTCTCTGGTGGTCTTCTCAATCTGGAGGAGGATAATATCGCTCGCGTGAGGCGCCATACCAAGCGCTTCGCATCTATCGGTATTGGGGCACTAATAATCGGGATATTCTTATCAGGCGTCTATGCCATTCAACCTGATGAACGCGGTATCGTTCGGCAATTTGGTCAAGTAGTTGCTGATGTGGGACCGGGTTTGCATTATCGATTGCCGTTGGTCAGCCGGATGGACCGGGTAGCTCTCGACCGGGTGAGGCAACTGCAGACCGAGAACACTCTGGTGCTTACCGGAGACACCAACCTGATCGAAGTCAAGGTGGGTGTCCAGTACATCGTATCGGATCCAAATGCATTCCTTTTTAATGTTGTGAACTCCGAGCAGCTTGTAGAACAAGAAGCTGAGTCATCCGTCCGACAGATTGTCGCGCAGCGAAGTGTTGATGAGCTTCTAACCACCGGAAGGGGGGAGATCAATAACCAAGCGAAGAATCTAACCCAGGCGCTGGTTGATGAGCATCAGGCTGGGTTGAAGATTGTAAATGTACAGCTACTCGCGGTTAATCCTCCCTCCTCGGTTGCAGACGCATTCCGTGATGTATCCAGTGCGCGGGAAGACAGGAGCACATACATCAATGAAGCGATGGCCTACCGAAATGAAGTCATCCCGTCTGCTCGGGGCCAGGCTGTTGGTATTATAGAGACCGCGCGGGCGGAAAAGACTCGAAAGATCGATTTCGCGATTGGGGAAGCGGCAGGCTTCGAGTCTCAACTGGCAGCCTATCTGGTTGCTCCCGGTGTGACCCGAACCCGTCTCTATCTCGAGACGCTCGAGAGAGTACTACCAAGTGTCAACAAATTTATCATCGATCCGACTGTACGGACCGACGGTACCGAGTTGTGGCTCACGAATCCTGAGGCAACGAAATGATGTCAAGGAGCATTGTCTCTGCGGAAATTTAATTGCCTCTCGATCAGGATCATTTGTCCATTTCAAAGGATGCCAGGAGGGACTTGATGCCCTTCCAAAGTATTATAGGAGGAACGTTATGCGTGTGTTTCGTTACCTTATTCCGGCGCTGATTGCAGTTTCAGTCATTGTCGTTGGACTATCACTGTTTCAGGTAGACACTACTGAATATGTTATTGTTACTCAGTTCGGCAAGCCAGTCAGGGCGATTACCGAGCCAGGTTTGTATGGTAAGTGGCCTGCTCCCGTACAGAGCGTCATCCGACTGGACCGGCGCTTGCAGATGTACAACGTAATGGAGACTGAATTGCTTACGAAAGATAAGAAGAATATCTTGGTCGAAGCCTATACAACATGGAAAATTGACGATCCGCTAAAATTTTTCACGAGTGTACGCGATCCTTCGGGGGCTAATAGCCGTCTCTCTGACATCATGTCGTCTGAATTGGGGGTGGCTCTGAGCCAATATGACTTGACAAATCTGGTCACGACAGATCCCGCATCGATGCAACTGACGACCATGACAGAACGGATCACCAACCAAGTTGCACTTCGAGTGGCACCTTACGGATTTTCCGTTACAGATGTAAGGCTCAAGATGCTTAATTTCCCAGAGGCGAACCGACAGAGTGTTTTCCAGCGGATGCGTGCCGAACGTCAAAGAATCGCTCGGCAGCTACGATCCGAAGGAACTGAGCTGGCTACCGTCATCCGTGCTGAGGCGGAGGCTGAACGGACAACAATCCTATCTGAAGCCCAGAAGCAGGCAGAACGTATCAGGGGAGAAGGAGAAGCTGAAGCCATTAGAATCTACGCCGAGGCATTTGGCCAGGATCCGGAATTCTACCAATTCCTACGCACTCTCGAAGCCTATGACGATGTCATTACACCGGGAACGACGCTCATTCTTCCCTCCGACTCCGAGTTGCTAAAGTATCTCGATGCTGATGGCACAGTCGTCCGACCCGGAGCCTGAAAGCGTAAAATGAGGAGATCATGATGAATGACAGACATTCGAAAAACGATTCTTCGCCGGAATTCGAAGCAGATTCGAAACAGGTTGCAGAGGACATGAACGCAAATAAATCCGAACCAGTCTTGAATAGGTTGCGTCAGGTTATCCATCGTGTTCGTGGAATGGTGAGGAAGGGATTTGAATCACAGGAAGACGGATTGTCACCATTGGACGATGTGAAGAGTGCGTTTAAACATCTGGACCTTAGATTCATTGTAATGGCAGCAATATTGCTGATCATTCTAGTTTACATACTATCAGGCGTATACACTGTCCAACCTGGAGAAATAGGAGTGGTTCAACGGTTTGGCCGGGTGATCGCGACAAATGTGCCCGCCGGTTTGCATTATCGTTTACCATGGCCCATTGAGTCTGAAACAGTTGTGAATATCGCACAGGTTCGCCGAGAGAGCGTGGGAGTATCGGAATCAGAGGAACATCCGCTTCACCTTGATGGTCCTCGAAAACTGCAGGTTTTAAGTGGAGACACGAACATCATCGACTTTGAGGTAATTGTCCAGTATCAAATCAATGATCCTGTTGCTTATCTGTTCAATATCGACTATCCCGCGTACCAGTTGGTCAGGGATAGTGTTCGATCGGCGGTCGCTGGTCTCAGCGGGCGATCAGCAGTGGACGATATCTTGACAACTGCAAGACAGCAATTGCAGAACGATGTGCGTGATAAGGCTCAATCCGTGCTTGACGGATATGATAGCGGCATTCGCATCATCAGCACGAGTTTCCAGAAGGCATATCCCCCAGAAGTTGTAGCCGACGCGTTTCGTGATGTCTCGAGTGCAAGAGAAGACAAGGATAAGATGGTAAACGACGCTGAGGGGTACCGCAACAGTGTGGTCCCACAAGCAAGGGGCGAGGCGAAGAGCATCCTGTCCCAAGCAAAAAGCGCGGCACAAGCTCAAAAAGATAAAGCCGCAGGTGCTGCCCAGAGTTTTAATGCCGTACTGGCTCAATATCGTACGAACAGCAAGATTTTTGGAGAGGATGTGACCAAATTCCGATTGTATCTGGAGAAGATGGAGAAGGTTCTGCCCAAGGTGAACACGTATGTTGTTCCGCCATCCGAGAAAATTGATCTGCGTATTCTGAATGGAAGTAGAACGTCAACCTTTCCACCAAAACTGGACAGATGAGAGGAGAACGAAAGCATGATTGAAGGCTGGCGACAGATATTACGTGACATTAGGGCTGCTTTAAAATTGCCGGTAAATGGATCAAACACACATCCGGGACAGAACGGTGATCAACGGAACCCTGAGCAACTGGCGGGAGGAGAACCACCGGTCCATGGAAGTGATGCACAGATACTTGAGATGACACGTACGAAGAAGAATATTGAAGACGATTCGCCACAGGTGTCTGATCTGAGCGAACAGCAAACCAATAAGATGGCTGAAAGCAAGATTCGTGCAAAAGGGTTTTCCGTTAGCTATACAGTGAAGTGGTGGATTGTTGTGATGATCGTGGTGTTGATTGGCACTTCGCTGTTGTTCGGTGAGAAGTTGTTCGGCAAAAGCGCACCGGCTCCGGGAGTCGTAGCGACTTTTGTTGGGGGGCAAGTAACTGTTGGGGATATACGAAAGCACATCGAGGAACTTGCGCTGAATGAACCTCAACTGAACGAACAGCTGCAAACTATTGAAGGTTATCGTGCGATGGTTGAGGAAATGGTATCGGACGAGTTGGTGCGGCAATGGTCGAAGACACGTGATGTTAAGCAAGAACAAGATTTCCGCCATGTGATGGAGCACATCGAAGAGGACATCAACCTTGGAGATATCGATGCAGCTCTGCACGAGAAGGGGATGGGGGTGAGTGAGGAGGATCTCCAGTCGTATTACGATGCCAATCGGGAAGATTTTGGTGAACTGACACTTACCCAGGCAAAGGATGATATCCGGTTGTTCCTGCAATCACAGCGGGAAGGAGAATTTGTCAAGCTTTACATTGATAATTTGAGGACTAATGCCAGCATCACCAGTAATCTTGAGCTACTTGAAGTACCAGAACCTAGCGAGTCGGACTACCTCAGGTTTTTTTCCGAAAATGAGGAGAAATTTCAAGTACCAGCAAGGATACAGGTGGACGAAATCCGGATACCCGTTGGTGCTGATATCGAAGCGGCAAGGAACAAGGCTTCCCAAATTCTTATTCGTTTACGGTCAGGTGAGACCTTGGGTGCCATTGGTACGACATCGGGAACATCTGTAAAATCGGGGTTGATTGTGAACAATGGCCAGAACCCACCAGGTTACGATGAAGTTCTTGACAACTTGGATTACAAAGAGTTCAGTGAAGTGTTCCTGGCAGGAGAGTCCTTCTACATTCTTCGCCTGATCTCGAGAGAACCTCAGCGGACATTGACACTTTCCGAGGCTAAGCCAGCCATAAGGACTATTATTCTTCCGGAAATACAGGACCGATGGTTTGATTCAAAGAGCGATCAAACTTTGTTGACCGTTAATGGCCAACGACTGACTGTGGGAGAATTCTGGCAGGAATTCAAGGAACTCCCGACAAGTTTTGCATTGGAGTATCAAGGCATACCAGGGTGGAAACTCCTTGCTGAACGATTAATCGATCGTCTTTTGCTATTGGATGACAGTTCGAGGCAACTGACAGATTCCGATGATTCCATTGCCATTGAAGAAGCCCAACTCGATGTACTTGCCCAAATGATGGAGCAGGAAGAGGTTGACGATCTCATTGAGGTGACTGAACAAGAGACCAAGACATATTATGAGGAAATCAAGGAAAAGCTTGTAAGACCACCACAGTCCCAAATCCGATTCATCATGGTGGATTTAGGCCAGTCCGAAGAAGATTCTCGCCGTGCGTGGGATCGTGCAAAGGAAGCCTACGAATTGCTTGTTCCTGGTCTCTTCAGAGATGGTTCGGATTTTGCCGATGTTGCTCGGGAATATTCTGACGATGAGACCACCGCCGAGCAGGGCGGCCTGTTGGAGGGCTGGATTGGTGAAGGTCCTGATCTATTTATGGAAACGGAAGTCCATAGTTTCCACCAATCGGTTATGGCGATCGATGTTGGAGAAATCAGCCGACCGTTTGAATGGAATGGGGCTATCTATATCATTCAGGTTACGGACAGGACCGAAGCAGAACAACTTACATTTGAAGAAGCCAAACATTTCTTGGATGAGGATTTGCGTTCCCAGAAACATAAGGAGCTTCGCGATAGACTGTCTTCGAAGCTCATGGAGCGGTACGATGTCGAGTTCTATGAGAAAGAGCTGAAAGCGGCTTTCGATGAGTAAAAATTAAATATTCACGAACGGTTGGATTCGATTGCACTATTAGCCTTCCTGTTCTTTGAATTATATCATTGACCGCGTTAAGGATCTCTAGGGAGACGTAGTGACTGAGCTCGACGGCGGGTATGATCAGAATCCGAGAGGCAGGGATCGTGTTCATAGACAGGTACAATTACACCTTGGACTCTACTGGTGTATCATTATCCAGACCGATTGTGTGTTCAAGCATCTTTTCCTGGTTTAGGGAAGTTTGATAAGGAAGGTTGGTAAGATACATGCCGCATCAGATTTTGGTTATGAATGGTTCCCTTAGTGCCTCAATAACAGTGATAGGTAATTGAGTATGCTTGATATTAGTTCCATTCCCACATATGATTATTTGCATGTCAACGCGGAAAAATTTGAAAGCCCGAGGAACAGTTCCAAGCATATTGGTGATAGATGATGAAGTTGCATTCGCGGACTACTTGTGTCGAGGCCTGAGTTATGAAGGATACAAAGTAACGGCTGCGCAGAATGCTGAGGAGGGTTGGGATCTGATCTTGCTTAGTAATCCAGACCTTGTGATTCTCGACGTTGGATTGCCGGACGTGGATGGAATAAGTTTATGCCGTTCCCTTCGGCTTGAAAGACACCAAATGCCCATTTTAATGCTTACCGCACGTATCAATGTATCTGATCGTGTATTGGGCTTGAATGCAGGCGCAGATGACTATTTACCGAAACCGTTTGCGTTTGATGAACTTATTGCAAGAATTTCAGCTCTGCTTCGCAGGACAGGTGCCAACGGCGATCAACTATGTCTTGGTGATTTGAGCCTTTATTCCCAAGAGAGAAGAATTCGAAGAAATGACATCACCATTTCACTGACACCAAAGGAGTTTGAACTGTTATACTTGCTCTTTCAACACCCCCGGCAGATTGTCCCCAGAGAGACAATATTATCTCATGTTTGGGGATTTGAGTATGAGCCGGAATCGAACGTCGTTGAGGTTTACATTCGCAGGCTTAGAAAAAAACTTGGCCCTCCGAATATGATAGAGACAGCTCACGGTCTTGGCTATATCTTACGGGAACCCGACCGAGTATGATGTTATCATTGCGTCAACGTTTGATTATATGGCAAATGGGGTTCTTTGTAACAGCACTGGTGTCATTTGCGGCCATTTCGTACAGCTTCCTAGCTGTAGGTATGGAATCTGGAATCGATGAAACATTGCGTGAAAGGGCAGAACATGTATCCGAAGCCCTTCAGGAGGTCCCAAACCGAGGATTTGATATGATAGATAGCGCAACTGACGACTTTACGCAGTTGGGGGTTTATGTCCAAGTTTTAAAACCCGATGGAGAAGTAGTTGCTCGCTCTTATAACATTGGACCGCACAGTCTCCCAGTCGACCAAGCTGTTATTGACCAAGTTCTCGGTGGCGATACACCCTACACAACGACTACTTTAAACGATCAACAGATTAGACTCTATTATCAGCCTATTATTCGGGATGGAATCCCAGTGGGTGTGGTACAAGTGGGTCAATCACTTCAGGAATTGACTGAAACGCTGTTGCGGTTGAAAGCTCTTTATATGATTGGGATTGTCGTAACCCTCCTACTGGGAACTGGAATCAGCTTGTTCTTGCTTCAACTGAGTCTACGGCCTATTGTGGAGATTTCACGAACTGCGACTTTTATCTCCGAATCCGTCGATCTGAAAGCAAGATTACAGTATCGAAATGTTGGTGACGAAATTGGGCAGCTTATGCATGCATTCAATCTGATGATGGAGCGACTGGAAACCGTAGTTGATTACCAGCGAAGATTCATCGCCGACACAGCTCATGAACTTCGAACGCCGTTGGCGACCATAAGGGGCAATGCCGATCTTCTGGTTCGCTTCGGACAAAATGCCGAGCGGAGGAATTTGGCTATTGCAGGTATTAAACAAGAGACTGACCGTACCACCCGTCTCGTGACAAACCTTCTTTTAATTGCCCAGGCGGATGCCGGTCTGGTAATGGTACCAACACCGCTCGAGTTGGATGAGATCCTTTTGAGTGTCTACGAACAACTAATTTTCTTGCCAGGCAAAACAAGGGTTGTTTTAAAGCGGTGTGATTCCACAAAAGTGATGGGCGACAAGGACAGACTCAAGCAAGTTATCCTAAATCTGGTTGATAATGCTCTTCGTCACACCGACCCTTCGGGTAGGGTGGTTTTGTCTTTGTGTTCCGATGAAAGGACGGCCCAACTCACCGTGAGTGATACTGGAACAGGCATCGCTGAAGCCGATTTGCCACACATCTTCGACCGATATTACAAAGGTTCCGGTAAATCGTCGGGCTCCGGGTTGGGGCTTTCGATTGTCAAGTGGTTTGTCGCCGAACACTCTGGTGAAGTAAGCGTTGAGAGTAGGTTGGGGTATGGGACAACCTTCAC
Organism: Spirochaetae bacterium HGW-Spirochaetae-2; assembly: GCA_002839355.1. Lineage (GTDB taxonomy): Bacteria > Spirochaetota > Spirochaetia > Sphaerochaetales > Sphaerochaetaceae > UBA8525. The sequence continues at coordinate 97,076 of PGXW01000019.1, forward strand.
CATTAGCTTGCCTACCTTGAGGGAGAAGGAATAGTCGAACAGTATATAGATTATGGCATACAGCACGGATACAGGATTGGGCGGGTTTTCTGATTTTGGTCTTGCTGGAGTTCCTCGGAGGACGAGACCTACAACAGTTACGCGTGGAACCAGTTTTTCTGCGACGGTAATTAAAGTAACTACAGGTGTAAGAAGCGACAAGTCTTCATACGGTATAATCTATACTTGGATCTCCATCCCATTCTTGAAAATAAACCGCACATCTTCTTTGCTGTAGATCACAGCATGATCGGCAAGGAAATACCAAAGGTGCTCGGTGAATTCGGTAACCACACCCTCCTGCTTCTTCAACCCTTGAGAAACAGTTCTGTTTTTGTCTTTCAAGACTTCCGTTCATGTATCGCGCCTTCCAAATTTGTCAGATGTTTGTTGACCTCGGTGTACTCGCTGCTAAGTTGTTTGAAACGGTCCTGATATGTGTGCTGGTCCATTGCTACATTGGCATTCTCGGTATTGAGTTTTTCCATGCGTGAGACAATTTCGCGACGTTCAACTCTCACCGCTTCCAGCTGTGCTTCATTTTGGGAAGTGTTGAAGATTTCTTCGGTTAGCTTCCCAAAGTTTCCTATGATTTCATCCTTACGAGTGATGATACTGTTGACCGCTTTTACGAACATGTCTTGCAATGCATCCTCATACAAGTGTGGAGAGCTGCACTTGTGGTGACGATCAGCATATTTTTCATTGCACTGCCAGACAATCTTAATGAAATATTGGGAAGAGCTGTCCTCACAGTTAATACTATTGAAAAGATTGCAAACCAGATCAGTTCGCAGCAAAAGGTTCAAAACGATGATAGACATATAGATCTTTCTGAGTTTCCAACAGAGACGATTCTAGCAAAAGAGTAATTTACTTCATCCCTAAGAATATCGTCCCAAGCATTGGATATTCAATGCCGTTCATTGTTTGATACTCTGGATCCCATGCCGGTTCCCTTTCTCCATTGCTTCAACAGCCCAGTCGATCGGTTCCAATCCCTCAAGCCGGTTGTACTCGTCCCAGTACCGTCTGGCCCATTTGACCAGCAGCTTGGTTATCTCGCAGATGTAGGTCGTCCGCCTGAATTCGCCGAACTCCGAATAGCAACCTCCGATGCAGTATGAACAGGCACTCTCCACCTCGCAGGTCCTGCACTTTTCGTCGAGTGAGCAATTGGAGCGATAGGCGCCTTCGCGCACTCTCAGAAAGTTCTCCTTGTGGGTAAACCCTTCCTTGGCGGTCCCGACGATGAACTCTGCCTTGTCGATTTGGGTATGCGGCAGCCATCTGATGCACGGATAGATCCTACCGTCCACCGAGAGGGCAGGCATGGCTCCGCTTCCGCAGTGGCCGGTACAGTCCCAGTCAGGTCCTGTGGACAGGTGTGCGTAGCCGAATTGCTCCTTGCTGAGCATGCTCCAAAACAGATCGTCGCGATGCTCGAGTACATAGGCGGTGCACTTCTCCATCTGACGGTCCAACTCATCATAGTCGGTTTGTGTGCATCCGGTATCCTCCATGATGAAGTTCTGGTTGATGTACCGCAGTCCCAGCTGTTCATGCAAATACACCAGCGAGTCGTAAAGGTAGGGGATGCTCTGGCGGTTTGCGGTGGACTTTGTCTGCATCGACTGGATCGGGAAGGTCTTCTTATACCACGGCCAATGGCGGATGATGCTCTGCATCGAACCGGACCCATCGGAGAACACCCGGTTTGCGTCATGGATCTCAGGACAGCCATCCAGCGATATGCCCACCAGCAAGAGGTCCTTGTATTTCTCGCAGAACCGCCTGGCCTGCTCGGAAAAGAGCGTGCCGTTGGTGGAAATGGAGAAATGAAGCTTGCCCCGCCAGTTTTTGGCATTGGGGGTATCGGTGGTCATCACCTTGGCCAGCGTGTAGGAGCAGATCTCATCCAAAAACGGCACATCCATGAAGCTGTCGCCACCGATGAAGTCCACAACCAACCCTTTCTGGTAGGCCTTGCGGAACACTGGATCCGGATCATCGAGCAGCCCTGCAGGATCGGGATCGGTGAGGATGTGGCCGATGAATGCCTTCGCATCCTCCATCGAAAGCGTTCTTCTTCTCTTGTGCACCTCATAGCAGTAGGTGCACCTGAGGTTGCAGTCTTCGGTGGTGTTCAGCGTCACGTTGAACAAGCCGGGTTCTCTAAAGGGAATGAGCATATCAGCCTCCAATGCGGGATGAGTTCGAGCAACCGCTCGAGCAGGAATTCTTGCATGCACCCGAGCAGTTCACATTGCAACTGGCGTTGCAGTTGGTACTGCAGGAGGTACAGCCCGAGCAGGCACTTTGGCAATTGCCGGTGCATCCACCACAGCCGCGACATCCTCCGCAT
>PGXW01000020.1 GCA_002839355.1 Spirochaetae bacterium HGW-Spirochaetae-2
GTATGGAACAGACTTCCCCTCTATCGCAGATGCGAAGCGCGAAGTCTTCCAGCAGCTGGAAATGTTCTACAACAGGAAGAGAATCTATTCTGCACTGAGTTGTTTGCCACCAATGGAGCTCTTGCAGGTCACAAAAAATCCTAAACTTGATGTCTAGTTTTTCTTGACCAGTCCAAAGATTCGAAAAGGATAGTTTCAGATCGCCTGAACCAAATCCTTTGTGCCGAAGTACATCATGTTGGGAGTCAATCTTTCCAAAGAAGCGTGTGGCCTAATTGAGTTGTACTGTTCTATGAACATCCCGATCCATTGCCTCGCCTCTATCATCGATTCGTAATCGTTCAGATACACTTCATCGACTTTTAGGGTCCGCCATAACCTTTCAATAGCCTGATTGTCCAAGGCCCTTAGTTTTCCGGTCATACTGATTTTCGTCCATATCATGTTGATTTTAGGTGGATTGGAGATTATGACACACAAGCCCATTGGCCGAACCCCAGCTTTACGAATCAAGTATACCTGGGTCTATCTGGCAATGCCGCTCGGTGGGTCCTGCATGATTATTGAAATTATTATACGTATGTCTCGCAGGGTGAAAAATCTACATCGAAAAAGTTCCTGATTCTGACGGAATAGTAATGGGAGGAAGTAGATGAGCATTGAATTGTCCGTCATGTTGGCTTTATTCGCGATCTTGATGTTTTCGGGAACGCCGTTATCGTTTGCCATGTTGTTCAGTAGCGCAATGTATTTGTTGATGAGTGGGCAACCGCTGTACCTTTTGGCACATAGAATGTTTACTGGAATTGATACGTTCACGCTTATGGCGATCCCCTTTTTCATATTGGCTGCGGAACTCATGGTTATCTCCGGGACAGCTGAGAGGCTGCTAAAATTCACCAATGTCATGGTTGGAAGATTCCATGGTGGTTTGGCATATGTGAATGTGTTGGCCAGCATGTTGTTTGGCGGATGTTCTGGTTCCGCGATAGCTGACGTTGCCGGTCTCGGTATTCTGGAAATCGATATGATGGAAAAAGGTGGATACGATAGACCTTTCAGTACTGCGCTTACCATCAGCTCTTCTATACAAGGGCCGTTGATTCCTCCTAGCATTATGATGGTCTTGATTGGTGCGACTACCGGTACTTCTATCGGAGCCTTGTTGATCGGGGCTGCAATTCCGGGAATTTTAGTTGGTGTTGCGCAGATAACAGTTATTTTCGTCATGGGAAAGATAAAAGGATTTCCTGTCTCGAATATAAAGCTCTCCTCAATGGAGAAGTTCATATCATTCATGACCGCTATACCATTTCTGTTGATGCCTTTGATCATCATCGGTGGAATTCTCGGCGGAATGGTCACTCCTACCGAAGCCTCTGCCGTTGCTGTTGCGTATGGTTTGCTGTTGGTCATTATCTATGGTCGGAAAACCGTCTCTTTTCGTGACATGGGAAAATTACTATACAATACGGTCATCGTAGCAGCCAGCATATTGCTGCTTTCCGGTGCCTCGAATATTTTCGGGTGGATATTATCGACCGAACAGGTCCCGAATATGATTTCAAAAGCATTGTTATCCCTTAGTGACAATAAGAACATCATCCTCATGATCATTACTGTTTTCTTATTGATTTGGGGAATGCTGATGGATAGTCTTCCGGCTATTTTGATCCTCTCGCCAATACTGTTTCCGATAGCTATGCGTATAGGTATTGAGCCAATTCACTTTGGGGTTCTGTTTGGATTCAATCTTATCGTAGGATTGATTACCCCTCCCTATGGTGCGGCATTATTTACTGGCACAATAATCAGCGGCTTGCCAATGGAAAAGCTGACTAAAGCCATGACGCCCTTCATACTGGCAAGCATCAGCATACTGCTCTTGATCACATATGTGCCTTCAATAGTCATGTTTCTTCCTAGGTTATTGGGGTTATAGGAGAATAAAATAATGAATATCAAGTTAACATCAGGTTCCATGCTTCAGGAGATTGTCCTACCTGATGATCATATAGCCGGGTTTGTGCGCCCCGATAATTCGGTTGGTACCGATGTCTATTCTGATCAGATGATTATTGATTCAATCGACAATCCGATTGGATGTAAAAAATTAAGTGAACGGATTCTTCCGAACCAAAGTATTGCCATTGTCGTGGATGATGCTACAAGACCAACTCCAACCAAACGGATACTGCCCATGCTCCTATCCAAATTGGAGGCATTGGGAATAGACAAGTCAAAAATAACAATCACGATAGGAACAGGTCTGCATAGGTCCCCAACGGATCAGGAAAAGGAGAATATCCTTGGTTTCACTATTCTGAATTCCTATAACGTTGCTGACAACGATGCAAGAAATCCTGATTGTTTTGCCTTGGCTGGAAAGACTTCCGAAACTACAAGTATTTATCTAAACAAAAGGGTGTTGGATGCTGACCATGTAATCACTATCGGGATGGTGAAATCCCATGCATTCGCAGGATTTACTGGTGGTGCGAAAAGTATCCTCCCTGCCGTAGCAAGTCAAAAGACAATACATGAAAACCATTGCTTCCATAATATCGAGTATCCCCGTGGAGTATTGGGGTCTTGTGAAATGAGCGGAACCAGGAAAGGTATGGAAGCTGCCGCCAGGTTGGTGGATCCGTTTATCATTAATGTGGTTCTGAGTGGGAATGGAGAAATTATCTTTGTTGCAGCAGGCGATGTCGTCAAGGCACATAGGAAAGCCGTTGAAATCTATTCAAAAAGCGCTATGAGAACAGTACCTGAAGAAGTAGATATTGCTTTGGTCTTCGGGGGACATGCAGGTTCGGTAAATTTCTATCAGGCTCTCTTCGGCTGCAATGTTGTAAAGACTACACAAAGGCCGATATTGAAGAAAAATGGAACCGTAATCCTGTTTGCGGAATGCAGGGAAGGATCAGGCTCAAAATTGTTTGAGAAGATGATGCCGGCATTTCCAACCCCAGAGGCAATACTGACGCATTTATCTACAGGAGAAGTGGTCGATGACCAATGGGCGGTTCAATTCTTGGCAACATTTATTCGAGACATCAATGTGTTTGTGGTTTCGACAGGACTTACCAGGGAATTGGCGGAAATATTGCATGTCAATCTATTTGGCAGTGCAAAAGCAGCCTTTGACGAGGCTGTCAAACGGGCCCCCTCCGATTACCGCATTGCTATCATTGAGAATCCCGATGTACTTGTTGTGAATAAAGAATGATGGGAATCGAGTCTATAGCTTGCCGAAAAGTCCTGTGGGGCGTGCGATTCCTGTACGGACGTGCTCCCGGCCTATATTCAATGGGCGATGTGCTGAAATATATGCAGAGCGCACAAAACGAACCTGGTACCAATCGAACCTGGTACCAATTGATGATTTTGTATACAAAATCGAAATTCGGTGCCAGGCACGCTAGTACTTCCTATCGAAATCCACCAGGTTTCTCATGTTCCTGTCGCCCAGGTAATGCGTCAGATTATTGAAAAAGATATCGAACACCTTGTGGGGGTCGCTGGGCGAGAGACCGGAGGAGTGGGGTGTTATGAGCACATTGGGAAACGACCAGAGCTTCGATTCCTTCGGTAGCGGTTCCGGTTCGGTCACATCGAACCCCGCACCGGCCAAATGGCCGCTCTCGAGTGCCGCAACCACCGCATCCTGGTCGGCTAAGGACCCGCGGGCGACATTGATCAGATAAGAGCCTTGCTTCATGAGCCCGATCCGGCGGGAATCCATCAGATTCTCCGTCTGGGGAGTGGAAGCCGTACACAAAACCACATAATCTGCCTTTGGGAGCATTTCGTCCAACCGGTCGGTGGTATACAGTTCATCCACATAGTCGGGCTTGTCGGTGAGGGTGCGTTTGATCGCCACCACATGCATCTCGTGGGCTTTGGCCCGCTTGGCCACATTGGTGCCGATATCGCCGAGACCGATGAGCAGGATCGTACTCTCCCATAAATCGGTGACGGAAAAGTAGCGTTCCCAGCGTTTTTCCTTCATCTGGTCATGATAGGTGAGAAAAAGGTGGTTGAAGGCGATCACCATCCCCATGACATGGTCGCCGATCTGCCGTCCGTAGGTGCCGACGGCGGACGTCAGCATGAAGTCGTCCTGTTGGTACAGGTTCCTGTCGACATACGGACCGACACCGGCACTCGGCGTCTGCAACCACTGCAGGTTCTTGGCTTTGGGCAAGTCCTTGGCCTTGGGAAATCCAACGATTATCTCAGCCGAAGCAAGTTGCTCGTCGGTATAGGCTTGCTCGTCGGTCACCGTCACATCGAGTTGTGGATACGATGCAGCCAGGCGACGCAGTTCGTCATCGGTGGGGTTGAAGTGGGAACAACGGAGGAACAGTGTATCAATCTTACGCATCTTGCATTTCCTTGGCTTGAACTCGCAGTGGTTTTTTTATCCGGGGAACGACCGACGGAGGTACCGTGGCCGACTCGCGGAGCATGAGGGAGCAGGGGACATAGATTTTCAAGGTCTTGAGGTTGTCGGGTTCGTGCATCTGGGAGAATAGGCCTTGGATCGCACCGAGGGCCAGTTCCCGGATGCTGCTGTGCACGGTGGTAAGGGAAGGTATCGAGTAGCGGCTCTGTTCGATATCGTCGAAACCCACCACCGAGATGTCCTGCGGAACCCTGAGTCCCAACTCGTTCGCAGCCCGAAGGCACCCGATGGCGATATTGTCGTTGAACCCGACAATCGCGGTCGGCAGCTCGTCGACACTGGTCAACAGTTCCTTGGTGATCTGGTAGGCGGTATCGGGTTCCCAATCGCAACTGACAATGTACGGGGCGGCGATGCGGTTCTTGAGGAACGAGTAGGTGCAACCGATCATGCGTTCGCGGGAAGTCAGATAGGTGCTGATACCTGTGACCAGCGCGAACTTCCGGTGTCCCAACCCCACCAGGTAATCGCACATGTTGATCATGCCGGTCACATTGTCGGGCAGGTAGGAGAGGATGCCCGGATTGTGTTCGTTCACCAGCACGCAGGGAATCTTCGCTTGCAAGGCCATGTGGATGAACTTGTCGGCGGCATTGCTGACAAAGATGATCCCGTCGAAGTGCTGCCGTTCCAGCATGTTCTCGAAGTCATCGTTCTCATCGAGGGTGGAGTAGAAGCAAGCATAGCCTTTGGCCCGCGATTCCTTTTCGGTGTGGTAGAAGAGGGTGGAGTAGAACGGCTGGCTGATGCGGTCGGTGCGGTGCACGGATGGCGGTAGGAAAAAACCGATCGTGCCATGGGCCTTCTTTCGGGACTGTAGCGGCTGGGCTTCCTCCGCGAGCATGGAGGCCCCGCCATCGCGCACCACCTTGGTCCCGATCCCTGCAAGCTTGACCACAAGGCGATCGTCGACCAGCAGCTGCAATGCCTTGCGCACCGTCGTACGGTCGACACGGTGCTGTTCGCCGATCTCACGTTCGGACGGAAGCAATTCGCCGTCCTGGTACGTGCCGGAGAGGATCCCGGTCTTTATGGTGTCATAGACTTGTTCATACAACAGTTTGGTGTTGGCCACTATGGTTCGCTCCTCTCAGAAAACTACCTCGTTATGCTCTATAATGCAAGATTGAATATCTGCTGGTATACATTCGCATCGACAGGACGTGGATTGCAGGTGATATGGCCAGTGGTCCGCTTGACGGTATCGAGCATGTGCTCCATATCGGTCGAAGCACCCTTCAGATAGGGTTTCAGCGAGTCCGGGGCACCGATTGCGGCGCGGATCCGCTTGACCTCCTCGACAGCCTTCCGTGCATTCGCTTCGTCGGTTGCGCTATGTTCGGCCACACCCAACGCTTCGGCGATCTGCGCATATTTCTTCGTGGCAAGGTCGAGGTTGAATTCCATTGCCAAGGGAAGGAATATCGAGCAGGCATCGCCATGGGGAATGTCATACATGGCTCCGATCGGCTGTGCCATGATATGGGCGATACCGATTCCCGCTGAAATCGCGCACCCTCCGAAGTAGCTGGCAACCAACAGGTCGCCCCTGGCTTCAAGGTTGGTGGGATTTTCGCATGCTTCGACCAGGGACTTGCCGATCAACCGGATTGCCTGCAGACCGTTCATTTCAGATATGGGGGTCGCATTCAGCGATACATACGATTCGATCGCATGGCTGAGGGCATCCATTCCCGTAGCGGCAGTCAGGCGTTTGGGGAGACCAGCCGTGACAGACGGATCGAGAATGACGATATCGGCAATCATCGTATTGTGGTACAGGCTTTTCTTGAGCCCGTTGTAGTTGTTCTTGACAACCGAAACCTTTGTGGCCTCGGCACCGGTTCCCGCGGTGGTAGGAACGGCAATGAAGAACGGCGGAAGTTTGGTGACTTGCCGGCCCTGCATCTGGTAATCCTCGACCAGACCACCATTTGTAGCCATCATCCCAATCGCCTTGGCTGCATCGATGACACTGCCTCCACCGATTGCGAGGGTGCAATCGCAAGCGCTCTCGACATAGAGGTCGCGCCCCTCGTTGATCACATGCAAGTCGGGTTCGCCCTTGACCTTCTGGTAGAGCACGTATCCTATGCCTTTCGCATCCAGCCCGGCGCAGACTCGCTCCCGGATCGACGGGTTTGCGTTGAAGCAGGCGAAAAAGACCTTCTTCAGACCATACCATTCCAATATTGCGGGGATCTCGTCGATTTTTCCTTCCCCGAACAGTATCCTTCTATTGTTTACCATTTCCCACATGTGCAAGCCTCCAGCTGTTGATTCCCTCTATGGATGTCGTACGAAATTCGTGCAATCGGCATGATACCACCTGTAGCATACCTGTTGTTACTACTCTTGCATTGAAAATTCGAAAAGTCAATAAAAATACCGAATAATTCCACGTCCCCACAACAGGAGAAGCCATCGGTTGCGGTAGATTTTCCAGAATTTTCAGGTGATGCCAGAGCGCGAGATATGGAAATCGAATCAATTTATCCAGCTGAAATACAAATAAATACTTTTATATTAAAGGAATAAATTGAATCCACCAGTGTTGTTCCTCTGCTGCTGCCATTTCGCGAAAAAAACTGTTGCCAAAACAGAAACCTATGCTATGCTGTATGCAAACATGTAGTAACACATGTTGGTTCCCGAAAGTGGAGTTATGGATTTCACGAATCACAAAAGGAGAAGAAAATGAAAAAAACGCTCGTGTTTTTACTGGTTCTCGGTCTTTTTTCGACCATGGTGTTCGCACAAGGCGGAAAAGAAGCCCCTGCGGCAGATGCGAAGGGACAATACGTCATCAAGATGGGTACTCCATCCAACCCTGAGGACAACTGCGTAAAGGCATTCTTCGAGTTCGAGAAACTGGTCGAGGAACGGACGAATGGCCGGGTCGACGTACAGGTATTCCATAGCGCACAGCTCGGAGCCCACCGCGACTATATCGAACAGATGCAGATGGGAAGTCTTCAGGCAGCGGAAATCAATACCGCCGTACTTTCCGGCTTCGATTCCAAGTTCATGGTATTCGACCTTCCCTACCTCTCAAGGAACGTCGAGCACTTGCAATCGGTCCTTGCAGGTGGATTGGAAACCAAACTCAACGCTTCATTGGAAGAGAGCACCGGTTTGAAGATCCTCGGTTGGATGATCCGCTCACCCCGCAACATCTACAACTCGCGCAACGCCATCACCAAAGCCTCCGACTTCAACGGTATGAAGATCCGTGTCATGGAAAGCCCGATCATGACCAGGACCTTCCAACTGCTCGGTGCGGTTCCCGTGCCCCTCTCGGCTGCTGAACGCTACATGGCTTTGCAGACCGGAGTCGTGCATGGTGCCGAGAACTCGGTTGGTATCATAGTTTCCGAAAAGGAATATGAAGTCACCAAATATGTTTCACTTACCGCGCACAACATCACTCCGAACATCATCGCCTTCGACAAGAAGTATTTCGACAAGCTTCCCGCAGATATCCAGGCTGTCCTGGTGCAGGCAGGAAAAGAGGCTGGAGCTTTCGCAACCAGACTCGATTCCGAGAGCCAACAGGCGACTTTGGACACCCTCAAGAGCCTTGGCATGCAGGTCAACGACATTGCCGACAAGTCTTCGTTCACCCAGGCCGTCTCTCCAATCTATGCACAGTACCGTGCAGAGATCGGTGGCGACATCATCGACGCATTCTTGAAATAAATTGCTTACGAAAAAGGGGATGGGTGTCACCTGTCCCCTTTTTCAAATTCAAAGGAGTTGGGAAATGGACAAGTTCATCCATGTCCTGTATGACTACATAGTCGAGTACGTCGTGCGCATCATAGGCGTGCTGTTGATCGTGACGGTTCTCATGCAGATATTTACCCGCATATTCTTCAAGGTCCCGTTTTCCTGGACAGACGAATTCGCCCGTTTTACTTTCATCTGGTACTGCTTTTTAGGGAGTGTGTTGACCATGCATCGCAAGATGCACCTGGGTATCGACTACTTTGAAAGCAAGATGAAACCCAAGAACCAATTCGTGAACAGGATATTCGTCTATACGATGCAAATCGTTTTCGCAGGCCTTCTTGCCTACTATGGCTTCAGGTTGCTGGGAATCGTAGGTCGGCAGATTTCTCCGATCATGCGTGTGAAGATGCAGTACATCTACATGGTCCTACCGATAAGCGGGGTGCTTTATCTCATCTTGAGTTGCAACGAAATGCTCAAGCATGTAGTGCATGGACGATCGCAGAGAACCGTTGAAACGAACGTGTCGCAGGGAAGGTGAGGACATGATAGCAGCAATCGTATTTGTCATAATGATCGGTTTGATGGTATTCAACGTGCCCATTGCCATCTGTACCGCGCTGGCCACCGTTGGCGGTATCGCCTACACCCAGGACGTTCCCATGATGGTGTTCGTCCAGCGTATGTTCACCGGTATGGACACCTTCACCCTCATCGCGGTACCGTTGTTCATCCTGTGCGGTCGGTTCATGGCCCTGGGAGGCATCACCAACGACCTCATTTCCATGTCCCGGGTGATGGTCGGGTACTTCAAGGGTGGTCTCGCCTATATCAATATCGTCGCGAGCATGCTGTTCGCCGGTATCACCGGGTCGGCGGCATCCGACACCTCGTCGGTCGGGGCAATCCTGATCCCGGCCATGGAGGAACGCGGGTTCGACAAGGACTTCTCCGTTGCCGTCACCGCCACCTCGTCCACCATCGGTGTCATGATTCCCCCATCCATCCCCATGGTCGTCTATGGCGCCTCCTCAGGTGCCTCGATCGGAAAGCTGTTCCTCGGGGGCATTGTTCCGGGAATAATCACCGGCATAGCGCTTATGATCCTTTCGGGCATCATCGCCCGACGACGTGATTATCCGAGAGATGCCTTTGTGGGAATCAAGAAGAGCATAATAATCACCCTCAAGGGTATTCCTGCCCTCATGACGGTCATCATTATCCTGGGAGGTATTGTCGGTGGTGTGTTCACGCCAACCGAGGCTGCTGGAATAGCGGCATTGTATGCCTTCCTGCTCGGAAAGTTCTACTACAGGGAACTGAAGTTCCGGGATATCCCCAAGATGCTGGCCGAGGTGGCACTGACTACCGGGCAGGTCGCCCTCATGATCGCCACGGCATCATCCCTTGCCTGGCTGTTCGCCCAGCAGGGCGTTCCCGGCATGATCGGTGGCTTCATCACTGGTATCACCACCAACAAGATTGCGTTGTTGTTGATTATCAACGCCTTGCTACTGTTTGTCGGTACCTGGCTTGATTTGAGTCCCGCTGTCATCATCTTTACACCGATATTGTTGCCTATAGTAACCAGCATAGGTATCGATCCGGTTCACTTCGGGGTCATCATGGTCGTCAACCTGGCAATCGGGTTGTTCACGCCACCGGTGGGAGTCTGTCTGTTCGTATCATGCGGTATCGCCAAATGTTCGATCAGTTATGTGGTAAAGGCTTTCATACCATTTTTAATCGTAATGATCGGAGTCCTGCTGCTGATCACCTATGTGCCCGCATTGGTCATGACAATCCCGAACCTGCTCATGTAGCCGATCGTGGGGACCTTGCAATCGTACAGAAACGCAACGAAGCCTAGAGGAAGGAAACCACCATGGTCTTGAAACATTTGAACCCGCTGCTCTCTCCCGAACTGATGACCGTGCTCATGAGCATGGGGCATGGGGACGAGATAGTCTTCTCAGACCGCAATTTCCCTGCATCATCGAATGCGAAACGCTTGATCAACTGCCAGGGAACGACGATCGAACCGTTGTTGCATGCCGTGCTCTACCATCTGCCGATCGACTATCTGGTGGAGCATCCTGTGCATATGATGCGTATCCCCTCCGATTCCGACTATACGGGAAACATCCTGGGCGATTACCAGCGGATGCTTGATGCCTACAACGGCAAGCCTACGAGTATCGGCTTGTTGGACCGTCAGGATTTCTACGACCGGGCGGCACGCACGTATGCGATCGTGGTCACCGGTGAATCGGCCCGCTTCGCCAATGTCATCATTCGCAAAGGTATCGTGCGTATCGGCGAAGAACTGTAAGGATTTTGGTTTTCATGATGCGGAATTTAAATTCTGCTGGTAGAATATCACGAATGTGTCCGAAGTTGTGCTGGAAGTCCTTTTGCTTGCGCGGCAGTGGATGCTTGCTATAGGAGGAATCTCATGATTCGGCAATGGAATGAAGAATCGCTCGACCACCGCAACGCGCTGTTGTATGCAATGGGAGTCACCGAGGACGATGCGAAACGTCCGGTGATCGGTATCATCAACTCATGGAACGAAATGAACCCCGGCCATTTTCCCTTCAAGGATGTGATCGCCGAATTGAAGCAGGAGATATACGATGCCGGCGCCCTGGCGCTCGAACTGCCGGCTTCGGGAATTTGCGATGGTATCTGTTCCAATACCCCGGGCGACCGTTACACGCTCCCGGCTCGCGACTTGGTTTCCACCGAAGTGGAGACTCTTGCCGAATTGAATATGCTCGAGGGCATGTTGTTGCTCTCCACGTGCGACAAGGTGGTTCCCGGTATGATCATGGGTGCCATGCAGGTCAATATTCCCACTGTCATGTTCACCGGCGGCTATATGGCCGCGGGGCATTACAATGGCGAGATGCTGACCCTTACCCATACCAAGCAGGCCTATGCCGCCTACATGGGCGGACAGATGTCTCAGCAGGACTACAAGGGGATCGTGCGCAATGCATGTCCGACTCCCGGTGCCTGTCCGTTCATGGGAACCGCCAACACCATGTGCGCGACCGCCGAAATCCTCGGGCTCTCCCCGTTCGGCAACGCGAGTGTCCGTAGCCAGACCGAAGAATGGCACAAGCTGGCCAAGGAAGCTGCCCGCAAGATCGTTGAATTGGTGCGGGAGCAAGTTCGCCCGCTGGACCGCATCACCAAGGACAATTTCGAAAATGTGGTCCGTTACATGATGGCCACCGGTGGTTCGACCAACTCCATCCTCCATATCCCTGCTATGGCGCACATGGCCGGTATCGATATCGATCCCAAGTTTTTCGACGATATCAGTGCCGTCGTTCCCTGGATCAGTGCGATCTATCCCAACCACAAGACCTACACCATGGAGGAGTTCGACCGCGCCGGTGGGCTCAATGCGGTTGTGGGGGAGATGCTTGCCTCCGGCAAGATCATAGTAACCGCAAAGGGTATGTTCGGTACTGTAGATGATATGGCGTTGGGCAGGCGCTCGACCGATCTCGATGTGATCCATACCTGTGACGAGCCCATCAACGCCCATGGTGGTCTCGCGGTGCTCAAGGGAAATATCGCTCCTGAAAGCTGTATCGTGAAGTTCGCGGCGATTCCGCGTGGTTTGTGGTCCTACTCCGGACCGGCGAAAGTGTACGAATCGCAGGACGATGCCTGGCATGCCATGCTCGATGACGAGATTGTCGCAGGCGATGTGGTTGTGATCCGCTACGAGGGGCCGAAGGGGTCCCCTGGCATGCCCCACATGGAGACCTTCATGGCTGCCGTGCTCGGCAAGAAGATGGGTTCGACCATCGCCTTGGTCTCCGACGGTCGGTTCTCCGGCGCTACCGGTGGGTTGGCAATCGGGCATGTGAGTCCCGAGGCATTCGATGGCGGTCCGATCGCCTTTATCCGCAATGGCGATATGATCCATATCGATATCGAGCACCGCTCCCTCATGGTGGAGGTCAGCGAGCAGGAATTCGAGAAACGTAGGCACGGGTGGCAGCCGATAGTGAAACCGGCGAGCGGATATCTGGCGTTGTATCGCAAGATGACATCGTCTGCCCATCGTGGCGCTTCAATCTATTGGGATTTGTAGGATACGTATGGAACAGATTAACAGGCTCGGAAGGGTAGTGTCTCCAGGTGTCGTCGATTACATAGAGCGGCCGGTTGCGGCGTTGTCGGCGACCCAGGTGCGCATTGCCGTCAAGGCCAGTGCCATCTGCGGATCCGATTTGCATATTTTCAAGGGGATGCATCCCTTCTGCAAGCTGCCGGCGACGGTCGGCCACGAGTTCTCTGGAGTTGTAACCGAAGTCGGCAGTAGCGTCTCCCGGTGGAAAATCGGGGATCGGGTGACCGTCGAACCATGCATCACCTGTGGGGTGTGTGAAGAATGTCGCAGTGGGAGCTATAGCTATTGCGAGCACATCACGTTCCTCTATCGCAATGGCGATGGTGCCATGGCCGACCATGTGGTTGCCGAGGGCGACCATGTCTTCGCCTTGCCGGATACCCTCTCGTTCGAGGCTGGAGCACTGATCGAGCCGCTCGCTGTGGCTACCCATGCCGTGCGTCGGGCCGATATCGCTCTCGGCCATTCGGTGGTGATCGTCGGGGCCGGTGCGATCGGTGTCTTGGTTGCCGCCATGTGCCGGCACTCCGGGGTAAACAGGATCGCGGTGGTCGATACGGTCGATACTAGGTTGGATATGGCCCGAGCTTTCGGAGCCAGCCACACAATCAATGCGATGCTCGACGATGTCGAGCAAAAGATCCGCGAATTCGGTGGTTCTGCTGGTGTGGATCGGACATTCGAATGCGTCGGACGGCAAGAGACCTTCGTACAAGCCATGATGTGGCTGCGCAAGGGTGGGTTGGCGACGATGGTGGGCATTTTCGAGCAGACCGAGATCAGCATTCCGGTGACTCGTTTCGTTTCGCATGAGATCCACGTCCAAGGTGCGCAGGGGTACTGCTGGGATTTCCCGATAGCCATCGATGTCGCCAAGGAGCTGGACCTGGAACGGCTGGTCACCCATACGTTCCCCATGGATCGACTCCAAGAAGCATTCGATATGGCCCTCGACCGATCCAAGGCTCCAATGAAAATCCTATTGGTACCAGGTACCAATATTGATAATTGAATACAAAATCTTCGGTCGGTGCCATTTTCGGTATCATTTACGTAACAATTGTTGATCTTCTCCCAACGTAGCATCCTCACCTAATAGGGATAGTCGGACACGGCTATCCCACATTTCTATACCCCAATCGCAACAAACAAGCAACCGCGGTGCCAGGTACCGAAAATGACTTTTGTATGCAAAACTGTAAACACGTGCCAGGCACCATTGGAAATTTCTCTTGACGCGTGGTGATTCTGTGGTAAACTATCACTTGTCAGACAACTGATATTCAACAAGTCGGCAGGAGTGGGACATGGTACTGAAGGGAATCGACATATTTGAGAATCAACCCGTTCGCATTACGGTGGAGAAGGGGACGATCGTTGCCAAGCAATCCATTCCCCATGAGGCGGACCTGCCCTTCGTCAGTCCTGGATTTTTCGATGTGCAAGTCAATGGGTACAAGGGACTGGATTATAGCAGCTTGGGGTTAACCGCGGCAGACGTCGAACAGATGGTCAGAAACCTCGCCCCATCGGGGACCACGCGCCATGTTCCCACCATCATCACCAACAGTCAGGAGCGGATCTGTCAAAACCTGGAAATCATCGCAAGGGCCGTGCGGGAACGGGCACTTGTGGCGGCGGCGATTCCCGGTATCCATATCGAAGGCCCCTACATCTCTGCGGAAGACGGCCCCCGTGGAGCCCATGACCCGTCCTTCGTTCGCGATCCGTCGATCGCAGAATTGGACGAATGGATCGAAGCATCCCACAATCTGTTGCGTGTGGTCACGTTGGCTCCGGAACGTGCCAATGCGATTGCGTTCATCTCGTATGCGGTTTCCAAAGGTATCGTGGTATCGATCGGACACACGGCGGCCACACCTGAACAGATTAGGGAAGCGATAGCGGCAGGTGCCACACTCTCCACGCACTTGGGCAACGGCAGCCATGCCATGCTTCCCCGATTGCGCAATTACCTGTGGGAACAATTGGCGGATGAACACACCTGGGCTGGCATTATCGCTGACGGATACCATCTGCCGGACAGCGTGATGAAGGTCTTTTCCAAAGCCAAGGGATTGGACCGCCTCGTGTTGGTGAGCGATGTCGCCTTTCTCGGTGGATCGGGACCCGGACGCTACAAGTGGGGCAATATCGCGGTCGAAGTGTATCCGGATGGGCATTTGGGCCTTGCAGACACCCCGTTCCTTGCCGGCTCCGGACATCTGCTCGACACCTGCATCCCCAGATTTGCCGCTGCGGCAGGCATCCCATTGGCACAATCTGTTGCCTTGGCTACCGGCAATCCCGAGAGGCTGCTCGGTCTTGGAGAGGGCAAACAGGCGATACGTGTCGGCTCCAGGGCGGATCTGGCGCTGTTCACCATCACAGGACCGAACGTTGCACTGAATATCGAACGGACTGTGCTCGCGGGAGAGACACTCTATGAACGGAAGGAGGCCAGGGCATGATTTCCAAGGAATATGGCAACGGCATGCAGCGGATAACCCATGATAAGATTTCCGAAACTGCCTTGCAGAGTATAAAACTCTACATCCTGGACAACAATCTCAAGGCCGGGGACCTGCTGCCGTCCGAAACCGAGCTGTCGGGAACCTTGGGCATCAGCCGGGCATCAATCAGGGAGGCCTTCCGGTCGCTCGAGGCACTCGGCATCATCGTAACCGCCCAGGGCAAGGGACGGTATATCAGGGATTTCAATTATGAGGCGATGGTCGAGAATCTCAGTTATAACCTGAAGATCCATGTCGACGATTTTCGGCAGATCATCGACGTCCGTATGGCGTTGGAAGAATCGTTTCTCAAGAAATCCATGGAAGTGCTGACCGAAGACGACTTCAGGGAATTGGAACTGTTGCTGGAACGAATGCAGCGGCAAGTCGACGATAAGCTCTCCGAGGAAGAACTGGTCAAGACCCACACCCTGTTCCACCAAAAGCTCTATGCGAAACTGAACAACAATCTGTTGGAGAGTCTGATCGGCATGTTCTCCACATTCCAGCGGTTCCTGACGGTCATGAAACGGTACAAGACCAGCAACTATATCGAATTCATCGCCTTGCACCGCGACCTGATCACCATGTTGCGCTCGCACGACCCGTCCCAGGTCCACGATTGCCTCAAGCGTCATTTCAAGGACGTCATCAATTGGAGTTCTGAACATCAGGATCACATGATCTGATGCAGACAATATCACTAAGGAGGAATTGAGATGAAAAGACTACTACTTGTCATCTGCATGGTTGCCATCGCACTGACGATGGTGTTTGCACAAGCGCAAACGGAAAAGGCTATGACTATCAAACTCGGACACATCCGGGATGCCGAACACCCGACCCACAAGGGTGCGTTGCTGTTCGCCGACCTGGTGAAGGAGAAGTCCGACGGACGTATCACCGTGAATGTGTTTCCCAACAGCCAGTTGGGTGGAATCCAGGAAATGTTCGCCCAGATGAAGACCGGGGATCTCGAACTCGTATACGGTGGTATCAACACCCTCGCCTTCATAAAGGGTGGAGAAGCGTATGAGATCACGGCCATCCCGTTCTTGTACCGCGACTACGAACACATGCGAAAGGCTATGCTTTCCGATGCTTTCAAACCGATCATGGCCGAGGCTGAGAAGGCTACCGGGGTAAAGATTCTGAACATCACCGGCGACACCGCGCCACGCGGACTGACTGCCAACAAGAAGATCCTGAGCCCGGCGGATTTCAGGGGGTTGAAGATCAGGACCGCGGCTAGTGAAGTCGTGTTGCGTGTCATGAAGAAGCTTGGGGCACTCCCACAGCAAGTGCCGTTCGCCGACCTGTATGTCTCGTTGAAGACCGGTGTGGTGGATGCCCAGGAGAACGGAGCTATCACCGTAGCCAATACCAGCATGTTCGAAGTCCAGAAGTTCTACATGAAGACCGACTATATCCGTGATATCGAAACGTTCTACATGAGCCCTTCGTTCTACAATTCGATGACCGAAGCTGATCGCCGAATTCTGCTCGATGCGAGCGAAGAGGCAGGGAAACTGGTCACACGGTTGACCGCAGAGCAGTTGGCTACCGCATATGACAAGCTTGCCGAGCACATGACCGTGGTCACCGAACCCGAATTGCGCTTGAGTGAGATCCGCAATGCATTGGAAGGTGTTTTCGACGATTGGGAAGGCGTGAAGTGGCCCGTCGGACTGCTTGAGAAGATCCGGAACATGTAATGGTTGCATTGGGGGGAGCTGTGGGAACGAACGGTAACTTCTCCGAATTGTTTCCCGCAGTCCTCCATATCTTTCGATAGGGAGCCTGTATGATTCTCATAATGTTTTTCCTTCTGTTCCTCATGATCGGATTCGGATTCAGCATCTGGTTCTCCATGGGTGCGAGCGGTGTGGCCTATCTGTTGATACGGGGAGATGTCTCGCTGCGGCTCATCGTCTCGCAAATGGTGGCGGGGGTCAACTCCGATACCTTGATAGCCATACCCTTCTTCATATTGGCCGGTAACCTCATGAGCGTGTCCGGAATCACCCGGAAACTCACCGATTTCGCCGATTTCTTCGTGGGGCAGTTCAGGGCCGGCCTCGCGTACGTTTCGATTGTCGTGAGCATATTCATGGCCGGAATATCCGGTTCGGCGGTTTCCGATGCCAGCAGTACCTCAGCGGTCCTGCATCCCATAATGAAACGCCGTGGCTACGATGATACCTTCTCCGCCGCGATCAACTCGAGTTCCGCGGTGATCGGGCCCATCATCCCTCCGAGCATTCCCATGCTCCAGATCGGTATCATAAGTGGCATTTCGATCGGGAAGATGTTCATCGGAGGTTTCATCCCCGGCCTGCTCATCGCGGCGATCCTGTGGATCCTGGTGACATACCTAGCCAAGAAACGCGGGTACAAAGCGGTAGTTGTCGAGCGCTCCTGGCCAAAATTCAGGGGATTGGTCAAGGATACCATCCTGGCCTTGCTGGCCCCGCTTATCATAATCAGTGGAGTGGTGTTCGGTTTCGTCACCCTGGTGGAGGTCGCCGCGTTGTCGATCATCTATATCCTGGCCATTTCGGTATTCGTGTACAAGAGCATCACCGTGAAGTCCTTCTTCAAGACCATCACCGATACGGCGGTCTTTTGCTCGTCGATCATGGTGATTTTCGCCGTGGTGGGTATCTACCAGTACATCGTCTCCAGCGAACAGCTTGGACAACAACTGCTCGCGCTAATCCAGACGATGAATCTGTCCAAGAATATGTTCCTGCTCGTCTCACTTATCTTTTTCCTGCTCATGGGTTGTATCCTGGATGCGGTTCCCGTCATGTTGATCTTTTTTCCTGTTTTATTGCCGGTCGCCATCGAATTGGGCATCGACCCGGTACATTACGGCGTGATCGTGGTGTTCAACCTGATGATAGGGTTGGTCACACCACCGGTTGGGGCGTTGCTGTTCATCCAGACAAAGATCGCGAAGGTCGGTATCAACGAGTTGATCAAGGAGATGTGGCCACACATCGGTGCCCTGGTTTTCGTGTTGGTCCTTATCACCTATGTCCCCCAGCTGGTCACCTGGTTGCCCAGCTTGATATTCTAGGAGGTGCGCATGTTCAGTCGAATACTAAAAAGATGCGAATCGATCATGACCATGTACACTGGCGCGTTGTTTTTCGGCGTATTGTTGATAACCGTCACGAATATCGTGTTGCGCAACGTGTTGAGCGTTTCCTGGCTGTTCATGGATGGATTGTTGCGGTTGTTGTTCATTTGGATGGTGTTTTCCGGCACCGCCGTGCTCTATTACCGCAACGACCACCTGGTCATGGATTTCTTTAGCGGCAAGTTCTCGCCCAAGATGGCCCGGAGGATCGACTTGATCCAACAGGTGTTGTTCCTGGTGTTCATGGTGATCCTGCTGTTCTACGGGATGCAGATAACGAAAGTCCGCATGGGAATTCCCTTCGAAACGTGGAATCTTCCGACCGGATACGCCTATGTGGCGGTTCCCGTGAATGCCCTGTTGATGGGTTTGTTCTGTATAGAGAAAATTATTACATTGAGAGGTAGCAAAGTATGACCAAAGAGACACAAAAGTACCTGGAAACCACCAGTTCCTTGTTCCAGAAGATCGCAACCGACAATCCTCAGCTTGAGGCAGCCGGCAAGGTGATCGCAGACGAGATCGCCCGTGGCGGGTTGATCCACGTCATAGGACCGGGGGGGCACTCGAACATCGCCGTTGAAGAGGTCTTGTGGCGAGCCGGAGGATTGGTTCCCATCAATTCGATCCTCGATGCGGGAACAAACCTGATCCATGGGGCAAAACGCTCCAATTATGTCGAGCGGACTGTCGGATACGCAAAACAGGTGCTGGACTCCTACAGGGTTGGACTCGAGCCGGGCGAGGTGATTGTCATCGTCAATGCGTATGGCATCAACCCCATGACCATCGATACGGTGGAAGAGGCCCGCAAGCGCAAGATGAAGTCCATAGCCATCACATCGCGGTCCTTTGCCGATGCCTTGGCTCCCGACCATCCTTCCCGTCATCCGTCGGGCAAGAATCTCTACCAGGAAGCCGATTATTTCATCAACTGCCATCTGCCCTATGGCGATGCGGTCGTGGATGTCGATGGTGTCTCCCAGCGGGTAGGGCCGACAGCGACCCTCTGCAATGTATTCAGCATCAACCTGTTGATGATCGAGGCTATCCGGCAACTGGCACTCATGGGGATCGATCCTCCGTTGTGGATGAGCGCGAATCTTCCCGGCGGCGATGCGGCGAACAAAGCCAACGAAGAGGCCTATATGCCTCGAATAAAACATTTGTAAAGGTGGTAGGACCATGGGCATGAAATCGGGTGGGACGAATCTCACCATAGTCGCCGACGAACAGGCGATGGGGCTCCAAAGTGCGGCATTGGCTGTCGCATCACTCAAGCAGGCGGTCGTTGCGGGAAAGCACCCGGTCATGTGGATGATGGCGGCTCCCAGCGGTTTTTCCTTCTACAAGGCATTCGCCAACGCTGCGAAGCACGATGAAAAGCTGCGGTCCATCCTGAAGGAGACGGAGTTCTACCAGTTCGACGACTATCCGGTTGGGCCTAATGATCCGCGGTTTCCGATAACGTTCCGCCATTTGCTAGAAACCAGCTTTTTCGGTCCCCTGGAGCAGTTGCTCGGTCCGTTGCCAGGCAAGCAGCTGTTGGACCTCCAAGGCGATGCGAACGACGACCAGGTTGCCCGCGACTACCAGGAGCGACTGCTGGCAGCATGCTCCGATCCGAAGCGTTATGTGCTGGAGATCAAGGGGATTGGGATGGATGGACACTGGGGATTCCATGGAAGCGAGACGCCTCTCGATGATCCAGCCGCGTATATGCGGGTGCCTATGAATGCCCTGAATGTGCAGCAGCAGATGCTCGATTGGCCGCAATACTTCCCGACTGCCGAGTCTGTTCCGACGGAGGCGTACACGGCGAATGTGGCGCTGTTCATGCAGGCCGACATGGTGATCGACCTGGTGCCCCAAGCGGGCAAGGCGTTCGCTGTCCTGGCTTGTTATGGGCCCAAAGAGGTTTCCAACCTAGTGCCATCGTCGAAATTGAAAGACCACCCGAACTCGCATGCCTTCCTGACCGAAGCGGCTTCCTGGGCGCTCATGGAATACCGCCGGCAACAGAAGCTTGATCCGAAAGCGGTGGGGTTGGACAGCTCGATCGTCGAGCGGTTGCTGCCGATTTGGCGCAATCAGGAGAATGCCGCCTTGGAGGAGCATAACAAGAACGAGATGTTGGCAGTTCTTGGCAAGCTCTTCTGAGGAAGAGCTTGCCAAAGTGCCAGGTACCATTTTTGAATTTTGTATACAGATTGAGCAATAGAATACCCCAAATCTACACCTGAAGGTGAATCTGGGGTATTTTTTTGGCGAATTTGTATACAAAAACGAAAGTTGGTGCCAGGTACCTATTAATATTTTTCCCAGATATCGGGTCGGACGAACGATTTGTCGCCGATTGTCACGGTGTTGCTGGGAAATACGATAGGTCGGGTTATGAATTCGAATCCTTGCTTTCTGACGAGAATGGTGTCTTCACTCTTCGTCCCGGTTATCGAAGGATTCCAACAAAACGCCTGGTTATCCTGGATGGTTCCTCCGAGGTCGAAATCGACACGATAGTCACGATTCGCATATCCAATCGGACCGCCTTGGTGATGCTTGAGGAATTCATCCGATATCCCATACTTGTCATACAGTGCCTTGGCCGCAAGCAATGGCTTTGCATAGGGCTGGCCCGGAATCGTGTTGACCATGAGCGTGCAATCGATCTCCTGGTTGATCCGGTATTGTTTACGCAACTCGTCGGTGACCGGCACGAAATTCACATACCGTGTCAGGCATATGGTAAGCCCCCATTTGCGCATATTTCCGCCAATCTGGACCCGTTCCTTCATCCGATTGCCGGTTGGAATGGCATGCCGATACTTGTACAACCGTTCGTCAGCGGCGCACATGAGCGAAGTAAACTCCATTCCCTGGTCGAACAGAGCACCCGAAATCCGCCTTATGGCATCGAGTTCCGTATCACCGGGTCGCAGCGATGCCGCGGCTTCCTCCAGCGCCAACGTCGCCATATAACCGACCTTGCGGATCCTGTCGATTTCGCTCTCTGTGAGTGAGAGACGCAACTTCTTTATCTCTCCATCGATGTTAGTCCCGAGCTTGCTGGGGAAGTCCACGCCGATTTTTCCCGATGGAACCAGCGTCGCGAGCGTCTTCCGCTCAAAATCATTCTCATACCAGATTCCTGCATGGATGGAGAAGCCCATCTCTTCCAAACCTTCCTCATCGACCATCCGTTGCTTCTCGATCATATTTGTCACGGCATGGGTCTCGCTCTGTGTTACCAGCAGTCCGCAGTTGCCCATCTCTCCCCAGCCGAGGTAATTCTGTCCACCGCATGTCAGCCAAGCGAAATCATCCTGGCGTTTGAGGTAGACACCATCGACACCCAATTCGAGCATCATGGAACGGATCCGATCCAGTTTGATAGCAAGCTCTTCTTTTCTTGTCATTATTCACCACCTTATATGTTTATCTAAAAAAGATTACCGTTTTCGTCGAATTGCAGTTCATAGGGTTCCCCGACAACCTCGAAGCGATCGTCGGTTGACAGCACCGGTATAAGATTCTCGGACACCTCGATATCTGTCAGGCACAGGGTATTGTGGATCCTGACTATCGTAGTGTCCTCCCAATTCTCGCGGGTACTTGTTTTCATGCAAGCTTGGATTGCTTGCCTGTCGTTGGGTAGCACCATGGGAATCTTGACGCCGCCGGTGAGTAGGGCGGTCAATGTGTTGGGGTAGGTCTGGGAGAAGTCGAATTTCTCCGCTGCACGGACCGTCGTGAAATCGGCCATACCCAAACCATTGCCATTCCCCTTCGATTCCTTCGAGATGTCGAGGATAGCGACCCGCTTGATGTCGGGCCCGCCACTGATCCAGGACGAGTGGTAACGCCCAACGATATTCGTATCGAATCCGGCTCCGCTGATGTTCTTGCCGATCTCATCGATTACCAACGCATCCAATCGGTCAAAGTGTAATTTTGGACAATAGCGTTTTGCGAGATCCAGCAACTCGGGTTCCCGTACGGGAATCTCGCTACCCGACATGACTTGGGCCACACAGGTCTCGTGGAAGGCGTTCTCAACGAATCCTACGGCAAACAGGACCTTCAGCTTCTTCAATGCTTCAAGGGCAATCATGGGAATGTGGTCCGGCATATGTCCGAAACCGAGATTATGTGCGATCTCGGCCCCTTTCTGCTTTCCCAATCCAATGGTGATCATTTTCATGAGTCCACTCTCGTACCTGCCCCGGAAGCATACATGGGGCTTGATGCGGTTGAGAATGACCAGATGGTCCGCTTCATAACCGAACCTGTCGGTCAGCACAGGCAGATTTTCCTCGGAGGTGCGGCCCAGTTCGACCGTATCCATGGTCGCACGAATCGGAGCACCGGTATTTTCTTCGGTGAATCCCATGCCCAGCAGCATGGCGGCCTGACCTTCGGCCGTTGCCCCGGCATGGCTTCCCATCGCGGGTATGATAAACGGGAGTCCCCCATGGTTGCGGATTATGGTTACGATGGTGCGAACCGCCGTGACTTGATTTTCGATACCGCGGCTGCCCACAGCAATGGCCACCGAATCTCCACGCTGGAAATTGTCCCAGAATTGTGGAGCCTCGAGTTGCCGTTCGATTTCAATGGAGACGTCGATGGGCGCGGGATGGGGAAACTTCTGTTTGACACGTACCATACTGGGGATGCGAATGCCTTCCAAAAGGTTGTCGATAATATCCCAATTCCCAGCACCACCGGTGTGTATCAACATGTCAGGCTTCCTTTTTCCTCGCCGAATACACGGATATTCCAATCGAGATGGCTGCCAGGATCAGGAAGGTCAGCGATATCGGACGTTGGACCAGGACAGACCAGCTGTTGTTCGAAACCAGCAGAGCCCTGTTGAGGTTCTCCTCGGCCATAGGTCCAAGTATGATACCCAACACCAGCGGTGCTCCCGGATACCCCCAACGTTTGAGGAAGAATCCCAGGACGCCGAATCCAAGCGCGACAGTCACATCGTAGAGGGCATTGTTCAACGAGAACGAACCGACCACGCACAATACCATGATAATAGGCATGAGCAACGTGTAGGGGACCTTGAGTATGAGCGGGGCGTACCGGGAACTGAGCAGTCCGAATCCCAGCATGAGGAATTGGATGATGATCATACCCGCGAAGATCGAATAGACGATATCGACATTCTCCACGAACAACAGCGGGCCTGGACGCACCCCGATAAGGATCAGCGCACCAAGCATGACGCTGGTGACGACATCGCCGGGAACACCCAGGCACAACATCGGAATCAGTGCTCCGCCGGTTGTGGCGTTGTTGGCACTCTCGGGAGCAGCGACGCCGCTCAGGGCACCCTTTCCGAATAGATGCCGGTCCTTGGCGAATTTTTGCGCGATATTGTAGGCAAGGAAACAGGCGATGGCCCCACCGGTACCGGGGATAATGCCGATGAATACGCCTAGCACGCCACCAACCAAGGCGGATGGCAAGATAGCCTTGATATCCAACCAGGTCGGTAACATGTTTGTCACAGCCTGGACGGATACGGGTGATTTGTCCTTGGAATTCTGGACCTGGGCCAATACTTCGGAGATGGCGAACACGCCGATCAGCACCGGCAACAGGGTGAATCCTCCGGCAAGATACATGTTGTTGAACGTCAAACGGTTCACACCCACAATGGTGTCGATACCTACACAGGAGGCCAACAGTCCGATACAACCGGCGATAAGGCCCTTGACCACTTTCTTGCCGGAAGAGCTGGCCATGATGGTCAACCCGAATATCGAAAGTGAGAAATAGTCGGCGGCCTGGAACTTCAGGGCGACCTTCGCAAGCTGGGGAGCGATGAGTATCAGACAGACCGTACTGATCAATCCACCGATGAATGACGAGATGGTGGAGATTCCCAGCGCCTTGCCGGCTTTGCCTTGCTCGCACAGGGGATAGCCGTCCAACAATGTCGCCGAGGCGGAGGGGGTGCCGGGTGTCTTCAGGAGTATGGCCGATATCGATCCTCCGTACATGCCTCCGCAGAACAATCCGCAAAGCATCACCAATGCCACATTCGCAGGCAACCGGTATACCAACGGCAACAATAGGATGATGCCCATCGAAGCTGTCAGCCCCGGAAGGGCTCCGATAATAACGCCGACACCCACACCAAATACCATGAGTAGGAAGGTGAGGGGTTGGAACACCAATGCAAATCCAGCCATCAAGTTTGTCATACTTTCCATCCCCTTAAAAAATTCTTCCGACTGGAAGGAACACCATGAACACCACGTTGAACAAGAGGAAGATGACAGCGGTCGCACCAATACTGACTATGGCCGCGGTCCTCCTTTTCTTGTATCCGAACAATACGATGGTCGCGTACAGGAAGAACGGTGTGAGAAGGGGGAACCCGATGGGCTTGAGCAACCGTACATACACGAATGCCATGAGCGCCAGAAGCCCGGCACGACCAATTTGTTTCCATTGGACAGCAGCGGTTTGCTTGGGATATCCCTTGATGATATTGGATAGGAACTGCACCAGTCCAAGAATGAACAAGGTCGATGCAATGACCCGTGGATACTGCCCTGGCCCGATACCCCTTTTTGGAGTCGGTAAATTTGCAGTCAACACCCAAACCCCTATGCTGAGCACCATGAGTCCGACTCCCGTCCATACGTCAACTTGTCTTGTCTCTTTCATGTCCGCATCCCCTGGTTACAGTCTGTTCCCACTGTCCTGTCATGAAACTGCTCCAGGGATTTTCCTGGAGCAGCTCCGTACGAATCGGCTATTTGGTGTACTTGTCACCAAAACCGCCATCTTTCACGATCTTCTCGTAACGGGCGTCGTCGAATGCGACCAATTTGCCATAGTCGGCACTGTTCTTATACGTGGGAATAGAACCAAGTTCCTGCATTTTCTTGATATAGGCAGGATCTTCTATACATTGCTTGAAGATGCTTTCAAGTTTGGCGACAATTGCTGGAGGTGTACCCTTGGGAACCACAACGCCTCTCCACTGCTCCAGAACAAGATCGACACCCTGTGCGACACCGGTCTTCGCAGGAATGGAGTCGAGTGCCTTGTCACTGAACACACCGAGGACCTTCAGTTGTCCAGCCTGTACATTGGCGATGCCTTCCGGTGCATTGGCCATGACTGCATCACACTGGCCGCTCATGAGTCCGGTGATTGCCGGGCCGCCGCCTGAGAACGGAACATGGATGTAAGAAGTTCCCGTAGCTTGTTCGAACAGCAGGGCAGCCATATGGTTTCCACCACCGGTTCCGGCATTGCCAATGGAAATCGATTCGGGTTTGGCCTTGGCATCTGCAAGGAATTCCGCCAATGTATTCCATTTTGCATTCGCATTCACCACCAGGTAGTTGTAGGATGCGACAACCTGTAGCACCGGGGCGAATTCAGTTGCGGTGAAAGCGGTTTTTGTCATGTGGGTCTTGATGACGTGTGCGACGTTCCAGTGCAGAACGTTGTATCCGGTCGGTTCCGCTTTCATGAACTCGGTGATAGCCGGGACACCAGCTGCGGCTCCCTGGTTCTGGATCACCAACGGCTGACCGTTTGCATATTTCGGGAAAACCTCTGCGATTGCCCTGAACACGATATCGGCTCCACCGCCTGCCGACCAACCGATAAGGGCTGTTACCGGCTTATTCGGGAACGTATCAACCGATTCTGCCGCTGCCTGTGCAAAAAGCGTGGTAGAAGCAATCAGTGCAATCATGAGAACCAACAATACCTTTTTCATCCTTTCCTCCTGTTTTTTGTACCCATTCCGCTTGGCTTTTATGCAATATAAAAGTTCCATATCGTGGTACATGCTTACACAGTACCACACATTTTTGTTTTGTCAATCGGAATGACAAAATAATTCAAGCTGTATGTAATCGTGTATATTTGCCTTGCAAACGAGGAATTAATTCGCTACTATGGTGCAATATGCAAAATGATGATCTGGAATTTATCAATTGTAGGAACGTACTCGACTGCATCGAAAGGGAACTTGACAAACCGTCCCGCGCGAAGGTTGCGAAGCATCTCGGGTTGAGTCGGACCGCGACATCCCTCATCGCCCAAAAGCTTATCCGGGTGGGTCTGATCAAGGAATTGGAGACTACCATCAAGGGCCGGGGCCGGCCTGGGACTCCCTTGGTCATGGACGATTCCCGTTGGCATGCGATCGGTGCCGCCTTCTATTCGGGCAGTTGGATATTCGTGATCATCAACCTCTGTGGAACCATAGTCGCCAAGCACCAGGTTCCGGTATTGTCGACCGACAAGGATGTCATAATCGATACGTTGGTCGAAGGCCTGCTGTACATGCGTTCGGTATGTCCCGGCCAGATGATTCCAGGTTTCGGTATCGGCGCTCCTGGTCTGATCGACCACAAGAGTGGCGCAATCTACCGGGCCGACGATCTCGGTTGGAAGGAAGTCATCCCGTTTGGCTCGATCGTCGAACAGCGGACGGGTTTGAAGGCCTTCGTGATCAACCGCTACCGGGCAAACGGATTGGCCGAGATCCGTTACGGAAACCACAAGAATTCGCACAACATGGTCTACCTTGGTATCGGTACTGGTATCGCCGGATCCATTTACTTGGACAAGGTCTTGCAGAACAGTACGAAATATCGCTTGGGACACATGGTGATAGATCCCCACGGACCCGTGTGTGGATGCGGGCAGGTCGGGTGCCTCCAGGCTATGGCTTCGGAAGGAGCCCTGCTGTCGTACGCGCGGTTGCAGATGGCGGAACATCCCGCTTTTCTGCATGCGGCAAAAGGGAAACCGCTGCAAGGCAAGCTGATCGTGTCATTGGCGGAGGAGGGTGATGCCGATGCCCGCGCATGTCTGGAACATATCGCCATTCCGTTGGCGATCGGAATAAGTACCTTGGCGAATGTCATCGCACCCGATGAGATCATCATTGGTGGACCGCTTGGCGATACGAGCTCCTATCTTGTCGATTGCGTGCGCAAGGGGGTACACGACCACCTGCTGGATTGGCAAAATGAGGACATATCGATATCGCAGGGAACCCAAGGCGACTACGGGTCCGCGATCGGGGCCGCCACCTTCATGCTGGATCAGAAGATGGAACTCATTTTGGGTGAATCCTGTCCCGATTGAACTGGTGGACGACTGAACTGGCGAGCGGTGGACGAGAGCGGTAGACGAGGTGTGGCCGGAATATCCGAATATCCGTGACCACACCGACTATGCCATGCTTACAGGGGAAGATTCACCTTCGCTCCCGATTGGGCGCTCCTATAGATACCTTCGATGATCTCGACCGCGTTTCGAGCCGATTCGCCCGAAATCTCCACCGCTGAATCGTTTCTGATCGAATCCACGATCGAACCGAAGAGCATGGTATGTCCATGGTGCCCGATTGCCTTCGGATCGGAAGCTCCACCACCGGTGCTTGTTCCATGGAAATATTTGGCACGGATAGCCTGGTCTTCGGGGAGTTCTTCCTCGAATTTCCATGCGATGATGCTCTCCTCCTCCATGACGACACTTCCCTTGGTCCCGAGGATTTCGATTTTCTTCAGGAATCCGGGATACGCGCTGGTGGTTCCCTCGATCACACCCATCGCCCCATTGGCGAATTTCAAGACCGCGACCGCGGTGTCCTCGACTTCGATCCGTTCGTGTGAAAGCGTGTCGGTGAATGCAAAGACTTCGGATACGTCTCCCATGAACCATTGCAGCAAGTCGATCGCATGGATCGACTGGTTCATCAACGCACCACCGCCATCGAATTTCCAGGTGCCCCGCCATGCCCCGCTATCGTAGTAGGCCTGAGTCCGAAACCACTTCACCTGGGCATCGGCCATGACTATCTTGCCGAACCGACCCTGCTCGATGGCTCGTTTGATCAGTTTGGGGGCTTCGTGGTACCGGGAAGGGAATACCCCGGCCAACTTGACGCCGTTGGCAGCACAGGCTGCTATGATCTGGTTGCACCGTTGTTTGGTTATCTCCAAAGGTTTTTCGACAATTACATGCTTCTTGGCTTCTGCGGCAGCGATCGCGCCTTCAAGATGCAAGCCCGACGGTGTTGCGATAGTCACGATATCCAAATCGGGATCCGCGAGGAACTCGTCCAAGGATGTATAGGTGCGACAGCCGTAAGCTCTTCCAAATTGCACAGCCCGCTCCTCCGACGAGTCGAACCCTGCTACAAGTCGACATCCGTTCATGTCCCCGATGGCTTTCGCATGTACTTCGGATATCATACCGAGCCCAATGACGCCAAATCCTAGTGTCTTCATACATTCCTCCGCATTGTAAACCCACGCTACCACCGAACGGAGCTACTGTCAATTTTAATTTGTAAATTAGTATTACAAAAGGTACCTGGCACCGATTTTCGTTTTTGTATACAAAATTACGTTTTGGTGCCAGGTACAGGCTTACCGACCGGTATACCCGCCATCGACGGGAATGGTGACACCATTGATGTAATCGGACCCCTTCGAGGCCAAGAACACTGCGATTCCCGCCATATCTTCCGGAGTTCCCCACCGGTTCGCAGGAATGCGGGCGGTGATCTCAGCGTATCTGACTGGATTCGCCAAGAGGGCGGTGTTCATCTCCGTCTGCATATAGCCGGGGGCGATTGCGTTGATATTCAGTCCCCGGGAAGCCCACTCGTTGGAGAACGCTTTGGTCAGCTGGGTGATGCCGCCCTTGCTCGCCGCATACGCCGGGATGGTGAATCCACCGAAGAAACTGAGCAGCGATGCGAAGTTGATGATCTTGCCATATCCCTTGGGAAGCATGACCTGCGCGGCCATTTGGCACAACTCGAACGTCGCGGTCAGGTTGATCTCAAGGACCGCATCCCAATCGTCGATGGGGAACTCCTCCGACTTGTGCCGACGTTGGATTCCTGCCGCGTTGACCAGGATATCCAGGTCTCCACCGAGATGGGCGAGGGCTTCCCCGAATCCCCGGTTGCGGTCATCACGGTCACCCAAATCGGCGCTCACACCGTGACAAGGGAATCCTTCTGCTGCATATACCGCTGCGATATCGGCTGTTTTGGCACTCTGGGCAATAATCACCACCTCGGCACCCGCGGCAAGGAAAGCTTCGACCACCCCTTTGCCCAAGCCGCGGCTTCCCCCGGTGACGATCGCCTTCTTGTGTTCGATAGTAAAACTATCGACCACGTACCTGGTACCAGTTTCCGATTTTGTATGCAAAATCATAGTTTCGTACCTGGCACCTTGCGAAGCAACTCCACAACGTCTTGCCAATCGGTGGAGGGTTTGGACTCCGGGTTCAGCAGGAACGGCGACCCCCAATCCTTCGATTCCTTATATTTGGGAACGATATGCATGTGCACATGCCGGACCGTATCGCCATACAGGGCATAGTTGATCTTGTCGGGGTGGAAAAGCTCCGAGATCGTTTGCGCCACCGTGCGGATTTCTGCCATGTAGCCGGCATAGACAGTGGGCTCGAGTTCGTGCAACTCCTCATAATGGCCGCGGGTAGCCAATACACACCGTCCACGATGGAATTGGTCCTTGAAAACGTACAGGTCGGAAAATTCGAGCGAACCGACGAACGCCAGGACATCGGCCTTGCCGTCGGGTGGGGTGCAATACGCACATGATGCATTCTTCATGGGACCTCCGGTGGTACCTGGCACCAATTTTCAATTTTGCATACAAAATACAATTTTCGTACCTGGTACTTAGTTTGCTACCCATGTCAACTTGGTGTAGTTGCGTGGACTAACCTCCACATTCTCCAGCATTCGCATGGCAAGGTCAATAATTTGTTCGCCGTAGGATTCGGGATTATAGTGAACACACCCGATGATAGGGGATTGGCCGACCTTCATGAGTTCCTCGAGTTGCTTGGTGTGGTTGTGTCCGACGATGATGGTATTCACACAGTTGCGGTATTGCACGATGAGCTCATGGGACGCAAGGAGGTGCCGGAGGTTGAAGGCCATGATCAACATGCTCTCGTCCTGGGGAATCTCCTTGAGCAGGTGCACCAGTTCTTGGGTGGGATTCACCTCTGGATTTCCCCACTCGATCGAGTGGACAGCGTGCTTGTCCACCTGGATTTGCCGTTCGATATGCTCCAATGCGCTCGATATCCGCAGTTTTGTGACCGGTTCATGTCCGTATTTGCCCAACACCACCAACCGATTCAATTTTCCGCCCCAGTGTTCCTTGATGTAGGTTGCCGCCCGCTCACCGGCAATTTTGCCTGCCAGCGCATTGTCGGCTCCGAAATAGATTGCTCCCGGTGCGACATAGTCGACCGAGATGAGTCGTACACCGCGCGAAAGACAGCGTTCGCCCACATACATGAGTGACTCCGTGCAGAGGCTGTAGTCGATTACCAGATCTACCTTTTCATCGAGCAGGATATTCAGGTTGCCTACGGTCGAGGCATAGTCGCCGTCGCATTCCCGGATCACCAGCGAGATCGACTTGCTGATCGATGTGGCTTCCAACAGACTGTTGTGCACAGCCTGGACGAAATAGTTGCGGTCCTTGTTGACAAGGAACCCGATACGGTGCTGTTGCTTGCTGACATTGCGGTAGGTGAAGTCGTGCCCGCAGATCACCAGCGGATCCTGCCGGGAGAAGAGGATGCTTGAGCGGAAGCTGCCGATCCCGTCATCTATCAGGACCTCCTGGATCTTCGATTGGAATTGACGGTGGTCGAATCTTTTGGTGCCCTGCACATCCAGGTATTTGGAATCGAGGATGATATACACTTTGTTCGCCCGCCTGCATATGGCCTCGAGCGTCCACAGGTCCTCATGTTCCCCGACGAAATAGGTGTGGGTGGCATAGGAGCTGCAACAGATGAACGCCTTGTCGATCTGCATGGAATCGGGCAAGACTGCGCCGGTTTCCAACTGGATTCGGGCATCGTTCACCGCAACGAATGTGCCGGGGACTGACACCGGATAGGCATAGTTGCGCGAGCGGAGGACATCGAGCGTTTCCAGGCTGGTGGTGACTATCGGAATGTTGGAATAGGGTGGGAGTGTGGATGCGACGAACCGGGATACTTCCCCGTCATCGAGGAAGATGGTCTCGCCCGGATTGATGTGCATCACCGTATGGTGGCCGAGGATTTTGATACGTGAGGAGAATTCGCCATTCGTATCGGTCGGCACCAGCTCCAGCGACGATTCGAACAGTGCGACCGAGCCGTGTTTGCGGATCACCGCTCCTTCTAGTTCGAGGGCAGCCAGATCGTTGCGGACCGTAATTGCGGAAACACGCAATTTGTTGGCCAAGGTGGTTACACGCATCTCCTTGTCCTGTCCAAGCAGCTGGATGATGCGTTGCCGTCGTTGTTCCTTGGAGAGGATGCCGGATGATTCCAACCGCGAGGCATTGTCCACCGAATCGATATAGCGGATCCTGCCGCGTTCCCGCATCACCAAGCCCGCTTCTTCCAACGGCAGCAATTCCTTCCGTATGGTCTCCCGGCTCAACTTGAACTGCTCCGACAACTCCGCCATGGTACTGTGGGGTTTCCCCGCAATGCGCTTCAAAAGAGCCAACCGTCGTTGATTCATTTCGTCCATGGCGCAATCGTAGCACGCCGCAAGTGTATTCGTAAAGCGAAAGTTTAAAGATATTATATAAATAAGTAAAATATATAAATATAAATATAATAAAAGATTAATTATTAATAGATGCAAGAAAAATGCAATACTATTGTAGTAATATTGTTTGACTTATCGATTGGCGACCTTGATAATGAAATGTGTCGGCACCCCTGGTCAAGGGGAAGACCCAAGAGGCGTTGCCTCCTGGACCGTCCGAGGGGCGAGGTATGGGATTTGATGTTTCCAGCACTCGGTCGGGAGAGTTGCCAGCAAGCTGACTGCTTTCCGCTTGCTTCTTTTGGAATTGAATTTGAGGATGCCTGCCATCCTCTGGAACATGTGGAGGATTATCGATGCGTATCAACCGGAGAAAGGAACTGACTGCGAACGTGGGACTATTGGGCGTAGGCCATGCAACCTATTGGCACCAGTTCGACGGATTGCTGCAGGTCATGCATGAGAAGCAACAGGTGTTGAAGGAAAAGCTCGAGACCCACACGGTCACCATCCACGATTTCGGCATGGTCGATACATCCGAAAAGGCCTATTCGGTCGTACGTAGGATCCAAGGGGCAGACTTGGATATGCTGTTCATAGATATGCTCACCTATGCCACCTCGGAGACCTTCGCCCCGTTGGTGAAAGCGTTGCAGATTCCCATGGTGCTGGTCGCATTGCAGCCGCTACAAGCCATGGATTATGCCAACGGGACCACGTTCATCCAGCTGTGCAACGACGACATCTGCAGTGTGCCCGAATTCTGTTCCGTCGCCGTGCGCATGGGCAAGAATCCACCACCGGTGATTATAGGTACATTGGAAGGCGATGCCGAGGCCGATGCGGAAATCGCTTCCTGGTGCCGTATCGCCCACGTCATCCATGACCTGAAGAACGCACGTATCGGATTGATGGGCCATGTGCTCGAAACTATGTACGATATGCATGTCGACCCGGCGCTCATCACCCGGACCTTCGGGTGCCATGTGGTTCCTGTGGAACCCGACGATGTCATGAAGCACTACGTCAAGACACCGTCCGATGCGATCGATGCCATGAAAGGACGCATCCGCTCCTTCTTCGATACACCCGATCCGACCTCCGACAACATCACCTTCATGCTGCGGGAGGAGGACCTCGAACTCGCGGCCAAGGTGGCGGTATCGTTGGAGTCGATGATCGACGAACGCAAACTCACCGGACTGGCCTACTACTACGAAGCCCTGGAGGGCTCGGAGATGCGCAAGATGGTGACAAATTTCATCGTCGGCAACTCCCTGTTGACCTCGGCCGGATTCCCCATGTGCGGCGAGTACGACCTGAAGACCCTCATGGCAATGCTTATCATGGACCGTCTGGAAATCGGTGGAAGCTTCGCGGAGTTCCATCCCATGGACTTCAAGCAAAACTCGATTCTCGTCGGACACGACGGACCGCATCACATAAACATAGCCCAGCGAAAGCCCGTGCTCCGTTCATTGAGCAAATACCACGGCAAGCCGGGAAACGGTGCCGGTGTGGAGTTCAAGATTCAGGAAGGCCCGATCACCATGCTGGCTATCACGGTGGACATCAAGGGGGACTTGAAATTCATCGTGGCGGAAGGCGAGTCGGTGTCGGGAGCGATTCCCCCGACCGGAAATACCAACACCCACGGATTGTTCAAGCCCAACCTCAAGCAGTTCCTCCGCCGGTGGATGGCCGAAGGACCGACGCATCACTTCGCCCTGGGTATCGGGCACCATGCCAAGGAAATCGCCTATATCGCACAGACATTCGGCGTCTCGTGCGTTATCATCCCGACAGTCTGATGCTGTCGATGCAACAGTTGGGAGAATGACATGAGATTGATAAAACGGATGTTGGAGGAGATCATGCGGGTGGAAATCCTCATCGGTGCCTTCCTCATCATAACGATGGTCGTGATCATGGTGCTCGAGGTGGTGATGCGATATGTCTTCAACAACTCCATCATCTGGGTCCAGGAATTCGTTATCCTGGTCTTCATCTGGATAACCATGTTGGGTGGAAGTGCCGCCTCCATGACCAAGACACATGTGACGATCACCACCTTCAGCCAGTTCATCTCGGGCAAATGGAAGATCGGCCTGCAAATCTTGGTCTCCCTGGTGATTCTTGGCGTATTGGTCTACCTGGCCATGAACTTGCCCGCATCTATCGCCATCCAAAACAAGACACGGACTTCTTCCATGCCGATCAACATCGCCAAGGGGCACTACTACTCGTCACCGCTGCTGTTCGCAGTGGTACTCATGCTCATCACCGAGGTGTATTACATCTATTACGAGGTCCGCTCACTGCTTGGAAAGGCGATTCCCGATGACTATGTCCTTGAGTTGCGAGGATTTCTGAGGAAGAGCACCGATGGGAAGGGGGGCGCCGTATGAATTTTACCTGGATGATCGTGTTCATCTTTGTCGCGGTGTTCCTCGAAGTTCCGGTCGCTTTCTCGTTCATCTTCGGAACGGTGGTGTACCTGATTATCGGCGATGTCTTCCCCATCACGGTGGTAGCCGGTCGTCTCGGACCCGGACTCGACAGTTTCCCGTTGTTGGCCCTGCCATTGTTCGTCTTTGCCGGGAACCTGCTGGGTGGCAGTGGCATAGCCAAGAGGATATTCGGATTTGCCAACAGTGCGGTCGGACATATTCCCGGCGGACTGGGACATGTGAACGTACTTTCCAGCATCGTGTTCGCGGGCATGTCGGGAGTGGCCATGGCTGATGCCGCAGGTCTGGGAAAGATCGAGATGGAGGAGATGCAGCGCCACGGGTACCCGATACCGTTTTCGGCTGCCATCACCGCCGCATCCGCAACCATCGGTCCGATCATCCCTCCAAGCGGGCAAATGGTGATCATTGCGGTTCTCGCCAACATAGCGTTGGACAAGTTGTTCCTCGCGGGGTTTATCCCGGGGCTCATGTTGGGCGGGTTTCTCATGGTGACCATCTATATCATGGTACGCACGGGGAGGGTGAACGTCTCGGTATTGCCCAAGGAACCCCTGTCTGTCAGGTTGTCCAATTTCGTCAAGGCGGCTCCGGCACTGGCAGTCCCGATCTTCCTGATTGTCGGATTGGTCACCGGGGTGGCTACCCCTACCGAACTAGGTGCGTTGACTTGTCTGTTCGCCATCATCCTGGGGTTTGTCTACAAGGACCTGACCTGGCGTTCCTTCTTCGGTTGTGCCATGGAGTCCGCCAAGACCACCGGCATCCTGGGGATGCTGCTTCTGGTTGCCAATCCCTTCACCTGGCTCATGGGTGTGGGCAATGTGGGAATGCAATTGCAGGTTTTCATGATGGAGCTCACCACCAACCCGATAGTATTTTTGTTGTTGGCCAATGTGGTGCTGCTGATCGCGGGGATGTTGATGGAAACCACGGTGGTCGTATTGATCGCGGCACCGATCATGTTTCCCATAGCCGCAAGCTACGGTATCGATTCGATTCACTTTGCCATGGTGCTGCTGATCAACCTGCTCATGGGTACGCTTACTCCGCCATTCGGTTCGCTGCTGTTCGTCATGATGAACCAGACGAAGCTCACCCTTGCACAGATGTTCCGGGCAGTCGCGCCGTTCTATTTCCCGTACCTGGCGTTCTTGCTGTTGATCACATTCGTGCCGTCGATCACAACGTTCGTTCCGCGTCTCTTCGGGGCGTGACCCCGTTATGCATATGCATCTTTTCAAGGAGGAATATATGAAAAGGATTTCTGTAGTACTGTTGATGCTCGTTTTGGTTACGGGCATGGTGTTCGCCGCCGCTTCAGCCGAGCAGCAGCAGGCCAAGACCATCACATTGGCAACTGGTGATGCCATCGGTTCATTGCGCAACCTCGCAGGCGAATATTTCAAGGCCGAGATCGAGAAGCGACCCGAATTGAATCTCAAGGTGAATCATGTGCAGGGTGCGGTTATCGGAACAGCCAGCCAGATCATGGACCAGGTGGTCGAAGGCAGTGTCCATCTCTTTGGCAACGATATCGCTTGGATTGTTCCCTATAATCCTGATTTCCAACCGATCAGTTTCGGTTTCATGTATCGCGATGTCGACCACATGAATGCCTACTTCAAGAGCCGTGTGTTCCTTGACCTTGCCGACAAGGTTGCCCAGGACAGTGGTATGCGTATAATCGCTCCCGTTCCCATGGCTTCCCGCATGTTCTTCTCGGTCAAGCCGCTCACAACCGTGCAGGATTTCAAGGGCTTGAAGGTACGTGCTCCCGGGCTCGAGATGTTCGTGAAATCGTATGAGGCCTACGGAGCCAGTCCGACCACTGTCGCTTGGAACGAGATTTTCCTTGCGCTCAAGACCAAGTTGGTTGAGGCTGCACATGGTCCGGTGGCCGACGTGATTGCCAACAAGTGGCATCTTGCCGCTCCCTATATCACCCGCACCGAAGACATGTACGCGGCAAACGCCTGGTATGTGAACGAACCGTTCTGGAAGGCTTTGAGCGATGCCCAGCGCAAGGGTATTCAGGAGGCGTTGGATGCAACCAACGTGTGGTCTTTCGAGCAGTCGAAGGCTTCGGAACAAAGTCTGATCGATCAGATGGTATCCGAGGGAGCGATATACAACAGCTCGTTCGCCGACCGCGAGGCATTGCGTTCCCAGGCGATCGATGCGGTCAAGAAACTTGAGGCTTCCGGCAAATGGTCGTCGGGATTGGTGGACGCAATCCAGGCTATTAAATAACCGGTTGACGATACGCAGCAACTTTGGGCTGTCGCGGGTAACACCGGGCAGCCCATTTTCAATCGTGCCTGGCACCAATCTTCAATTTTGCATACAAAAACGAAAATACGTACCCCTTTGAAGTGCTTTGGGCACGGAGAATTTACCTGAAAGCTCGAATTTGTATACAAAAACGTAAACGCGTACCTGGCACTTCACCATTGACAAGCGTAGTTGCGTTACCTATCATGGATATTGAAGTGGTCTCCATTTGTATGTGGCAGCCAGTATATGGCGGTATGGAAGTATCGCGGTATGCACGGTGAATCCACGGTATGCAAACTTGGAGGCCACTTCCTCGTATACGTCTGATCAGGCGCATGGGACGGTGCCAGCGATCGGGCATTGCCAAGCAAGAACAAGTGGAGGGGACAGCTGGTATGGAGAACAGGGGAATCGAGCGCCGTCTGCAAGCCGCAATTGAAGCCGCACGTCTTGCAGGTGCATTGTTGGTCGCAGGCCCGAGCGACGGATTGCGAACGGAATCCAAAGGGAAAAGTGATTTTGTCACCGCCATGGACCTCGCTTCTGAGCAACTGGTCAAATCGTATCTGCACGAGCGATTTCCCAAGGACAACTTCCTTGGCGAGGAAACCGGCTATGAATGCCACGGGGACGGCGGAACCTGGGTGATCGACCCCATCGACGGAACCACCAACTATATCCATGGATTGTTCGGCTATACCATCAGCATCGCCTACGAGGAAACGTCCCCCGAGCCGTTGTTGGGCGTCGTGTACGTCCCCGAAATCCAGGAGTTGTTCCATGCAATCCAGGGAGGTGGGGCATTCTGCCAGGGCGTGGCTATACGCTGTTCGGAGGAGTCAGTTCCGGGTGATGCCGTGGCGATAGTCTCCCCGCCCATGCGCTACCCGGCCCGCATGTCCCGATATTTCAACCTGTATGAAGACATCTGCCCCCTGGTCGGGGAACTGCGCGACTACGGGTCGGCCGCACTCCATATGTGTCTGGTGGCCGCGGGGCGTGCGGAAGCCTTCATCGAATTCGGATTGAAATACCATGATATAGCAGCCGGCACCGTGATCCTCAAGGAAGCCGGCGGTCGGATGGCTCCCATCGAACAACACACCGAAGGATGGACGGGCGACATTATCGCAACCAACGAACAGTTGCACCAATGGTTCACCGAACGTACCTGGCACCATTATTAAATTTTACATACAAAAACGAAAATACGTACCCCTTTGAAGTGCTTTGGGCACGGAGAATTTACCTGAAAGCTCGAATTTGTATACAAAAACGTAAACGCGTGCCAGGCACTTGCTATAGCACTATACGATTTTCCCCGGGTTCAGTATGCCCTGCGGATCGAACGCCCGTTTGATCGCCTGCATGAGGCGGATCGTCGGCTCTTGCTCCGATGAAGCCAGGTACCGCATCTTCGCAAACCCGATACCATGCTCGCCCGATACTTTGCCACCGATAGCATGCGCGCGGTCGTACATCGCCGCGAACACCGCCTCGACCCGGGTGGTCCACGTGGCTTCGTCCAAGTCATCGCGCAA
Organism: Spirochaetae bacterium HGW-Spirochaetae-2; assembly: GCA_002839355.1. Lineage (GTDB taxonomy): Bacteria > Spirochaetota > Spirochaetia > Sphaerochaetales > Sphaerochaetaceae > UBA8525. Next base: position 37,913 of record PGXW01000020.1, read on the forward strand.
CGCATAGATATGGAGGTTCCCATCGCCGGCATGCCCGAAACTCATCAGACGCAGACCGTGTTTCGCCTGCAGTTCGTAGCTGAACGTTATGAAGGAGGCGACCTCGTTGCGGGGCACCACGACATCGCATTCGTCGATCATCGAGGTGGAGGCTTTGATCGCCTCGAGGAACGTGCCGCGGGTACTCCACACCGAAAGCTGGCGCTCGGGGGTATCGGCCAAGAACGCATCGATTGCACCGTGGCCCAAAGCGACCTGGGCGATTTCATCGACCGACTCGTCGACAATCCTTCGCGTCGGCCCATCGCAGGAAACCAGCAGGTAGGCATCGGCGGAATTGTCGGGAAACGGTCTTCCCAGGTATTCGGAAGCCGCCTCGATGACCTCGCGTTGCATGAATTCGACAGCCGTCGGCACCTGGCGCACCTTCAGGATCGCCGGAACCGCTGAGATCGCCGCACCCAGATCCGGGAACGGAATGAGCAGCGAAACGGTCACCTTGGGTTGCCCGATGAGCTTCAACGTCGCCTTGGTGATGATTCCCAATGTCCCCTCGGACCCGATCATCAGATCCTTGATGCTGTAGCCCGACGAGTTCTTGGCGACCTTGCCACCGACCTCGACCACCTCCCCTGAAGCCAACACCACCTCGAGCGAGCGCACATAGTCACGGGTCACCCCGTATTTCACCGCACGCATCCCGCCGGCATTGGTACTGATATTCCCCCCGATCGTCGCGCTCTTCTCCCCTGGATCGGGTGGATAGAACAAGCCGGTCGGAGCCAGGTACTCGGCGATCTCCATGAGCAGCACCCCCGGCTCAACGGTAAGGAGCATATTCTCCACGTCGAGTTCGAGGAACTTGTTCATCTTCTGCAAGGATAGCATGATGCCCCCATGCAACGAAACTGCCCCGCCGACAAGCCCGGTACCTTGGCCACGGGCTGTCACCGCGATCCCTTTTGCAGAAGCATAGCGCATGATCGCAGAGATCTCTGCGGTGGAGACCGCTTCGATGAGCACTTCTGGAGCATGTACAAGGGTGTGCAGCTCGTCATGGGAATAATCCTCATGGATGGCGTTGCCGACGATGATCCGCTTGGGGTCGTCGACCAACGCACGCAGGTGCTCGATGTCGTGGCTTTCCAGCGTGCGCAACGCTAGGTTTCCGGTATTTGTTGTAACAGGTGTATCTGGCATGTCAGGACCTCCCCATGGGTGATGCGTTGGCGCTGGTGGCAACACGCTGGCTGTCGGACGCTATCCGCTCCAAAAGCGCGGGAACTATGTCGAATATATCCCCGACAATACCGATATGGGCAGTCTTGAAGATGGGTGCATCCGTATCGGTGTTGATGGCTATGATGCGGTCCGAGCTTTTCATGCCGGCCGAGAACTGCACGGAGCCGGAGACTCCGCAGGTGATGATCAGCTTGGGTTTGACCGTTCTGCCCGACAATCCGATCTGCTTGCGCGGGTCCATCCACCCGTTCTCGACGAGGGGACGGGTGCATGCGATCTGCCCACCCAATGCAACGGCGAGTTGTTCGAAGAGACCGATGGCCGATTCCTTGCCGATGCCTTTTCCAATGGCTACGATCACCTGCGCATCCTCGATGAAGATTCCTGCGCCCTTGGGAATTTGGGATAGGACGCGGATCGCACTGACCAGCTTTTGCGGAGGCAACGAACGAGATTCGACAGTACCCCGCTTGGAGTTCTTGTGGGCAGTTTCGAATATCTTGTAGCGTACGGTGGCGAATTGGGGGCGATGGTTCGGCGTGCGGATATGGGCCATGATATTCCCCCCGAATGCCGGACGTATCTGGTCAAGGTCGGCTTGTTGCTGGATATCGAGGACCGTACAATCGGCGGTGAGTCCGGTATGCACGCGGGCCGCGGTACGGGGAGCCAGTGTCCTGCCGTTGTTCGTTCCCCCCACCAGCACCACTGCCGGATGCAGGTGTCCGATCGCATCCTCGAGTGCCGCGGTATAGGGCTCGATCCTGAAATCGGCGAACGCGGGGTCCTCATAGGCAAGGATCCTGTCGATGCCGTACGTGAGCAATTCACCCGTGACCATCGTCAAGGCATCACCCGCAACCATTGCGAAGACCGGTTGTCCGCACTTCGCACCAAGTTCGTGCGCCTTGCCGACCATCTCCAGCGATACCGGGTGGATATGGTTTCCGTGCTGTTCGATGTATACCAGGATTCCCTTCCAGCGGGTCTTGTCGATAAGTTCACGATTTTCGGCGGTTTCCTGCAACTCGAATACACCGTGCGGACCTTTTTTTACGCACAGCAGGCACATGCGGCAGCCCGAGGTGATTTGCACATCGTCGTCGATCTCCACTATCGCTCCGAACGGGCACAGCTTGGGCATGCCGGCCGGGTCGGTTATCAGTTCGTTGTGTACCACTATGGTTTTCATCACGCCAACTCCTGCAGGAACTTTTCTTTCTGAAGATACTCGTAGAGCCGTCCGGGGATATCCACGCCGGTCCACAAAGCGAAATCGGTGTTGCTTTCGGGCGGGAATATCTTGACGACTTGGGTGGGTGAGCCTTCAAGTCCATAATGGGTTCGGTCAGTATCGGGTAGGTCGGCCAGGGTGATGCGTCGCACCTGCCGTTTCTCCGTCTGCTTCATGCGCACATACGAGGGCAATCTCGGTTGATGGATGTCCTTGTCCACCGCGATCAATGCGGGCAGTTCGACACGGACGGTCATCAGCGTGGTACCCGTGTCGCTCGTCGCCGTTATCGAGGTTTCTGAGATCTCGAGCAATTGCTGTACTGCCGCGACACAGGGGATGCCGAGAAATTCGCTGACTTCCGCTCCGACCTGCCCAGTGTCGCCGTCGGTTGTCTGCTTGCCGGTGATGATCAGGTCCACCTGTCCGAGTGTCCGTATGGCCTGCGAGAGGGCATGGGAGGTGGCCAGCACATCGGAACCGGCAAAGGCCCGGTCGGTGAGCAGGTATCCTTCGTCGAATCCCATGGCGAATGCTTCACGGACAACCGCTTCGGCTTGCGGGGGTCCCATCGTCAAGGCGATGGTCTTTCCACCGTGGGTTTGGGAAATCCGCAGGGCTGTCTCCAACGCGTACAGGTCGTAGGGGTTCATCTTCGTTTCCCCCGATTCGCGTTGTATGACGCCGGTTTTCGGGTCCAGCGCCACTTCCGACGTCAGCGGAACTTGCTTGATCAGCGCGACAATAGTCATGGGCACCTCCACGTATCCAGTACATGCATCACGTACCAGGTTCCACTGTACGGGACGATTGGAGACCTGTCAACTGGTAATACCAGTTACTATAGTTGGAAAAGTATGCCCGGTTGTTGTTATTCTCGTTTTCCTCTGCTACAATTCCCCCAATGGAAGAGCACAAGTCGAATACCAGTTTCAAACCCATAGCCACCCGCAAGATATACCAATATATCCTCGAGCAGTTCGTGCACCTGGTAAGTACCGGCGTCCTCAAGCCCGGCGACAAGATCCCCTCCGAACGCGAACTCGCCGAATCGTTCAAGGTTTCCCGTCCGTCGGTGCGCGAAGCATTGCGGGTGCTGGAGATCATCGGCTTGATCGATATCCAACCCGGGGGCGGAGCATACCTGAAGGAGATGGAGTTGGGGCCGTTCATCTCGGTCGTCGCTCCGCTCATGTTTTCCCGGGACCGGTTCGACCTCGAGCTCCTGGAGTTCCGCGAGTTGATCGAGATCCGCGCGATCGAACTATTGCCAAACCCCTTGTCGGCCGAGGCCTTGGAACCGATGGGTCGTGCTATCGGGGAGATGCGCCGGGCTTTGCAGGACAACGATGTCGAGGCGGGGGCGCTCGCCGACATCCAGTTCCACCGTTCGTTGTTGCTCGCATCGAACAGCTTCATCCTCCAAAAGGTGTTGGAACTGGTTGTTTCCCTTTTCGAACATGCGGTGCGCGGTGGGCGTTCGGTCGTGCTGGAGAAGCAGGAGGATGCCGCCCAGCTGCTGCATGACCACGAACGCATCTACCGGGAACTGGCCAGCGGCAACACCGACCAAGCCAAGAAGCTGCTCTCCTCGCACCTGATGATGGTACGTAGGTACCTCCGGTAAGTACCTGGTACCACTTTTCAATTTTGCATACAAAAACGAAATCACGTACCCCTAAGCTGTGCTCTGGGCACGGTATATCTTCCTAGACACTTGAATTTGTATACAAAAACGAAAACACGTACCAGGTACGTACCTTTGGTATACATTCGGTGGGTACCCGACTACCCACTTTTTCCTTCTCTTGATCCAGACGTCTCCATGCCAGATGCGAAATTTTCCACGCAAAGCGGAAATCCATGCTACGTTGGCAATTGGCACGCTTTGTGCAATGTGATGGACGGTTGTCAACCTGTTTCTGTTCTCATCACAAAAAGGAGCATGTCATGAAAAAGAGTATCATTGTCCTATTGGTTGTGCTGACCCTGCTAGGCAGCGCATCGATGCTTTTCGCGGCTGGAGCAAAGGAAGCCGCCGATGACGGCAAGATTTCCCTGCTGTTCATGCCTGGAGTGGCCGATCCGTTCTACTACACCATGGAAAAGGGTGTGCGGGCAAAAGCCGCCGAACTCGGCGTGGAAGTCGTGGTGGCCGAATATCCCAAGTCCTGGGGACCGGAAGCCCAGGTACCGATCCTCGAGGCAACCGCTGCCAAGCAGAACTTCGATGCCATCCTGATTGCACCGACTTCAAACGATGCCCTGATCGCACCGTTGAAGAAACTCTACGACAAGGGAATGGAGATCATCACCGTCGACACCTTCCTGGGTGACGGGGATTATTCGAAACCCAGCGACTTCAGTTTCCCGCTCGCGTACATCGGATCGGACAACCGGCTCGGTGGTAAGATGATGGCCGAGAAATTGGCCGAGATGCTCGGCGAGAAGGGTAAGGTGTTCTGTGAAGCGACCAACCCGGACGCATCGTCGGTCGCCGACCGCGTGAAGGGCTTCACCGCCGGTATCGCACAGTTCCCGGAAATGGAACTGGTCGGAGTCGAATGGTGCCTCGATGTCCAGCAGGTCGCCCAAGAACAGACACTTGCGGCATTGCAAAAGAACAAGGATATCGTGGGAATCTTCGGTACCAACGTCTACAGTGCACAGGGATCCTACCAGGCAGTCGTGAATGCGGGACTCACCGGTGCCATCAAGATCGCATCATGGGATGCCACCCAAGAGCTGATCGGCGCCTTGAAGAAGGGCCAAGTCGACCTGGTCTTGGCCCAAAAACCGGGAGAGATGGGCACGCTCGGCGTCGAATGGGCCGTGAAGTACCTGAAGGACAACTCGGTCCAGGTTCCCAAGAAAGTCATTCCCGGATTCGAATTCTTCACCAAGGAGAATGTGAACGATCCGGCCATGGCCCAATACATCTACCAATAACCGATTTTTCCAAAATGACGGCTCTTCCCACATGGAAGGGGGGAGGGCCGTCCTCCCGTTACGTTTGCGAACACCCCCCTTGGAGGATGCGCGATGCCGAGACCGCTTATGCCACACGATACATCTACACCGTTTGTCCAGACCAATACCGGCAAGCTGCTGGGACGGCACTGGGCCCTCTTCTTCCTGTTGGGCATGATGGTGATCTTCGCCTTCACCGGCCCAGGGTTTTTCGAAGTCGTCAATTTCCAGAACATCATCCATCTGGCCACCATCTCTATCCTGCTGGCGGTTGCCGAGACATTCGTCATCATCACCGGCGGTATCGACCTCTCGGTCGGTTTCGTCATGGGACTCTCCTCGACCCTGGCCGCACGTATCATGGTGACACTCGGTTCCACGGGTATGGGCGAGCCGTTGCTCATCGTGCTCGGTACCCTTGCCGGACTGCTGGTCGCCTTTATTCCCGGATTCATCAGCGGGACCCTTGTCGCCCGGTTCAAGGTACCGCCCTTCATTGCGACATTGGGCATGTGGGGCATCTGCAACGGCATCACACTACACCTGTGCGACGGGTTCCTTCCCATCGCAGGATTGCCGTCCGTCCTCCCCCGATTGGGCAACGGCTACCTGTTCTATATCCACAAGGGCCAATCGTTCACCTTGTTCAAGAAACCCGATTATATTCCGGACGAGCGGGTGAGGGAACTGATACGGCTCGTTCCCTTCTCCTTCATCCTCATCGGAGCGGTTGTGCTCGTATTCTGGTTTATCCTGCACAAGAGCAGGTTCGGCCAGCACACCTATGCCATCGGGGGAAATTTGGATGCTGCGATCAGGGCCGGAATCGATGTCGACCGGCATCTAGTCAAGATATATATGCTCTCGTCGTTCCTCGCAGGTTTGGCCGGCGTCTTCAATGTGTTCCAGACCGGAATCGGCAACTATACCACCTTCAGTTCGATGTACGAACTGTTCGCAGTGGCCGCGGTGGTCATTGGCGGAGCGAGCCTATTGGGAGGCAAGGGGAGGATTGTCGGATCCATGGTGGGCGTGCTGGTCCTGGCGGTCCTGAAGAACGGGTTGGCAATCTCGGGTGTCCAGCCGTTCGTTCGGTATATCGCGGTCGGCGTGCTGCTGACGTTCGCCGTCATCATCGACCAATTGTTTCCCGACCTATTCTAGACGGAGATGCCAATGAATACACTCGTCGCGCAACGCAAACGAAACGCACTGGGTACGATCGGCCGGAACTGGGTTCTGGTTTTCCTAGCGTTGGAATTCGGTTACTTCGCAGTCCTGACCCGTGGTTTCGCGAGCCTGCACATCGTCCAGATGATACTCTTCTACGGCACGGAGGTATTCCTCTTGGCGACCGCCGAACTGTTTGTGATCATCACCGGTGGCATCGACCTGTCGGTCGGGTACGTATTGGGGTTCGCCACCGTCATCTCATCCAAGCTCATGGTCGTTTTCGCATCCAGGGGTCTGTCCCCGCTGGGGGCGATTGTCACAAGCATACTCATCACGCTGTGTATCGGCCTGATTCCCGGTTTCGTGAACGGGGTGCTGGTGGCAAAGTTGCGTGTACCGCCGTTCATCGCGACCTTCTCGATGCTGGGTGTCTGCCAAGGGGTATCGGAACTGCTCATGCAGGGCATTCCGGCAAAGAACCTGCCCCCGTTGGCAGGAACCATCGGCAACGGCCATTTCCTCTATATCGTTCCGGGTTCGGGAATCTCGTTCATGCAGCGGCCCGATGTCGCCCGGGGAGTGCGGGTGATCGAGATCATACCGAACGCGGTCGTCTTCGCACTCATCTTCATCGCCATATTCGCGTTCATACTCACCAAGACCCGCTTCGGCCAGCATATCTATGCGATCGGGGGGAATATCGATGCGGCGAGCAGGGCAGGGATCGATGTGAAGAAGCATATCATCGGCGTCTACATGATCTCGTCGTTCTTCGCCTCTCTGGCCGGCATCATCTATGTCATGAAATACATCACGGGAAAGGCCGATGCGGGAGCGGCTTCATTGCTCGATGCGATCGCGGCGGTGGTGATCGGCGGAGCAAGCATGTTCGGTGGTTCGGGAACCGTATGGCGGACAATCCTGGGATGCCTGGTGATCGCCACCTTGGAGACGGGACTGCGCATGCGGGGAACCCCGACCTTCGACAAATACATTCTGGTCGGTGTGATCCTGATCTTCACCGTCGTAATAGAACGGTTCTTCCCCGATTTCAAACGTTAGGAGCAGGAGGACAGTATGGGGTATATCATCGAAACCAGGGGCATCACCAAGCGCTTCGGCGGATTGACCGCGGTGGACAATGTGAGCATGGGAGTCAATGCGGGTGAAGTCGTCGCTATCCTTGGAGACAACGGAGCGGGCAAGTCGACACTCATAAAAATGATCAGCGGTGTGCACAAGCCCGATGAGGGAACGATCCTGCTCGACGGCAAACCCATGAAGCTCGAGTCCCCTATGGATGCCTTGGCGAATGGGATCGAGACTATCTACCAGGACCTGGCCCTCGCCGAGAACCTCAACGTCTCGTCCAATATCTTTTTGGGACGGGAAAAGACGAAACGGTCGTTGGGCGTGCTCAACGTGCTCGACCACGAGTACATGCAGAAGGAATCGAGAAGCGTGCTCGACCGACTGGAAATCGAGATCCCGTCGTTGAAGAATACCATCCGGACTCTCAGTGGTGGACAACGGCAGGCGGTGGCGATATCGCGTTCGATCTACTGGCAGGCGAAGGTCCTGATCATGGACGAACCGACCGCCGCACTGGGCATCGCCGAGCAGAAGAAGGTGCTCGACCTGGTGAAATCGCTTAAGACACAAGGAATTGGGATTATCATTATCAGCCACCAGATGTATGATGTATTCGAGGTCGCCGATCGGATCATCGTGATGCGCCGAGGTCAGAATGTCGCGACCCGTATGGTCTCGGAGACTACAGCCGATGAAATCGTCGGACTCATCGTAGGGTCGGAGACGGTGAAACGGTGACACTGATACGGTAAAAAGGTGAACACGCGGCATGAGGCTTTTTCAGAAGACGCTTCTTCTCTTCATCACCATCATCATCCTGTTGTCGGTATCGACCACAGTCTTCATCACCCGTGCCATCAACACCAACCAATCGGTCGACGCCTCGCGTGAATTGGCGCGAGAAGCCTCGGCGGTCTACGACAACTTCAACCATTGGAAACTCCTGTTGTGGCGCCATATAAACCTGCTTGCCGAGGAGAACCTGCCACTCTCCCATAACCCGACCAATTCGTTCGACAGCGACCTGGTGATGACTGTCCGACAGGCGGCTTCGCGTTCGGGAGTGGACTACGCGGTGTTGCGCCGCGAATCGGATAGCAGGCAGCTGCTGGTGCCCATCGAATCGGCCGATCGTCCGTTCCTCGATACCGAAGCCTTCAGGAACCGCAAGGTCCATCCCTATATCGAGATCATCAAGCTGCACAATACCCTCTACTTCACGGCTGTGGTGCGCTTGGGTACGGAGGCGGATGGCACCGCGGTGGACGTGTTTTTGGTCAAGATGATCGATCGCCCCTTGTTGCAGCGTCTCAGCTCGAACCAACGCATCAAGGTGTTGGTCGCCAGCGCTTCGGGAGCCGTGGAAGGCACCATAGCGGTTGATGCGGTCCCGATGCCCTTACTCAATGGTGAAGCGGAGCAGGCCTATACGTCGGTCAAACATGTGGAGGTCGATGGACACAACTACCGTGCCATAATCCAGCATTCGGGTTCGGTGGCTGTCGGTGACGATACCGAGATGCTCACGTTGGTGGTATTCCTTTCCCTGGCCGACTACGACCGGCAGGTCGTATTGGTGAATCGGGCGATCCTGACGGTCGCGTTGGTCGCCGCCCTGGTCACGATCCTGCTCAGCCTGATCTTCTCCAAGCATCTCAGCTCTCCGATCCACCGGGTCGTGCAAGCCATGCAGAAGATCAAGGAAGGCGATTATCGGGTCTCGATCCCGTCGCAGCACCGAGGGGAGATTGGCGAACTGCTCGACGGGTTCAACGAGATGACCGAGCAGCTTGCCTTGGACAAACAGACCCGGGAGGAGTACCTGCAACAGATCATGCAGCTCAAGGGGTACAACGAGAGCATTATCAATGCCATGCCCGAGGGGCTGGTCGTAGTCAACAAGGATCTGAGGGTGGAAAAGGTCAACCGTGCCTGCCTGCAGTTCTTCTCCCTCTCGGAGCAGGAAGTTGCGGGCGCCGGCTTGGATACGCTTGCTGTCGAGATTCTCGATGCGTCGCTGGTAGACCGAATCCGAACCGTGTTGTCGGACGGGACGGCTCCAGATGCCGAATACAAGCGGGTGGTGGGTGAGCAGTCCTTCGAGGTGAAGCTCTATCCGCTGTTCGGTCAAGGGGACATCCATTGCATCGTGGTGATCGAGGATATCAGTGCGCGTATCGCCTACGAGCAGAAGATATTCCAAGCCGAACGGCTGGCATCCATCAGCCTCATGACCGCGGGCATGGCCCATGAGATCAACAACCCGCTCAGTTCGATCCTGTCGAATACGCAGAACCTTATCCATTCCGAGACCGATTCCCAACGTGCCGAGACATTGAGACTGGTCGAGCTGGAGACCAAGCGGATAGCCGGAATCGTGCGCGGATTGCTCGATTTCTCCACGACCGATTCGAACGCCGCGCTCGGAGCCCAGGTGAACCAGACGATTGGAGAAATTACCCGCCTGATCGGATACGGTATCGGACTCGAGCACAAGATCACGCTGCACACCGATTTCGATGATTCGTGTCCCCCGGTGGCCATCAGTACCGATGAGTTGAAGCAGGTGGTATTGAATCTGGTGAGGAACGCCATGCAGTCGGTCGTCGATACCGGTACCATAACCATCGCTACCCGGTACCTTCTCCGGTCGGCATCGGTGGAGATCGCGGTGTCCGACGATGGCGTGGGGATCGCGCCACAACGCATCCAGCGGATATTCGACCCGTTCTACACGACCAAATCGGGAGATGTCGGAACAGGTTTGGGTTTGTCGGTGGTCTATGGTATAGTGAAGAAATATAAGGGCGAGATCTCGGTCAACAGTACGGTCGGCAAGGGAACGCGGATCGCCTTCCGGTTGCCGGTTGTCTAGGGGTGTGCAGTGGCTTGTGCGAATGGCTCCCATATTTTGATAGTCGATGATGAGGCAGGCATCCTCCGTGGTCTTTCGGATCTGTTCGGAACCGAAGGATTCATCGTGCATGCCGAGCAGACCCTGCCCGGTGCCCTACGTGTCGCCGACGATTACGACCTCGATATCGCCATCGTGGATATCCGGCTGAAACATGCGGTGTCGGGGACAGCGTTGCTGGCGGCGTTGAAGGAGCGGGATCCCGAATTGCCTGTGCTCATGATCACCGGATACGGGAGCGTCGAGTCTGCGGTCGAGGCGATGCATCTGGGTGCGGCCGACTATATCCTCAAACCGATCGACAATTCCCACATCCTGGACAAGGTTCGAAAACATATCGAGTTGGTGCGTCTGAAGCACGACAACCTCTATCTTCATGGGGAGTTGCGTGAAAAATACTGCGCGTCGGACATTGTGACGGCGGACCCGGACATGCTGCACCAGTTGCAGGTGGCCGACAGGATCAAGCAGAGCAACGCTCCGGTATTGCTTTGCGGAGAGAGTGGGACCGGCAAGGAGATCATGGCGCGGTACATCCACTTCACCAGCAACCGCAAGGACCGGCCGTTCGTCTGTGTCAACTGTGCGGCCCTATCCGAGTCGCTGCTGCTCAGTGAGCTGTTCGGACACGAGAAGGGGGCGTTCACCGGTGCGTTCGAGAAACGGTTGGGCAAATTCGAGCTCGCCGATACGGGTACTCTGTTTCTTGACGAGATCGGCGACATGTCGCTGGAAGTGCAGGCAAAGTTGCTGCGGGTGCTGGAACAATCGTATTTCGAGCGTTTGGGCGGCTCACGCAGCGTATCGGTCGATATCCGCATCATCTCGGCGACCAACAAGCCGGTGGCACAGCTGGTTAAGGAGGGCAAGGTGCGTGCGGACCTCTACTATCGGATCAATGTGGTGCAGTTGATGCTTCCGCCCTTGCGACAGCGGCGTACCGATATCCCGCTGCTGGCCGACCATTTTATCCGTCTGTACAACCGTCGCTACAACCGCAAGGTCATGGGTGTGTCGGATGCTGTCATGCGTGCATGGATGGCCTACCACTGGCCCGGCAACGTGCGCGAGTTGCAGAATGTGGTCAACCAGGGGGTGCTGTTGAGCGCGTCCGACCAGATCGAGCTGCTTGGTGTCGAGTATCCCGGTGGAAGCTCGCAAGCACAACCGAAACGACTTTTCGATCCACAGCGGGACGAGTCGCTCCAGTCATTCGTCAAGCAGGCGGCTGGCGAAATCGAGAAGGCCTCCATAGAACAGGTTCTGAAGGAGAGCTCGTTCAACCAATCGAAAGCCGCCGCAATCCTCCGCATGACACGGAAAACCCTCGCAAAGAAAATCCAGGAATACCACATACCAAGGTAAGTACCTGGCACCAACTTTCAATTTTGTATACAAAAACGAGCCATCATATCATCTTAACATGTTATTGGTAAGTAGAATTTACCTAGACACTTGAATTTGTATACAAAAACGAAAACACGTACCAGGTACCTTCATGAATAAAAAACGACGGCGCCAAGAGGAGATTCCTCCCAACGCCATCGTTTGATAAAAAGTTTTGCTACTCGTCATTCAGTATCGACGAGAATAATCATCCATTTAAATGATAGGTACAAATATCGGATCAACGACTGTATTTGCGATAAGGGTGACGTTGGTTTGACCCAACAATTTACCCGTGATCGAAGCACTATCTGTAAGAGCTATCACACCCTCACCCAAGACAATTCCTTGCATCTTGGAATTGGCCAACAGACTGACAGCTCCCGTAACCTGCCAGAATATATTTTCAGCCTTTGCTCCATTGAGCAATACGATCTCTACCTCTGCAGCCACATTCAAGGCACCAGTTATCTGGAAAACCCAAATAGCGTCTTCATTGCCCTCTCCATCAAGTGTCAGATTCAGAGCGAGGTCTACTGCAGGAATCGACTTGTAAAGTCCGGGGGTAAGAGTCGTACCACCGGCAATAGGTTCAGATCTTGGGTCCGCCATCGCGATTATGTTGTTATACGCGGTTTCCATATCAGCAATTGCTGTGATCAGCATATCTGGAGTGGGGATGGCAAAGTCTGAAGCATAGATTTTCCCTCCATCCAATACAAGAGCTGATGTAGCAAACGTTCCATCCACAGAGAGAGTCTCTCCGAAACCGGTAACTGTGGCACGCGCAGCAGGACTTATTCCCAGGTCTCCGGTGATTGCTGTTACTCCGGTGGTAGTAATCCCAGTTTTGGCCAGTATTACAAAATTATCCGCTGTTCCCATATCCACCCTAGTCAGGGGTACTATTGGAGCTGCTACTGTTGCGGGGAATACCGCAGTCACCACTCCGAGGTCGCTGTCGTTGGTCGCTGTAGCTCCATCAACAGTGAAGAAATTCTCTGCAACACCGGTCAGCGTATATCCAGTTGCAGGTGTCAAAGTGATCGTTGCTATATACACTGTATCCACTTCGTATGTGCCTTCAGGTGCCAATACTGTGAGATCAGCCTTGGTCCATGTCACACTACTGCTGGTATACTCTTCGGTATTCGTTATTGCAATAACTGGGCTCTCACCAGTTGCAGGTGCAGTTACACCAGTGATTGCATTGGCGCTGATAACCATCTCAGTTACTGTGATCCCCAATGTACCCACAATACCCGAACCATCATTAGCCGTCGCATTGACGGTGACCGTGCCCATGCCTGTTCCTGTGAGCAGACCTGTCGCACTGATAGTGGCTGTTCCTGTTCCGGCTACGACTGACCAGGTCACACTCATGTCGGTTGCATCGACGGGTAGCACAGTTGCTCCCATCTGTAATGTTGCACCATTGGCTACCGTGATTGCATCACCAGCTCCAGCGACA
>PGXW01000062.1 GCA_002839355.1 Spirochaetae bacterium HGW-Spirochaetae-2
GGAGGTCATCAGGGCGCTGCGCAAAGCCGGAGCCTTCACCAACAGCTCCTGCGGCATCCACATCCACCTTGATGGCCAGCCGCACACACCACGCTCGATCAGAAACTTCGTGAACATCATCTACGCCCGAAACGACCTCTTCTACAAGGCTCTTGGCATAGAGGCTTCACGGGCACGGTACTGCAAGAGGATGGACGAACACCTTGTGGCAACCATGAACCGCAAAAAGCCGACCACCTTCGCCAAGATCGAGAGCATCTGGTACGAAGGCTACCGGGGAAACCGGGATGCTCACTACCACGACAGCCGCTACCATTTTTTGAACCTGCACTCCTTCTTCCACGGCCACAAGACCGTCGAGCTGAGAGGCTTCAACAGCACCCTCCATGCCGGAGAGGTCAGAAGCTACATCGTCCTTGCCCTTGCGCTGAACACGCAGGCGCTCTCCCAAAGCTCGGCAAGCACCAAGAAGCCTCAGGCCGAGAACGAGAAGTTCGCGATGCGCACCTACCTCAACCGCATCGGCTTCATCGGCGACGAGTTCAAGGCTTGCCGCGAGCACCTGACTAAGCGCCTTAGCGGATCAGCCGCATGGAGACGGCGTGTTGCCGCCTGAAGGGGCAACCTGATGAGACCTTGAGGGCGGGACGACCGCCCTTTCAGGTGGTAGAAGACCAAGTGAAGGAGTAAAGCAACGATGAAGAAAGTCTATCTGGCCTATGGAAGCAATCTGAACCTCGAGCAAATGGGAGAACGATGCCCCGATGCCGCGGTCATCGGAACAACGATACTGCACGATTACCACCTTGTATTCAGAGGGGGCCGACATAGTGGCGTGGCCACTATCGAGATGAAACGGGGAGCAAGCGTACCGGTGCTGCTCTGGCAGATCACCGAAAAATGTGAGAAGGCACTGGACCGCTACGAGGGGCATCCACACCTGTATCGCAAGAAGCGCCTGATGGTGAACCTGGACGGTGATGAGCTGGTGGCGATGGCCTACGTCATGAACGAAGGCCCTCCGCTGGCGATGCCGGATACGTACTACTACGCGACCATCCTACACGGCTACCGCGACTGTGGTTTTGATGAAGCAATCCTCAAGCAGGCGGTAATACACATGATGGAGGTACTTGATGACTGAGAAGATCAAACAGCAGATCCTCGAGGTACGTGAGAGCGGCCTGACGAACATGTTCGACATCCCTACGGTGAAGTGGATCGCCATGCGCATGGATCTTGCTGACCTGGTACACTACCTGAGCGAAGATCACAGTACAGAATACACCCACTTCATCCTCACCGGCGAAGGCTGACACAAGCCGCTTGAACGCCTTAGTGAAGACCCTCCGGGGTCTTCTTTTCGTATACATAGGAATGCCATGAAACAACTGAAGAAATACCAACCCACTGCATTCATGGCCAAGGATTCGACCTACGACAAGACCCTGGCCGACCATGCGGTGGCCTTCATCCAGTGCCTGAATCATACCAAGGGAGTGTGGGCGGGAAAGCCCTTCCTGCTGCTTCCTTGGCAGGAGCAGATCATCCGCGACCTGTTCGGTATCGTCAAGACCGACGGATATCGGCAATTCAACACCGCCTACATCGAGATTCCCAAAAAGAATGGCAAGAGCGAGCTCGCCGCCGCGGTGGCACTGCTGCTGACCTGCGCCGACTTCGAGGAACGCGCTGAAGTCTATGGGTGCGCGGCCGACCGCCAGCAGGCCTCGATCGTATTCGAAGTGGCAGCGGACATGGTGCGCATGTGTCCATCGCTGAACCGGCGCGTGAAGATCCTGGCGGCCACCAAGCGTATCGTGTACCTGCCGACCAACAGCTTCTATCAGGTGCTGAGCGCCGAAGCCTACTCCAAGCACGGATTCAATATCCACGGGGTGGTCTTCGATGAACTGCACACCCAACCGAATAGAAAGCTCTTTGACGTGATGACCAAGGGCTCGGGTGATGCGCGTGCTCAACCGCTGTTCTTTTTGATCACCACCGCGGGCACCGACCAGCATTCGATCTGCTATGAGCAACATCAGAAGGCCAAGGATATTCTTGAGGGAAGAAAACACGATAAGACCTTCTACCCGGTCATCTATGGTGCCGATGAAAACGACGACTGGACGGATCCGAAGACTTGGAAGAAGGCCAATCCGTCGCTGGGACATACCATCGCCTTGGAGAAGGTGAAGGCAGCATGTGAAAGTGCACGCCAGAATCCCGCCGAGGAGAACAGCTTCCGTCAGCTTCGGCTCAACCAATGGGTCAAACAAGCAGTGCGCTGGATGCCGATGGAGAAATGGGACCTCTGCGATTTTCCGGTGGATGAGACGGCATTGGAAGGAAGGATCTGCTACGGAGGACTCGATCTTTCGTCCACCACTGATATCACCGCCTTCACCCTGATATTCCCACCGCGGGATGAAGACGACAAGTTCTCGGTGCTACCCTACTTCTGGCTTCCCGAGGAAACTCTCGATCTACGCGTGCGGCGTGACCATGTACCCTACGATGTGTGGGAGCGCGAAGGGTTCATCCAGACCACCGAAGGGAACGTGGTCCACTATGGGTATATCGAAGCCTTCATCGAGGATCTGGGCAAAAAGTACAACATTCGAGAGATCGCCTTCGACCGCTGGGGAGCGGTGCAGATGGTACAGAACCTCGAGGGCATGGGCTTCACGGTGGTTCCCTTTGGCCAGGGCTTCAAGGATATGAGCCCACCGACCAAGGAGCTGATGAAACTGGTGCTTGAACGCACCTTCGCCCATGCCGGGCACCCGGTGCTCCGCTGGATGGTGGACAACATCTTCATCCGCACCGACCCGGCTGGGAACATCAAGCCCGACAAACAAAAGTCCACCGAGAAGATTGACGGGGCCGTGGCTGCGATCATGGCTCTGGATCGGGCGATCCGGTGCGGCAACGAAGTGCACGAATCGGTCTACGAGAATCGAGGCATCCTCTACATCTAGGAATCAGGAGATACATCTATGGGACTCATATCCAAGCTGGTCACCAGAACGCGTGACAAGCCGCAAAACAGGACCAGCGCTTCCTCATACAGCTTCCTGTTCGGAGGCTCGACATCCGGCAAGGCGGTGAACGAACGATCATCGATGCAGATGACGGCAGTCTATGCCTGCGTGCGCATCCTGGCCGAGGCGATCGCAGGGCTGCCTCTTCACCTCTACCGCCACGACGATGAGGCGAGCAAGCACAAGGCTACCGAGCATCCGCTGTACACCCTGCTGCACGCAGAGCCTAATGCGGAGATGACCAGCTTCGTGTTCCGCGAGACGCTGATGACCCACCTGCTGCTCTGGGGAAATGCGTATGCGCAGATCATCCGAAACGGCAAGGGCCAGGTGGCCGCGCTGTATCCGCTGATGCCCAACCGCATGCAGGTGGATCGCGACAAGAGTGGCAAGCTCTACTACCAATACACCACCAGCGCCGAGGATGCGCCGACGATGAAAGGCACTTCGGTGGTGCTTGATGCCTCAGAGGTGCTGCACATTCCGGGACTCGGCTTCGATGGATTGGTGGGCTACTCGCCGATTGCGATGGCCAAGAACGCCATCGGTATGGCGATAGCCTGTGAGGAGTATGGGGCGAAGTTTTTCGCCAACGGGGCTGCCCCAAGCGGGGTGCTGGAGCACCCGGGAACGGTGAAGGACCCTTCCCGCCTGCGCGATACGTGGCAAGGCCAATTCGGCGGCTCTTCCAATTCGCACAAGGTCGCGGTACTCGAAGAGGGAATGAAATACACCCCCATCTCGATATCACCCGAGCAGGCGCAGTTTTTGCAGACACGCAAGTTCCAGATCAACGAGATCGCACGCATCTTCCGCGTCCCCCCTCACATGGTGGGGGACCTGGAGAAGTCCTCGTTCAGCAACATCGAGCAGCAGTCGCTGGAGTTCGTCAAATACACCCTTGACCCGTGGGTCATCCGCTGGGAGCAGGCGCTTTCGCGTGCACTGTTGGCATCTGATGAGAAGCAAACGCACTTTTTCCGCTTCAACGTCGAAGGGCTGTTGCGTGGTGATTACCAAAGCCGCATGGGCGGCTATGCCACAGCACGTCAGAATGGATGGATGAGTGCCAACGATATCCGAACGCTGGAGGACATGGACCTCATAGACGACGAGGATGGGGGAAACCTCTATCTCATCAACGGAAACATGCTCCCCCTCTCGCGGGCAGGGGCATTCGCAGACAAGGTTACCAACACATCCCAGGAGGAGAGTAATGAAGAACAAGAAGTTCTGGCAATGGAAAAACCAGAGCGAAGAAGAAGGCAGAGCGAGAATCCTTGAGCTTTCGGGCACGATCGCCGAGGAGAGCTGGTTCGATGATGATGTCACCCCCGAGCAGTTCCACGATGAGCTGTTCGCCGACAGCGGCGAGGTGACCATCTGGATCAACAGCCCCGGTGGGGATTGCATCGCAGCGAGTCGCATCTACGCGATGCTCATGGATTATCCAGGAGCTATCACGGTGAAGATCGACGGGATCGCAGCAAGTGCTGCCTCGGTCATCGCGATGGCAGGCACGAAGGTGCTCATGGCGCCCACCGCATTGATGATGATCCACAACCCCATGACGCTCGCCTATGGCAACCATCAGGACATGCAAAAGGCCATCGGCATGCTCGATGAGGTGAAGGAAAGCATCGTGAATGCCTACGAGATCAAGACAAATCTCACCCGGGCGAAGATCAGCCACCTGATGGACAACGAGACGTGGATGAATGCCAAGAAGGCCATCGAGTTGGGCTTCGCCGATGCGATCCTCGAGGATGCGAAGAAAGTTTCGAACGAGGTTTCGTATGCATTCTCCACTCGCACCTCCCAGCTCTCGCTGCTGAACAAGATCACCGAAACCTATGCAATCACAGAGGACCAGGAGCCACCTGAACAAGGCAGAGCCGCCCTTGGCGAGCTTGAAAAACGACTGAATCTCATCAAACCCCAATAGGAGACAACACAATGGGAAAGATCAACGACATGCGTGCTCAGCGCGCGAAGACCTGGGAACAGGCAAAGGCATTCCTCGACTCCAGGCGCAACGACAAGGGCATCCTGAGCGCCGAGGATAGGACCACCTACGAACGTATGGAAGAGGAGATCGTGGATTTGGGCCACGAGATCGAACGACAGGAGCGCATCGAGGCGTTCGAGCGTGAGCTGAACGCGCACGTGGGCTCTCCGATCACCAGCCGCCCCGATGGAGCACAAAAGGCTGAGAAGAAAGCAGGACGAGCTTCGGACGAGTATCGAAAGGCATTCTGGAACCACCTCAGACGCCGCGAGAACGCACCAGAACTGCGTAACGCATTGCAGGTGGGAACCGACACCGAAGGCGGCTACCTGGTGCCCGACGAATTCGAACACACCCTCGTGACAGCGTTGGAGGAGGAGAATCTGTTCCGCTCAATTGCCAGAATCATCCAGACTGCCAGCGGAGACCGAAAGATTCCCATTTCCGCATCCAAGGGCGAGGCGGCATGGATCGATGAGGAGGGAACGTATCCTGAGAGCGATGACAGCTTCGGGCAGGTGACCATCAGCGCCTACAAGCTGGGCACGATCATCAAGGTGTCCGAGGAGCTCATCAACGACAGTGTGTTCGACATCGAGTCTTACATCGCCACCGAGTTCGCCCGCCGCATCGGAGCCAAGGAAGAGGCGGCGTTCTTCACCGGGGACGGATCGGGTAAACCCCTGGGTATCCTCGCGGCCACCGGAGGTGCTCAAATTGGCGTCAACGCGGCTTCCGCGACCGCCCTGCATGCCGATGAGGTCATCGACCTGTACTATGCACTGCGATCTCCGTATCGCAAGAATGCGGTGTGGGTGACCAACGATGCCACCGTCAAGGCGCTTCGCAAACTCAAGGACGGCAACGGACAGTACATCTGGCAGCCTTCGCTGACTGCAGGCACCCCCGACACCATCCTCAGCTGTCCGGTGAAGACCTCGGCTTACATGCCCGAAATCGCAAGCGGGGCCAAGACACTGGCCTTCGGGGACTTCTCGTACTACTGGATCGCCGACCGCCAGGGACGTACCTTCAAGCGCCTGGGCGAACTGTTTGCTCCGACCGGGCAGGTGGGATTCCTCGGGTCCCAACGTGTGGATGGACGACTGATCCTTGGCGAGGCCGTCAAGGTCCTGCAGCAGAAGGCCTAAGGGAGGTTATTGATGTCATATAACACCAAGAACTACCGCGAGCAGGGCGGTGAGAAGACTGTCATCGGCGGCGAGGTCATCCTCGCTGCCGACTGTATCATCACCGACGAGCGACCGTGTCCGATACCCTACATTCCGGCATCGGGGGCCTCCACCGCGGCGAACGCGGTCAAGGACCTGAACGTCCTGATCGACAACCTCAAGGCTGCGGGCCTGGTCGAACCGATGGTGCCGACCTTGGAGGTGGCGATCGCGAAGGCCGAGGAGGCCGCCCTCGTCGGGGAAACGCTCGTCCTGTCGGTCCATGCCCAAGCCTCGGACGGCAGGGCCTTGGCCTACCAATGGTACTCGAATACGGGAGCGACCAATACCGGGGGGACCGCGATCAGCGGTGCGACGGCCAGTACCTATGAGGCGCCCACGGCGAGCGCGGGAACTTCGTACTACTACTGCGTCGTCAGTGAGGCAACCGCAGGAGCCACCAAGGCGTTCAGTGATGTCTCAAGCGAGGCGATCACGGTAACGGTAAACGAAGCATAAGAAATTTTGGGGGCATCCCGGTGAGAGCTGGGGTGTCCATCATTTCGATGAAGAAGGAAGCGCATGATTGCCAGTATCGCCATGTTCAACACCTACAGCGGCAACTACGAGGACGCAAGCGAGGCCGTAGAGCTCAAGGGCGCCTTCCTCTGTACCGCTGAGGATATCGTGATCTCGTACCTGGGCTTCGATCCGAAGCAGCAGGAGTATACCGATGTGGTCGCCTCGGGCTCGGGCTCTCGTCGCCTGTACCTACGTGCGCGCAACATCACCAGTGTCGAAGCGCTCACTGTGGGGATGGTCAAAGTGGATACCACGCTGGTGGCACCGTGTGACGATCATATCCGTTTTGTGGATCACACCACCAAGTTCCCCATCGGGGAAGACAATATCCGCCTCAGCTACACCGCTGGATGGGAAATCGAGCAGATGCCTTCGGGTGATCGTCGTCTCGATCCTACGCATCGCCACGCTCATGCTCAGCGAGACCGGGGGGAACATCGGCCTGACAGGCAAGAGCTTTGCCGACAACAGCCGCACGTTCGTCAATTACAGCAACTACCGCAAGTACCTGCAGCCGCTGGACAGTATGCGCATCCTGGGGTTCTGACATGGCCGGCAGACGAAAACGATACAGCACTGAAAGCGTATCGGTCGAGACCGATCTGGCTGAAGCACTCTCCTACCTCGAGGGTCTGGGGGCGAAGCGGCACAAGGCGATGCGACGTATCCTGGGCGGCATCGGCACGGCCGCAAGAGCCCAGGTACGCAAGGCCTACAAGTCCCAAGGGCTCTCCAAAGGTAGTGGGGCGCTGTACAAGAGCATCAGCCGCCGCGTGATCCGTAGCGGCAAAGCGGTCATCGTCGAAGCCAAGGCTTCCTCACAAGAGACCAAAGTATTCTACGGCTACGCCCTGGCCAAGGGAGCGAGGATCACTGCCAAGGATGGAGGATACCTCACATTCCAGAAGGACGGAAAATGGGTGCGCGTGCACTCGGTGAAGCTTCCCGAGCGCGACTTCGTGGCCGCTCCGGTGAAGAAGTACCTGAGCACGACGGCCTTCAAGACGAAACTGGATCAGCTGGTTGAGCGGGAGGTGGCGCGCATTGAAAAGGAGAGTAAACGATGATAACTGAGATGCAGGTGCTCGAAAGGCTCAAGGCGGTGATTGCCACTGATTTGGTCGGATTGCAGGAGAGCGAGGAGGGGATTACCATCGAGCACTTCGACGACAAGAACATAGAGATCGATTTTCCCGATGTGGACAGCATGCGGCGTCCCACGATGCTCTACATCCAGCCCGATTATGAGAACCTCGAGCCGCTGGGCATGCATAGCGACCTGGCCACCATGCGCGCAACCATCTTTCTCCTGTGCAAGAGTGCACCCAACGCGATTCTGGTCAAGCGTGTATTCGCACTGTATGGAGCCCTGTACCTACTCGTACGAGGTGATCCCACGCTGGGAGGATTCATCGAGGACGCGCGCATCACCGACATGGACTACTACCCTGCCGTAACCGCAAGCACGACGGTCACCGCCATCGAGGCAAGC
>PGXW01000021.1 GCA_002839355.1 Spirochaetae bacterium HGW-Spirochaetae-2
CCCTATGGAACATATACTTAAAAAGTGTGGCTCCAAAGACTTCGACGACTCTGAGAATAAACAACTACGGTTCATGGAGTTATAACCGGACAGTAGTGACATTTGATAGTGAATTTGAAGGTATCCCCAGTGGCCCCAGCATATCGCACGACTGTCTCGTGTTTCGGCAAGCCCGCGCTTTGCCTCCCCAACGACCAGAACCATTGGTCGATCTCAACCATCTCAAACTGTTGGGCATACTCCGCCAAATAGCTGTCCGGATCGGACTGCGAATAGACCAGGTCCAGCCACGAAGGATATTTCCAAGAACACGTTCCGAACAGTATCGCTCCCATTACCATAATCTATCCATGCCACCGGCAGGAGGCAAGCGGTGCAACTTGGGGTAGACGAATTCTTTTGACACCCCAGCGGACGAACGTGTACTGTAAGCCAATGGCTTTTATCGTCTTCCTGCTACTCATGCTAGCCTCCTCTGGTGCTGCCTGGTACATAACCAGAAGGGAAAAAAGAAGTTTCCGAAGTTGGACAAGTGAGCAATTGCTGCATTTGAGGTGGAAGAAGGGTTGGTTTCATGCGAACGAGGACCCCCAGCACTTTCTCAGGCAACAGGCCCTGGTGAATGAGAATCCCTATATCATGCCGGCTCCTTTGAAGCTGCTTGGTAGTATCGAACGCAAGGTGATCGCCGAATTGGATTGCGTTGTCTTGCAGGAACGCACCGGCACAACAAACCTGAGGATTCTCTACCTGCATGGGGGAGCATATGTCGAACAACCGATACTTCCCCATTGGCTGTTTCTCGACAGGATAAACAATGCGTGCAGGGCGATAATCACCGTTCCCCTCTATCCGAAAGCGCCAGTCCACACATTCGAAGAGACGACCGACCGATTGATCGCACTGTATCGGAAGATGTTGGAAAGATCAAAGGCAAGGAACATCGTTGTCATGGGTGATTCTGCTGGGGGAGGATTGGCAATGGCCTTGTCGCAACACATAGCATTGTCGGGTCTGCCCATTCCCAAGGCAACCATCCTCATTTCCCCTTGGTTGGACATCACATTGCGGAATGCCGATATCGATGCTCTCGAACCGAAGGATCCCATGTTGAACAGGAACCAGCTGAAGGCAATGGGACAGGCGTGGGTAGGAAATGGTGATCCCAACCATTGGAAGGTAAGCCCCATCAATGGCCCTCTCATAGGACTTCCCCCATTGTCATTGTTTATCGGCACGCATGAGCTTTTCCTTGCCGATGCGAGAAAACTGTTGCTGTTGTGCAAGAGGAACGGTGTTCAAATCGATTATCACGAGTATCCCAAGATGAACCACGACTTTCCGCTCTTTCCCATTCCCGAGGCAAGGAAAGCCCAGAAACATATCGTGGAGATCATCAAGGGGTGAGAATCATTCTACTTTCCGGTAGGTCCCATCGACATATTTCAGTTGGTCTCCTGCAACCGAATCCACAGGGATATCCTCGAATGGGATATTGACGGTTCGATCATCCGTTGCGTTGCACACTGCGTAATCTTCTTCGAATCGTTCGATCCTGTATAAAATGTCCATACATCCTCCTTCGTTGGTATGCTCGGGTATTGTGTCCTGGTAACATCATGGTGGTATCGGAACTGTGGCAACCACATAAGAGCCCGGGACTGCTTACCCGGACAACATGCGTCGGTGTGTACTGCTGCCTGTCGGTCATGGTGGACAAATATATTGCCATCAGGCCTCCTGAGGCCATTATGGATGACAATTCTGCACCTGTCAAACAAAGATTCTCCAATAAGCGGAAGCATTGTCCGCGGTTTGTTCACCAAAACTTGCATTTCCCGATTGGTTGGCGTAGAATAGGCGTTTATGAGTGGAGAAGTCGGATGATCGATGTTCGCGTACATTCAAGCAGGCACCTCGAGACGAAAATCACCTACCCCATATCCGAGCATACCTCGTATGACAGGGATGTGAATTATTATATCTTCACCCCCGCACAACTGCATGTCTGTGCCGATTTCATTTCGGATGAAGCCATGTTGAGAAAGTTCCAGGCCCATGCCCGCTATAGCTCACCGGAAATCACCTTGGATGAGTTGTTGGACAAGGGAAACAGGACGAGTCCACTGGTTTTGTTGGAATCGTATACCCGACAGCGGGTAGAACGGTCGGGTGACGTCGCCGATACGATATTCATGCATGAATTGCAGACGCTGTCCAACTCCTTTCGACACGAATCCGGCATCATCCTGTCCGAATGCAAGGAATTGGCCAAGGAGAACAAACTGGACGAGCTCCGTGGATTGCTCCAGGATTGGTACAAGGAAACCGGTTATGCCATGCAGCGGTTCCGGGCGTTATTGAAAATGATGCGGGTGTTCTATCCCACCGGGAACCGTATGGTGACCGCGTTCGAGTGGGCCGACGAGGCGATCAGCCTTGTGGTGGAAAGCACCAGTCTGGAGATGTACTTGTCGTTGGAACCGTTGTTCGGTGAGTTGCAGGAATCCGCATACAACCTGTTGCGTCATTCGCGGGCGGAACTCGGGTATCGTCGCGAGCAGAAATACGAATCGGTAGTCAGCAAGGGCAACCGGTATTCGACTGAAGCGGTCGCCTATCGTTCGGGCGTGCTCAAGAAATGGACCCAGTCAGTCCTGTACCTGACCCCGGTCCACTCGAAGGCACCCCAACGGGTCGCGGGTGTACTGGCGGGAACAGCCGCCGCCATAGCGATGACATTCGCGACGCTTGCCGCCATATTCGCCGAAACCTTCTTTTTGAAGAACAGTATGCAATGGGCGTTGTTGGTCATCCTTGCCTATGTGTTCAAGGATAGGATCAAGGAGGGGCTCAGGGCGTTCTTCTCACGTGTCGTTCCCCGCCTGCTTGCCGACCAGATATCCTCTTTCATTTCTCCGCGTACCGGTAAGAGGTTGAGCAGGACGAAAGTGGTCATACATATAAGGAAAGCCTCCGACATGCCGCCGGAAATACAGGACAAGCGGCTTGAGGATGGCAATCCGTTCCAAGACATGTTGCCGCAGGAGGATGTCGTCCACTACACCCGGTTCGTCAAGATCTTCAAGACCGAGAAGGATAGGACCATCGGGCCTTGGATCAATGCGATCACTGTCATTACACGTATCCGGATCGACGATTGGCTGAAGGAGATGGATGATCCGAACGATGTCATGTATGTGGCCTCCGGTGATGGTGATTTTGAACAGCAGAACAGCGACAGGGTATACCATGTCCATCTGGTGATCACCGAGACATCGAAGAAGCAGGATATCAACGATATCCACCATTACCGCATCATCATGAACAAGAAGGGGATATTGCGGATGGAAACCTTGGACAGACCCTAGCGGACTAAGCCAGATCCAATTCCGGTGCGATTTCGCGCATGCCTTCGATTGTAAGCTGTATGACCTGGTCGAGTTCCATGCCCACCATCTGCGAGCCCCGGGCAATCAGTTCCCTATCCACTCCGACAGAGAAACCCTTGGTCTTCCATTTCTTCTTCACCGATTTCACTTCCAGGTCCATGAGGCTTTTCGAAGGACGCATGAGAGCCGTGGCTGTGACCAGTCCTGTCAGTTCATCTATGGTGAACAGCACCTTTTCCATGGGATGGACCGGTTCGACATCGCTGCACAAGGTCCATCCGTGGGAAACGACCGCATGGATGATATCGTCGGATACCCCGGCGGTCGAGAGGAGTTCGGGAGCCTTCTTGCAGTGTTCGTCGGGATACTGCTCGTAATCGATATCGTGCAGGAGTCCTACAATGCCCCAATAGTCCACGTCGTGCCCCATTTCCCGGGCAAAGCGACGCATGACTGCTTCCACGGACAATGCATGCTTGTAGAGGCTGTCCGAGGAATTGTATTGCCTGTACAATTGAAGAGCTTCATTTCTGGTCATCGTATCCTCCAAGGTCAAAAAAGTACCATACAAACCAATTTGTATCATCTGCACCGGTTTACAGCAATATCTCCGGTAAAACTTTCCAATCCCCCTTTATCACATGACCTCTATATGGTATGATTTTTATGTCTCGGGCATTGCCGATATGGCGATGGATTCTTTTCACACAAGGAGGATGCTATGTCTACTTCAGACGATGGCGGGAGTATACGCTATCGCCCATCAAAAAAATACATTTCAGCGCTCCTCCCGAACCAAGCCAACGTGTAGTTCCAGCCCTGCCAGGGCTGCTGGTTCCCGGGGAATGCCGAGGAGGAACCATGATCACAATCCGAAACGATATAGCCAGCAGAATTCCAGGTGACAACACATCTTCGGGTGGCTACACTTGGATCGATGCCCGAGAGATCACACGTGACGATATAACCGAATTGCAGGAAAACTACGCTATCAGCTCGGAACTTCTCGCGGATATTATGGACTTGGACGAACAAGCCCGTATCGAGAAGGAGGACGACTATGTAGTCCTTATCGTTCGACTTCCTGCTTTCGCGGATGATAGCCATGGTATCAACCAATATTGCGTTCCACTTGGCATTGTCATGATGAAGGATACCATCATCACCATTTGCCAGAGCGACAGCGTGATCCTCGAGGACTTCGCACGCAACCGGTTCCGGCAGTATCCGGTCCAGACGCAGGAAGGGTTTGTCATCAGTCTCATGGGGCGGGCGGCCATGGTCTTTATCCGGCTGTTGAAATACCTGAACAGGCAGAAGAACCTGATTGAAGAAGAATTGCATAAGTCTGTCCGCAATGACGAACTTATCCAATTGCTCTCCATACAGAAATCACTCGTATATTTCACCACCAGCCTCACGACCAATGAAATCCTCCTGGAGAAATTGCAGAAGTCACCATATTTCCGCGTGAATACCGATGAAGAGCGGGAATTCCTGGAAGATATCATCATCGACAACAAGCAGGCTATCGAGATGTCCAACATCTACTCGTCGATCCTCACCGGAACCATGGATGCCTTCGCTTCTGTTATTTCCAACAATCTGAGCATTATCATGCGGAGACTTACGGTCATTTCCATTGCATTCATGTTTCCGACCTTTCTCGTCGGCTATTACGGCATGAACCTGAAGCTTCCGTTCGAAGGGAATCCGTTCATGATGTACTGGATTATTGGATTAAGCCTTCTTGCCGGTTTTGGAAGCACCTATATACTGAGTGACAAGCGATCGAGAAAACGAGCGGAACGGCACTTGGAATCGGCAAGGAAACGGCGGGAGAAACAACGGCGGACCAACCGCCGAAAAGGTCGCGTCCGGGAGGATTGACTGGACGTCGGGTTTCCTATACATTGCCTCCAACCTCCGAGGGGTGGGGTGAAGATGGAAGCTCTCTATTCGCTTTGCGATCGATTCTCCGAGTTTTCGGTTTCCAGCCAATGGCGCTCGCTCTTGGATTTGTATCTACTTATTGAAAAAGAAACTACAGAATTCCAGAAAACGTATGGTGTGGCATGTCCTCCAGGGTGCGGCACCTGTTGTGAGCACTTTGTGCCCGAGTTGACAGACCTGGAGGCTTCCTTGATAGGAGCCTACTTGCTTTTCGTGAAGCAAGACCCTTCTGTGGTTGCGAGACTCGCCGCATTCGAAGCTTCCAGCGGCATGTGTCCACTCTATGATCCCGATTCGCCGTACCACTGCACCGTGTACCCCGTTCGAGGCATGATCTGCCGTCTGTTCGGAGCTTGTCCCTCGGACGACAAATTTGGAAATCCACTCTTCCGCAAGTGCAAATACAACACCAATGGGGATTCCCCTGCCTCGTTGGATGCCAGGGATTTTGGCACAGATACCACCGATATCCCGACCATGCGGAAACTGTCCGTCCAATTCTCGGCTTTGGAACCGATTGCCGCTACACTGCCGATCGCAGATGCGCTCCTGCGGTCCTTCTCACGGTTGCAGTTTATCGCCGCACACATGGGTAGCGATTCTCATGACGATGACAATGGCGGCTCCGATCCTTTGGTTCCGACTCCTACACCCTTGGCTTCATGATTGCGTTTCCCGAGTATCCGGATGGCAGCGAGGCATACCAGCATGGCAAGGGGATACGCCGTGCCAGCGAGCATTCCCACACGCAACGGAGAGAGGGTAGCGGAGGCAGGTACGAAGTCCGCTATGAGTCCGAGCAACCAGGGGCCGACAGCCGCTCCGGTATCTCCTCCCGCGGCAAGGATCGCGAACATCGACGCTCCCGCCAAAGGAAAGCGGTGCGCGGCGTTGACTACCGAGCCAGGCCACAAGAGTGCGACTCCAAGCCCGCAGCCGGCACACGCTACCAGTGAAATCCACGGAATAGGGGAGAGTGCGGCCACAAGATAACAACCCGCCGCGAAAAACGATCCCCAGAACATGACGTGCCACACATCGATGTTCTTGCCATATTTGCCATAGAGCATCCTTCCCGTCCCGAGCAAAGCGGCGAACAAACACAAACCCAAAAGGTCCCCGGTGGTCTTCGAGAGTCCCAGTGTTGTCTCGGCGTAGGCCGATGTCCATTGGGACATCGATACTTCCGCCGCACCTCCCAATGCTATTCCCGTTACGACCAACATGAAGAACGGGGACGCCAGCAGCGTCCTTGTCGAGGTCCTGTGTTCGTCCGGAACCTGGGGGGCGAGGGGAACACGGAGAAAATTGAAGAAGTTGAGCAACGGTATGATTGACCAGATGAGGACGATGATGGGCCAATTCACACTACCGAACAGGGCTATCATGACCGAGGTAAGCACCACGACACCAATGAAACCCCATGCATAGAACGCATGGAGCAGACTCATGGCAGCAGCCTTGGCCTCCGAGGGAATCGCCTGGACTATCGCACTGAGCAACAGCTCGAGCAATCCTCCGCCGCAGGAGAATACGACAGTGGCGAGCATGATTCCAAGGTAGGGATTTGTCGGGAACAACCGGGGAGCGAAGGCGAACATGACGAATCCGAGGAACACCATAAGGTGTCCGAACGTGATGAAAGGACGTACACCATAGCGGTCCACAGGTTTGCTGAAAGCGAGATCGGCCACTATCTGGGTGAAGAAGTTGATGAGGGTCAACCTTCCGACTTGTTCGAATGAAAGTCCGAAACCTTGCATGAGTGTCACAAACAATAATGGCGACAGGTTGGTCACCAGCGCTCCTACCAGGTTGCCCAGATAGCAAGCGCGGATAGTAGATGTATACATAAAGCGGATTATATACCCGGGTGACGTACCCTGTAAAGTTCGGTTATACTCGAATCATGACTACATACAATACATTTTCAGCATTATTGTTCGACCTTGACGGCACACTGGTGGATACCTCGCGGGATATTGCCTTCGCGCTCAATGCCGCCCTCGCAAGTGCGGGAGTCGCACCGGTTTCCGACAACGATTGCATGCGGTATGTCGGGAGGGGATTGCGCAATGCGCTGGCCTGTGCCTTGTGTGATGCGGGGGAAACTGTTGGGGACCATGATATGGACGCGTTGCTCAAAATACTGCAAAAAACATACGAAGAACATCCATTCGATAGGGCCCGCGTGTACCCGGGCATCGACCGGATACTCGAGAAATCTGTTGCAGGTGGGTACAAACTCGGAGTACTATCGAATAAGGACGATTCGTTGGTCAAGCGTATCGTAGGGGAACTCTTCGGGCAGATACCGTTCATCATGATTCAAGGTGCGGCAGAGCCGATTCCCCTAAAACCCGACCCGACGTCGGCCCGTATGTTCGCGCGATCCGCTGGGTGTGCTGCCGGTTCTGTACTCTTGGTAGGTGATACCGAGGTGGATTATCAGACGGCATTGGCTGCAGGAATGCGGACGGCGGTGGTAACCTGGGGATTCCGGAGCAGGTCAAACCTGGAATCCGCGGGCTGCGCACCATTGTACGATACGGTCGAGGAACTTGAGACGGAGGTATTCCCATGGCAATGAAGGAACAGGAGAAGGTTCTCATCTATCAAAAGGCCCAGGAGTATGTGCAGACTGAAACGGAAGCCCAATTCAAGAAAGAGATAATCGATGCCTTGGACGAGCATGCCGACGATGAGCTCTACGACAGGTTCTATACGACACTCTCGTTCGGTACCGCAGGCATGCGAGGGGTGATCGGAGGTGGAACGAACCGGATCAACCCCTATATGGTGAGGAAAGTCACCCAGGGAATGGCCGATTATCTGGTGTCCCAGGTTGCCAATCCTTCGGTGACCATCGCCTTCGACTCCCGCAACTATTCCGAACTGTTCGCGAGACAAGCTGCGTTGACCCTCTGTGCCAATGGTGTGAAGGTGTATCTATACAACACTTTGCATCCTGTGCCGATGCTTTCCTTTGCCCTGCGGTACCTGAAGACAACAGCAGGTATTGTTATCACTGCCAGTCATAATCCTGCCAAATACAATGGATACAAGGTATATTGGTCGGATGGTGGACAAGTTACTCCTCCGCACGATATCGGGATCGCCGAACGGGTCGCAGCCGTGGTACCAGGGGCGATCCGCACCATGAGCCAATCGGAGGCAAAAGCCTCGTCCTTGTTGTCGAATGTTCCCGAATCGGTGGATGAAGCCTATTATTCCATGGTGACTGGAAGTCTTGCCCGTCCCGAGTTGCTTTCAAGCAGCTCCGTGACCGTCGCCTACACACCACTGCATGGAGCCGGGAATATTCCCGTCCGAACTATTCTGGCCAAACTTGGCGTGCATTGCGAGGTAGTGGAACAGCAGGAGCTTCCGGATGGGGATTTTCCAACGGTCTCCATGCCAAATCCCGAAGATCCCCAAGCCATGCGATTGGCAATTGGCCTTGGAATCCAATGCAAGGCCGATATCGTCCTGGGGACAGACCCCGACGGCGATCGCCTGGGCATAGCGATTCCCTCAAGTCCGAACAAGGACTCGTATTCTTTGCTCACCGGCAACCAGATTGCAGTCCTGCTCTGCGACTACCTGATCCAAACCTGGAAGGAACGTGCCCGGAAAGGAACCAAGCAGGCTTTGGTCGTGAAATCGATAGTGACGACCGACCTTGTGCGGGAAATAGCCGAAAAGAATGGTGCAGCCTGTGTCGATGTGCTGACCGGATTCAAATACATAGCCGAGAAGATCGCCGCGCTCGAGCATTCGGAGAAGCAATTCTTCCTCTTCGGGTGTGAAGAGAGTTTCGGATACCTTTCGGTTCCACAGGTCCGTGACAAGGATGCGGTCTCGACTGCAGTCCTGGCTGTGGAAATGATGAGCCATTATGCATCCGAAGGATTGTCGCTGAAGGAGCGGCTCAACCAGATATACGATTCCTACGGGTATTACACCGAGTCGGTACTTTCCTTCACCTACGAAGGAAGTGCGGGAAAGCAGAAGATGGCTGATATCATGAAGGATTTCCGCTCGCTGAAAGCCGCCGACACCTTCGCAGGGTATACCATAACCGAAACGACGGACCTGCTGCACGGTGCTGCGGATGGACTTCCCCCCTCGGATGTGATTATACTACGTTTCTCTACCGGGGACAAATTGGTGGTTCGGCCATCTGGCACCGAACCGAAAGTCAAATATTATCTGTTCTTCCATACCGACGGTAAGGATAGGGAATCGTTCAAGGCAACATTGCAAGAAAAGATTGCAAATTTCAAGTCGGTATTATAAAGGTCGTCAACATGGCATCATGTTTTATCTTGAAATCCTTTGGCATGCCTCCACCGGGTTGAATACCCACGAGAAGGACGATGCACTGTTCACCCTCTATACCCAGATTGATCGCGGCGTCGACCGTTGGATCCAGGATGCACGGTATATTCCCCGATTGTTGGTATCTTCGGCGGTCTTCCTTACCGTCTACTTCTTCTTTTCGTTGGCGGTGCGCGATCCCATTCCCATGGTGGATGAATTGGTTCTTGCCATAGCAGCCTCCTTTCTTGCCGCGTATGCCTTGTCAAAGAGGGACAAGAAGGGTGAGTTGGCTATGAAACGTCGCCTGGAACTGAAGCAGAACGCCTCACGGTGCGATTATACTATCCAAGAGGGCCTTTCCTCATACGAAGCGTACCTCGATACCTGTTCGTACCTGGATACCCTTGACCTGGCCGACAGGTTGGCGTTGACCGGAGAAGCTGATTTGCCGGTTCTGGAAATCGCCGAATCGGAGATGGGCCCGTGGCAGAAGGAGTTCAAAGAGATACTTCTGCGCCATTTCGAGCTCACCGACCGTCCCCTGTATGCGTTGTACGTGCAGGTGATGCGAGTCCGGACGTCCGAAGCTGGGGACGAGGCTTTTGCCGCGCGACTCATCAAGTTGGCCATGCATAAGAATCTTGATCTTCCGTTGCTTGCATTGATGGTTGTCTCTTCGAAGCAATAACACCACTTCTGCAGTATATTCTGCATGATATGCTGTTCATTCGATGGATATGCCAGACCTGTTGCAAGGGTTCTGATAGGATTCCCCATTTCGCTGTTGCTCTCGCTGCTCGTAGCCGGAATCGTCGGAATCGATATGGGGTTCCCCATGAGCATGGCGGTACTATTGTTGCTATGGAGTCTGGGTTCCCTGGTATTGATCCTCAACCATGGGTGCCCCACCAAGTGCCTGATACAGGTTCTGGTTGTCCTATGCCTGCTGTTCACCGCAAGCATGCAGATGGAACTCTTGGTACAAGGGGGCCGGCAACACTTTGGGTTTTCTCCGCATAGGATTGTATATGTCGCGGGAACCCTCCGTTTCGATTCCACCTCGACCGAAGAAGGCAATTGCGTACTGCAGATCACCCTCGATTCGGTTGGTACCAGGTTCGGGGATACGGCATCGGCCGGAGGGACCCTTGTTGCGATAGGTCCTGCCAATCCGATTGTTCCGGCAGGAACAGTGTGCGAAGCCTATGGGGAGCTTGTCCGTACGGAAACGAACGAATGGCTTTTCATCTCCTCACGTCTTGAATTCGACTATGCTTCCTCTATGATGCATCGCCTATCGATGGGGCGTTTGCGTCTGATGCACATATTCTCGCAACGCCTGGACTCCTTGGGAGGGGCCGCATCCACCTTGGCAAAGGCCTTGGTGCTGGGAAATCCGGGAGCGCAGGGGTTTTCGTTGCGGCAGATGGCAATCGGAAGCGGTTGCGCCCATATATTGGCCCTATCGGGAATGCATCTCCATTGTCTCGTCCTGATCCTGATTCTGTGTGGGAACAAGGTGGTGGGAAAACGGATTGCCCAACCGCTGGCGTGTGCCGGTGCCATAGTGTATGTCTGCATCGTGGGATTCAAACCCTCCTTGGTCCGGGCAATGGTATTGCTCTGTCTCCGTCCGTTCCGCCATAGGTTTCCGATCCTGCAATTGCTTGCCATCACATGCATGGTACAACTCTTCGTTTTTCCTTGGACCATGGACTCGACAGGGGCGCTCCTCTCGTATTGCGCATTGTTCGCCATCATTGTCTGCTCGACGCCAATCGCGGGGGCATTGTCGCTGTTGATGCCAAAATGGTCGGCGATTGTGTTTGCCGCCACACTTGCCGCTTCTCTGGTCACAGCTCCCATTTCCCTGGTAGTGTTCGGTTCATGGCATGGCATAGGTATCTTGCTCTCACCGGTTGCGGCACCAGTGGCACTTGTCGTGTTGTTCTGCTCGCTCGTCTGGATAGTGTGGCCATTGCCCCCGGTTGGTTATATCGCAGGTAAGGCGTCACGTGTGTTCCTATGGCTGATGGAATGGGGAACCGGGTGGTCGACGAGCCACGGCAATGGTGGGGACCTTTCCGTATGGGTGTGGAGTATGGTTGCGCTGTTGACTGCTACTGGAATTCTCAAGTATGCTGGCCGAACCATTCGGAAAAGGAATAGAAGAGCCTATGATTTGGGATTTTCCCTACGATTCGCCAAACGCGATCATCGCATTGTTGGAGAGCCACGGATTTGCGATGTCGAAGAAGTTCGGGCAAAATTTCTTGATTTCCCCTTCGGCACGCCAAAAGATTACCGATTGCCTGCAACCGCTGTCTGGTCGTCGTGTCTGGGAAATCGGTCCCGGAATCGGAGCTCTGACAACGTTGCTCCTACAGAATGAAGCGCAGGTAACCGCATTTGAAATCGACCATGGCTTTTGCAGGATTCTGCGGGAAGAAGCTTTTCCTGATGAAAACGCCCTGGTCCTGATCGAAGGGGATGCGCTCAAGACGTGGCACGCGATCTATGAACAGGAAGGTGTGCCCGACCTCATATTCGGCAATTTGCCTTACAATATCGGCTCCATCTGTATCGCCCGGTTCCTCGAGTCGCAGTGTTTGCCCCAACGGATGGTGTTCACCCTGCAAAAGGAAGTCGGCGAGAGGCTTGGAGCAGGACCGGGATCCAAAGCGTGGTCGACCCTCTCCATACTCGCCCAGATCGATTACGAGGTCGAACAAGTATCCCTGATCAAAGGCAGTGCCTTCTTTCCTCCTCCCAATGTCGATTCGGTGGTTATCCGCATGGAGAAGCGTCCCCAGCCGATGGTGAATGTGGCTATCAGGGATTTGTTCCTCCAGCTCATGGACGATTTGTTCACACAACGTCGGAAGACCGTCCGCAACAACCTGTTGCATGGGAAGGCCGGTTCACGCCATGGCAAGGAAGTGGTATTGCAGGCCTTGGCCGATGCCGGTATCCCGGAATCGGAACGGGCGGAAAAGCTCGGGTTCGACGAGTTGTTGCGCTTGGCGGAAGCTTTCGCAACACTATAGCTGTCTATACCATCAATCTTTCCATGCATCGATCCAAGTACCTTTGCGGTACCTGCGGTAGTTGAGGAGTCCCCTGACCACCAGATCGGCAACCATGCATCCCCAAGCGGCCTCAAGGCCGAATCCGAACCCAAGTATGAGGATCGATGCAGGAATCAGTCGAACGACCCACATGCCGATCAACGAGTTGATGAATGGCCACTTGGTATCGCCGGCACCGCGAAGTATGCCGCTGATCACAATGCTCAGTGCAAAGAACGGTTCGGCGAAGGCTTCGATCCGCAAGACCCGGGAGCCGAGTTCTATGACCGCCAGATCGGGAGAGAAGAACGCCATGAGTTGTCGTGAGAATATGTACATGAGCAAGCCGGTGCCAGACATGAGCATGACACCCCATCTGAGACTGCGTTTGGCGAAGTCGAGCGCCATTTCCCGTTTCTGGGCGCCGAGGGATTGCGCGACCAATGTGGTCGCTGCCAGGGAGAATCCACTTACAGGCATATAGGTTATCGATTCGGCTGTGATCGCCAGGTGGTGAGCGGCCAACGAGACAGTACCTATCCGGGTCACAAGGACGGTCAGGATAATCTGCCCGATGGAGAGTGTCGCCCGTTCCAATGCATGCGGAGTCCCCAATCTGAATACTTGACGCATGACATTCCAATCGACTTTCCATGATACGCCGCGAAATGGTGTTCGCAATGGCGAGTCTTTCAACACCAGTACCCCGAACAGGATCAATGCACTGAGTGCCGTTGCACCGGCTGTTCCTATCGCGGCTCCCTTGACTCCGAGGCCCGCCCCCGGCATCAAGAAGTCCCACCCGAACAGGGTGACCTGACGGGTCGGGAAAATAAGGAGGTAGTTGGCGACAATATTGGCGATATTGGTGATGATATTGGCGATCAAAGGGGAACGGGTATCTCCGGAACTTCGGATCAAGTTCGCCATATAGGCAAAGAGGATGGTAAAAGGGTAGGCCAATGCTATAATGCTCATGTATGTACCCGCCACTGGTACAACCTGGTCTTCCACTCCAATCCAGACCGGCAGGATTCTCGCGATACTGAGCATGAGGGTTGTGATGACCACTGAGAATCCGACAACGGCCAGCAGAGCCTGTCGGACAGTATGGTGCACGGCCGTGTTGTTGCCCGCACCAATCTGACGCGCCGCCAAGACGGCAAACGCAGCGCCGAATGAATACATCATCCCATTTACGAGCCAAATGGTCGAACTGTTTGCCGCCACGGCTGCAGTCGCGACTGCCCCCAACGATCCCACCATGGCGGAATCGACATAATGGACCATTGTCTGGAAGCTTTGGTCCAGGATGACTGGCCACGCGAGCATCCATATGGTACGTGCCGGCGTCCGTGAAGGGTCGAGTAGTGAACTGTACTGTCGAGAACTCATGGATCGATACCCTTCCGTTGTTTGATGTGATCGATCAGATCGCTACCCGGCATGGGTCTGGCAAATAGAAAACCCTGCACGCGTGTGGCCCCGGCCTCGGAAAGCAATGCAAGCTGTTGTTCGGTCTCCACTCCCTCGGCGACAATCTTTTTTCCCATACTCGTAAGCATCAACATGATCGATTCGATGAGAGTATAGTTCTTTTGGCATGCTTGGACGATACTCTTGTCCACTTTTACGGTACTAAAAGGCAAATTTACCAAATATTCCAAATTCGAGTAGCCTTTTCCGTAATCGTCGAGTGCAAAGCTGATTCCGTTGGCAGCCATATGGTCCATCGCCTCCTTGACCCGGTCGAACGACTCGACGATCACCGATTCCGTCAATTCGAATTTAATGTTCCGTGGGGAAACTCCATGTTCGCGGATCACTGCAAGAAGATGCTTTTCCATGGACGGCTCCAGGAAATTGATCGCCGACAGGTTTATGGCAATCCTGGAAAAATGCGACGGATAGGATTCCAACTTCTTCCATAATAGACACACTTGGCGGATGATCGAGTAGGTGAGGTCAATGATCAAACCGCTGGTTTCGGCGATTGGAATGAATTCGGCGGGAGAGATGGGACCAAGGATGGGATCGTCGATTCGTGCAAGCGCTTCGGCAGAATAGATGTTGAGGGTTTGTGTTTCGAAAATCGGTTGGTATAGCACCTGGACAGAGTCGGTTTCTATCGCCAACCTGATAGCCTGTTCCACATCCCGTTTCCGTTGGTGTATCGCGCTTATTTCCCGGGTATATCGTGCGATTGCCAGCTTGTTGCCGGTTTTTGCCTTTACCAATGTGAGGTCGATGGCGTTGATCATCTCCTCGGCATTCTGCAGGTGTCCCGGGAAGGGTACGAGGGCAAGCCGTATGTCGGTACGGGCATTCGCCCCGCCGATTTCCCAGGTTGCATCGAACCGTTGCCGAATCGTGCGCAATGTCCGTTGGATATCCTCCTCCTCGACCTCCCGCAAGATAAGACCGAACTGGTCCCCGCCGTATCTGTATACGGTCTTGTCGTATGCGACTTTTTCAAAGAAATTCCCAACCGCCTTTAGCAGCCTATCGCCATTGTGTTGCCCGAACTTCTGGTTGAAATATTTGAAATTCTCGATGTCGGCGATCAATACGGTACCTCGTGCGGTCCCGTTGAACAGCTTGCGCAGCTTGTTTATGAAAGCCCCTCTGGTAAGTACTCCAGTCAATTGGTCGATGGAAAATCTTCGGTTCTGGATAATCAGGTAGGTGGTGAGGACCGCGATACTGATTGCGGTACTTACAAGCAGGTGGTTTCCAAAAATCGCATAGGAAATGATCGAGATCGTCAATATGACCGGTATGAAGGCAAGGCTACGCCGTGTCGAGGCCAGCAGATGTTTCCATCTGCACAACACCGGCACCAGCACCCCGATTGCCCATAGGACAGTCAGGACGGCCAATACCACCCGTTTGGTTCGTACGGTGAACAGGCCGTCTTTGGGTATATCGGCGATTGAGGCGATTGTGAAGATGACGACGCAGATGGCAGCGTAGACTCCGATCCCTCTGATGCTGCGATGTCCTTCGAACAGATTCTCCAGAACGAACATCAACCAGAGGAAAAGGGTGACAAGCAGGCAAATCGCATGAAGGTTTCCAAATGTACGTATAGCCCATGGAGGACAATTGCTGTTTGCCGCCGAACACACCGCACGGGAAATGCCCATCATGATGGTGACAAGGCCTGCGACTCCGATCCTACGGAACAATCCGTCCTTGAACGTTTCGGAAAGCAGCCGATGTCTGAAAGTATCCACAAGAATGGTAATCATTACGAACAGGGCGACCAGGTCGCCTTCAAATAACAAGTTCACCTACGAGCTCCACACACTGTTGTATATGGCAAACATTGTACGGGAGGTTTTTTGATATTACAAGTATAAATAATAAAATGAATGCAACTTCAGATCGATTTGATGCATAAAAAATACAGCAGGTCGGATTGGTCCGACCTGCTGTGCAGTAGTGGGACCAATAGGTCAGTTCCCGGCTTGGGCCAGAGTGATCGCACTGGTCACCACGATATCCTCGATGCTGCAACCTCGGGAGAGGTCGCTGACCGGTTTCGCGAACCCTTGCAGGATCGGACCGTAGGCCTCGGCACCGGCAAGACGTTGCACAAGCTTGTATCCGATATTTCCGGCTTGCAGGTCGGGGAATACCAATACATTGGCTTTTCCGGCCACAGTCGAACCTGGTGCCTTGCTCTTGCCGACAGATTCGACAATAGCCGCATCGAGCTGCAATTCGCCGTCGACCAAGAGGTCCGGACGCTTTTGCTGGAGCAGTTGCACCGCAGTGGCAACCTTGTCAACAAGCGGGCCTTTCGCCGAACCCTTGGTTGAATAGGAAAGCATGGCCACCACTGGTTCGGCTCCCAGGTATATCCTGCAGGACTCAGCCGACTCTTCGGCGATTTCGGCCAATTGCTCCGCAGTGGGTTCCGGTATCGTCGCGCAATCGCTGAATATGAAGGAGCCGTTCGCTCCCAGGTCCGTCTTGTCTGTCGCCATGACGAAACAGGATGATGCGCTTTTGATTCCCGGTTTGGTCTTGATGATGTGGAAGGACGCCAGAAGGACATTGCCTGTTGTATTCTCGGCACCTGCCACCATGGCGTCGGCATCACCCAGCCTGACCATCATGGCTCCGTAGCGCAATTGGTCGGCGATACCTTCGTATGCCGCTTCCTCGGTCATTCCCTTGTGTTTCCGCAACGAATAGTATTCCGCAGCGTACGTTTTCCGCAATGACGAGGTCGACGGATCGATCACTTCGATACCATCGAGCGTTACACCGGCTGCGTCAGCAGTCTTTTTGACCGCTTCGACTGCACCCAACAATGTGACGCGGGAAGCCAATTTCTCATCGACTATCTTTCGGGCAGCCGCTACGGTTCTCGGCTCGGTTCCTTCGGGCAGGACAAGAGCCTTCTGCAATTGTACTGCCTTCGCTTTCATGTTCTCTGAAAATGTCATGTGAATCTCCTAGAATCGGATCGTATTTTCCCCCTTAGGATACCACAATGGCCGTTACAATTAAATACCTTGCGCTCACCAAGCTGCCAATTGTCTGTATTGCGGCATCTGTGGTAGGATGCGCGCATGAATGTCGGAATATATGGATTGGGTCGGTTCGGAGCATTCTGGGCCGCGGAACTTGCCAAGCAGGTACAGGTGAAAGGGTATAATCGCTCACCACAGAGGACACTCCCCCGGGGTGTGCTTTCTGCGACCGAGGATGAGGTGCTTGCCTGCGATACGGTGATACTCTGTGTTTCGATATCTTCCTTCAAGCGAGTTGTCGCTTCCATTGCTCCTCGACTCAAACCGGGAACAGTGGTCATGGATACGTGTTCGGTCAAGACGTATCCTGCGCAAATCATGCGGGAATTGTTGCCTCCACATGCCAATATCATTGCCACACACCCGATGTTCGGCCCCGATTCGGGTAAGGACGGCATAGCAGGATTGCCGTTGGTGTTCACGCCGGTCCGTTGCGAAGCCGAGTTGGCCTCGAAGTGGAAGGGACTGTTCCTTTCCATGAATCTGAAAGTCCTGGAAATGGATTGCGATCAGCACGACCGGGAGGCTGCGTATTCGCAGGGCGTAACCCACTTCGTGGGACGGGTGCTCGATGAATTGCATCTTGCTCCGACACAGCTTGCGACAGTCGGGTACCACCGGCTCATGTCTATTGTCGAGCAGACGTGCAACGATCCTATCCAGCTGTTCTATGATTTGCAGAGATACAATCCGTATGCACATGATATGCACGAACGGTTGAAAACTGCGCTCGATACCGTCATGGCCGTTCTCGATGCTCATGACGACACTCCCGTGGAGACTAGATGAGAGTTTTGATCTATACATTGGGATGCAAGTTGAACCAATGCGAGAGCGAGGCGATAGCGGATGCATTTGCCACCGAAGGGTTCGAGATCGTCCGCACAGACGAAGCCGCCGACTTGTGTATTGTGAATACCTGTACGGTAACGGGAAAAGCCGAACAAAAGGCACGGCGGATGATCCGCAAATACGCAGTGCAGGCGCACCGACCTGTCGTGTTGGTCACCGGTTGTTATGCCCAACTGGAAAAGGAAGCTTTGCAGAACCTGTCCGAGCGGGTCGTGGTCGTTTCTTTGGATGAGAAACCCTCACTGCTTGGTCTTCCCAATATGTTGGCCAACCATTTGGTCGCCGATTTGGACCTGTTGCAGTCTGTCAGGAAATTCGTCGAGGAAACTGGCGACGCGAAGCTTGCCACTGCGGGTACTCCGTTCGATTACGATGCGGCGACATTCTCCTTCCACAGCCGTGCGTTCCTGAAAATCCAAGATGGTTGCGACAACTCCTGCGCATATTGCCGGGTAACCATTGCCAGGGGCGATGCGGTCAGCCTGGATCTCAAAGAGGTCGTCAGGCGATCGTTGGTATTGGAACAGGATGGTTTCAAGGAGATTGTGTTGACGGGAGTCAATATCAGCGCATATCGAAGCGGTGACGTCGTTTTGGCCGGGTTGCTGGATTCGTTGTTGAATCATCTTGGTCCCGGAATCCGTTTGCGGCTCAGTTCCCTTGAGCCGGACCGGCTGGATGACCAGCTGTTGGATATGTTCGCCGATTCCAGGATCCAACCGCATTTCCATATACCGATACAGTCGGGGTCGAACCAGGTCCTGCAGCGGGTGAACCGGCACTACGATGTGTCCCGTATGGAACAAGCGGTTGCCAGGTTGCGGCAGGTCAAGGACGATCCGTTCATTGCCGCCGATATCATCACCGGGTTGCCGGGGGAGACCAACGGGGAGTTTGAGAAAACCGTAGAGTTCCTGAAATCCATGGATATCAGCCAGTTGCATGTCTTTCCATTCTCCCCAAGGCCTTTGACCGCGCTGCATACGGCAAAGGACAAGGTTCCCGAAAGTGTCAGGGATGAACGGGCGAAGTTTTTACGAGATCTGTCGGCAATCCATTTTCGACGCTACTTGAACCGCCAGATCGGCAGGGATGTGGAACTCATAGTGGAGGAACAGAAGGGTGGGATCTGGTCGGGATTGACGGGCAACTACTTGAAGATCAAGGTGTTGGACACCCCTTCCTGGTTGACCAGAGGCTCATTGGCTTCCGTACACCTCGAAAGGGATGCCCGAACCGGTATGCCGGTAGGCAGGTTCCTGAGAACTCAGACGCCGGAATAGGCGTTGAATCCACCATCGACAGGAATTATCACACCGGTCACGAAACCGGAAGCTTCGCTATCGATCAGGAACTGTACGGTACCCAACAGGTCCTTGGGATCCCCGAACCGGCCCATGGGAGTTCCTGCGATGATCTTCTTGGATCGCGCTGTCGGCATGCCTTGTGCATCGAAGAGCAGGTTCCTGTTCTGGGCAGTAGCGAAAAATCCGGGTGCGACGGCGTTCACTCGGATTCCCATATGGGAAAAATGCACCGCCAGCCACTCGGTCAGATTGTTCACCGCCGATTTCGCGGCAGAATAACCCAAGACTTTTGTCAGGGGATGGTACGAGGACATGGATGAGATGTTGAGGATGCTGCATCCCGCACGCCCGATCATGTCGCCGGTGAATTCCTGGGTGGGGAGAAAGGTCCCGAGGAAGTTCAAGTTGAATACTCCCTGGACGGCATCCTGGTTCAAAGAGAAGAACGAACGGAGGGAAGGGTCGAGGTCGTTCTCGTGGTATTCCACCGCTGTGACCGCTTCGTCCATGTTGCCACCGGCACCGTTTATCAGGATGTCGCAGGGGCCGAAATCGGCTTGTACCCGGGCATGCACTGCCTTCAGGGCATCCTTGTCGAGGACATCGACTTGGTAGGGTTTTGCTATCCCCCCCGCAGCTTCGATTTCCTGTGCGATCTTCTCCACTTTCGAAAGGGTCCTGTTCAAGAGGGCTACTTTCCCTCCAACCGATGCGATATGGCGGGCGAATTCACTGCAGAGAACTCCACCCGCTCCTGTAATAACTACTGTTTTTCCTTTGATGCCGTTGCCCATTGGGTGCCTCCTGGCGATTGGTTGGGTATAGTAGCAGGTTTTTTATCACAGCTAAAGACCACGGGAGATATAATATCCTTGCTTTTCGGACTAAACATGGATATCCTTACTACAAAGGTGAGGAACTATGGAAGAAAAAACCGATCCGGATCAAGCGATTACTGAGAAAGGATTCATGCCTGACTCGATGAATATGGTACAGATCGAACGACGGTATGAATTGGAACAAGAAATGTTGCATGCAGTCAAATGGGGCAATCCCTATAAGGTAGAGGATGTGCTCGACATGCGACGCAAGATTTTCCCCGATCTCGTGTGTTGTGGCAAGGAAAGTGCTACCGAAGCATTGCGCTGTTGCAAGAATGAACTTGTTGCCTTGAATGCCCTGTGCCGCTTCTCTGCCAAGCAAGGCGGAGTACAGCCGCTGTATCTCCATAGCCTGTCCAACAAATATGCGCTCATGATTGAAAATGCTGTCTCGATAGCATACCTGCACGATGTACTCTATCCACAGATCGCCATTGATTATGCGACAGCGGTACTTGAATTCTCCATCAACAGTTATAGTCCCATGATCAAGAAGATTGTCACCTATCTGACAGTACATCTGACAGAAGATGTCCGGATAGAACAACTTGGGAAAATGCACAATACCCACATCTCGCATATCTCCCGCAAGTTCAAGAAGGAGACGGGAATGTCCATTCCCGCATACGTCAGCAAGCAGCGGGTAGGACTTGCAAAGCTGTATTTCGAGGATGGC
This sequence comes from Spirochaetae bacterium HGW-Spirochaetae-2, assembly GCA_002839355.1. Lineage (GTDB taxonomy): Bacteria > Spirochaetota > Spirochaetia > Sphaerochaetales > Sphaerochaetaceae > UBA8525. The sequence goes on from PGXW01000021.1 coordinate 20,997, forward strand.
CAGACGTCCATAAAGGATATCTCGGACCTGTTGGGGTTCAACGACAGCAATTATTTCAGCAAGGTTTTCAAACGGTACGCCGGTATGACGCCATCCGATTACATCAATTCCATACACGAACGGTAATCGGGCGGGTCCGATATCTCAGCGTATGGAAGTGGGATTGTCACACGTCTTCTCCAGGTTCCGCGGTGCCAGTTCCCGCATGATACTTTTCGGTTCCTCATTCTGGACCAGGGTATTTGCGGGAATGTCGTGCCGGATCCAGGAGTTTGAGCCCACAATGGTATTTTCGCCTATCGTTATGTCTCCCAACAACGTGGCGTTCGCATAGACCGTCACACGGTCCTTCAACGTCGGGTGTCGTCTGGCGCCCCGAATCAAGGTTCCGCATGCATTCTTCGGGAAGCTCAAAGCGCCCAACGTGACCCCTTGGTATATCTTCACTTGATTTCCAATGACCGAGGTTTCTCCAATAACCACACCGGTTCCATGGTCTATGAAAAGGCAGCGTCCGATGGTGGCTCCGGGATGGATATCGATGCCTGTCTGCTTATGGACAGTCTCGCTGAGCATCCTCGGCACCAAAGGAACCTTTTGTGCATAGAGGAAGTGCGCGATCCTGTGGATGGTCAGCGCCCGCACCCCCGGGTAGGAGATGATGGTTTCGCGGATAGAGGTCGCGGCTGGATCTCCGTCGAAAGCGCTCTGGGCATCTTCCTTCATCATCCTGCGAAGCGATGGGAGGGCATCGAACAACTTGTGTACAGCCTGCCGGGCAAGATTGTGGTAAGGCTCGGTAAACTCATCCGCAAGGTCGAGGGGATTCTCATGGTACCAGGCGACAAAAATCTGCTTTTGCAGGTTGTCGCCGATCTTGGCGAGCAGCGAGGCCACAACTTCCCGGATACCCGAATTGTCCATGACCCGTCTTCCGCTCCTCCCTGGAAACAGCAGTTCCATGAAATCCTCGACTATTGCCTCGATCTCCATCATCGATGGAATCGGACGGAAGCTGATAAAGCTCGCCTGTCCATACCGTTCGAAACTTTCCATATACGGATCGACGAACCGGTCGAACTCTGCGTGTGTTTCATCCATATGAGAACCCCTCCCGAGGATGTCTTGCCCAAAACAATACACCAACACTATCCTTTGCTCAAGGCGGCGCCCTCTACTTGAGAGGATGCCCGGATTTCCGTATAGTTGCAATGGTGCGTCCACATGGCGCGAATGGAGAAACGACGATGATGCAACAGATACGGAACACTTGGAAAGAGCTCGTTGAGAAGGAATTGGCCATCTATGCCACAGAAGTTTTAGGAACCGCCGAAGCGCTACAGGGTGCGCCATCCTTGACCGTGCAGAAGCCGCCCAAACCGGAATTGGGCGATGTGGCTTTTCCGATGTTCGCTTATGCGAAAAGTTTCAGGATGGCACCGAACAAGCTGGCCGAGATACTGCGCGACAGGCTTTCCGCCAAATCCGACCTGCCGATAGGCGAGCTGTTGGTCGCAGGACCCTATTTGAACGTACGTGTCGATATCGCCGCCTTGGCAACAGAGGTCCACCAGTCGGTGAACCGTGAAGGGGATGCCTATGGTTGTGGGGATATCTTCGCGGGAAAGAAGATCATGGTCGAGTTCAGTTGTCCGAACACGAACAAGCCGCTGCATCTCGGGCATTTGCGCAACGATGCGATCGGGGAGAGCATATCCGCGATACTGAAGGCGAACGGAGCCGACGTCCTGAAGGTCAACTTGATAAACAACCGGGGTGTGCACATTTGCAAATCGATGTTGGCATACCAGAAGTTCGGCAATGGCGAGACTCCTGAAAGTGCCGGCATCAAGGGTGACCATCTGGTGGGCAAGTATTACGTCAAGTTCGCCCAATGGGAGAAGGAAGACCCCGGTGTGACCGCCATGGCCCAGGACATGCTCAAGAAGTGGGAAGAGGGTGATCCCGAGGTATTGTCCCTGTGGACCCTCATGAACGGGTGGACACTCGATGGCGTGGCCGAAACCTACAAGAATACGGGTATTTCATTCGACAAGTATTATTATGAAAGCAATACCTATATGTTGGGAAAGGATACTGTCCTGCAGGGTGTTCGGAAGGGCGTTTTCTACAAGGAGGATGATGGTTCCGTTTGGATCGACCTGGCGGAGATCAACCTCGACAAGAAGGTGTTGTTGCGCAAGGACGGCACATCGTTGTACCTGACCCAGGATATCGGCACAGCGATTTCCCGGCATGGCGATTGGCCATTCGATTCGCTCATCTACGTGGTGGCCAGCGAACAGACGTACCACTTCAAGGTCCTGTTCCATGTATTGGAAAAGCTTGGGTATCCATGGGCCTCCGACTTGCATCACCTGGCCTATGGCATGGTCAATCTCCCCGAAGGGAAGATGAAGAGCAGGGAAGGGACTGTTGTCGATGCCGACGACCTGTTCGAGCAGCTGACATTGTTGGCGATGTCGGAGATCAAGGAGAAGGAACGGGAGAATGCCGTGGGCGATGTCAGGGCAACCAGCGAAGCTATCGCCCTCGGAGCACTGAACTACTTCCTGCTGCAGGTGAATCCGATGAAGGATATGGTGTTCAACCCTTCCGAATCGATCTCTTTCAGTGGCAACACCGGTCCGTATCTGCAATATATGGGTGCGCGGATACACAGCATGATCCGCAAATTCTCCGAAGTGGCCAAAGATTATGAAGGTATTGCATTCGACGGTTCGTTGCTTTCATTGCAAGAAGAGCGGGAATTGGTTAAACTCATAGCGGGATTTGGTGAAGTGGTGCAAGAGGCGGGAAGGGACCTCAACCCATCGGCAATCGCGGCGTATCTGTATGAGCTCTCGCGATTGTTCAGCAAGTATTACCACGACCATCCCATATTGAAGGCTCCGTCGGCACCGTTGGTGAGGGCGAGGGTCTCGTTGGTATCCATGGTGCTCCAGGTTCTCCGCAATGCGTATGCTTTGGTGGGGATTCCGTTCTTGGAGTCCATGTAGGTATTACCATGCAGGTATTGCCATTAATCGGCTGTTGTGGTATAAGGTAGCCTGCACATTTTAGAGTAAGGATGTATACACATGTACGCACTGGTAGAGATTCTTGGCAAGCAGTACAAGGCGCAAGAAGGCGCAACATTGAAAGTCGATAAGATCGATATGGAATCTGGCAAAGAGCTGGAGTTCGATACAGTTGTCGCGATCGCGGATGGTGAAAAGTCCGTGTTCGGAACACCCTATGTCGAGGGTGCGAAGGTTGTCGCCACATTGGGTGATATCGTGAAGGGCACGAAGATCAAGGTCTTCAAGTACCATCGCAGAAAGGGATACCGCAGGACACAAGGCCATCGCGAGAAATATTCGATGCTCACAATCAAAGAGATTAAGGCGTAAGGAGAAATAGGCAATGGCTCATAAGAAAGGTGGCGGTAGCTCAAGAAACGGTCGTGATTCCAATTCGCAACGTCTGGGAGTCAAGAGGTTCGGCGGACAGATTGTCAAGGCCGGAGAGATTATCGTGCGTCAGCACGGCAATAAATTTCATGCGGGCGAAAATGTTGGCTGCGGAAGGGATTTCACCCTTTTTGCAAAGGAATCCGGAGCAGTGGATTTCCATATTCGAAACAACCGCAAATACGTTCGTATCCTCGCATCAGAGTGAGGATAAGGCGGTAACGCCAGAGACGGTACATGTTTGGATTTTCAGATGAGACTTATATAGACGTTGCCTCCGGAAACGGGGGCAATGGTTGTGTTTCCTTCCGTCGTGAGAAGTATATTCCCAAGGGCGGACCCGACGGCGGAGATGGTGGTCGCGGTGGCGACGTCATTTTTATCGTCCGAAACAATCTTCGTACGCTGGCCCATCTGAAACAAGTGCGTACCTATCGTGCCGAGAATGGGCGCAATGGTATGGGTGACCGGTGTTTCGGTCGAGATGGTGCCGATATTGAGATTCCCGTACCTCCAGGGACGGTCATCAAGGATGCGCAGACCGGTGAGATCATCAAGGATCTGACCGGGTTGGACCGCTGGGTCTTCCTGACAGGTGGCCGGGGTGGTCAGGGAAACTGGCATTTCAAATCATCCACACGTCAGGCTCCCCGTTTCGCCCAACCAGGTGCGAAGGGTGTCGAACTTCGTGTCGGAATCGAATTGTTGGTGATCGCCGATATCGGTTTTGTCGGTTTTCCGAATGCCGGGAAATCATCTTTGCTGAACAATCTTACCAATGCGCGGACCAAAGTCGCAGGATACCCGTTCACCACCAAGATTCCCCAGTTGGGCATGTTCCGGTATGGTGACCATGACATCGTCCTGGCGGATATTCCGGGAATCATAGAAGGCGCCAGCCAAGGTGCCGGAATGGGATTCAAATTTCTTCGGCACATTTCCCGAACCGTAGGCTTGGCATTCCTGATCGATTTGACAGATGAACGCTTTGAATCCGCTTATGGTACGTTGTGTGAGGAGTTGCGGTCGTATGCCCCCAGCCTGTTGGAGAAGGGGCAGGTTGTCATTGGAACGAAGATCGACGAGCCTGAAGCGAAGGAGCGTTTGCTCCAGTTGCAACAACAACACCCCGAACTGAATATCCTTGGTCTCTCAAACATAACCGGTGAAGGCCTGGATGATGTGAAGAAGGCCTTTATCCATTTGGTCGGCGAATCGAACAAGCCTGTTGACGACGGCTTTACCACCACAATCGATACCGAGGCTGAATATCGCGAGGAGCTATGAGAACCGCGGTAATCGGCGGGACCTACGATCCCGTCCATCTCGGACACATGCACTTGTTGCATTCCTTGGTCCAACTGACAGACTACGAGCGTGTGCTGATCATTCCGGTGGCGAACCCTCCGCATAAGCAACACGAGACGGCGGTCTCCTCCGAGGATCGCCTGCACATGCTTTCCCTTGCGTTGTCCGAATATCATGAACGGTATCCCAACGACCGACCGGTCGAGGTCCATGTCGACTCTTGCGAGATCGAACGCGGTGGCACTTCCTTCATGTTCGATACAGTCCAGAACCTGACCAAAAGGTATGGGATCAATGGTAAGATCGGCATGGTGATCGGCGACGACCTCTTGTCCGGATTGCGCAGATGGTATCGGTTCGACGAGTTGCGCCACGAGGTGGAATTCATCATTTGCAGACGATCCCTGGAACGGCCACCCCAAGTACTTCCACCAGGTGTACTCGGCCGCTTCCTTGAGAATCCGGTCATGGAAGATTCCTCCACCCATGTGCGGTCTCTTCTGGCGGGCGGAGAAGTGTCTGAAATGGAATTGTCTTCACTCGTACCCAAATCTGTCGTACACTACATATTGGATCATGGATTATATAGAGCTTGACCAGTATGTCTCCAAACATGTTTGTGAAAAGCGCCTGGCGCATTGTCGTTCAACGGCTTTGCAGGCAGAGGAGCTGCTGACTCGATTCGAACCGTCTCTCGAAGGGATTGCCGGTCGTGTGGCAGGGCTTTGGCATGACGTGGCACGAGAGTGGACAGAACCACAATTGCTCGATTATTGCCTGTCCAACAGTGTGCATATGGAACCTGAGGAGATGAGGCATCCCATGCTGCTGCACGGAGCGGTTGGTGCCCATCTGTTGCTGTCCTTCGTTCCCGGGACCGAGGATTCGTTGTGCACGGCCATACGGTGGCACACCCTTGGATCGCCGGATATGGGATTCTTGGGCGCGGTGCTGTTTGTTGCCGATTATCTGGAACCGTTACGGACATATCTCGATGAAGACACACGGAAAGCTCTACTGGACAAAGATTCCTTGGAGGAGATTTGCCTGGAAGTGGCACAACTGCAATTGTTGCACATACGGCAAGGGGGCAAGCCTCCGGCGGGTTCGACCCTGGCCTTGGCTGAATTCCTGCAAAAGGGAGGATCGTTCAGTACATGAGACGTGTAGCTACGATTCTTCTGGTGCTCTATCTATCGGCGATGGCCGTATCCTGTACCAAACAACCTTCATACGATGTTTGGTATGGATATTCGGATCGATACGGATTCATGATCGTGTCGGTGGAGAAGGGCAAGGCTGTTGTTGTCGCGGCGATTCCGCAATCGATCTTGGGTGACTTCCGCAGAGCGCTGGCGGCCCAAGGTATCGAATCCGACGATCTGGGGGCCATCCAATCATTGTTCGGCTTGGAGGCCAACCATTATATCCGGGGGGATGCCCAGCAATGGTCGTCTGTTGCCGAACATTTGATGTTGGCAGAGGGATTGCCCTATCTGGGAATCCGGCCATCGGTCGATGCCATTGCACGCCTGCTGGTCAAACATGCAGGACCCTTGAGTAAAGATAGCACTATCGGTACACTAGGAAGTCTTGGTGGACCGAATACCGATAGCGGTGATATCGTTTCCGCTTTGAAATTGTTGGAAAAGCGAGTTCCATTGCTGCGTGTGTATGATATGGGAAGATTTCTGTCCGAAGGGATGGAAACGGGGCATTTGCAATGGTGGATAGGAAAATGGACAGATCAAGTATTGCGGGAAGCGGTACTCGAAATAGGAGTTAATTAGCATGATGGATGATGCGACAAAACTATTGGCAGCTGAAATAGCCCAGTTTGTCACCGACCACAAGGGACTTGATCCTGTGGTGATCGATGTTTCGGAACATACTGGATGGGCCGATTGTTTTATTGTGGCTACAGTCAATAGTCTGGGACATCTCAGGGGTGTCACAAAAGAGCTGTGGGGCTTTCTTGCGGATAAGGGTATCACTGTCCTCAACCGGCACAAGAGTGTCGCAGGGGATGGGTGGGAACTTGTCGATTGTGGGAATATCCTGATTCACCTCATGAGTGCCGAGTTGAGGGAATTCTATGCACTGGAAAAGCTCTGGCACGCCGGAGAGAAACTCGACTTCGTGGCATTGGTTGAAGAGGCGAAAGAAGACTAACACTACCCGACACTCCGACGTTGCTACGAAAAAGAAGACGCCCTTGGAGATTTTCGAGTCCCCGGGCGTCTTTGCTGTATGGTGCGAAGATTGAATCAGGTGGTGAGCAGATCCTCGTCGGAGGCATATTCCTGGTTCTTGATCGATTTGAACATTTCCACCAGTTTCTGTACTGTCAACGACTTCTTCTCCTCTGCTGTCAGGTCCAGGATGATGCGTCCCTCATCCATCATGATCAACCTGTTTCCAAAATCAATCGCGTGCTGCATATTATGGGTGACCATAAGGGAAGTAAGCTTGTAGCGTTCGATGAATTGCGTGGTGAGATCCATGACAATCTGCGCATTCCTGGGATCCAACGCGGCGGTGTGTTCATCGAGCAGGAGCATTTGAGGACGGCTCAGCACAGTCATGAGCAACGTCAGGGCCTGCCGTTGACCTCCGGACAACAGTCCCACATTGTCTTTCAACCGATCTTCCAGACCCATGGACAACTGTTTCAATTCTTCCTTGAAATAACCTCTCTTGCTGGCATTCAAGGTGATCTTCAATCCTTTCATACCTTTGTGGAGGGCTGTGACCATATTGTCTTCGATCGACATTTTCGCGGCTGTTCCCTTTGTAGGGTCCTGGAAAATGCGGCCTATGGTGAAAGCCCGCTTGTATTCGGGGGTATTCGTGACATCCTTGCCGTTCAAGGTGATTTTACCCCCGGTAACCGGATAGGTACCACTGATCAGATTGAACAGTGTGCTTTTCCCTGAGCCATTGCTCCCGACCACGGTAATGAAATCCCCGTCTTTGACCGTAAGGTCAATGTATTCTATCGCCGTCTTCTCATTGACCGTCCCTGGGTAGAAAACCTTGGATATCTGTTCAATTTTCAACATGGCCAGCCTCCTTGTCCAAGGCTTCCCGACGTTCCTTGTTGCGACGCAATGCTTTTTTCCGTGCATCGGCACTCGATGCGGCATTCCTGGTCTGGGCGACTATGAGGGAAATGATCACCAGGATACCAGTGAGCAATTTCAGGTCGCTCGGTGTCAGATTGATATAGTATCCATAATATCTGCCCAAGAACATGAGGGCCTTGTATATGATGGCTCCGAAAATCACCCGTAGGGTGATCAACGATATCTTGTTGCTGTCGAACAGGAACTCGCCGATCATGATTGCCGCAAGTCCTTGGACGACCATTCCCTGTCCCAGGTTCGCATCCGCGAATCCTTGGTATTGGGCCAACAATCCACCTGAAAGCGCGATCAATCCGTTCGAGAGCGCCATACCGATGACTTTCAACAACTTGGGGTCGATCCCCATGCTGATTATCATCTGTTCATTGCTTCCCAAGGCACCGATGGCGATTCCCAGGTCGGTCCTGAAGAACACATCGATCAGTTCCTTCACGATCAGGACAATGATCAGCGTTCCGACCAACAAAGCCCAAGGGTTGGACAGCATGGAGAATATCTTGGGGAATCTCGTGTACAACGTTTCGATGCGGAGCAAAGGTACATTTGCCCTTCCGCCCAAGATGCGGATATTGATCGAATACAACATGGTCATGGTCAGGATTCCGGCAAGCAATCCCGGCACCTTCAAGCGGTTGTGTATGGTTGCTGTGATCACACCGGCAATCGCTCCAGCCCCAGATGCAAGCAAAAGGGCTGTCGCCAGCCCTGTTCCGTTAACTATCGCCATAGTCGCTACGGCGGCTCCTGTAGCAAAGGAGCCGTCGCAGGTAAGGTCGGCGAAATCAAGTATCCGGTATGATATCAGCACACCGATTACCATGATGGAAAAAATCAATCCATCTACAAAAATACCTTCTAACATTAGAACTTCCTATTTGACGATTTTCTGACCATTCTGGTATACCACAGCTGCGGTCTCCAGTAAATCGGCAGGAATGGAAATTCCCAATTTCTTTGCGACATCAAGGTTGAACCAGAGCTCGAAGTCTTCCGGATCGGTCAGGAACTTGGTTCCGATTTCTCCAGGTTTCTTGCCGTCCAACAACTGCGCGACAATTTCGCCAGTCGCAAGTCCGATCTTGTAATAGTCGAATCCCCAGGCGACCAGGAAATCCAAGCCATCGACATTCGACGGATCGGCGGTCATGAGTGGGACTCCAGCCTTCGAAGCAACGTCGTCAACCGAGGGGAGTGCCGAGATGACCGTATTGTCGGTAGCGATATAGATCGCATCGACACGACCGATGATTGCCTGTGTGGCTTGCATGACTTCGGATGTATTCGCGACTGCAGCTGGAACGAATGCCACGCCGAGTTTTTGTGCGGCGGCTTTCGCCTGTTCCATGAGGGTAACTCCATTTGCCTCGCCACTGGCATAGATATTGCCGATGGTCTTGGCTCCTGTGAGTCTCACCAGCAGTTCGATTTGGGCTGCGACAGGGTTCATGTCGGAAACACCGGTGACATTGTCCGAATTGGGTGTCGTGTAGGTGGTTACCAAACCAGCTCCGAGCGGATCTGTAATCGCGGAGAAGATGACTGGGATATCACCGAATACGTTCACCAAAGCCTGGGCCGTCGGTGTCGCGATTCCTACGACCATGTCGACACGGTCGGCTTTGAATTTTTGTGCAATCTGGGCGGAAGCGGAAACGTCGGCATTCGCATTCTGGAAATCGAATCTGACCTTCTTTCCAACTGACTTCAGATAGTCCTGCATGCCTGTTTCCACTGCATCGAGTGCAGGGTGGGCGAGGAATTTGGAGACGCCGACCAATGGTTCGGACTTGGCTTCTTGTACGCCTGCGGCAGACAACGACGCCACAAGAACAAATGACAGCAGCAACAGTATACCGACTCTTTTCATAACATGCTCCTTAGCTTGTGATTTGATGGTCACTATAGACCGACCGACAGCTTTTGTAAAGATGGTTATGCATAACCGTGCATAAAGATACGTTAGATATTCAGCGCTGGATGGTTTTTCCGCCACGTTGGATTACTGCGGCACTGTCGATCAAATCCTGTGGTACCGAGATGCCGAGCTTGGCAGCGACATCCAGATTGAACCACAATTCGAAATCGGCCGGATCGGTTATGAAGATGGTCCCGAGCTCTCCTGCAGTCTTTTCCTGTCGCAAGACCTGGGCAACCGCTTCGCCCGTCTTTCTTCCATGCTTGTAATAATTGAAGCCCCAAACCATGAAATAGTCCAATCCTTGCGCGCTGGTGGGGTCGGCGGTGAATAGGGGGACACCAGCTTGGGCACAGACCTCGCTGAGACTGTTGATTGCTGAGACGACCGTATTGTCGGTTCCAACGTACAATCCGTCGATCCTGTTCACTATGGAGAGGATAGCTTGCTTGACCTCCGCGGAATTCGAGACTCCTGCCTCCACAAAGCCCAGCCCCAATTCCGTGGCCGCCTGTTTGACCAAGTCCCTGAGTTGGACTCCATTGGCTTCTCCACTGGTGAAAACGATGCCGATTGTCTTCGCACCAGTCAATTCGGAAAATACCTTTATCTGGTCATATACCGGATTCTTGTCGGAAACGCCACCAACATTTCCATCGTTCGGTCTGTAGGTCGGTACCAGGCCCGCTTCCAACGGGTCGGTTATGCCTCCGAAGACTACTGGAGTCTCGGTGAACACGTTCGCCAGGGCTTGTGCAACCGGTGTGCCGATGCCGACAACCAGATCCGATTTGTCGGCCTTGAACTTCTGTGCGATGGAAGCGGCTGTCGAGATATCCCCGTTGGCGCTTTGTACATCGTATGTGATTGAGAATCCCTGTTCTGCCAGATAGTCTTTCATTCCCTGCTCGATGGCATCCAAAGCAGGATGGGTCACTATTTTGGAGACACCAATGGTATAGGTGCCTTGTGTCTTCTCAATTTGTCCGGTGGCGAACAACGCCGGAGAACATACCGCTAGAGCCACCAACAGGATACATAATTTCCGCATAATCTTCATTTTCGATCCCTCCCAGGATATCGTGTGATTTGGACTATAGCCCGATTGCGTGTTTCTGTAAATAGAAACACGCAAGAATCACTGGGATTTTTTCCAAGAAAAAACCGCCAGATGCTTCTGGCGGTTGGATCGATCGTGTATGGTCTGACAATCAATAATCGAAGGGATCTTCTTCCTCATCGGAAATCTCATCCACATCGAAGAGCAGGTCGTCTTCCTCCTCCTCTTCCTCAATTACTTCCGTTTCCTCATCGTCAAGGAAAAATCCTTCGAGATCGTCGTCATCCTCTTCCTCGAACTCATCGTAATCATCATCTTCCCTGAGCTCGTTCGGGTCGAAGTCATCATCGATCGCCAGTTCTTCCTCATCCTCGATTTCTTCGTCGAAATATTTGTCTTCCCACTCATCTTCATCTTGATATTTCATGGTTGAACCCCCTCTCAGGAACCGATGTCTACACAGTAGAAGAGAAGAACGTATCTGTCAATTGTAAATCCACATCCGATTCCCTACTTTTTCCAATGGGTGATCCCGCAGGGATAGGACCTGAAATAGTCTTGAAGGCACTCAATGCCGCTGCCCATGGCAATTTGGCGACTGTGGTGGTTCTTGGAGACGAAAAGGTGTTCGAGAAGGTGGCAGCGGACTGTGCATTGGCCAATCCTTTCAAGAAGGTGGTTTCCGACGACGATTCTCTCCGGGAGGCGCTTGATTCCCATTGCGATACCATATTGTACAACCAGCAGCTGGTCGACCTTTCGAAGTTCACCTACGGTGAGATAGACGGTATGTGCGGACGGGCAGCCTACGAATCGATCGTACGAGCCGTACGGATTACCCAAAACGGCATGGCAACTGCCCTGGTGACGCCTCCGTTGCACAAGGAATCGTTGCGTGCCGGCGGAATCCACTCCATCGGCCACACGGAGATATTGGGAGATTTGACCGATAGCCCCTCTCCAATAACCATGTTCGAGACATTGGGACTGAAGATTTTCTTCATGACCCGCCACTTGAGTCTTCGTCAGGCCTGCGACTCGGTAACCGAGGAACGGGTCTACCGTTCGATAAAGGAGTGTTACCGTTTGACACTGAACAATGCCTTCGACATACGGAAACCACTTGTCGTGGCGGCCTTGAATCCCCATGGAGGTGAGCATGGATTGTTCGGTGACGAGGAACAGCTGGCGATTGTCCCGGCAATCGGGCATGCCCATCGGGATGGTCTTGATGTAGTCGGCCCGGTAGGAGCCGATTCCGCTTTCCATTTGGCGAAGATAGGCAAATATCGGGCGGTGCTCTCCCTATATCATGACCAAGGGCATATCGCCGCGAAGACACTCGATTTCGATCGGACCATCTCTGTCACCTGGGGACTGCCGTTCCTCAGGACATCCGTGGACCATGGGACCGCATTCGATATCGCCGGGAAGGGAATTGCTTCCGAAATCAGCATGATAGAGGCAATCAAGGTCGCTATACGATACCTCGCCGGCAAGTGAGCGATAGATGATCCAAGTAGAGAACCTGACGAAAACCTTCACGACAAGGAAGTCCTCCAAACAAGTTGTCGGCGGAATTTCCTTTACCGCAAACGACGGGGAAGTCTTCGGATTGCTCGGACCAAACGGTGCGGGAAAGACAACCACTTTGCGCACCATCGCGACCTTGCTGCAACCTACGTCGGGAAGCGTTCTGGTGGATGGTCTGGATGTGGTGGCACACAGCCGGGCAGTACGATATCGGATCGGGTTTCTCACTGGAGAAATGAAGTTGACCGGTCAATTGACCGGAAGAGAAATGTTGGAGTTCTTCGGAAATCTCGACCACATGGAAACTGCCCGGATACAACAGAGGATCGGACAACTCGCGCTCGATCTGGATATGGAGCGGTTCCTCGATACTCCAATCGCGAAACTCTCCTCCGGCATGTCACAGAAGGTTTCGTTGGCAATAAGCCTCTTGCATGAACCGCACGTTATCATTTTCGATGAACCGACCAGCAACCTCGATGTGTTGGCGGTGAAGATCGTTTCCGATTTTATCCGGCGTGCGAAGGAAGAGGGCAAATGTGTTGTCCTTTCCACCCATATCTTGAGTGAAGCCGAGCGGTTGTGCGATCGGATCGGGATATTGTACGAGGGAAGGTTGCTCTGTGAAGGTCCTGTCGATACTGTACTCGCGGAGCATGAAGCCCGTGATCTCGAGCAACTGTTCTTCCAATTGGTACAGCAACAAAAGGTGCCGCTATGTTGAAAGACGCTTTGATCATATTCAGGAAGGAAGTGAAAAACCTATTCAAGGATCGAAGAACACTTTTCTCGACTTTTTTCCTTCCGTTGCTGGTGCTTCCAATCATTTTCATCGGCATGGGTTCGGTACTCGGCTCGATGGAGAGGGACGCCCAGGAATCGACCTATGCAATTTCCATAACCGGCAACCGGGACCCTGTCTTCTTGGAACTGTTGGCGACTTTCCTTTCCTTTACGCCGGTGGCGCAGCAACAAGCGGAAATCTCGATCGCATTTCCTGCCGGGTATGCACCTGGCATATCGGCGAACGTTGTGGTCTCCTACGATTCGAGTAGTCGTAAAAACCAATTCGCGGCTCAGCAAGTGGTGCAGGTTATCAAGGATTACGAGTCTGTCCTGGCCCAGGATTTGCTGTCACATTACGGTTTGGATCGCCAGGACCTGCATACACTGGATATCCTGATGGTCGACGTGGCTTCGGAAGCCACCCGGACCGGAGGCTCCATGCTTGCGATGCTGGTTCCCTATTTCCTGGTGATTTTCCTGTTCGCCGGTTCCATGAATGCCGGTCTGGATACGACTAGTGGAGAAAAGGAACGCGGCAGCCTTGCAGTCCTCCTGGTGAACCAGGTTTCCAGGACCTCGATAGCCTGGGGTAAGATACTGTATGTATCGGTTGTCGCCATCTGTTCTGCCCTCGCAACATTTCTCGGTTTGCTGATAACCGTGTATCTTCCGGTCGGTTCGTCCGCAATGATGGGTCCGGATCTCAGGGCATTCGTCATCGAGGGACATGTATTGGCCATGATTGTAGCGACTTTACTTTCCACGGCGCTTCTGTCTGCTTCGGTAGTAACCCTTTTGGGCTGCATCGCACGGACAATGAAAGAGGGCAGCAGCTATGTGATGCCGTTGTATATGGTCGTAATTTTAATAGGGGTCACCACCATGTATATGGATCCTACAGAACGGGTAGTACTCTTCCTGGTACCGATCGTAAATACCATTTTCATGATGAAAGAGAGTTTTATGGGAATGGCGACTGTAGGTCATCTGGTTATGACAGTCGTTTCGAATATCTCCTTCGCGACAGTTTGTGCCCTCATGGTGTCCAGACTGTTCAATTCGGAGAAAATATTGCAGACGGTATGACGAGAGAAGAGGCTCGATACAACGTATGAAAAAGTCGATTTCCTATCTATTGGTCTTGGTATTCGCCGCTATGCTTATGGGGTGTGCCACCCATGTTCCGATCAACTATATGGTTCCCGCCGACGACAACATGTCCGAATTCCGTGACCTGGCGATCGCGAGTGTCGATCCGTACCGGTTCAGTCTGTTGTACGGTCCCTCCACGACCGTGCCCGATTTGAGTGGCACCTTTCCCATCAGGGTATATTCGGGGTACCAACCGTTCTCCGAGAGATTGCTTGCCAACCATGCGACCGGTACCCTGTTCGAATCGTTGGATGCCACCGGGTATTTCAACCTTATGGCGCCATCTGAAACCGATCGGTATGGCCGAAGATACGCAAACCTGCATGCACTCGGCTACGATGCCACGATTGTTGTTGAATTCGAACGGATGGATATCGAGGAATACGTGTATGCGCGGAAAGTTGCTGTAGTGGACAATGTCGAAACCGAAGAGGTGGAAACGGAGAAGCTCGCATACTATTTGCGGCAAAAGGTGTTTGTATCCCTTTCATACGAAGTCATCGAGAATTCCTCGGGGCGTCGTCGCTATTCGAGAACGTTCCAGGAGCGGTCTGAACGGACTTTCTCACTGGACCCGGAAGACACCGCCATCATATTTGCTCCTTCGATGACCCCGGTGATCTTGGATATGGTCGAGCGAATTGTCCTGGACATGACGGATGCCCTGGCACCAAGATGGGTACAGTCGAACGTGGCCCTGATGAAAAACCGACCGACGGCAAGCAGTGTCGAGACGGCTTACGATGCCGCAAAGGAGGGGCGCTTCGCTGCCGCATACCAAGCATTCATGCGCGAATGGCAGCAAAGTGGTCATGTACCGTCGGGATACAATGCCGCGCTTCTTGCGGAATCCTCCGGAAGGCGTGACGAAGCGATTGATCTCATGGGAGAAGTGTTTCAATCCAGTGGGAACAACAAGGCAAAGAGGCAACTTGACCGGATGCGCAGGTACCGGTCCGAGCATGCGCTTGCATCGGCGCAATTCTGAGAACCTTTGGGATAAAGGGGCAAAAATACTATGGAGAGAGTCCATCTGCTGATTGTATATACAGGGAACGGGAAAGGGAAAACCACCGCGGCGATGGGACTGCTGTTGAGGAGCCTCGGACAGGGGGGAAGGTGTGCGGTCCTACAATTCATCAAACCCGATTCGTTGGAAACCGGAGAGAAGCGGTTTTCCCGAAAGCTCGAGATACTTTGGGAAAATTTTGGCGAGGGGTTCCTGTGGGACCAGGAAAGCGAGGAACCGACACGGGTCGCGTGCCGTCGAGGCTGGATGCGGGCCAAGACACTGATTTCCTCGGAAGCGTACGATCTTGTGGTACTCGATGAATTCACCTATGTGCTGAAGCAGGGGTATGTATCCATAAAGGAGTTCTCCGACTATATCGAAGCGTTGAAGGGAGAAGTGAAGACTCCCCATATTGTCATAACCGGACGGGATGCTCCCGAAGGGTTGGTCGATATCGCGGACATGGTGCATGAGATCGTGGAGATCAAACATCCTTGGAGGACTGCCCAAATACCGGCACAGCCGATGATTGAATATTAGACGGATGCCTAAAAATGATTAGAGCACCGATTAATGTATACCAAACAGTTGAAACAGGATATAATCGGTCTATGAGGTTACCCAATGGGATTCATTGAATGTCATTCGCATCTCCTTCCATTCGTTGATGATGGCGTCCGTTCGAAGGACGATTGTCTGAATGTCTTGGATGCCTATGCGAAGGCAGGATTCGATCGGGTTGTGGTAACACCGCACTTGTACAATCCTATGGTCACCACACGCATACAAAATATCCGGCCCATGTTTTCCTGGGCATCGGAAGAAGCGGGGACCAGGGGAATCGAGTTGATCTTGGGAAGTGAAACCTATGTCGGTGGTATGTTGGATCCGCAGGTGTTACCTTTCCTGAACAACTTCGTATTGCTTGAGGTGGATACCCAGACCGAACCGTTGTTCTTGCTTCACCATGCATTCGGATTGCGTAAGCGGGGGCATTCGGTGATACTGGCGCACGTGGAGCGGTACAGATGGTTCGATGAAAAATCTTCGGTCGCCGTCAAGTTGCGCGAAATGGGAGTGTACTTCCAGTGTAATGTGGATGGGGTCGAGAAAGGGTCGGCCGACCGCTATTTGCAAAGTGGTTTGGTGGATATCATAGCAGGAGACAATCACGGCGATGAAACGTTGCCCGCGCGGTTGGCCGCATTGCTGCAATCGTATCCTGCTGTTGCACAACGGATGGAAAATCTGTTTTACATGCGTTAGGAAAAATAGGGGGAATGTGTATGCTGCTGGACATGACAATATCCAATTTTCGTTCGGTTCAGAATCCACAGACAATATCTTATGAAGCGGTGAAAGACAATCGGCTTTCCGCATCGAAGATCGTGGAAGTGACCGAAAAGCTAAAAGTCATCAAGACTTTGGCGATTATCGGGCCCAACGGTGCGGGAAAAAGTACCTTTGTCCGGGCACTGGAGGCGTTGAAGGCAATCATCCTTGCCGATGCCGAAATGGAGAATCCATTGCAGTTGCTCGCGGGAACCGCCTTCGCGTATTCCGAGGTGAAGGGTGGCCCGGCCGATATGACCGTCGAGTTGGTCCTTGGTACCGATGAAGTGACCGGCCAGGCACTGGTTGGCAAGTATACACTTGTCGCGGACCGTGAAAAGATCTATGAGGAATCGTTTCACCTGTTTGTAGGACGTTCCCGCAAACTGATGTTCGAACGCAAGCTTGTCGATGGCAATGCGGAGGAGCTCAATTACAAGTACCGTTGGGGGAAGATGTTCCGGGGAGAGAAGAAGCGTTTGGTGGGAAAAGTTCCACCGACACACACCTATCTCGCAGCAGCTGCCAGAAAGGACAGTTCAACCTTGCTCCCGGTCTATATGTGGTTCTCCGAAGAGCTGATGATCCTTCCCTTCGGTTTGTCCACAACCAGTGAAAAGATGATCGTCGACCAATTGAAGAAGAACCCGTCGTGGAAAAAGTACTTGATCGATTTCCTCTGGAGCGTCGATATCACCGATATCAGGGATATCCGGTTCCAGGACGACCGCTTGATATTCGTGCATACCAATGTGATGCAGCACTATGCATCGTTTTTCAGCAACGAGTCGCTGAGCCTGCGTCGGTTGACTTCGATCGCGGTGGCGATGTTCGAGAGCTTTACGGCCAAACGGTTGCTGGTTGTCGATGATTTCGGCATGTTGTTGCATCCGTTCGCGTTGGAACATGTGGTGAGTGTATTCGAAGGAAACAACAGTTCATACGGATCGCAAATGAT
This sequence comes from Spirochaetae bacterium HGW-Spirochaetae-2, assembly GCA_002839355.1. Classification (GTDB taxonomy): domain Bacteria; phylum Spirochaetota; class Spirochaetia; order Sphaerochaetales; family Sphaerochaetaceae; genus UBA8525. The sequence continues at coordinate 38,672 of PGXW01000021.1, forward strand.
GGCTGTCGATTGCAATCCATCATTGTTGAAGGATGGTGTATTGCGCCGGGATGCCGTCTGGTTTGCGCAGAAGAATTCGGAATCGGCTACTGAGTATTTCAGCCTTGCCGATTTCAAGTATTCGAAAGCAAAGAAGGATCTCACAGGTCAATTGTACCTGAATGGTTCTTTCGGCGCATTGCCGATAACAAGTGAATTTGCTTTTGTTGACGAAGGGAAGAAGGAGCAGTGAAATGAAGCGGAAAAAAATCAATGAAAATCCACGCAAGACGTTGCTGATCGTCACATCTACCGAAGCCGAGTCACTGTATTTCTCCCAGATGAGAAAGGATTGCCGATATACGAACATGACCATAATCTGGGCAGACGAAGCCGTGACAGTCGAGGATATGGTCAAGCGTGCCGCCCAGGAACGTACCAAGGGGAAGTTTGATTCCACCTGGTGTGTATTCGGGTTCTCGGCAATGGGGCTGACTCCCGGGCAAGTACGGGAAGCGGTAGCCATCAGCGCCAAAAAGAAAGTCCAACTGGCTTGGACGAACCCGGGGATCGCCCTATGGTACCTGTTGCATCTGCAGACACCACGCATGCCGATCGGAGACGAAAGTCTCATAGACAGGACACTAGGGGGTGTGTTCCCCAAGTTCTCCTCAACTGCAGAGTACCTGCTGACCGAAGGAGCCTCCCTGCATTTGAAGCTGTTTCCCACCAAGGCGCAAGCTGTAGTCAATGCAGGCAACTACAATTCGATCGCACAGCAGAATTCGGGTGGAGTCCCACCGGTACAGATGGCCAAGTTGCTCAACGAGATTTCCGATATCTGCGGGAATGCCGATATGTCGCACAACCAGAAGCTCATCGGATTGAAGAACAGTTGACCATGTTGAGCCAAGGTCTTACGATTCTATTGTATATGTTTGCCTTTGCCACAGGGTGCATGACGCTCGTGCTCTCTGTGGTGTTTCATATACGCGAGTCGTACGAGTGGACAAAATACTTCATCGTATTTCATGCCTCTTTGCTACTGGTCATGGTGCTACAGGTGTTGAACGTCTTCGTGGATGTGTTCTTGGGGAACACTGTCGCTTCGGTGACGGGAATCGTGATCCAAAGCCTATTGGCGGCAAATGTCAGTTTCCTGATTGCGTTTGTCCCCTTTTTCACCACGTGGATAATCGCCCAACCTTGGAGAAACCCTTTTAGGATATTGTTCTTCTTGCTGGCTGGCGCATATATGGCCTTGAGTGTTCTCGATATGATTTTCACTTCGACATGGGTATTCCAAAGTTCCATGATGTTGGTGTTCGTAGCAACATTGTTCTTCTGCATATCCGTCATCGTGAAGAATCTGAAAACCATTATCCAGCCCGATGTGAGGACTGTCAGCAAGGCGATCATCATCCTCTCCTTCGTCATGATCCCCTTGTTGGCGATCAGCATCGTGTTTCCCGACTTGCGCTATATATCCTATCCAATCTATTTCATGGCCTTCTCGGTCATCATACTGGTGTACCTGTTCATCTATTTCAAGCGGATGCCGCACGCTCTGGTTAGGGAATTGACATATGAACATGTTGCGAAATTCCATATCACCGAACGGGAATACGAGGTGGTGAAGCATATCAAATCGGGCTTTACGAACAAGGAGATAGCTTCTGCCCTCGGTATTTCCGTCAACACGGTGAACAACCATGTGGCGAATATCTTTTTCAAGACACAGGTTCGTAGCCGCATAGATCTTTTGAATGTATTGAACCAGTGATAGGGGGAACCAATGGCAATCAAACGAGAACCGTCGGTGCGCAAGTGCGCTAGGCCGATCACACTGGTCCATGAACCGAAGGCAACAAAAGCGATCCTTTGTCTACATGGATATTCGGGATACCCGGGAGAGTTGGCTTTACCGGCGAAAAGACTTTTCGAAGCAGGATTCGATGTGTTTGTACCCAGATACCCGGGGCATGGAACCGATGGGGAGGATTTCCTTTCCACCGGAGCCAAGGACTGGATCGGGGAGGCCGAAGGCATGCTCCGTAAACTGGACGGACAGTATGCGCAGGTGTCCTTGGTCGGTCATTCCATGGGTGGGGCGATCGCCGTGATTCTCGCAAAGCGATACGCGATCAAAAGCCTGGTGTTGTATGCTCCTGCATTGTTGATCCCTGCATTGAACCATGGAATGGTCTCTATGCTCAGCCTGTTTGTGAAAAAGAGACCGCGGGTCTGGAACCAAGATCCCCGATACAGCTTCTTCGATGAAAGGGATGCCGATGACGATTTGTATCTCGGGTCGCAGTATTGGAGCTGGCTCTATCCCAAACAGTTGCGCCAATTGTCGCTCATCCGACGCGAAGCCGAACTGGCCTTGGCAGAAACCACCGCCGATATCCTTGTCCTCACCGGCGAGAACGATACCACTGTAAGTCAGGATGTCGGAATACTGGTGCTTGAAAAAGGCTTGGGCAACAACAACTGGGTACATATGCCAAAGGCAACCCATCTGATTCCCTACGATATCGATACGGCGACCCGTGAGGAAGCCATGGAACGGACGGTATCCTGGCTTTCGCTGTAGGTGTGTTCCATCGGCAGGTTGTTGCCACTTTTCCCTTTTTGCTATAAAACTGTACCAACTGGGGTCGATACATGACCTTATGTCAGGAGGAGACCATCCCCATGAGTGTTCGCGTACGTTACGCACCTTCTCCCACCGGAATGCAGCATATCGGTGGAGTCAGAACCGCATTGTTCAACTATTTTTTTGCCCGGGCCCAGAAGGGTTCGTTCATCCTGCGTGTCGAGGACACCGACCAGGAACGGTCGACTCCGGAAGCCTTGCAGGATTTGTACGATACCCTCGAATGGTTGGGTGTCGAATGGGATGAAGGCCCACTCGTGGGTGGTGATTATGGACCTTACGTCCAGAGCCAACGTTTCGAACTCTATAAGGAGTATGCCGAGAAACTGGTTGCGGATGGTAAGGCGTACCGCTGCTACTGCACCTCCGAACGGCTCGATGCCCTGCGCGAGAAGCAGACACTCGAAAAATCGAAGCAGCAGGGGTATGACCGGCATTGCAGAAATCTGGACGAAGCCGAACGGTCAGCGCTTGAGCAACAGGGGCTTGCCTCGGTAATTCGCCTGAAGGTTCCCTTGGAAGGAAAGACCACGTTCCACGACGTTCTCATGGGTGATATCACGAGAAGGAATACCGACGTCAATCCCGATCCGGTCCTCCTCAAGTCGGATGGGTTCCCGACATACCATTTGGCGAACGTGATCGATGACCATCTCATGGGTATCACCCATATCATGCGGGCGCAGGAATGGATCCCCTCCGGACCGTTGCATATTCTCCTGTATGAAGCATTCGGATGGGAACCTCCCATGTACTGCCATTTGCCCATGGTGATGGGAAAGGATGGGCAAAAGCTCTCCAAGCGCCATGGGTCGACTTCGGTGCGGGATTTCAAGGCCAAGGGATATTTGCCGGAAGCCCTCATCAACTATGTGAGCATGGTCGGTTGGTCCTATGACGGCGAGAGGGAATTCTTTACGAAGGACGAATTGTGTGAAGTGTTCTCGTTGGAGAAGATCAACAAGGCACCCGGGGTCTTCGACTACAAGAAGCTCGAATGGTACAACGGCATGTATATCAGGCAAAAGAGCGACGGGCAGCTTACGGACATGCTGATTCCCTATCTGGTGGATGCCGGATTTGTTTCAGGGAACCCCTCGGAGAGTGAGACTGCCAAGATTGCGGCATTGGTACCGATAATCAAGGAACGTCTCAAGGTCCTTGGAGATGTCGTTGACATGGCACGGTTCCTCTTTGCGGAAATCGAAGCACCCGCGGTGGAGGATTTGTTGCCGAAGAAACAGGATATTCCCACAACATTGGAAGTCTTGGTTCGGGTCCTGCCGATACTACGCAAGCTGGGTTCGGTAGGGGATGAGGTGCTGGAGCAGGAGCTTGCGGATATCGCGACACTTTTGGATATTAAAGTCAATGGAGTGTTCATGCCGATCCGTGTTGCGATCACAGGGAGTACCGTGAGTCCTCCCTTGTTGGACTCGATCCGGTTGCTTGGCATGGATACTGCCGTCGCCCGTCTTGAACGGGCTATTACGATACTGAAGAACGAGGTTGCATGATGGCTGATACGACAATGGACAAATTGGTTTCCCTTTGCAAGAGACGTGGTTTCATATTCCAGTCCAGCGAAATCTATGGAGGACTCTCCGGAGCATGGGACTACGGTCCGCTTGGAGTGCAACTCAAGAACAATATCCGTGATTTCTGGTGGAAGGAAATGACGCAGATGCACGACAATATCGTTGGGTTGGATGCCTCGATCCTCATGCATCCCCGAGTGTGGGAAGCGAGTGGCCACGTTTCCAACTTCACCGATCCCATGGTGGATTGCAAACAGTGCAAGAGCCGTTTCCGATCCGACCAGATCGATCTCGAGGCCGCGTGTCCGAACTGTGGCACCAAAGGCTCGTTCACCGAACCAAGGAACTTCAATCTCATGTTCTCCACCCATATCGGGCCGGTCCATGACGACGGATCGGTTGTCTATCTGCGCCCGGAGACCGCACAAGGTATCTATGTCGATTTCAAGAATGTCGTGCAGAGCAGTAGGGTGAAGGTACCGTTCGGTATCGCCCAGGTCGGCAAGTCCTTCAGGAATGAGATCACCACCAAGAACTTCATCTTCCGTTCTTGTGAATTCGAACAGATGGAGATGCAATATTTCTGCAAACCGGGTAGCGATGAGCAGTGGTTCTCGTTCTGGCGCGACCAACGCATGGCTTTCTACCATAAGATGGGTATCAAACCCGAATCGTTGCGCTGGCATCGGCATGGCGAGGATGAGCTGGCTTTCTATGCGAAGGATGCGTACGATATCCAGTTCCTTTTTCCCATGGGCTGGCAAGAGCTTGAAGGAGTCCACAACAGGACCGATTACGACCTTGGCCAACACCAGAAGTTCAGTGGCAAGGACCTCTCCTATCTGGAGCAGGAAACCAATGAACGATACTTGCCGTATGTAGTCGAGACTTCGGCCGGTCTGACCAGGAATGTACTCATGGCCCTCTCCGATGCTTATGAGGAGCAGGAGCTTGAAGGTGGCGATGTGCGGACAGTACTCCATTTCCATCCGGCGATCGCGCCTGTCACCGTTGCCGTGCTTCCCTTGGTGAAGAAGGATGGCATAGGGGAGCTCGCCGAGAACCTTGAACATGAACTGCGTGAGGATTTCGCCACGTTCTACGACCAGAGCGGAGCTATCGGACGTCGGTACCGGAGAATGGATGAGATCGGCACACCGTATTGCGTGACAGTCGATTACCAGACACTCGAGGACAAGACGGTAACCTTGCGCTTCCGTGATTCCATGGAACAGGTAAGGGTGCCCATCGATGGATTGGTTTCGCGAATGCGAACAGAGACCAAGCAATACAAGAGAGCATAGGAGCAGTTCGATGAACAAGGCATTACAGGTTTTGCAGGATCGTGGATTCTTACGGCAATGCACCGATTTGGAGGGGCTCAGCGCTCTGATGGACGAAGGTCCGGTAACATTCTATGTCGGTGTCGATCCGACAGGAAAAAGTATCCACATCGGCCACATGGTTCCATTCTTCGCAATGCACCACTTGCAGGAGGCCGGACACAATCCCATCGCCTTGGTCGGTGGCGGAACCTCGTTGATTGGAGATCCCTCCGGCAAATCCGAGATGCGAAAGATGCTGACGATCGAACAGATCCGCGATAACAGCGCTTCCCTGAAAGCCCAATTGGGCACTGTCGTCGACTTTTCGCCGAACGAGGGAAGTGGCAAGGGGCACGCCATCATGCTGAACAATTACGATTGGTTGGGGAATCTCAATTATATCGAATTCCTGCGTGATATCGGCAAGCACTTCTCCGTAAACCGCATGTTGACCTTCGAAAGCTACAAGCAACGTCTTGAGCGTGGTCTCTCCTTCATAGAATTCAACTACCAGTTGCTGCAATCATTCGATTTCTTGACGCTGTATCGGAACCAGGGATGCAAACTCCAGATCGGAGGTGACGACCAATGGGGCAATATCGTGGCTGGAATCGAATTGATCAGGCGAATCGAAGGTTCGGAAAGCTATGGATTGACCTTCAACCTCATAACCCGTTCCGATGGCCACAAGATGGGCAAGAGTGAGAAGGGCGCGGTATTCCTTGATCCCGAAATGTTCAGTCCCTACGATTTCTACCAATATTGGCGCAATGTCAACGATGCCGATGTGGTGAAGTTCCTGAAGCTGTTCACATTCCTTCCGCTGGATGAAATTGCCAGGTATGAAGGACAGGAAGTCAATATCAACGATGCGAAGGAACGGTTGGCATACGAGCAGACCAAGATAATCCATGGTGTGCAGGAGGCGGATAAAGCCAGGGAGGCCGCAAGAGCCTTGTTTGGTGGCGGCCTGTCGCTGGATTCGAGGGAAGGGCTTCCTTCCATATCGATTTCACAAAAGCTCTTGGAAGCTGGAATCGGTGCGGTCGAACTATTCGCAATGACCGATCTTTGCAAGAACAATTCCGAAGCCCGGCGATTGATCCAACAAGGTGGAGCGTTGGTTGGGGAAAGGAAAGTCGAAGATGTTCAACAAATAATCGATACATCTTGGGCCAATCAGGGTGAGATGATCCTCCGTGCCGGTAAAAAGCGGTATTTCAGAATCATAATAGAGTCCTGATACAAGGCTTGCCGGAAGCCGATTCCGACATGAGGCACTATATGAAGAGCGTTTCCCGAAAAATCCTTCCGATGCTGATTGTCACTGTCATGCTATGTCTTGGGTTTCCCTTGACTGCCCGTGCGGCTCAAGAGATCCAGCTTGCTTCGCAGCAAGTGGAAGTACGCATGGCGGTAATGCAAGGCCCAAGTGGTTTCAGTACTGTCGGCATGACACGCAACGAGGGTCGTCTTGACGATTATACTGTTGTGGACATACAGGTGTTCCCATCACCCAACGAGGTGATCGCCAGACTGGCCAACGGAGAACTTGACATCGCGGCACTTCCGACGAATGTCGCGGCAAATCTCTATGCCAAGGGCGTGCCGGTGAAATTGGCCGCTGTTGTAGGTGAGGGCATGTTGATGTTCCTGACCAACGATGCGAATATCACCGAATTGACCGATCTTGCCCAAAGGAAAATTTCCATTCCAGGAGCAGGCGGCACACCGGACCAGATGACCAGGATCCTTATTGCGGCACTTGGGTATGACTCGGAGACAGATGTGGAGTTGGATTACAGCATTGCCGCTCCCGCCCAACTTACGCAGATGTTGATAGCAGGTAGGATCGACCTGGCTGTTCTGCCCGAACCGTTTGTCTCGATGGCTCTCAATTCAAGCGACTCGGTGATTCCATTGCTGGATGTCCAAGCCTTGTGGTCTGCGCTGACAGGAACCGGTAATTATCCGATGACCGTTGTTGTCGTCTCCGATCGATTCGTGGAGGAACACCCGGGAACATTGCCTTTGGTGATGGGTTCGTTGAAGGATTCCGTCCAATGGGTCAATTCAAATCCCGCGGAGGCCGGCAAGTTGATCGAGGAAGTCGGTATCATGAAAGCAACGATGGCAGTTCCAGCGATTCCACGATGCAATCTGGTCTTCAAGACCGCGAAGGAAGGCTACGAAGCCACGGACCTGTACTTGAAGGTGTTGTATGGTTTCGATTATACCTCGGTCGGTGGCACTGTACCCGATGAATCGTTCTACCTGGATTACTAATCTCATCACGGCCCTTTCTGTCCTGATACTATTGGGTATCTGGCAGATAGGGGCTGTGCTGTTGGACGCAGGGGTAATATTGCCAACTCCCGGGACTACATTCTCCGCTTTGGCCAGGGTGGTCCAACAAAAACCATTCTCCCTCAATATTTTCGCAACTGTTTCTCGAGCCCTGCAGAGTTTCCTGATTATCTTTCTGGTCGGGGGATTGTTGGGGATTCTTTCCGGGTACTCGCGATCGCTCCACGCCTTCCTGGTTCCCCTGCTCGTCATATGTAAGGCAACACCCGTGATGTCGGTCATCCTCCTCGCATTCATATGGTTCTCAAGTGGAACAGTTCCTCTCTTCTCGGCATTTCTCATGGGGTTTCCGGTCATGTTTATCCAGGTTGAACAGGGAGTGAAGCTCATTTCACCACGGCTTCATGAAATGACCGTAGCATATGGATTCACCCCCCTTCGGCGACTTATCCATTTGGTTATACCCTCATTGACCCCTTCGATCATCACTGGGGCGAAAGCGTCCCTATCGATGGTCTGGAAAGTGGTGATAGCGGCCGAAGTCCTTACTGTTCCACGATATGGTGTGGGATCCAGGATGCAAATGGCCCAAGTGAATCTGGAAACCGCCGAAGTTCTGGCATGGACTCTTATTGCGATTCTCCTGACTGCTTTGGGGGATTTGATTTTCCTGTCGCTGCTCGAACTACCAAGGAAACTTCGTGCCCGCCGTTCCGAATTTTTGGAGGCGGTCCGATGATTCTGAAGAACTTGAGCAAAGGGTATCATGTCTCGAGTGAGTACCTGTCGGTATTGGATGACTTCTCCTTGTCGGTCGAACCGGGGACCATCACCGCATTGGTAGGCCCTTCAGGATGTGGCAAGACGACATTGCTTCGCCTTGTGGGGGAGCTGGAACAACCCGATGGGGGAGTGTTGGAAAAAACGGCGGAGGAGCAGGGGCCATTGAGTTATCTGTTCCAGGAACCCAGGCTCTTGCCATGGCACAGTGTCCTGCATAATGTGGAGCTGGTCATGCGCCCCTGGTATCCAGACAAGGTGGAGCGTATCGCACGGGCAAGGGATTTTCTCACTATGGTTGGTCTTTCGGACTTCACGACCTTCAAGCCCGACCAATTGTCCGGGGGCATGCGGCAACGAGTCGCGATCGCCCGCGCCTTCGCCTATCCAGGCCACATGCTGTTGTTGGACGAACCGTTCCAAAGCCTCGATACCAATTTGCGATGGTCGCTGGTAAACGCCTTCCTCAAGTTGTGGAATGCGGAAAAACGTACGACCATCTATGTCACACACGATGTTCCCGAGGCGCTGTTGATGGCCGATACGGTGATCAGGTTGTCCTCGAGGCCTATGCGGATCCTCGAGAACCATACGATCGGAACCCCTAGGGAAGAACGTTCCCTTGGGAGTCCCGAATTCCTGGCATTGCAGGCTAGATTCTATACATAGCCCTGGTCGATCATAGCGTTGGCGACTTTGAGGAAGCCTGCAATATTCGCTCCATCGACCAGATTTCCCTTGCTTCCATGCCGTTCTGCAGTTTCACTGATTGTTGCGTAGATTCCTTTCATGATCCTCTGCAGCTGCTGGTCGACTTTCTCTGCGGTCCATTGGATGCGGGAGCTGTTTTGGGCCATCTCAAGCCCACTGACTGCTACTCCTCCTGCATTCGCCGCCTTGGCAGGAGCGAACAGGATGCCATTGTCATGGAAAACATCGACACCTTCCAATGAAGTGGGCATGTTGGCTCCTTCGGCTACGAGTCGGACACCACCGGCGAGAAGGTTCTTCGCATCGATTTCCCGGATCTCGTTTTGTGTCGCGCAGGGAAATGCGCAATCGGCAGGGAATGTCCATATCTTGTTCGCACCATTGTTCTCCGTCCGCGGATAATATTCGGCTTCCTTGTATTTGCCGGCATATGCCGCGATACGTCCTCTCGTGACATTTTTCAAGGTCTTGATGAAGGCCAGTTTCTCTGTGTCTATTCCTGACGGGTCATAGATGCATCCCGAAGAATCGCTGAGTGTGACAACTTTTGCCCCGAGAGCATTGAGCTTCTCAACCGTAAACTGTGCCACGTTGCCGCTTCCAGAAACGAGACAGGTCTTGCCTTCGAATGAATCGCTTTTGTCCTGCAGCATCGCCGCCGCAAGGTAGACGAGTCCGTAACCGGTGGCCTCGGGACGGATATAGGAACCACCCCACAATGGACTTTTTCCAGTCAAGGTTCCGGTGAATTCATTGCGCAAGCGCTTGTATTGACCGAACATGTATCCAATTTCCCGACCTCCGACACCGATATCGCCTGCCGGAACGTCCGTGTCCGGACCGATATGGCGACTCAATTCCGTCATGAAGCTTTGGCAAAAGCGCATGACTTCGGCATCGCTTTTCCCCTTCGGATCGAAATTGGATCCACCTTTGCCACCGCCCATCATCAATCCGGTCAAGCTATTCTTGAAGGTCTGCTCGAATGCGAGGAACTTGATGATGCTCAAATTTACGGATGGGTGAAAACGCAAACCGCCTTTATACGGTCCCAATGCACTGTTCATCTGGACCCGAAATCCTCTGTTGACCCGCAGTGTCCCTTCATCGTCGGTCCAGGGGACGCGAAATATGATAGCACGTTCAGGTTCGATGAGCCGATCAAGAATCTTGTGGTAGGCCACATGTGGCAAATCGTCGATCACCTTGTCTACTGAAAGCAGGAATTCCTGTGCTGCCTGTTGAAATTCGGCTTGGTTGGGGTCGTCTTGTCTGATCTTGTTGAAGATGGCGGCTGTGATGTCTCTCATGTAAGGCTCCTGTGAAAATTTGATGGATTGGGAAGCTCGGAGCTACACTATAGAGAGCCAAATTACTTTGGTAAAGAGGTGAGTTTGGTCAGAAAGGGTATGGGTAGTAGCGCAAATACACAGTATTTTTCCTGCACCGCAATCGAAACAGGGACATTTAGGTATACCTAAGAGTTTGAATGCGTAAATTGAGGAATACGTAAAATGTATAAATATGCAAAAAATATTAGATAAATCCGAGTAGCATGAGTCCCGATATCCAAAAAAAGAGAGTGATAAGCGAGATGGCTGTGGTGAATACCACAATTTGACCTGCAAGTTCTCCATCGCCATTCATCTGTTGGGCCATGGTATAGGAGGATACCGCTGCCGGAGAAGCGAACATGGACATGAGGAGCACAAGTTCGAGTCCCCGGTATCCGACCAGGATGGAGATGGCCAGTCCAACCGCAGGAACGATCACCAATCGATTGAGCACACCGATTACCAAGGGTTTTACATTTGCTCTTGCCGATGTGAAGGTTACCGAACCTCCCAGGATAATCAACGCCAGTGGGGTCGCGATATCTGCGACTTCAAATATCAAGCCTTCGATTAATTTCGGCAGCTTCATTCCACTAAGGGCAAACACCATACCGAGTATTCCGCCAAGGATGATCGGGTTCAGCAGAATCCCCTTGATGATCTTGGGATAATCGGGTGTGTTTCCACGAAAATACTCCAATGCTATCACAGAGGTTATATTCACCAGGGGTACGACGACACCAACCATCAGGGAAGCGATTCCCGCACTGGCTCCACCATACAGGGTTGCAGCCATCGGCATGCCGAAGAATATGAAGTTGCTCCTGCAAATCCCTTGTACCAGGACGCCACGTTTCTGATTGTCTTCTATCAACCTTGGTATGGTAACCATGTAGAAGACGAACATGGTCAGGATTGCCAATACCGAATAGCCCAGCAATCCGAAGGATGTTATTTGCGTAAAATCGGTCTTATAGATATTTGAAAACAACAAGGTTGGAAGGAATACCCGGAATACGACGTTGTTCATCTCCCGCAACGTCTTTTCCGATAGGAAATTGAATCTTCTTAGACTGTATCCGATGATAATTTTGCCAAACAAAGGAAACAAGACGGAGAAGGCGGTGAGGAATATCATTTCACATACCACCCAGTGCGATTCGCAGTTCCTCGATATGCTTGTCGTATGGAGGATAGAGGATACCCTTCTCGGTGATGATTCCTGTCACATGCTGGTGGGGGGTCACGTCGAACGCAGGATTGTAGACCTGCATGCCTGCCGGTGCGACCGGGACACCCCCGGGGTGTGTGATCTCCTCGGCATCACGCTCTTCTATGGGAATGTCGGCACCGTTAGCGATTGTGAAATCGATCGTCGATACCGGGACTACGCTATAGAATGGAACTCCATAGAGTTTGCATAGGGCACTGAGCATGAAAGTACCGATCTTATTGCAGACGTCGCCGTTGGCTGCGACACGATCACCACCAAGGATCACCAGATCGATTTTGCCATCCCGGATCAAAGTGGCCGCGACACTATCGGGTATCAACTTGCTGGGGATACCGGCTTGCATCAATTCCCATGCCGTCAATCGAGCACCTTGGAATCGTGGACGTGTCTCGTCGGCATATACGAATATGTCCTTTCCACCATAAAAGGCTTCCTTGATCACTCCCAGTGCGGTTCCCCATCCCGCGGTTGCCAGTGCTCCGGTATTGCAGTGGGTGAGGATCGTGGCCTTGTGGGGCACGATATCGTTGCCGACACGCGCCATGGCTTTGTTCGTCGCGATATCTTCGCTACGGATACAATCGGCTTCCTGCTCGAGACCGGCTAGGATACGTTCCATGCTGTCCCAACCCGAAGTGTCCAATTTCTGCAACATCCGCTGCAATGCCCAATGCAGATTGACCGCAGTGGGACGGGCGGCATCGAGGAAAGCGCAGGCATCGCCAAGTTTTTTCCTGAATTCCTGTGGACTGGCGGTTCTGTATATGGGTTCGAATTCCTTCGCAGCCATGAGGACCCCGAACGCGGCCACAGCTCCAATCGCGGGGGCACCCCTGACCACCATGTCCCGAATGGCGAACTCCACATCCCTATAGTTTGCGCAACGGAACATGGTATATTCGTTCGGCAGCAGCCGTTGGTCGATCAAGTGCAGCTCGTTGTCCTTGTACTCAAGGGTTATGAAAGTTTCGTCCATGCGTTCCTCCACATAAGGCTAATCTACCCTGTCCTGGATATCGGACCAGGTACGATTGACGAGGTCCAGCGTTTTTTGTAGGTCGATAGTCTGCAACTCGCGGTTTTCCATAAGCAATTGCCCTGCGCAGAGCACTGTCCGCACATCGGAGGACTTCGCGGAAAAGACCAGTGCGCTGAACATGTTGTTCAACGGTGTCATATGGGCATTCTTGGAATCGAGCAGAATAATATCCGCATCCTTGCCGATTTCAAGTGTTCCACATTCCTTCTCCCGTCCCAAGGCTTTCGCTCCGCCATATGTCGCCATGCGAAGGATTTCAAATGGGCTGAGAGCCACCGGATTCCCGGTCGCAACCGACGAGAGCATGGCTGCCAGCCGAATCTCCTGGAATAGGTCCAAGGTGTTGTTTGAGGATGCTCCATCTGTGCCCAGCGCAAGTGCGACCGAATGTTCGGTGAACGTGGTGATTGGAGCAATGCCACTGGCAAGTTTGCAGTTGCTGCTTGGATTATGCACCACGGACGCCCGCGCACCGGCGAGCACATTGAATTCAGCTTCGGTGGGGTGAACGCAATGGGCCAGATAGCTGTCGACCGTGGAGAGACCGAGCGATTCGAGATACGCGATTGGAGGAATGCCATGATCCCGGATGCAATCCTCGACTTCCTTCAGTGTTTCACTTGCATGCGTATGCAACCGGCAGCCGTTGGTCCTTGCCGTTTCTATTGCAAGCCGATAGGTCTCGGCTGTGCATGTGTAGACGGCATGGGGTGCGATATCATAGGTGATCAATCCAGCCGATAGTCTGGAGATTTCCTGTAAGATCGGCAACTTCCGGTCGATCCGTGCCCTGGAGTCTTCGATCCCACCGAACAGTGTCAACCCGATGTTTGCCTTGATCTTCGATTCCATGACTGCCCGGCAAGTTCCCTCGGGGAAGAAATACATGTCGGCGAAACAGGTTGTTCCGCTCGAGATCATCTCTGCGATTCCAAGCAGGGAAGCCGGGTAGGTGTCTTCCTCGACCAACGTGTCTTCCAGTTTCCAGACTTCCTTCAACCAGTCGTGGAGATCGGCAACCGAGTCCCGGTAATTGCGGAAATAGGTCATGCTCAGGTGTGTATGTGCATTCACCAATCCAGGAAGCGCGATCATTCCGTCGGCATCTATGGTTTTGTCGGGTTGGAAGTTGTTTGGGATAGTACCAAGGCCGACAATAGTCTTGCCTTCCACAGCGATCGACCCCAAGAAGACCTGATCTTCGGACGTCATAGGAACAATGGTGGCATTGGCAATCAGGGTTTTCATGGGAATGATAGTATCATGAATCAACTTGAAGTGTCATCGGCACAATGGAAGTAATTGAAGTCGAAGGAGGAGACGATATGTTCGTTCAAATTATCGATGAACGACTCCTTATCCCTCTTGTTGATCGCATCTATCATGCCAGCGTGCCGTTTGCGCAAATAATCCGAAGGGAGGATCTTTGGTTTTGTATACGATTGAATGTATTGGATGCGGGTTCTCAAGACTTTCCACATGCGGTGCAGAAGGTCGTTGCCACACACTTTGAAAAAATATTCATGGAAATTCAAATCGGCTTCAGTCGCCTCGAATATCAGCCCGTGATTGCAATAGGTATCGGACTGTTGGGTAAAGTCCAAGAGTATTTTTGCATCCGCTGGTGTCAGTTTGTCGAAACAAAGGTTTGCCACACCAACTTCGAGTATACGGCGGGTATCCAGGACGTTCTGGACATAGTCGGAGGTGATCTGGGTGACATAGGTACCCTTGAATGGATACACGGTCAACAACCCCTCATTGGCCAATTGCGAGAAGGCTTGCCGTACGGGGGTTATGCTTACCGCCAATTCTCTCGCAATCTTGGTCTCGACAAGCCGCTCTCCGCTGGGAAGGGATTTGTTGATGATCAGCTTGCGAATAGTATCGCAGACCTGGTCGCTTACACTCTTGCTTTCATGAATTATATTGTACGAGACGTCGGCCATACATACCATCCTTTTGGTAGGGTGTAGACAATTCCCAAGCGCAACTTGGGGAAAGGAAGCAGCTCGACAATTCCCTTCCCGAGCGAATGCCGGGAATGCAAGGTGAACTTGTGTAACCTTTCATTGGTCCAGTATACACCGGGAAACATGATTTTGCAATCGTTCTTGCAGTATCTTTAGTGTATCCTGCAGGATGCAAATTATTTTCTTGACAGTTGGCCCACCCGGTGCTAGCATATGTGAAAATTCAAATTTCAGACACCGGGCGTATGTCCGGATGCGTTTGAAGGAGAGGTTAGAGGTTATGAAAAAGTTAGTACTGGTCACAGTCTGTCTCGTGATGATGGCGGGAATGGTATTCGCTCAAGGTTCGGCGGAACCGAAGGTTGCTTCCGCTGCCAAGTATCCCGATGGGGATGTGTCCTTCATTGTGCCGAATGGTGCAGGTGGTGGAAATGACCTGACTACCCGTGCTTTGATTCCAAGTCTGCAAAGATCGTTCGGAGTCAATGTCATTCCATTGAACCAGGGGGAATCGAAGGGTGCTGTGGCAGCACAGAATGTCATGAGTGCCAAACCCGATGGGAGAACGTTCTATTTCAATTCCCAGACACTGATTCTTATGCCTTACGGTGGAATGCCTTCCATCGATCTTGATCAGTTCCAGCCTGTCGCCCAGGTCGTTGAGGATACCGGAGTCATCTATGTGAAGGCCGATTCCCCCTATCAGACGATCCAGCAATTGCTGACAGCCATGAAGTCCAACACCTTGAAGATGGGGCATAACGGAAACGGAGCTCTTTGGCACCTTGCCTCTTTGCAGCTTGCCAAGGCGACCGGAGCGAATTTCCGATATATCGCCTATACATCGGGTGGAACCCAGATGTTGACAGCGCTTGCTGCTGGCGAAGTGGACCTGTGTATCGTGAATGCCGCCGAGGGCCGTTCCATGGTGGATTCCGGCCTTGTCAAACCACTTGCTTCACTTGGGGAAACCAGGACCGATGTATTTACCATTCCTACGTTGGTTGAAGTCGGTGTCGACTACATCTTCCCAGTCTGGCGTGGTGTTTTCACCAAAACCGGTGCAAGTGAAGAAATCCTTGCACAAATCGACAAGGCGTTCAAGGCTGCGGCCGAATCGCCGGAATTCGTCGAATATGCAAAAAACAATGGTCTTCCAATAAGGTATCGGGACCACAAGGAATTCAGTGCTTTCATAGAGAAGGAAAAGAAGGTGTACGCCGATCTCATGGGTAGTCTGTAAACAGTAACGATTTGATGACACTCTGGCTGTTTGAATAAAGCAGCCAGAGGTCACATCCACTGAAAGGTTGTTTTCATGAAAGATTATATAGTCGGTATATCTGGATTGGGTCTCTCCGGATATGTGTTTTTTGCGTCTAAGGCCTTCCAGCGACTGGGCTCCGGGCTTTCCGAGGATCCGGCCTACTATCCCCGGATACTCGCAGGAATCTTGGCGGCGATGTCGATTGGTCTGCTTGTCGGTGCGCTGAGAAAACGAAACAAGATAGAAATCAAATTCAATAGGGCCCTGCTGATCAATCTTGGCAAGTTCTTGGGGCTGCTGATTGTATATATCCTGCTTATCGTACCGCTTGGCTTCATTATCGCGACAGCATTGTTCACTTTCTCAATGATTTGGCTATTGGGCGGAACAAGGAAGCAAGCACTTGTCTATGCCTTGCCGATATCGCTTTTGACCTACCTGTTGTTTTCCTACTTGCTCAAAGTGCCCTTGCCCAAAGGGATATTACAATTCATCTAGAAGGAAATTACCATGTTTGACTTTTCATTGTATACGGCGGGACTTCCTCTGATGGGAATCACTACCATAATCGCTTTGATCGGAGGAACATTAACGGGAATTGTCATCGGAGCCCTCCCAGGATTGAGTGCGATGATGGCCGTTTCCATCCTCGTTCCACTTACCTATGGGATGACAGCCGAAGTTGCGATATTGATGTTGCTTGGTGTTTATTGCGGAGCGAACTATGGTGGTAGCATTGCCGCAACCCTCGTCAATATTCCGGGGACACCATCTGCGGTCATGACAACTTTGGATGCCTATCCCATGGCCAAGAATGGCCAGGCCGGGCTCGCGATCGGATTGGCGACCATGTCTTCGGCCATCGGTGGTTTCTTCAGTGTAATTGTGCTGTCCATGCTGTCACCTTTGATCGCGCGTTTTGCACTGCAATTCACTTCGTTGGAGAAACTTTCAATTGCGATTTTCGGTATAAGTGTCATGGCCTTCATATCGAAAGGCTCCACGGTCAAGGGATTGATGGCGGGTATTTTCGGTCTCATGGTTGCGAGCATGGGGTTCGATCCGAATACTTCGATCCTCAGATTCAACTTCGGATCCATTTATCTGAACTCCGGAGTAAACTTCACCGCCGCCATGATCGGACTCTTCGGGATGACGGAGATCATGCTTTCAGCCGAGAAGAAGGCGAAAAAGGTACCCGAAAAACAAATCGAGGCAGTGAAGAATCCATTTGCCTGTTTCAAATATCTCCGTCTCTCCTTGGGCAATATATTTCGCTCGAGTGTCATTGGTGTTATTGTCGGAGCTATTCCGGGAGCCGGTGGTACGATTGCATCGATCATCTCCTATGCTCAACAGAAGAAGATATCCAAGCACCCCGAGAAGATGGGCCAAGGTGCCGTGGAGGGTATTGTCGCCGCTGAAGCCGCAAACAATGCCTGTACAGGTGGTGCGATGACCACACTGCTGTCTTTGGGAATCCCAGGTGATGCGGTTACCGGCATTCTGATGGGCGCGTTCATCATCCACGGTCTGCAACCGGGACCGAATCTGTTCAATACCAATTACAATCTTATCTCGGCGATCTTCATCGGCATGTTTCTGATCAACATACTGATACTGGTCCTTGGACTCCTCGGGGCACCATATTTCGCCAAACTGCTTAAATTTCCGCGACAACTGTTGAACACAGTTATTCTGGTACTTTGCGTGGTTGGCACATTCGGGGTGCAGAACAGCATGTTCGATGTTCGGGTAATGGTGGTCTTTGCGATCATCGGTTATATCTTCACCAAGTTGGAAGTGCCCAGGGCCCCGATTGTCCTCGCGTTGATCCTCGGTTCCATGATGGAGGAGAACCTTCGCAGATGGCTTTCCCTTGCCGACGGCCAATATTGGGCATACTTCATGGAATGCAGCCGTAAGACACCGATCGCTCCGATTATTCTCGCGATAACCATATTTACCCTGATTTCGCCATTATTCAAAAAGACAAAAGTGTTCTCCGAAGATGCTTTGGATGAATACGAAGAGATCAATAAGAAGAATTCTTAACCATAGAGGAAGCAAATGGAAACACACAATGTGAACTGGGAGACACTGCGCAAGCAATGTCAGGATTTGATGATGAGCTTGGATGTGCCCGAAAGCGAGGCATGGACCATAGCGGACAATCTTGTCGACGCAGATCTCTGTGGTGTTGAATCACACGGTGTCAGCCGGATGTCGATCTATATGAAACGCCTGAAGAGTGGTGTGGTCAATATCAAGGGCGAATCGGTCATTACCCAAGAGCATCCTTCGAGCATCCACTGGGATGGAAGAAACTCCATGGGTATGGTTACCGGTGTGAAGGCGATGCAACGGTGCATCGAGAAGGCTAGGGAGACCGGGTGTTGTTTCGTCGCCGTAAACCATTCGAACCACTATGGTATGGCTTCATACTATGTGAAGATGGGTGCCGAAGCTGGTATGGTCGCATTCAGCGGGACGAATGCTCCTCCCAACATCGCCCCGTGGGGGAGTCCTGTCGCGTACATGGGGACAAACCCGTTGGCGATAGCGGTCCCCACCCATGGCGAACCGATGCTTCTCGACATGGCTCCCAGTGTTGTGGCCATGGGAAAGGTGATCCTGGCCGCCAAGTTGGGGAAGATGATTCCCGAAGGCTGGGCACAGACGAAAGAGGGCAAGCCGACCACCGATCCCAACGAAGGTATGAAAGGAACAGTGCTTCCCATCGGAGGGCCGAAGGGATACGGGCTCTCTTTGTTCATGGATGTCCTGTGCGGGGTATTGGCTGATGCTGAATTTGGTCCGCATTTGAACAATATGTGGAGTGATTTTGAGAATCCTCAGAATGTCGGCCATGTGTTTTGCTGTATCGATATTTCGAAATTCGTGGACCTCGAACGTTTCAGGGACCGTATGCAGCAGATGATGACGGAGATCAAGGCGTTGAAGAAGAATCCTGGGGTCGAGGAGATATTCGTTCCAGGGGAGATAGAACAACGGCGACGGCTACAACGGAAAAGGGACGGATTGGAACTCCATGAGGTCGTGTACAACGAGATTCGTGTTCTCTGTGAAGAACACGGTGTGAATTTCATATTATAGCAGGGGGGTTGTATGTTTTTATTGGACTGTACGCTTCGTGATGGAGCGAATGTGATAGGAAAAGGCTTTTCAGCCGCAATGACTGTCTCCATGATCAAAGGATTGATCGACAACAATATCAAGGTTATTGAAATGGGCAACTGCCTCGGGGTGGGTGCCTATGAAGCGAACGATTCGATTTCCCCGCTCAACGATGTGGAGTATATGGATCTTGTCGCGCCGTATCTGGACAAGGCGGAAATCGGCATGTTCATGGGGTACAAGAATGCCAATGGCAGGAATATCGGATTGACCGCAGAAAAGGGGCTACATTTCCTCAGGGTCGGGGCAAATGCCGGTGATGGTAAACTCGCATCGGATGCAGTACGGCAAGTGAAAGCCGCAAACTTGAAATGCCGGTACTCCATGATGAAGGGGTATATCCTTGGACCGAAGGAGTTGGCTGCCGAGGCAAAGATGCTCGAAGGCTGTGGCTTGGATGAGATCACGATTATGGATTCGGCGGGGACGATGTTCCCGGAACAAGTGTATGAATATGTTTCCGAAATGGTCATGTCGATAAAGATTCCCGTGGGATTCCATGGGCACAACAATCTCAGCCTATCGATGGCCAATGCGATCGCAGCCGATGCGGCCGGGGCCTCCGTGCTCGATTGTGGTTTGATGGGAATGGCCCGGAGTGCCGGAAATCTTGCCACGGAAGTCGCTGTGGCTACTTTTCAGCGGATGGGAAAGCTTACCGATATCGATTTGTATGGATTACTCCATTACATCGACAATGACCTTATTCCCGCGATGAACGAATACGGGTACAAGACAGCCATTACTCCCGAGGATTTGGTCTATGGCTATGCCGGTTGCCACTCCAGTTTTGCCAACATGTTCGAGACTGTCGCGAAAGAGCAACAGGTCGACCTGTACAAATTGATTGTGGAAGTCTCAAAAATCGATCAGAAGGCTCCTCCCAAGGAATTGTTGGAAAAAGTCGCCAAACTGATAAAGTGAAGGGAATAGAATGAAAGAGAACCATCTTCGGAATCTGTTGAATTCTGGAAAGCCCACCATGGGAACCAGGATGTGGTCGACGCTTCCTTTCTTTACAGAGGCGGTTGGTGCGACCGGTTTCTACGACTATGTGGAATTTGTTGCGGAATATGCACCCTTCACCCTGTACGATTTGGACAACATGTGCATGGCTTGTGAATTGCACGGCATGGGGTCCATGATCAAGCTTGATTTCTTGAATCGCGGGTATTTCGCCCAGAAGGCGATACAAAGTGGTTTCCAGTCAGTCATGTTCACCGATTGTCGGACTGCCGATGAAGTCAGGTCCTCCTTGAAGATGATAACACCGGAAACCTTGGAGGAAGGCGGTACCTTCGGGTATGCGAACAGAAGGTATATCGGATTTCAGCCACGGATTTCCCAAATGGCACATGCCCAGCGACAGCGGGACATCGTAGTTTCCCTGATGATCGAGAAACGGGCCGCAATAGAGAATATTGAGGAAATTTGTAAAGTGCCGGGAGTCGATATGGTACAATTCGGACCTTCCGATTACTCACTGAGCAATGGATGGGATGCGAAGGACCATGTGCCGGAGACAAAGGAAGCCGAACGCCATATGATCAAGACTGCGATTGCACATGGAGTGAGACCCCGTTGTGAGATCCAAAAGGTCGAGGACGCGCGCTACTATGTCGAATTGGGAGTCAGGGACTTCTGTATGGGTGATCAGATGTGGAAACTCATGGCATCATGGGCACATGATGGGGAGAAGCTGCGGGATGTCCTGGCAACTGTATAATCCGGGTTTTTAATTTTAATGACCGTGAGAGGTGAATGGTATGGAATATAGGGTATTGGGTAAGACGGGCATCCAGATTTCCAAATTGGGTTTCGGGACCATGACGTTCGGTAGCGAAGCCGATGAGGATATGAGCAAACGCCTTTTCCATAGATGCAGGGATGCAGGAATAAATATTTTTGACACAGCCAATATCTATGGTGACAAACGGGATGGCGAATCGGAAGAAATCCTCGGGAAATTGATACAAGGCTGCAGGGATGAAGTTGTCATCACCTCAAAGGTAGGTACCCCAAGATGGGGGAACCCGAATGACGGTGGACTCTCACGTAGATATATCATGATAGAGGTCGAGAAGAGCCTGAAGCGATT
Source organism: Spirochaetae bacterium HGW-Spirochaetae-2 (assembly GCA_002839355.1). GTDB lineage: Bacteria > Spirochaetota > Spirochaetia > Sphaerochaetales > Sphaerochaetaceae > UBA8525. The sequence goes on from PGXW01000021.1 coordinate 60,114, forward strand.
GAAGACAGATAGGATCGATTTGTATTTTTTGCATAAGCTTGATCCGAAGACACCATTCGAGGAAACGCTTCGTGCACTGGATGATTTGCAGAGACAGGGCAAGATCGTGTATCCCGCGATAAGCAATTCCGCGGCATGGCAAATCGCGAAGTGCCTTGGCATATCCGCCAAGGAGGGCTTGGCTCCGTTTGCCTGTATCGAACCGATGTACAATCTGGTGAAACGGCAGGCTGAAGTGGAAATATTGCCGCTAGCCCAATCTGAGAATCTTGGCGTCATAACCTACAGTCCATTGGGTGCGGGACTCTTGACAGGCAAATATAGTGGCAACAACAGGAATGCCGAAGGTCGAATCAGTTCGAGCCAACGGTATAAGGGCCGATACAACGATGAAAACTATTATACGATCGCCGATGCGTTTGTCGCACATGCCAAGGAAAAGGGAGTGGCTCCCTCCGCGTTGGCTATCGCATGGGTCATGTCGCATCCGGCGGTCACAGCCCCGTTGATAGGCGCTCGGAATCTGGAGCAATTGGAAAGTTCGCTGGAAGCTTTGGCTATACCGATGACTGAGAGTTGGAGAAGGGAGATAAGCAGTCTTTCCATCGATCCTCCACCGGCAACCGATCGTACGGAAGAGAAGGCCTGAAGACCAAATGGTCGGATCCATGCTATCGTTGTACGGGAATGAAGAAAATCATAGTGTAACCGTTGTGGAGGTTTGTATATGAAGATTGTGATTTTGGATGGGTTCACCGAGAATCCGGGAGACTTGTCTTGGGAAGGCTTTGAAAAACTTGGTAGCGTCACAGTGTACGATAGGACCGCGAAAGAGGATATCATAGCTAGGATTGGCGATGCGCAAATAGTAGTCACCAACAAGGTCCCGTTGGATGCAGTGACTTTGGAAGCTTGCCCGTCGATCAAGTATATCGGTGTATTGGCAACCGGTTTCAATGTGGTCGATACGGTCACCGCGAAGGAAAAGGGGATAGTGGTCACCAATATCCCCACCTACGGAACAGCGGCTGTAGCCCAATTCGCCATGGCGCTCCTGTTGGAGATTTGCCACCGTGTGGGGCATCATAACAAGACTGTCCATGAAGGCCGGTGGAGTTCTTGTCCCGATTTCTGTTATTGGGACTATCCATTGATCGAGTTGGCCGGCAAGACCATCGGTATCATCGGGTTCGGCCGTATCGGGCAAAGTGTCGCAAAATTGGCAATGGCTTTTGGGATGCCGGTCCTCGCCTACGATGCCTTTCCAAACAAATCCTTGGAGAGCGACATGTGCAGATATGTCGATATGGAGACATTGTTGGCCAACTCGGACGTCATTTCCCTGCACGCGCCATTGACACCGGAAACCCAGGGGCTCGTCAACAAAAAGACCATTTCAAGGATGAAGGACGGGGTAATCATCCTCAACAATTCCCGTGGACCCCTGATTGTGGAACAGGACCTGCGTGAAGCCTTGCTTTCCGGTAAAGTCTATGCTGCGGGGCTGGATGTGGTTTCGAGCGAGCCGATCAAGGCGGACAACCCATTGCTGGGGCTCGACAATTGCATCATAACACCGCATATATCGTGGGCACCCAAGGAATCCCGGCAACGTCTCATGGACATTGCGGTGAGCAACCTGAAGTCGTTCCTCGAAGGTAATCCGACGAACGTGGTGAACGGCTGATCGACACCTGGTGTCCAATTAGTGAGGAAAGAAACAAGGGCTTGTCGCTTTCGCGGCAAGCCCTACATCATTTGAGTCGCCGCAAGCGGTCAATACTTGCCGTACAGCGGACCATAAGCCGAACATGCACGGTAATCGGCTCCTTCCTTATCCATGCCGAACGCATTCCATGCGCTGGGGCGGAAAATCTGGCTCTCGGGTACGTTGTGCATACAGACAGGAATCCGCAACATGGAGCAGAGGGTTATCAGGTCAGCACCGATATGGCCATAGCTGATCGCCCCATGGTTGGCTCCCCAAGCTGCCATGACCGAATAGACATCTTTGAATGGGCCGTCGTTTTTCTCAAGTCTGGGTACGAACCAGGTAGTTGGCCAGGTGGGATCGGTCCGTTTGTTGATTTTATCGAAGACCGAAGCGGGAATATCGCATGTCCAGCCTTCCGCAAGCTGCAGGACCGGACCAACACCCTTCACCAGATTCAGGCGGCTCATGGTCACCGGCATTTCACCTGTTGTCAGGAACGTGGATGAATAGCCGCCACCTCTGAAATAGCCTCCGTTGCCAACGCTGAAATCCGTAGCGTCGAGTGTCGCGGCTACATCGTCGGATGTGATTTCCCAGAAATACTTCATGATGGAATTCCCGTCGGCATCCTTCATTCGTCCTGCGGCATCCAAGGTGGTGGCTCCCGAGTTGATCAGGTGGATGAATCCATCCTTCGCCCGTCCCTCGGGCTTCCACCCAGTTACCCGTTCTATCGCCTCGGGACTCCAGTAAGTCCGCACATCGCTGAATATCTGGGCACGATTGGTCAGCAGTTTTCCGAACAACATGGCTGTTCCGTTGCAGAAATCGTTCTCTGTGGCCATGATATAGGGTTCGCGGACCCCGTTCCAATCGAAGGAGGTGCATAGCATGGTCTCCATGAAATCGCCATTCGGCCAGTGGTCGGTCCATTGCCTTTGACCCTGGAATCCAGCGGCGATGGCATTGCGTCCCAACGATTCCTCGACAAATCCCAACTTGGCGAGCTTTTCGTTGCCGACCATGAGGTCCCGTCCGATCATGACCATCTTGATACAATAGTCCCAATCGGCTTTCCTCTGTGCTTCCGTACGTTGCCACTCCGGCGGGTTCACGGTATCGGGTGCCTCGGTGCAATTTTCGGCGACCCACTGTTTGGCCATGGCAAACTCCTCGGGATCGAAAATCTCTTCCTCGACACGCCGGGCGATCTCGCTCATATCGACTACTTCGGTCCTCATACCCAGATAGGCTTGGAGGAAGTCCTGGTCTACGATCGAACCGGCGATACCCATGGAACAACCGCCGATCGAGAGGTACGAACGATTCTTCATGCGTGCCACCGCGACGCCGGCTCGGGCGAAACGAAGAATCTTTTCAGAGACATCCTCGGGTATGGAGGTATCGCTATTGTCCTGGACATCACGTCCGTAGATTCCGAAAGCGGGCAGACCCTTCTGGGCATGTGCCGCAAGCACCGCGGCCAGATATACGGCACCGGGTCGCTCGGTTCCATTGAAGCCCCAGACCGCTTTGACTGTCAACGGATCCGCATCGAACGTTTCCGTACCATAACACCAGCAGGGTGTGACGGTGAGAGTTACGGCCACATTCTCCTTTGAGAATTTGGCTTGGCACTGTGCGGCTTCCGCAATGCCACCGATAGTAGTGTCGGCGATTATGCATTCCACCGGTTCGCCCGTGGTATGGCGGAGGTTGTCCGTAATGAGTTTTGCGGCAGCCTTGGCCATGTTCATCGTCTGGTCTTCCAGCGATTCCCTTACTCCCCGGTGTCGACCATCGATTGTCGGACGAATTCCAATCTTCGGCAGGTCGTCGGCATAGCGACGTTCAGGTCCTATGTTTTTTATACGGTTAACATTTGCCATTTGGCACCTCCTATGGTATATACTATAGCTACGATATAGGCCGTGTAATCGTTTACATCGACTCTAGTATCGCATAGAGTCCCAGATAACGCAATCATTATTTACCACCCGGCAGGTGGAAGGAGAGATAGTCATGTTGAAGAATATTCCTTCGTTGTTGAGTCCTGAATTGTTGAAGATACTCATGGAGATGGGCCATGGCGACGAGTTGGTGATTGGGGACGGCAACTTCCCCGCCGCCTCCTGTGCACAGCGTTTGGTCCGTCTCGATGGTTTGGGGGTTCCGGAGATCCTGGAGGCGCTGTTGAAGGTCTTTCCGTTGGATAAATATGAGGCCAACGCGTTTCTCATGGAGAAGATTCCTGGGGATACGATAGCGACTCCAATCTGGGAAACCTACCGGAAAATCGCCAAATCGGGCGATCCCAATTTTACTGAATTCGGCATGATAGAACGTTTTGCGTTCTATGAAAGGGCCAAAAAGGCATACGTGATCATAGCTACCAGCGAACAATCGTTGTATGCGAATATCGTATTGAAAAAGGGTGTGGTGGTCTCCTGACCAACCGGCTTCCCGGTTGTCACAGCCACATGCCTATCTGAGGCTTTTCGGAGCGGTCGATCAGGTCTTGAAGGGTAAACTTGTCTACCACCTCGTCGATCGCTCTCTGCAATTTGCTCCACAGTGGCAACGTGTCGCAGTCTCCGGAGCGGCTGCATGAATCCGCACCATCATCCAAACAGGGCACGGGTGCGAGGCTCCCTTCCATCAAGCGGAGGACCATGCCGGCGGTTATCTGTGAAGGCTCGCTGGAAAGGCTGTATCCGCCCTGCGGTCCCCGGACACTTTTCACATACCCTGCGCGTACCAGTTGGATGATGATCTGCTCAAGGTACTTGTGGCTGATCTGTTGCCGACCTGATATTTCCTTGATCGAAACATTCTGGTTGGGGTGCCTGGCAAGATCAAGCATGAGCCGCAATGCATATCTACCTTTGGTCGAAATTCGCATTCTGTGTCCTCCACTCGTTCCAATTATACTATAGTCGGCATATAGGAACAATAGGGATATAAGAAAGAGCGTCCATTTCCGGACGCCCTTTCTCGTTGCGTAGGGAATGTAGTTTACCTGTCGAAGAGGTATTGGTTCAGCAGATTGTTCAACATCTCCTGTTTTCCGCTGATATCGTCGGTCTTTGCTTTTCTTCCGAGATCGGCCAGTTTTTCGAGGGACATTTTGCCTTCCTCGAATGCTTTTCCATCACCCGAGTCGAAGGATTTGTACCTGTTGGACTTGAAGGCATCCATTTTCCCATCGGCAATGATCTTGTCGGCTGTTTCCAATCCGAGGGCAAATGCATCCATTCCGCCGATATGGGCGATGAACAGGTCGGCCAACTCGGTCGAATTGCGTCTCCGCTTCGCATCGAAGTTCAAACCCCCGCTATGGAGCCCGCCATTTCTGAGGATTATGAGCATGGCCTCGGTGGTTTCGTATACGTTCGTGGGGAATTCATCGGTATCCCATCCATTCTGTGCATCACCTTGGTTCGCATCGACACTGCCGAGCATGCCGTGATCCACACAAACCTGGAGGTCGTGTCCGAACGAGTGGCCTGCCAAAGTAGCGTGGTTGTTCTCGATATTGCATTTGAAATCATGTTCCAAACCCTGGTCTTTTATGAACGCGATCGCGGTTGCCGCATCGTAATCATATTGGTGCTTCGAAGGCTCCATGGGTTTCGGCTCGATATAGAAGGTGCCGTTGAACCCGATGTTCCGACCATAGTCGCGGGCCATGCGGAAGAAAGTGCCCAGGTGGTCCTGTTCACGCTTGGTATCGGTATTCCAGAGGGTCATATAGCCTTCACGTCCTCCCCAGAATGTATACCCGAGTCCTCCGAGCATCACATTGACATCGAGGCTTGTCTTAACTTGCAACGCCGCCCTGCCCACAACGGGGAAATCGGGATTCGATGCGGCTCCGTTCATATACCGGGGGTGGCTGAACAGGTTGGAGGTGTTCCACAACAGTTTTACCCCGGTCTTGTCCTGCAACCCTTTCAGATAGGCGGCGACCTCAAGGTAATTCTTTTCGTATTCTGCGGCGGTTTCACCCTCGGGTGATGCGTCGATATCATGGAATGCATAGAAAGGTGCGCCTATCTTGGTGAAGAATTCGAAGGCTGCCTCGGCCTTGTTCTTCGCGGCCTGCATCGGATCCGAATCCTTCCAAGGAAATACCATGGTTGCTTTTCCGAACGGATCGTTTCCATCGGCGCAGAAGGAGTGCCAATAGGCAATGGAGAAGCGAAGGTGTTCCTCCATGGTCTTTCCTGCCACGATTTTCTTCGGATCGTAGAATTTGAATGCCAACGGATTGTCCGATTTCGGACCTTCATTATTGATTTTTCCAATTCCCTTGAAATACTCACGATTTCCTATAAATACATCACCCATGGTTTCCTCCTTGAAAAATGAGTTCGTGCTTGTCATCTGTAAATGGGACCGACTGTCGCAACATACGTCCTGTATGTTTCGTATGCCTTTTCATATGCCTTCACATGATCAGGTATGGGATTGCATGCGGCTTCGGTTTCGAGTTTCACGTGAGCGGCGACCAGTTCACCCAAGTCCTCGGCCTTTCCCGTCGTATGGGTGAGGCCCCAATAGGCCTGGATCGCCGCGCCAAAAGCCGCAGCTTCGGAAATGGCGGGAATGACTACCGGCAGGTTGCATACATCGGCAACCATCTGGCGCCAGACCTTCGATTTGGCTCCACCGCCGATCAACCGTATTTCCTTGGCAGAATACCCGAGGTCCCTGAATGCGTCCAATCCGAGTTTCAATCCGAAGATCGCGGATTCCAGGGCAGCCCTGCTGATGTTTTGTCGGGTCATGTTGTGCAAATCGAATCCGAAGAGGCTGCCACGTCCATGGGGATAGTTGGGGGTCCGCTCTCCGTTGAAGTAGGGAAGCATGACAACCCCCTCGCATCCGATCGGTGCCTGCTGGGCGCTTGCGTCGAACGCTGCGACACCTTGTTCAAACAGTGAACGCGTCACCTCGCTTGCAACCGTACAGTTCATGGTACACAGCAGAGGGAGCCAATTCCCGGTGGAGGAGCAGAAGGCCGCAAGCAGACCCTGGGGATCGACAACCGGTTTGTCGGAGGCTCCGAACAAGGTGCCTGAGGTACCAAGACTCATGGTGAGAGTACCGTCTCGTACGGTTCCGGTACCGATCGCTCCCATCATGTTGTCACCACCTCCCGATGATACGGGAATGCCTTCGGGTATCCCCAGTGTCCGGGCAGCTTCGGCTGTTGTGTAGCCGGCACACTGGTGGGCTTCGATCAACCTGGGAAGAACTGTGGATAAGTCGCGCCGGTCATCGAGACAAGCCAGCAGTCGTTTCGACCATGTCCGGGTACGGATATCGAGAAGCGCGGTTCCCGATGCATCGCCGTACTCCATGACAGCCTCGCCGGTCAGCCAGAAATTGATATAGTCATGTGGCAACAGGATGTGGGCCATACGGGAGTACTTGTCGAGGTGTGTACGCTTGAACCAGAGTATCTTCGAGGCAGTGTAGCCGGGAAGGATCAAATTCCCCTCGTTTTCGAGCAACGATTCCGTGCCGCCGGCGCAGGATGTGATGAGGTCGCATTCCGCCGAAGTCGACGTATCGTTCCACAGTTTGACCGGGTGCAGGACCTTCCCCTGGGCATCCACAGGAACAAATCCATGTTGTTGTCCGGACACGCCAAGCGCACAAATCCGCTCCCTGATCGCGCCGTCCATCGATTGGAAGCAACTGGTCATGGCAGAAATCCACCACTGGGCTTCCTGTTCCCTAGTCCCGTCTTCGTGGGATATCAGTTCGTGTGGAGCCTGGGTGGTGGCAAGGATGGTTTTCGCATCCGTATCATAACAGATTACCTTCGTACTTTGTGTACCGATGTCTATACCTGCAACTACAGCCATACCTGTTCCTCCGTTGGGATTTGTCCTTGTATTAACTATCTTACACATATAGGTTCATAATGAATAGACAAAATTGTACAGGCATGTATATTATTGACATATGGATATTTTGGACGCGGTATTTGTCTACCAGATGCGCAATCGGAACGAATTGCGGTGGCATGGCCGTACGCATGCCCATGGTGCGCATGAATATGAGATTCATTACTTCCTCGGTGGGGATGGGGAATTCATAAACGGGAAGACATCCTATACGATAAATCCCGGAATCCTCTTCATCTCCGTTCCGCATACGGTACATACGATCAAGGCAAAGGCCCAGGACCCGATCACCTATTATGCCATCCTGGTGCGTTTGGAACCTGACGAGGAAGCGATCGCCGCCATGATGCGTGCCCAAGAACACCTCTCGCCGTTCCATATCGGAACCAATTACCGTTTCTTTTTTGAAGAGGTGAAGGAGAAGGGCTTGTCCCAGTCCATGCATCGCAGGCAATCGGCCTGCCACCAGGTGTGCTCGCTGCTCTATCTGCTCGAGGACGGGACAACAGGATTGGGGACCGACAACGAGAGCAGGCATTTGGAACGGGCCCTACGCATCATGCAGAAGAATGTCATGGGCACATTGACACTCAACGAACTGGCGAAAGACCTGAACCTGACCGAGTCGTATTTCATCCGACTCTTTTCCCGGAGGATGCGGCAGACTCCCATGAAGTACTACATGAAGCTGAAAATCGAGGCTGCTAGTGCGCTGCTTACCTGTACGGAACTGTCAGTCAAGGAAATAGCCGCCAAACTCGGTTTTTCCAGCGAGTTCCATTTCAGCAAGCAGTTCAAGCTCAAGACTGGAATGGCGCCCACGTACTACCGGAGGAACTACCTGCAGATGCTCGGGACCGAGCATGGGACTCCATCTTCAGAAGGCTAGTGCAACGACTCCGACTGTCGCCAATCCGGTAATGAAAATCGAAATGCCACCCATCGCCCCTTGTGTCTGGCCCAGCTCCAATGCTTTCGCGGTGCCGATCACATGGCTGGAAGTTCCCAATGCAACCCCCTGGATGATCGGGTCGGTAATACGGAAAAGCTTGATCAGGATCGGTGCCGACAAGACACCGGTGATTCCGGTTATCATGACAGCCATGACGGTAAGCGATGGTTGGCCCTGCAACAATGCCGATATCTCGATAGCTATCGCGGTGGTGACCGACTTCGGTGCCATCGATACGGTAAGGATTTCGGGAAGGCCCAGCCATTTGGCCAACAGTATGACCGATCCGATCGAAGTTGCGGCTCCGACAGTACATCCTACCACGATTGGGACAAAATGGCGCTTCAACAGGTCGATCTTCGAATAGACCGAGACAGCGATACAGGTGGTTGCGGGAAAAATCAACATGATCAGGAAATCGCCTCCCACCTGGTAGGATGCGAGGGGGATTCCGGTCAGTTGAAGAAATCCGATACAGAGGGCGGCGGCGATCACCATGGGATTCAACAACGGTGAACGTACCTTTCTGGTGACGAGGATACCGAATTCGTAGGCAAGGAAGGTAAGGGCGATACCGAACATCGGGGAGTTCACTATGGTGTTCACTGACCGGCTCCTTTGTTCTCCTGCGATTTTCTTATTAGCATGAGTGTCAACTTGACTGACCCGGCTGTCGCAATGAATGTGAGCAAGGTACTCACAATACATACGGCGAAGAATTGTAACGTCTTGCCTTTCATGACCTCCAGCTGTTCAAGGATCGCCACGACGGGAACGATAAAGAATGCTCCCATGTTGGCAAGGAAGAATTGCGAGACTTGTTCGATTTGTCGGATTTTGATCGCTTTCGAGAGCAAGAGTACAAACATGACCAACATGCTCATGATACTGCCGGGGAAGGGGATGGGTAAAAGGCTTGCTATCACTATTCCTGCCAGCCCGACAAGTGCGACCAGCGTCAATTGTTCCATGATCTTCATCTGTAGAACGCTCCTTGCAACGCACTGTAGCCTGCCTACCTATAAATTTGCAAGCGATTCGGTAATTTTCACCATTGGATTTTCCTTTCCCGTTCCCCTTTCCGTAATGCGATTAGCTACGGCCGAGAGCGAAAAATCTTTCTTTTCCCTTGCAAAAGAAAGTAAAACATAATAGAATCGAAAGTGAAATGAAGATTCAATGAAGGTGAAAAGATAATGGTTGGATTATCGGGACGCGAAGAACGTATAGTGGAATTGCTGCAGGACGGGGGCGAATTGTCGGTTTCCGCATTGAGCGAGACCCTTGGTGTCTCCTCCGTGACAATCCGATCCGATTTGAAGGCCCTTGAGGCCAAGGGGATTATCCTCAGGTCGCGGGGTGCCGCCATGTCGGCATACCATCCGCTTCTTGTCGAGAAGCAGTCGAGCCATGTGGAAGCCAAGGAGGCGATTGCGAAGGCCGCGGCTTCCCTTGTCCACGATGGTGATAGGATCATGATCACCAACGGTACCACCAGCGCGCTTATCGGAAGGTATCTTCTCGGTAAACGCGATATTCAAATCGTATCCAATTCGACTTTGCTGCCACCCTATGCACGAATCAACCCGAATCTATCGCTCACCATGGTGGGCGGGGAATTCCGTCCGTCGGCAGAGGCGTTGGTTGGTCCCGCCGCTCTCAAGCAGCTGCAGGAATACCATGTGGCATTGACCTTTACCGGTACCGACGGATTCACCAAGGATCATGGATTGACAACGCATCTCATGGAGAATGCCGAGATTGTACGTCAGATGTGCCGTCAAGCGACCAAACGGATACTTGTCACCGATTCCTCGAAGTATGGACGGCAAGGATTCGTGAAAATCCTGCCGCTTTCTGAAATAGATGTGCTTATTACGGACAAGGGACTTCCCCAGGACGCAATCGAAGAGATTCGCGCCATGGGAATCGAAGTCGTCGTTGTTTAGGAACTAGAGAATATATTAGGAGAACGTATGGCTACAGAAGTGCTCATGCCAAAACAGGGAAATTCGGTCGAATCCTGCATCATCCTCGATTGGAGGGTGAAGGAAGGCGACTCCATATCTATCGGTGATGTGGTTTGTGAGGCGGAAACCGACAAATCGACCATCGAGGTCGAATCGACAGCAGCGGGGACAGTGTTGAAGCTCCTCTTTGCTGCCGGTGAAGAGGTTCCCGTCATGCAACCGATCGTGGTTGTCGGAGAAAAGGGTGAGAAGGTTGCCACAACGACGGATTCTCTGGAGAAACCGGCGGATACGCAGGATACCCGAACAGCTGCGGAATCGGGCGCATCCCCGGATGTCCCGAAGCAACAGCAAGCTCCGGTGGCGGCATCGACTGGGACAGCTGGTTCCGGTGGAGACCTCCATATATCGCCACGTGCAAGGGCCGTAGCTTCCGCAACCGGCGTGGACACGGGCACCATGGTTCCAACCGGTCCCAAGGGACGGATCATCGAACGTGATGTGCTGGAAGCCTTGAAAGGCAGGGAACCGTTGAGTCCCGCGGCCAAGGAAGCTTTGGTGAACCAAGCCCTGCAAGCTCCAGCCCAAGGTTCAGGAATCGGAGGCAGGGTACTGCTTGCGGACCTCGCATCGGCAGGTGCTGGAAAATCCACGAGCGAACAGTTGTCTGTTCCCACCGATTTCCCGGGACCGGTTGCCGAAGAGGTGGTCAAGGGTGTGCGCAAGGTTACCGCTAAACGTATGCATGATTCGATTGCTACCACTGCCCAGTTCACCATGCATGCATATGCGGATGCCTCAAGCCTGCAATCCCTGCGTGCGCGGTTCAAGTCCAGCGATCCGGAACTTGGTCTCCAGAAGGTCACCATCAACGACATCATCCTATTTGCCGTCGCAAAGACTATCAGGCAGTTCCCCTACATGAACCGCCATTTCCTCGGTGACAAGATGCGGACCTTCGAGCATGTGCATCTCGGCTGTGCGGTCGACACTCCCAAGGGACTGTTGGTGCCAGTAGTGAAATATGCCGATACCAGGTCACTCAAACAGATCAGCGACGAGTTCAAGCGCCTTGCCGCGATGAGCATCGAAGGGAAGGCACAACCGGACGATTTGACCGGAGGCACATTCACCGTCACGAACCTCGGGGCGATGGGTATAGACACCTTTACTCCCGTATTGAATGTGCCGGAAGTGGCGATTCTCGGTGTGGGTGGTATCTCCATGCGTGCCATAGAAGATGCCGAAGGCGACTTCACGTTCGTTCCCCATATCGGACTGTCCTTGACCATCGACCACCAAGCGGTGGATGGAGCTCCGGGCGCACGTTTCCTCAACGCATTGTGCCGGAATATCGCAACCATCGATCTGCTCATGGCTTTGTAGGGAGAGTGCATATGGAAAAGTTTGATCTTATTGTCGTAGGTGCGGGTCCCGGCGGATATATCGCCGCCGAACGGGCCGGTAGTCTCGGAAAAAGTGTTTTGATGATCGAGCGGGACCAGTTGGGCGGCGTATGTACGAACTGGGGCTGCATTCCGACCAAGAGCCTTCTCAATTCGGCCAAGTTGTACCGCCATGCCCTCGAATCGGAGAAGATGGGGGTACGGGCAGAAGCCGTCACCTATGATCTTGACGCCGCCATGGCGTGGAAGCAGGAGACGATAGAGACGCTCCGTAGCGGTATCCAGTTCCTCATGAAGAGCAACAGGGTTGCCGTGGTCATGGGAATCGCAGAGTTTGTCGATTCCCATCATGTGAGAGTCGGGGAGACTGTATATGAAGGTTCCGACCTGATTATAGCAACGGGTTCTTCCCCTGCGGTACCACCCATTCCCGGACATGATTTGCCCCATGTCGTCACCAGCAATGAAATCCTCTCGATCGGAAAGCTTCCCGCTTCGTTGGCGGTTATCGGGGGAGGCGTGATCGGTGTCGAGTTCGCATCGTATTTCTCATCGGTGGGGGTGAAGGTCTCCATTGTGGAGATGATGGATGAAATCCTGCCCATGATGGACGGTGAGTTCGCCAAGCTCATGCGTCGTGAGATGAAGGGTGTGGAGTTCCACTTGGGTTGCAAGGTAACGGGAATAACCAAAGATGGTGTGTCCTATAGCGACGCAAAGGGAAATCCGCAGCTGCTGGAGGCGCAGATGGTCCTGATGAGTGTCGGTAGACGACCGAATGTCGCAGGACTGGAGAATCTCCATTTGGATATTGGCCGTGGCGGAATCGTCGTCGACGATCGGCTCCGGACAAATGTTCCCAACGTCTATGCCGTGGGAGATGTGAACGGGAAATCGTTGTTGGCGCATTCGGCCTCCCGCATGGCCGAGGTGGTGGTTTCCAACCTCTATGGAGCTGGTAACCAGCGGATGCGGTACCACGCTATTCCTTGGGCAGTCTATGGATTGCCGGAAGCGGCCGGTTGTGGATTGACCGAGAACGAAGCCAAGAAGCAGGGACGGGATATTGTCACTGCGACAACCCAGATGCGTTCGAACGGTAGGTTCCTGGCCGAACACGGCAAGCGGGCCGCCGGATTGTGCAAGGTCGTTGCCGATGCCAAGACAAAAGTGATCCTCGGAGTCCATCTGTTGGGTCCCTACAGCAGTGAGATGATCTTTGGCGCCGCGGCCATGATCGAATCGGAATTGAGAATCAAGGATGTGAAAGAGATAGTCTTTCCCCACCCGAGTGTATCCGAAATACTTAAAGATACGCTATTTGCGATAGAACACACCCTTTAGAAGGTTAAGGAGCCATTATATGTCGAAACAAATTACATTTGATCCAGCAAAGCTTCGCGAGAAGGATACGTTGAAGATCCCCGCGATACCGATGAACCAATATACACCCGATTTCAAGAAGGAATTGAAAACCTACGGGAAAGAGCGTTTGGTACGGGTTTTCTACGATATGCTTGTCATTCGTGAATTCGAGACCATGCTTGATTCCATCAAGAAGGAAGGCGTCTATCAGGGAATCACCTATAACCACAAGGGCCCTGCGCACTTGAGTGCAGGCCAGGAATCGGCTGCGGTTGGCCAGGCGATGAACCTTGATCCCGAAGACTACATCTTCGGTTCGCACCGCAGTCATGGCGAGATCCTGGCAAAATGCCTCTCGGCGATTGTCAAGATGGAGGAAAAGGACATTGTTCCGATCCTCGAGCAGTTCATGGGTGGTGAGACCTACGATGCGGTCAAGAAGCACTTCCCCGGAAAGGATGCGAAGGACCTTGCCGAAAACTTCATAATCTATGGGACGTTGGCAGAGATCTATGCCAAGGCGACAGGGTTCAGCAAAGGTCTCGGTGGAAGCATGCACACATTCTTCTCTCCATTCGGCAGCATGCCCAACAATGCGATTGTAGGCGGTTCCGGTACCATTGCATTCGGCTCGGCCCTGTATAAGAAGATCAACCGGAAAAAGGGAATCGTTATCGCCAATATCGGTGACGGATCCCTTGCCCGTGGCCCCGTATGGGAAGCGATGAGCATGGCTTCCATGGACCAGTACAACACCTTGTGGGATGAGATGAAAGGTGCTCCACCATACATGGTCAACGTATTCGACAACTTCTACGGCATGGGTGGCCAGCCGGTGGGCGAGACCGGTGGTCTGGGAGTCGCTGCCCGTTTGGGTGCCGGTGTGAATCCGGATGCGATGCATTCGGAACGGGTGGATGGTTTCAATCCCCTGGCGGTTGCCGATGCGATCGCACGCAAGAAGAAACTCCTGCTGGAAGGTAAGGGCCCGGTATTCATGGACACCATTACCTACCGGTTCAGCGGACATAGTCCCTCCGATGCCATGACCTACCGTACCAAGGAAGAACTTGAAGCCTTCAAGGCCCAGGATCCGATATTCGCCTATGGCCGCTATATCGTCGAAAACGGTTTGGTGACCGAGGAAGACCTGAAGGATATGCAGACAATCGTGTTGGAGAAGATGCGCAAGGCATTGGAGATCACCGTCGACGAAGCCATTTCCCCCATGGTCGATGAGCAGTTCATAGAGAGTGTCATGTTCAGCAACGGAAATATCGAAAAGCTCGACGACCGTACTCCTGAACTTTCCCAACCGCTCGAGGAGAATGCCCGCGTACAGCAGATCGCCAGGAGATCCCGGTATGCGTTCGATGAGAATGGCAAGGAATTGCCGGCGAGCCGACAATACCAGTATCGGGATGCTGTATTCGAGGCCATGGTGCACCGGTTCGCCATCGACCCGACACTTGTGGCCTATGGTGAGGATCACCGCGACTGGGGTGGTGCGTTCGCCTGCTATCGTGGTTTGACCGAACTGTTGCCGTACCACAGGTTCTTCAACTCTCCCATCTCGGAGTCGGCTATAGTCGGAAGCGGTGTGGGATACGCCATGAGTGGTGGGCGCGCGGTCGTCGAATTGATGTACTGCGATTTCCTCGGGTGTGCTGGCGACGAAGTGTTCAACCAGATGCCGAAGTGGCAGGCCATGTCTGCCGGTGCATTGAAGATGCCGCTGGTCCTGAGGGTTTCGGTAGGAAACAAGTATGGTGCGCAGCACTCCCAGGAATGGACTAGCATGGTTGCATCCGTACCTGGATTGAAGGCCATGTATCCTGCCACACCGTACGATGTGAAGGGAATGCTCAACTATGCGCTGAGGGGAACCGACCCGGTTGTGTTCTTCGAGAGTCAGAAACTGTATGGATTCGGCGAACAATTTGTGAAGGAAGGCGTACCTGAAGGGTACTATGAAATTCCCGAAGGGGAGCCCGCTTTGAGAAGGACAGGAAACGATGTCACCCTTATCGCACTCGGGCCATCATTGTACACCTGTATGGATGCCGCGAAGAAACTCAAGGAAGACCACAATCTGGAAGCCGAGGTAATCGACCTCCGTTGGATCAACCCCTTGAAGTATGACATGTTGGTTGAATCGGTCAAGAAGACCGGAAGGGCCATCCTGGTCACCGACAGCGCCGAGCGGGGCAGCTATCTGCAGACTGTCGCGGCGAATTTGGGTCGGTTGGCATTCGATTATCTGGATGCACCTGTGGTGGTGGTCGGTTCCCGGAACTGGATCACTCCACCGGCCGAGATGGAAGACTATTATTTCCCCATGGTCGATTCGATCATAGATACCATTCACGAGCAGCTCTTGCCGTTGCCGGGGCATAAGGCACGAAGAAACAAGACCGACGGCGAATTCAACCGCATCCAATCGGCTGGCGTTTAATATCCGACAACCATGATTCCGGGACCCGCTGACAAGGCGGGCCCTGGATTTCATGACAAAAGGACAGGTACATGGGTATACAGACCATAGGTTCCATCGCATCCATCACTTCGGAATTGCGTAGGCAAATTCAGGGTCCCGACAAGGAAACAAGGATACGTGCCGCCAAGGCGATAGGGAATCTTGTACAGACGAAAGCGCTGGGGAGAACGGTCCTCGAAGAAGTGAACAATCATGTGCACACCTCCTATTCCTTCAGCCCGTACGAACCGGCGGCAGCCGCACTCGGTGCATGGGAAGCCGGCCTAGGTATCGTGGGGTCCATCGACCATGACAGTATCGGTGCTGCACGGGAAATGCTCGATGCGGCGGCGGGGATAGGAATCGCCAGCACTGTCGGATTCGAACTCCGTTGCAGCTTTCTCGATACACCGTTTGCGGACAGGAAGATCAACAATCCCGATTCTGCCGGAATCGTGTACATGTGTGTCCATGGCGTTCCCTCGAGTGCGATAGATGCAGTCGACAGGTTCCTGCAACCTGTCCGTACCGTCCGCAATGCACGCAATAAAAAACAAGTCGAGGCACTCAATGCATTGATTGCGACAAGTGGTCTGCCTTCGATCGATTTCGAACGCGACGTTGTGCCGCTCTCCAGGTTTTCCGATGGTGGTAGTATCACCGAGCGGCATATCCTGCATGCTTTCGCAGGCAAGAT
>PGXW01000086.1 GCA_002839355.1 Spirochaetae bacterium HGW-Spirochaetae-2
CTGAACCCAGCTCACGTACCGCTTTAATTGGCGAACAGCCAAACCCTTGGGACCTGCTCCAGCCCCAGGATGCGATGAGCCGACATCGAGGTGCCAAACTTTGCCGTCGATGTGAACTCTTGGGCAAAATCAGCCTGTTATCCCCAGAGTACCTTTTATCCGTTAAGTGACGGCGCTTCCACGTGCCACCGCCAGATCACTAAGACCTACTTTCGTACCTGCTCGTCCTGTCGGACTCGCAGTCAAGCCACCTTATGCCTTTACACTTGCGCTCTGATTTCCAACCAGAGCAAGGTGACCTTCGCGCACCTCCGTTACTGTTTAGGAGGCGACCGCCCCAGTCAAACTG
Source organism: Spirochaetae bacterium HGW-Spirochaetae-2 (assembly GCA_002839355.1). Lineage (GTDB taxonomy): Bacteria > Spirochaetota > Spirochaetia > Sphaerochaetales > Sphaerochaetaceae > UBA8525. Next base: position 350 of record PGXW01000086.1, read on the forward strand.
CCTGCCTACCACTGTCCCGATACCTGATTGAAGGCACCGGTTAGAAACCTAATCTGACAAGAGTGGTATTTCACCGACGACTCCACACAACCTAGCGGCCATGCTTCGCAGTCTCCCACCTATCCTACACATGTCAAACCAAGTCCCAATAGTAAGTTGCAGTGAAGGTTCACGGGGTCTTTCCGTCTAACCACGAGTAAGCGGCATCTTTACCGCTACTTAAATTTCACCGAGTCTAGCGTCGAGACAGTGCCCAAATCGTTCCACCATTCGTGCGGGTCCCTGACAAGGAATTTCGCTACCTTAGGACCGTTATAGTTACGGCCGCCGTTTACTGGGGCTTCGATTCAGGGCTTCACGGGTAAACCCGTTGACTCCTCCTCTTAACCTTCCAGCACCGGGCAGGCGTCAGTCCCTATACATCCGCTTGCGCGTTTGCAGAGACCTGTGTTTTTGGTAAACAGTCGCTTGGGCCTGCTCTCTGCAACCTTCCTTAACTTATTGCTAAACCAAAGAAGGCCACACTTCTCCCGAAGTTACGTGTGCATTTTGCCGAGTTCCTTGACGCTAGTTATCTCGCGCGCCTGAGATTACTCATCCCACCTACCTGTGTCGGTTTACGGTACGGTCGATACATGACTTAACCTTAGAGACTCTTTCTTGGCACCGTGATTACGCCCGCTTCGCTTCGCCGTAGCTCCACTCGCTGTCACAGCTCACCTCAGGAGACGGATTTGCCTATCTCCCTCAACGGCTTACTGCTTCGACCGGAACAACCGTTCTCCGGCCGGGTTTCACCTCATGCGTCATCCCTTCGAATCATGCATCGGTACTGGAATATGAACCAGTTTCCCATCGACTACGCCTTTCAGCCTCATCTTAGGGGCCGACTAACCCTGGGCAGATTGCCTTTACCCAGGAAACCTTAGGTTTTCGGCGGACGGGAGTCTCACCCGTCTTTTCGTGTACTCATACCT
>PGXW01000022.1 GCA_002839355.1 Spirochaetae bacterium HGW-Spirochaetae-2
ATGGGACTTCACATATTCCTGTTGGGCGTCGCGCACGGTCTTGGCAAGGATATACCCCGGATTGACCAATGGGATCCAAATGGCATCGGGAAACAGCTTTCGGGCCCATTCCTTTCCACTTTGGCCACAGGTAAGCCCATTGACCATGGCGGGATGCAAATGGACAACGTAGGTGAACGGGATAATTCCGTGCAACAGGGCCTCGACGCTGGGACGGCCCGTCTGGCCCTCGCTGCGTGCGCCCATAAGATCGGCGAGCACTTCCTCTTCACGCTTCTTAGTATCGGCAGGGTATGTCTTTTCCCAAATCGCCATGAGGCGGGGCATCGACATGGCAACGAATCCGTCTTCGGCAATCGTTCCCAATGCATGGCCCGAGGCTTTGACGTACATGACATCGTCTATCTTGTACGAGGTGTTGCCACCGCCAAGCAGCACATACCGTGCGTCGGTACCGTATCTGCGTGAGATCTCCAGCAAAGCTTCAATATCGTGTTGTGCCATTATGCGCGCTCCTTGAGGGTCTTTTGTTCGTATGCAGCGACCGAATCGATGATCGCCAGGTCGTCCGGGGCAGAGAATCTTTCACAATACCGGTTCCATACCGCACCGAAGGGCATGGTGTGCAAGGCCTCCAACAGCCCCATCTTGGCATACCCGCTACCCGACTCTTCGAGCTCGACCAGCTTTTGTTGCGGCTGAAGCAGTGCGAAAAGCAGGGCTTTTCGCATGGAACGGGCACCGGTGGACCATGCCCCGACCCGGTTTATCGATGCATCGAAGTAGTCGAGTCCGATATGTACCTGTTCCAGTTTTCCGCTTCGGACCAATTCCTCGGCGACATTGCGGACCCTATCGGTGAAAAGCACCACATGGTCGCTGTCCCAATGGAGTGACCGGCTCACATGCAGCAACACCTCGTCCTGGAAGAGCAGGATCGAAGACAACTTGTCGGAGATATCCTCTTCGGTGTGGAAATGTCCCATGTCGATGCAGAGCATCTTGTTGTTGCGGGCGGCATAGTTCATGTAGAACTCATGGCTGCCCACTACGAATGCCTCGCTGCCGATACCGAACAACTTGGTTTCTATGGCGTCACGCATATGGTCCGCTGAATAGGGGGTACTGAAGATCTCGTCGAGCGAATCCTTGAGTATCTGCCGGTATCCGATCTTGTCCACAGTCAGGTCCTTCGCACCGTCGGGAATCCACGTGTTGAGGATACACGGCGAGCCGAGTTGCTCGCCGATCCAAGCTGAAATCGCCCTGCACCGCTTGGCATGTTCGATCCAGAAGCGCCGGATGGCAGGGTCCTTGCTCGCCAAGGTATAACCGGAATCGGCCAAGGGGTGGCTGAAGAAGGTTCCGTTGAAATCAATGCCGACGCCGAGTTTCCTTGCCCATTCGACCCAACCGGCGAAATGTTTCGCTTCTATCATGTCTCGGTCGACGAATTCTCCACCGAATTCCCCGTAGCTGGCATGAAGGTTCAACCGGTGGGGGCCGGGAACCAGGGAGAACACCTGTTCCAGATCGCTTCGGAGCTCTTCGATCGAGCGGGCTTTTCCCGGGTGGTTTCCAGTCGCTTGGATACCGCCACCAGAAAGCGTTGCGCCGGGACGTTCGAAACCACCGACATCATCACCTTGCCAACAATGTATGGAGATGGGAATGGCTGCAAGTCGGTCGATCACCGCATCCGTATCTATTCCGAGCAGCGCGTAAGCCTCTCGTGCCGTATCGTATGATTTCGTATCCATGTGTTCCTCCCAGTGGATCATCACCTGTACTCATGCTACCCCCGTTTTCGCAAACCCGCCTTGACAAATCGGCCAACTTTTAGCATTATTTTATCATCATGAACCTTAAACTGCTTGCATCGGATTATTTTTACGATCCTTCGTTCAAAATGAAAGTCATCGAACGGGCCCCAGAACTTCCCTACCCGTTGCATAGCCACGACTTCTTCGAGTTGGTGGTGATCGTCTCCGGCAAAGGGACGCACTTCACCGAATCGAACTCCTTTACCCTGGTTCCGGGAAATGTGTTTGTCATCACTCCGGGTTTGGAACACGGGTATCGGGAGGTCCAGGACCTGCACCTCTACAATATCCTGTTCGACAACAAGCTGTTCGAGGAATCGTTCTACGATCTACGCAACATGCCCGGCTACCACGCCCTGCTAAGGATAGAGCCCAATTTTCGCAACGACACGGGTATCTCGACGCTCATGCAACTGACACCTGCGCAACTGGCCGAGATTTTGCCTCTGCTGGAGCATATGCAGATGGAAGCCGATTCCATAGAAACCGATATCGGGTCGCAGAGCCAAGCGTTCGCCTATCTGATCCACCTGCTGGTGCTGCTCTTCAGGATCTATGCGGAACATCCGCGCAAGGACAACCAGACCATCATGCGCATTGCCGACGCCCTCAGCTACCTGGAGGCACATACCGACCGTCCGGTGAGCACCAAGGAACTGATGGAGTTGACGAACATGTCCTCCAGTACGCTCAACCGGCATTTCCAGAATGCCACCGGCCTCTCCCCCGTCGAGTTCCATATCCAACGACGGATCGAGCAGGCTTGCCGCCTGATCCGTGCCAGTGACCTGACCATGGGAGACATCTCGGAGGCGACCGGGTTCAACGATGCCAACTACTTCAGCCGACAATTCAGGAAAGTCATGGGCATGAGCCCCCGCCAATACCGCAACAACCGTACCTTCTGGTACCGTTGACGATTTACTTGACATGACCGTTGTCGACCGATATCGTCCAATAGGTATATGGGAGGGACGCTATGGCTGAACAGGACCGCTTGGAAGCCTTCTTACGGAGTGATCGTTTCATCGAATTGTTGCCCAGACTCTATGGCGACGGTTACGACGCACAAAAACAGGTTTCCCGCTTCTCGAAGCTCCTGTCTGCACATCGCGAGACCTCCAGTACCGGTGTGACTGCGCAAACCGGACTGTTCAGCACAGCTGGTCGCTCCGAATTGGCCGGCAACCATACCGACCACAACCTCGGCAAGGTCATTGCCGCCACGATCAATCTCGATACCATAGCGGTGGCGACACCGGTTTGTGAACCGGTGGCGACACTGGTTTCGGAAGGATTTCCTCCAGTTACCGTGGATTTGCGGGACACCTCGTTCCGAAAGGAAGAGAGGGGAACGACCGATGCCCTTGTCCGTGGCATTGCCGCAGGGTTTCTTCAACGGGGCTTGAAGATCGGCGGATTTGTGGCCAATACCAGCACGAGTGTCCTCAAAGGTTCGGGACTCAGCTCATCCGCCGCAATCGAGGTGTTGGTCGCGACACTGTTCAACAATCTGTACAACCGGGATATCCTCGAACCTATCGATTTGGCCATGTTGGGCAAATTCGCCGAGAACAACTATTTCGGAAAACCTTCGGGACTCATGGACCAGATAGCTTGCGGACAAGGCGGCGTGGTCGGTATAGATTTCGCCCACCCCGAGCATCCTACCATCACCCCCATCTCCTGCAATTTCCGGGAGCTGGGCTACGACCTGCTGGTTGTCGATACCGGTGGCAACCATGCCGACCTGACCCCCGATTATGCCGCTATTCCCCAGGAAATGCGTTCTGTTGCCGCATGCTTCGACCGGGATGTCCTGCGCGATGTTCCCTTCGGCCTGTTCATGGACTCGCTTGCGGCAGTGCGGCAGCATGTACAAAACGATCGGGCCATACTCCGCGCATACCACTATCTTTCCGAGAACGAACGGGTGGACAAGATGCTCTCGGCCTTGCAGAACCGGGATATGCGAACCTATCTTGGTTTGGTGAACGAATCGGGCGACAGTTCATTCAAATTTCTCCAAAACCTCTATAGCACGAGCGTCGCAAGGGAACAGGGCTTGCCCGTGGCACTTGCCATGACCGAACGGTTCCTGGAGGGAGCCGGTGCCTGCCGGGTCCACGGCGGAGGGTTTGCCGGAACCATACAGGTGTATACACCGATTGAACGGACGCAAGACTATATCGACTATATGGAAGGAGTGTTCGGCGAGGGATCGGTTACGGTCTTGGCGATCCGGAATCTTCCCACGACCCGTCTCGACTGAGACAAGCGCCACAGAGGAGTTCCCTATGACCCAACACAAAGCTGCAGCATATATTGTCCGGGTACTCGGCGGCATGGCCCATGGATTGTTCGCCTCCTTGATAATCGGTCTGATCATCAAGCAAATCGGCCACTACACCAACTTCCTCCTGCTGGAGCAGATCGGCATGGTGACCCAATACCTCACCGGTCCCGCTATCGGAGTCGGTGTCGCGATCGCCGTGGGAGCTCCACCGTTGGGTATCATCTGCAGCGCCGTCACCGGAGCGATCGGTGGAGGAACCTTCGTCATGGGTGAAGGAACCGCGATCATCCGCATGGCACTCGGCGAACCGGTCGGAGCGATGCTTGCCGGACTGGCCGCCGCCGAAGCCGCGAAGAGGGTCGTAGGCAGAACCGGAGTCGATATCATCGTAGTTCCGTTGACAGCCATACTGTTCGGTTCGCTCGTCGGCCATTTCATCGCTCCACCGATTGCGGCACTCATGACCTATCTGGGAAATTTCATCAATGTGTTGACCACGTTGTATCCTTTGCCGATGGGCATACTCGTATCCACAGTCGTGGGAATGATCCTCACGCTCCCGATCAGCAGTGCCGCGATATGCATCAGCCTCGGCCTGAGTGGGCTGGCTGCAGGGGCTGCGGTCGTCGGTTGCAGCAGCCAGATGATCGGATTCGCTGTCAGTTCCTACAAGGAGAACAAGGTCGGCGGGTTGATCAGCCAGGGAATCGGAACGAGCATGCTGCAGATTCCCAATATCGTCAAGAATCCGTTGATCTGGATTCCGCCTACCCTGACGGCTGCGATCCTCGGTCCGATCAGTACCGTGGTATTCAAAATGGAGAACAACAGCTCCGGTGCCGGAATGGGCACCAGCGGATTGGTCGGCCAATTCAATGCGATCGCGGTCATGGGCGCCCAAGCCTGGCCGCAAATCCTTCTGATGCATATCGTATTGCCAGCCCTATTGTCCCTCATGTTCAGTTATGCCATGCGCAAGAAGGGCTGGATCAAGGACGGGGACATGTTGTTGGCCAAGTAACCGGATTGTCGATCATAGCCAGGGAATCCGTACCTTGCCGACATAATCGTCCCAGGCTTTGCCAAAAATCTTCGAGAGCATGGCCTCTTCACGTGGTGAAAACAGTCTGGAACCGACATATATGACAATGCCTACCAAAACTCCCAGCCATGTGTTGCACAAGAAACCGAGCCAGGGCAAAACACATACTGCCATATTCGTATACAACGGATGCTTGACCCACGAGTACGGTCCGGTGGTTATCAATTCCTTTTTGGGCACATGGATGAGAATCAAGGCTACAGTCCAAATCCAGATTGCGATACCTGGGATCAGGATGATGATAGAAATCACCCGCAACCAACTTGGAGGACCGCCGACGCCAAACAGCGAAGGAAAGAGCATATTCAGGATCAAACCAATCACCAGAAATGGCAACGTCAACAGACCAATCCTATCGCCACTTCCGACCAACACCATCAGTTTCATACCGGTTCCTCCAACCATCGGTCACACCGGATGATTGTACCGCTCCATTTTCAAATTTTCAATTCCTATTTTTTACCATCATCGCCAATGCAAATTGCCTTGACTCTGTTACAAGCTATTTTGTTAGATATTTACATAGTAACATATTAATTGAAAAACAACGATTATTCAAATTTCTCTCTAATTCCAACCGGTCTTGTTGCCGATGTATGATTGGGATATTCAATCCTCTAGGTCAATTTTGCTATGTTTGCACGAGCAACGACATGCTCGTCATACTACGTGAAAAACCTCCGCCATCTCAGTGGCAGAGGTTCTCGATCGAGCTGAGATCTGAAAATGCGGATAAGGACAAAGACCTGTCAGTTGACCAACTTGTCGAGCAGTTTCAGGATCTCGGAGATCTTCTGGTCGACATCGGTTCCGGTCTCGAACGATTCCTTCACACAACTTTGGAGATGGGCCTGCAGTACGATCTTGTTGGTCTTTTTCAGCAAAGCTCCCGTAGCGAGCAACTGGTTGGAGATATCGACACAGTAGCGGTCCGCCTCCACCATCCGCAAGATCCCATCGAGTTGTCCGCGTGCGGTCTTCAACGCCTGGGTCACCTGTTTGTGGTCAGCCTTCATATCAGGCCTTCTTCGCTATCTGGACAACCTCGTATCCAGCTTCGGTCACCGCATCACGCAGCATGGCGTCGGTCACACCGTCCGCGACAGTCGCACTGGCCTTCTTGCCTTGCAGGTCGACCGTAGCACGTACCCCTTCGATCGCATTGAGCGCCTTCTCTACCCGGCCAGAGCAATGCATGCAGGTCATGCCCTCGATCAGTATCGTCTTTTCCATGGATTTCACTTCTCCTTTGCCAATCTTGGCACGTTGTATATGTCGACTATAGGTAGGTTTGAACCGTTTCAGCCGCAATGCGTTGGTCACCACGAACACACTGCTCAAACTCATGGCGGCGGCGGCGAACATGGGATTCAGGCGCCAACCGAAGAATGGGAAGAAGATACCGGCGGCCAACGGTATTCCCAGTGTATTGTAGAACAAAGCCCAGAACAAGTTCTGCTTGATATTCCTCAGCGTAGCCTTGCTGAGCGAAATCGAAGTGGCCACCTCCTGCAAATCGCTGCGCATGAGGATGATATCGGCGGACTCGATCGCGATATCGGTACCGGCACCGATCGCCATACCGACATCGGCACGCACGAGGGCCGGTGCATCGTTGATTCCGTCTCCGACCATGGCAACCTTGCGTCCCTCGTCCTGCAAGCTCCTGACAGCAGCTTCCTTGCCATCCGGCAGAACCGAAGCAAACACCCGGGAGATTCCCACCCTGTTTGCAATCGCATGGGCCGTACGTTCGTTGTCCCCCGTCAACATGACGACCTCGAGGCCCATCTCCTGCAACTGTTGGACTGCGGCGAGACTGGACTCCTTTACCACATCGGCCACTGCGATCAAGCCCAACAGCGCAGACCCGCGGGCAAAGTAGAGCGGAGTCTTTCCCTCGTTCGAAAGGGTGTTGCCCTGCTCTTCCAAAGGGGATATGTCTATACCCATTTCACGCATATAGGTCGCGTTGCCACCGAACAGGGTCACCGAATCGACTACTCCACGCAACCCCTTGCCGGGAATCGCCTCGAAGGATTCGATTTCGCGGATATCCAGATTCTCATCCCTCACCTTCTCCAGGATCGCAAGCGACAGGGGATGCTCGCTCGCTGCTTCAAGCGCAGCGGCGGTGGACAACAAGTCCGTCCGCTCCATGGTGGGTGCAACGAGGATATCGGTCACCCGCGGTTTGCCCTCCGTGATCGTACCGGTCTTGTCCAGCACCACGGTATCGACCGATTGTGCCGTCTCCAACGCCTCGGCCGAGCGGATAAGGATTCCATGTTCGGCTCCCTTGCCTGTCCCGACCATGATGGCTGTCGGGGTAGCCAAGCCCAATGCGCAGGGGCAACTGATCACCAACACCGCGATACCGAAGGCCATTGCCGATTCGATCGGCTGTCCTGCAAGTATCCATACGAACACGGAAACCGAGGCGATCGCTATGACGATGGGCACGAACACCGCACTGATCCTATCGGTCAGTTTTGCGATCGGAGCCTTCGATGCGCTGGCATCCTCCACCAGTTTGATGATCTGCGCGAGAGTAGTGTCCTCACCGACCCGATCCGCCCGGTAGGATAGCCGTCCGGTGGTGTTGATACTGGCGCTGAGCACCTGGTCTCCCTCCCCCTTCGCGACAGGCAGGCTCTCACCGGTCAATGCGGATTCGTCAACCGCCGAGGTTCCGGAGATCACGGTTCCATCCACCGGGAACCGGCCGCCGGGACGAACGATGACCGTATCGCCGACAACCACCTGCTCAACCGGCACTTCCTGCTCCTTTCCATCACGCAGGACAAGCGCCGTCTTGGGAGAGAGGTCGATCAGTTTCGAGACCGCATCGCTGGTACGTCCCTTGGCCTTCAATTCCAAATATTTCCCCAACAGGACCAGTGAAAGGATCATGGCGGCCGCCTCAAAGTAGATGTCCATGGAAAAGCGCATGACGGAAGCCATATCCCCATGCCCCAAACCTATCCCAATCTTGTAGATGGCATAGATCCCATAGACCATCGCCGCCGAAGAACCGAGGGCAATGAGCGAATCCATGGTGGGGGCCCGTTTGAGCAACGTCTTGAAACCGGTCCTGAAGTATCGTCCGTTCACGATGAACACGGGAATCGTCAGCAGTATCTGGGTGAAGGCGAAGGTCATCGCGTTCTGTGTTCCATGGAAAAAACCGGGCAACGGCCAATTGAACATGTGTCCCATTGCCAGATACAGCAACGGGATGGAGAAGGCGAAGGATACGATCAAGCGCGAACGCATCGATTTCAGCTCCTTGGCAACATGGACTCGGGGGTCGTTGGCTGAACTCACCGACTCGGAGGCATCGTGTTTCACTTTGGGTGATGCCCCGTAGCCGGCATCCTCCACGGCCTTAACAATCCTCTGGTCATCTATATCCACCGAATCTCCATCCATATCGATGGAGAGTGTATTGGTCAGCAAGTTCACCCTGACTTCCCCGAGACCGTCGATCTTGCGTACACTTTTTTCCACGTGTATGGCGCAAGAGGAACAGGTCATACCGGAGACATCGAACTCTTTCTTCATCATCCACTCCTTATTCTACCCCTCCCCCGGAGGGGTGGTATCAGATACAAACATACCCCTTCCCTGCTGTTTCGTCAAGGTTGGGGATGCATATGGGCAAAAGGAAGCACGGACTTCAGGAAAAGAGCAAGGTATGGTCGGGTGGAATGCTCTTGTAGGCACTCGGCTTGTCCAACAATTCGGCAAGTTGTGGAGGAACGGGCACCGTTTCACCGATGACCGGTTCGACAACCGTATCGAACTTCGCGGGATGGGCTGTCGCATACACGACCGTCGGTTCCGGCAGATCCAGGGACGTGCGTACGAACTCGCCGGTTGCGGTATGGGGACATACGATATAGGAATGCTTCTCCCACACATGCCTGATCGTATCGGTTATAGTCGCATCGTCCACGCTGAAAGCGGAGACTTCCGCACTGAACTGTTCGAAATCGCCGAACAGATGTGTCAAGCGCTCCATATTGCTCGGATCGCCGACATCCATGGCATTCGCCAAGGTCGCCCGGCTCGAGCGCTTCTCGTATGTTCCCGACTCGAGATAGTCGAGGATTGTCCGGTTGGCGTTCAGGGCCAATACGATCCGGGAAATGGGAGCTCCCATGACCTTGGCCCAATAGGAGCCACAGCTGTTGCCCACATTGCCGCTGGGAATGACCATCACCGGTTCATTGCCGGTCCGGGCCAACACTTCCAGCGAAGCGTGGAAGGCATACACCATCTGGGGCAACAATCGGCCGAGGTTGATACTGTTGGCCGAGGATAGCCCGTGCTCGGCGACCAGTGCCGGGTCCATGAAGGCCTGCTTCACCATCCGCTGGCAATCGTCGAATACCCCGTCCACTGCATAGGCATCGACATTGTCGGCCCAGCAGGTCAACTGTTGTTGCTGACGCTTGGAAACCTTACCCTCGGGGAAGAGGACCTTCACATCGATTCCGGGACGCTTGTGGAACGCGGCGGCAACCGCTCCACCCGTATCGCCACTGGTGGCGACCAGAATGGTCAACTTGCGATTCCTGTGTTTCAGCAGTCTTTCCATGGATGCGGCGAGGAACCGGGCGCCGAAATCCTTGAAGGCGGCAGTTGGTCCCCAATACAACTCCAGGACCGAATCCTTCCCGTCATGCCAATGCAACGGTACGGGAAAATCGAAAGCCTCGACACAAATTTCGGCCAATTCCGACTCCAGCTCGTCGTCGACAAAGAAGGGAGCCAACACCTCATAGGCCAATTCGGGATACGAGGTGACCGACGCAAGCTTCTCGAGTGCGATATGTGGGAAGTATTCGGGGACATACAACCCTCCATCGGGTGCAAGTCCCTGCAGGATAGCCTCGGATGCACTGATTGCGGGTGATTTCCCGCGGGTACTTACAAATAGCATGTCCAGCCTCCTACAGCCGTGCGCCCAGATAGGAACTGAGGCGCAACAGGTCGGCGAACACACCGCCAGCGGTCACCTCGGGACCGGCCCCCGGTCCTTGGATCACCAACGGCTGCACATGGTAGCGGTCGGTGGTGAAAGCGACCACATTGTCGGTTCCCTTGGATTGTGCGAACGGGTGGCTCTCCGGATAGGCGGCCAACTCCACATCGCAACTTCCATCCTTGGCTACCCTACCGACATACCGCAACCGTTTGCCCGTCGCCTCGGCATCGCGATAGAGCTTCAGGATATGGTCGTCCATCAGTTCCATCTTCTCCATGAACTGTGCAAGCGGCACGTCCTGCAACGCCTCGGGCACCAGGGAGGTGACGGCAATATCTGACACTTCGACCTGATACCCCATCTCACGGGCAAGGATTACGGTCTTGCGGGCCACATCCATACCGGAAAGGTCGTCGCGTGGATCGGGTTCGGTGTATCCCATGTCCTTCGCTCCCCGAACCAGGGTGCTGAAGGGTACGGTCCCGTCATAATTGGCGAACAGGTATGCCAAGGTGCCTGAGACGATTCCCTCGACACTGCGCACCCTGTCGCCGGTCTGGATCAGGTCCTTCAAGGTGCCGATCACCGGCAATCCGGCTCCAACGGTGGTTTCATAGAGGAAATGCTTGCCGAATTGGCGTCCCGCGTCCATGAGCTTGCGGTATTCGGGATACGCTGCGGTCCCGGCCTTCTTGTTCGGGGTCACGATATGGATGCCACGCTCGATCCAACCGACATAGTGGGTCGGTAGCGATGCGCTGGTGGTGCAGTCGATCAATACGGCATGGGGGAAATAGGATGCGCTGACATGTTTCACCATGGCCTTCACATCGAGTTTCTCCGCTTTCTCGGCAAACAGCTGCCGCCACCTGGTCACGTCGATCCCCTGTTCGTCCAGCAACATCTTGCTCGAATTCGCAATGGCACGGATTCGGATATCGACCCCGAACTCACCATTGAGACGATGCATTTCCGCCGCGATCTGGTCCAGAAGGGTTCCGCCGATATTTCCCGGTCCGAACAGACCTACGCTGAGGGCCTGGTTGGAGAGGAAGAACCCGGCATGCAATGCCCTGAGCGCTTTTCGCGCATCCTCTTCCTTGATGACCGCACTGATATTCCGTTCGGAGGAGCCCTGGGCTATGGCACGCACGTTCACATGCGCCTTGCCCAATGCTCCGAAAAAGGTACCGGCTATTCCGGGAACACCCGGCATCCTCTCTCCGACCGCGGCAAGGATCGCACAACCCATCTCCACTTCGATACTGTGGATGCGGTGGGCTCCGATCTCCGGGTTGAAGGTGCTCCTTGCGATCGCACAGGCCAATGCCGCCTGTTCCGAGGGAACGGCGAAACAGATCGAATATTCGCTGGAAGCCTGGGATATGAGGACGACGGATATGTCGGATTCATGCATTGCGGCGAACAGCCGCTGGGCAATACCGGGAACACCGATCATGCCGGCTCCCTCCACATTTATGAGGGCGATTTCCCTGATGACCGAGAATCCTTTCACCGGTCGGCTCGATTCCATACCCTTTTCATCGTCGATGGTTGTACCGATATGGTCGGGGTGCGCGAACGACCGCAAAATCAGCGGAATCCGTTGCGCCATGGCCGGAACCATGTGCTGGGGGTGGATGACAGGAGAGCCGAAGAACGAGAGTTCGGTGGCTTCGGCATAGGTAAGGCAGTCGATCACAGCTGCGCTGGGGACATCGTCGATATCTGCGGTGGTGACCAGGTGGTCCAAATTCCAGAAGGTGATGGACGATGCCTTGAGCATGCTGCCGACCAACGCGGCGGCGAATTCGGCATCCCGGTCGCGCGGTGCGGCTTCGCTTTGCACCAGTTCGCCGGTAAGGAGAATCGTCTCCTGTGCACCGATCTCGATTGCGGGATTGTCCAGGACTTCCCGGATATTGAGGATCCGACAGGAGTGTCCGTGACTTCTGAACGCTTCGCGCAGCAATGCGGCGGCCCATCCCCCCACGATAGCATCCACATACCTGCCGGAACCAGGGGAAATGTCTCCGACAAGCCAGATGGCACGCAGGATATCCTCAACCGCACCGAACCCCTGCTTGATCTCGTCTTGCACTTCGGGACGATAGGTGACCGGAATCAACGTTTCGACCAGTGAATTCCAAGCATTTGTCCGACTTTCCATCATACCCCACAGACGCTCGTCGTGGTCCTTGGCGGCCCCTAGCAGGTGGGACAGTTCGAGTTCACCGTCACATACGGGGGCAATGACCAGAACCATCGCTTGCCCATGGGCTTCCTTGCGGATCGCCAACAACTTGTCGGTTCCCTTGGGAGCCACAATCATCGAGCCTTCGATGGCATGTACCTGAATTCCGTTCACGTTTCATCCTCCCGTCCACCTGTTGTGGCTCTTAGATACTAGGTAATTGAGTTGAAAAAACAAAAAAGAGCCCTTGCAGGGCTCTCGTCTGGTTTTACCAGTATGATGAAGGTATGGTTATACCACCTTCTGGACCCTGCCGCTTCTCAAGCATCGCGTACAAATCTTGATCGTCCGGGGCGTTCCATTGATGAGAGTCTTGACTGATACGATGTTCGGTCTGAACACACGTTTGGTGGTCACACCAATATGCTGACCTACGCCACCCTTCTTCTTTGCCTGACCCTTACGGGTGACACTGTTTCCAGCGACGGTTCCCTTTCCACAAATATCACATCTACGTGCCATGTTTATATCCACCTTGTCCTTGACATTCACACTTGGGGCGAGCGCCTCGAACCCGTATTTCAGAGCATTGTTGCACGAGACATCCCACAACTCACAGAAACATAGCAGAATATCTTGGATGTGTAAATACCTATACGCAAAAGGAACTTGAAATTTCCCGAGTACTCCCCTACGATACGAACCGGTAGGAACCAAGGAGAATCGATGAAAAAACTATTTGCAATAGCACTGGGCCTCTCCGAAACAGCTTCGGCGCATGTGCGACGGCTGCAAAATTCTTTTTGGAAAAAAACCGGGGACATCTCTCCGATCAGCCTCCCCCCCCTGGTTCCCATCGCGTGGAGTTCCCACCTGTTCGCCCCGTTCGAACAACTTTCCATACCACCCATGCCACAAGAAGTCTCGTTCTCGCACCTCATGTCCGTTGGCGGGCACCTCTTCCTCGCATCCTCCGACGACGGGTGGCTGCACACCGTGGAGGAGATACGCCGATTGTGCGTGCCGGCACATGAGGAGCACCCGTTGGAGATTCCGTTCCCCTGCGCACCGGGCATCTACCTGGGAAAAAACTTCGACCACGACGGGCAAATCACACCGGTGACAAATTCCGATTGGAGATTGCTCCATCTCACGATCGAGTGGGAAGAGCACGAAAACAATCTCCGTTCGTTGCGCTACGGAATCACCAGCGACCGCCATGTGGTCAATTGTCGATAATTTGATTTGTTTGACCCGATGAATATTGACACAAGCCACTATTGACCCCATAGTCAGCCCTATGGAAAGAACTGAAATAATGACCGATGAACGGCTGCAGCGTGTACTGGATTTCTCCCGCACAAGGGAGACACCTTTTCAATTGATCCTCTCCGATATTATCGAGGAAAAGTTCGCCGAATTACAGGAGGCGTTACCGTTTACGAAGATTTACTATGCGGTAAAGGCAAATCCGGCCGTCGACGTGCTGCGGTTGCTCGACCGCTTGGGATCCAACTTCGATGTAGCCTCGATCTACGAGCTCAGACGCCTGCAGGATTTGGGCATTTCAGCCAGTCGCATGAGTTGCGGCAATACCATAAAGAAATACGAACATATCAAGGAATTCCACGCGGCGGGCATAGACCTGTTTGTCACCGACAGCGAGGGGGATCTCCGCAATATCGCCAAAGCGGCTCCCGGATCCAGGGTGATGGTCCGACTCATGGCCGAAGGTGCCCAAACCGCCGATTGGCCGCTGTCGCGGAAGTTCGGGTGCAGTCCCGACTTAGCCGGGGACCTGCTCATACTTGCCCGGAAACTCGGACTGGTGCCCTGGGGGCTTTCGTTCCATGTCGGTTCCCAGCAACGCGATATCACCGCCTGGGACAGTGCCCTGTCCAAGGTCAATTACCTGTTCACCTGGTTGAAGGAAAATGAGGAACTGGAACTCAAATGCATAAATATGGGTGGCGGATTCCCGGCAACCTATCGCGAGAAGACCAACACGGTCCAAACCTATGCCGAGGAGATAAAACGGTACCTTTACGAGGACTATGGTGACGACCTTCCCGAGATCTTCATCGAACCGGGCCGTTCCCTTGTGGGAGATTCCGGTGTCCTGGTCAGCGAGATTGTCCTGATATCGCGAAAATCGCGTACTGCCCTGGAACGTTGGGTGTATCAGGATTGCGGACGGTTCGGCGGTCTCATGGAGACTTTGGGCGAAGCGATCCACTACCCTATATTTTGTGAACGCAGCGGTCCGACCGAACAGGTAGTACTAGCCGGTCCGACATGCGACTCGATGGACACCTTGTACGAGGATTACCGCTATGACCTGCCGTTGAGCCTCGCGGTAGGCGACCGGCTCTACTGGCTCTCCACGGGGGCATATACCAGCAGCTACTCCGCCATTGAATTCAATGGCTTCCCTCCGCTAGAAACCTACGTGCTATGAACAGCCGGACGAAGGATATCTACGTCGATTCAACACGTGTGTACAGATTCCTGTTCGTCATGCTGCTTGTCGGCCTTACCCATGGTCTGTACAAAGGCATCCAAGACAACTATCTGGCCGAGATTGTACGGATCAACGAATTCGAGCGGGGCATAGTCGAATTCTTCCGCGAGTTGCCGGGTTTGATGCTTATCTTCATCCTGGCAACCATGTATCGGTTCAGCGAGACCAAGGTGTTCAAATTGGGCACAGCCATTACCCTTACCGGTACCTTGGGCCTGCTCCTGTTCGGAACCGGCAAGGTGGTGGTGGTCCTGTTCATGGTACTCTACAGCCTGGGCGAACATATCGTCATGCCGGTCAAGAGCACGATTTCCCTGCACCTGGCCAAAAGCGGCAACGGTGGAGCCTCGCTCGGCATCACCTCGGCCATCAGCCATGGCGGAAATATCATCGGTTTCCTGTTGGTTACCGGATTGTTCCTCATGTTCCCCCGGCTCGGTATCGAGAAGGGGTCCTTGGGAAGCTTCAAGATCATCTTTTTCCTCGCAACGATCCTGTTGGTCGGGGCGACCCTGGTCGTCCTTGCCATGAAGGACAAGGGGGAACCGGTGAAGCGGAGACAGCTCTACTTCAATCGGAAATTCGGCAAGTATTATGGCCTGGAGATTTTCTACGGATCACGCAAACAGGTGTTCATCACCTTCGCACCCTATGTGCTTATTCTCCAATATGGTGCCGACACATCCGTAATATCCTTGCTGTTGGGCATCTGTGCCGTGTTCGGCATGGTGTTGTCCCCCCTGGTCGGCAGACTCATCGACCGTCTCGGGTACAAGTTCATCATGGTCACCGATACGTTGCTGCTCATAGTGGTCTGCTTCTTCTACGGGTT
This sequence comes from Spirochaetae bacterium HGW-Spirochaetae-2, assembly GCA_002839355.1. Lineage (GTDB taxonomy): Bacteria > Spirochaetota > Spirochaetia > Sphaerochaetales > Sphaerochaetaceae > UBA8525. The sequence continues at coordinate 15,762 of PGXW01000022.1, forward strand.
CAGCCACAGGTTGTTCTCCTTCGAGGTGGCCTATATCGTCGTGTGTGTCAACTTTGTGCTCGACTCCATCCTATCACTGGGGAGCCTCGCCTCGACAGTCTACGTGCAGGATATCTCCGACAACCCGCAGGAGATCACCTCCACCATCACCACCGGGATTTCGGTGAACCATCTGATCAGCGTTATCATCGCCCTGCTCGGAGGCTTCATCTGGCAAAAGACCGGGATCGAGATGCTGTTCACCATGTCCGCCCTTCTGGGGTTGGCGAACTCCATATTCGCCATGACGATCAAAGTACCCAAGAAGGCTTGACGAGCCACCTGGTGCAGGTGACATGGGACTGTTTTCACCAATATCCTCAACCATATTGCAATTTCTAGCACAATACTTGTCATTAAACCGCCAATATTCATTGATTTCTCCATAAACCTCGATAATACTGATACTGTCGATGGGATAGCACAGGGCATCCCATTTCGTTGCAGTCACTTCAGGATAGGAGGATGCGAACCATGAAGAGAATCGTATTGGCTGTGTGTCTTATTGTAGCCGGAATCGGATTGATATCGGCGGCGGCTTCAACCGGATTGTACACGTTGGTGATTCCGGAGCAGTACAGCACCATGGAGGTCCAAGGTGGTGTTGGAGGAGTTCCTGGCTCGGACGTCATTCGTCTCGAATTGGACACTACTCCATCCGACGCCCGATTCAGAATCGGTGCGGACGCCGATTACCAATGGTATCGCAGGACCGAGGATACCACGATGAATATCGATGCGGGCGGGACATTGTCGTTTGGAAACAATCTGCTTAGCTTCGACTTCGACGTGGATCCTTCCTACAAGAGCTATACGTTGGACCTAGGCTCGATGAATGGGTTTTTCACTGTAGGCGCTTCGTTCGGCTTGTGGGGGTTCGTTCCTTTCTCTGGGACTTCGGAAATCGAGTTGGATGTGTTTCCATATGGAGAGGCTGGTGTTGGAAGACTCTATAGCATCTACACCCTCAAGCGGATCGAAACCATCATGAAGTATCTCGGAGTGACACCGACCGAAGAGAATGTCCGTCAGGTCGCGCAGATCATGTACCAGCAAAACCAGCGGCTCCTGGAATTCAACGACGATTTCAGTCGGAACTACCTCAAATACTTCACCGATATCGCCACTGCGATGGGAGTTCCGGAGAAAGTCCTCGATCTGGCAGTCCTGGGGTATTCCCAGCGCTATGTGTTCGAAATGGCACGGTATATTGGACTTCAACACGGTTGGGAAGCGGGTATCCGACTTACTCCGGGTGTCTCGTACGATAAGGGGTTCACTACCACCACGACCGATTTCCGCGGAGCGTTTGAGCTGTTTGGCGAATATGGCGGGTTCCTGATCGAGGACATGCTTCACCTAGGTGCGGAGGCCGGTGTGAGACTTGCATACGAGACCGACCATACCGACAAGTTCTATGCGGAGATAAGGACTTCGGGAACCGTACGGTACCTTCCAGACAACTACCGTCTCTGGGCAGAAGGTGTCTTGGACATACGCTATTCCACTTCATCCACATGGGCCGATCCATTCGACTTGGATATACGGGCGCAATTGAACTACATGATCAATCCGAACTTCACCACCTACGGTGGGGTGTCCCTGTTGAACACATTCAAAAATCTTGCCGTCTATGCAGGGGGAAGCATCCGGATTTGGTAACTACTTGGCATTGTCATAGCGAAGCAGGTTGAGAAAATGGTCCTCGGGCACGGGTTTGGAGAAGAAATACCCCTGCATGCAGTCTATCCCGGCTGCCCGGACAAATTCAACCTGCTCTTGGGTTTCCACGCCCTCGGCGATCATGCGTTTACCCAACCGCTCCAGCACGACACTGATCAGTGTGATCAGTTCGAAGTTGTTGGTGGAGTTCGAGACCACGCTCCGGTCAATCTTGACAATATCGAACGGCATGTTCACCAGGGCCTCCAGATTGGAGTACCCGGTCCCGAAGTCATCCAGTGCCAACGTGACACCGCGTTGTGCGAAAGCTCCCCACGAATTCTTTACCGTTTCATACGATTCGAGCAGCAACGATTCGGTCATTTCGAAACTGATGCGTGAAGCCCTCACCCCCGAATTGTCGATGATATCCAGCAAACGTTTCGACATTTCCATAGAGGAGAAGTCTTCCGCAGAGACATTGATCGAGATATGGTTCAGGTGCCTGAAAGCCGTTTTGTGGTTTGTCAGGAAGGTGCAAACCCTCCGCAGCATGATTTCCGTCAGATTTACAATGAGACCGGCATGTTCGGCGAACGGTATGAACTCGCCGGGCATCAGCAACCCCAACTGGTCATCCTGCAATCGCATGAGGGCTTCGGCAGATACCAAGTGTCCACTCGAGGTATCGTAGATCGGTTGATAATGGACCACCACCATCGATTCGTTGCTGATCGCATTGCGCAGTGCGGTCAATATATCCAGTCGCCGTTGCCGCAATAGCATAAGCCTCTTGCTGTAGATCACTATCGATTGCCTACGCCGGGACTTGATCTCGGATAAGGTGAAATCAATGGTATCCACAACCTGGTCTTTTGCATCGGCGTGGTCCGGCAGTTCGATAATCGCAACATTCACATGGAAGGAGATGGTGGTATCCGCCACCTCCCATGGTTGTTTTATTTTGACCTTGAACCGATTCACCACCCGGACAATCTCGTTGTGGGAGAGCTTGGGTGCTACGACAGCGAAGCGGTTGCCGGCGACCCTGTAGATAACTCCGTCTTGGACCAATGTGGAAAGGTACGTTGCGAACGATTGCAGCAACGCATCACCCACCGCGATACCGTAGCGATGGTTGATAAACCGGAAATTCTCGATATCCAGCACGAATACCGTCGCTTCGTGTCCTTGCCTGAGTATCCACTCGAGACGGGTCATGAAAGCTGTTTGGTTCGGCACCCCGGTCAAAGAATCGATTTCCAAGCGTTTTCGCAGGAGGAACAGGTAGTTCATGAGCAGGACGAAGGACGTGCCCAGCGTAAAGAGGTTGTGTTGTTCGAACAGATAGAAGAATACCATGGAAACCATGAGGAGCAGGGGAATGATAATAAAGAGCAGATGGTTGCCCATTTCGATCTTCTTCCAAGATATCGCGATAATTGCCAGAGCCAACACACAGTAGGCGACACTGAGCAGTACCGTGGTGATGAAACCGTTCCCTCCGATTGCTTTCAACGTATCGTCAAGTATATAGGCTCGCCCCAAGAGGATATCCGCCAACGAATATATGGCATATACCGCCAATACTCCGATCTGGAGGATACCCAAGATCACAAACGGTTTCCGTTCGAGCAGTTGCGATTCAATCGACAAGAGCCACAAGAGGATAAATAGGGGAAACGTGACAAGGTGGACGATGGTGATGCTTCGTTCCAAGAGAAGTGGGAATTTGACCACTTGGAGTATGCTCGCATGATTGAACAGTGCAATGACGAGAAATCCGGTGTATGCCACCAGCAGTTTAAAAAAGGCTTTGTCGGCAGGAAGCGAACTGTTTTGCTTCTGCACTTTCCACCTGTCGAAGAGAATTGCGGCGACAACGATGATGGAAAAAAATTCAGCTCCGATAAGTTCCATAATGACTCCGCGCATATAATAGCATCAAATCGGAGAATACAGAATCATATCCGGTCGTGATTACGAAATTTCACGGGACATCATGGTAACAAACAACGTAGCCAGATCGGGATCGAATTGGGTTCCACGGAATTCCATGATTTCCTGCAGTGCCTCCGATTTTCCTTTAGCGTTAGCATAGGGCTTTGTCCCAACCATAGCGTCGTAGGCATCGCAAATACTGAGCATGCGTGAATACAGGGGAATGTCATTCCCTGCCAGTCCTTTCGGATATCCATTGCCATCCCACCGCTCGTGGTGATACAGGACAGTTTCCGCAATATCAAAGTATTCCGGAACGGAGCGGAGGACGTTGTACCCGACTTCGGAGTGGCGCTTCACGTCATACCACTCGTGCTCATTCAGGGAACTTGGTTTTTCCAGGATGGTCTGATCCATGGCGATCTTGCCCAAATCATGGTACAACCCCGCCCGTCGCATCGTTTCGGTATCGCTTTCACTCAATTCCAGCATCCTGGACAACTTGGCGCACAACATGCTGACGTGTTCGCTATGGATCTTCATCCGAGGATAGTTCTGGTGTTGCACCGACAGGAGCGTCTCGATGATCACCTTTTTTCTTTTCGGACTTTCCGTCAACTTCTGTCGATACATTCTCCTTTCGGCCTGTCGGTAAGCCAGTAGCGGATCCATATCGCCAGTCTCCAACACGGCTATGCCGGTCGAAAGGGAAATGGTCATGTGGCCGACCTTCTCCCCCCGCAGGGTTTCATTGATGGTGAGAACACGATTCTCCGCAAGTTCCAGTGTCGCCTGGTGCATGAGTATCAGAAATTCATCTCCCCCGACCCGCGCGACCAGATCGCCAGGATCAGAAACATCCCTCAGTACCTTCGCGACACACTGCAACAACAAGTCTCCGGTGTCATGGCTGAACGCATCGTTGGCCAATTTCAGGCCGTCCACGTCGGCCAGGATAAAGGCGATGGGGAACAGATTTGCCTGACGCATCTTTTCCAGTTCCAGATCATAGGCCCGACGATTCTGCAGCTGAGTCAACTGGTCGGTGAATCCGAGCCGAAGGATCGTCTCACGTTCGGTTCGATGGTGCGAGCTGTCCCTGAAAACCAATACCACCCCATTCATCGATCCTTGTTCATCCTTGATGGGCGACGCACTGTCGTTGATAAAATGCTCGATACCATCCTTCGCCACCAGGATGGAGTCGTCCCACAATTCCACCGCGACCCCCGATTCCAGTACCCGCTTCACCGGATTGTCACCCGGGGCACCCGTATTGGCATCCATCGTGCTAAAAACATCACCGAAATCCTCTCCCTTCGCTTCATCGATAGTCCAACCGGTCAGGTTCTCCGCAACCTTGTTGAGCATGACAACCTTCCCATGCATGTCGGTGGTTATCACGCCGTCGCCAACAGACATCAAGGTGGCCTCCAATCGGTTCTTCTCAACAAATAGCAAATGCTCCATCCGTTTGCGCCCGCTGATGTCATCATGGGTACCCGCCATTGAAAGCGGTACATTGTCAGGGGACCACAAAACCACCTTGCCGCGTCCCAACACCCAGACCCAGTGCCCATCCTTATGTTTCATCCTACATTCCAATTCGTAATAATCCACATCCAGTGAAAAGACCTTCTCCAACAAACTCTCGGAGACCTTCAGGTCCTGCGGATGCATCAGATCCTTCCAGACCTGGACATGCAATGGTTCAAGTTCCTCGAGGGAATAGCCAAGCATCTGCGCCCACCGTTCGTTGAAACTCATGATTCCGGTCGGGATATCCCATTCCCATGTCCCTACCCGCGTCGCTTCGATCAAACTCGAGAGGCGATCGTGATTTTCCCCCAACTCCCTGTCGAACCGCTGTTGTTCACTCTCTGCTTTCCTGATCCGGTTGGTGGTGAGCCTGTACAGCGAATAGATGATGGACAAGACGATCACTGTTGCCAAGATGTTCAAGAACCACCCTATGGTAGCCAATCGGTTGTTGGCGATGACGACAGCTTGTATGCGTTGCTCCTCTTCCCGGTTTATCGCAGTGACCAGACGGGTCATCTCATCGAGATAGAAACGGCTCTTGCTCGAAATGTTTTGGAATACCTCTTGGTCAAGAGGAGACATACCCTGCATAGTGTACGCTGACTTGTATTGCAGCAATGGATCGACAACGTCTGCTTTCATTGCCAGGAAGCTGGTATCGACATGTGCAAGCCGCTGCACGTGCATGGGATTGTCGGATACCTCCCGCTTCAATTCAGTCATGCTGGATCCATAGCGCAAGGAGGCTTCCTCAACTCTTCGCAGGTTGAGGTCCAGCCCGGAAAGGAGATACCCCCTCACCGAATTGACCAGGTCATTCAAATGAATCAAAACTGCGCCGGAATGATTGAGAATACTCCCGGTCCGATCGATTTGATTCTGCAAGAGCTCCGATCTCTCGGTATTGGTGTACACAAGAACTCCAAGCCCTACGACAAGTAGTGCGATTACAAGAAATCCGTATCGGACAATATGTAGGACTTTCGAACCTTTTGCCATCCTTCCTCCAATTGTATATCGGAAATGCCATACGTGCATGCCATGGAACATCGATGAAAACCATCCGCCACCCGATTTACCATGGGGAGGTATGGAATCTAAGTGCTTTGTTGCTTGTGCTAACACAATTTAGGTGTGATTACCACTTTTTAATTGATGGTAATTGTGTACTATTATATATTATTAATAGTAAAAAGTATATATCAACTTCTATCAATCATATTTACTATTCCATCAGGCATTTTGCAAACCGATAGACGAAAACCCGAGTCTATGGTATCACAGAAGCATTCCAACACAAGGAGACAAGCTGGTCCGATGAAGAACTGAAGATCGAAAGGCAAACAGGACACCCACACACAATTCGAAGGTAGCGGGGTCAGGTGCATTCGGTCGGTTCGAGGATCACTGTCTATCCACGTCCAGCCGAATTGTGCCTACCCCTGAACAAGAGGAAGCAAACAATATGGGCATACAATCAATACATTTTTCAGTGGTCGGATTTCAGTATCCACAGCAGACAATCCCTCTCTTCGAGCACGTGGACTTGGTATTCACGGAAGGCTGGACAGCTGTACTGGGTGGAAACGGAGGAGGAAAAACGACACTTCTCCAACTGGCGACCGGAAGCCTCACACCTGATTCCGGTTTTATCACGCGAGCCGGGACAAGTCTGTATATCGCACAGCGCACCGACGAACCACCCGTGAAGTATGAAGATTTCGCCTATGCGTACGATAAGGAAGCCTGTCGGTTGCACGGCAGTCTGCAGGTACAGCGGGATTGGCTCTACCGATGGGATACCTTGAGCCATGGGGAACGCAAACGGGCACAAGTGGCATACGCATTGTGGCAGGATCCAGAGGTCATGGCGGTGGATGAACCGACCAACCACCTCGACAGTACCGCTATACAGCTGGTGACAAACGCCCTGGGTTCGTACCGGGGGATCGGCATCCTGGTCAGCCACGACCGTACCTTTGCCGACATTCTCTGCAAGAGGACAGTGATCGTCCATGCCCCCCATATCCGCATGATGAATTGTGCCCCCTCGAATGCCTTGGATGAATCCAGTCGCATCGCCAGTGCGGCATACCAGAGTTTGCGCAGCGAAACCCGGAACCTCAGCCAAGTCTCTTCGGAACTCTCCCGCCGTTCGACTCTCGCCTCCCGACAGGATGCATTGCGTTCAAAGCGAAACCTTTCGCCGAAAGACCACGACGGAAAGGCTAAGATCGATGGTGTCCGGGTATCGGGAACGGATGGCAAGGCCGGCCGGTTGAAAAGCCAATTGGAGAAGCGCGCCTTGAGGGTCCTGGATACCGCCCAGGCTATCCGTGGGGATTTGGCTGTCGCCAGGATGCTTGATTTGCAGGGTCCTGTCGCCGGCATCACCTTTGAAAGTGTTCCGCTCAAGCGGGATTTCATTGCCCGGCTACCCAAAGGGTTCTTGCGATTGGGCCCCGATCGGACTGTCGCGTACGGTCCGCTTGAGATTGGCCCCTACGATCGCATAGGGATCACCGGTGACAACGGAAGCGGGAAATCGACCCTTATGCGCCACCTGTTTTCTGTGGTGCACGATCAGGACATCCCGGTGACCCATGTTCCCCAAGAACAGGATAGCAGCTCCTGCCGGGAATGCCTGGAAAAGTTGGATTTGTTGGATGCCTCCACGAAAGGCAGGGTCGTTTCGAGTCTTGTGCGGTTGGGAAGCGACCCGCAGCTGATCCGTTCCTCGGCCATGGCAAGTCCAGGCGAGGCGAAGAAATTGTTGTTGAGCCTCCTGATCGAGCAACCGGTATCTGTGCTGATGTTGGACGAACCGACGAACCATCTGGATCTTCCTGCCCGCATCGCGTTGGAACATGCCTTGGCGGAATATCGCGGAGCCCTTATCTGCATCAGCCATGACCAAACGTTCTTGGACACCCTGTGCACTACACGGTGGCATATCGATGCACATGGCACGGTCTGCCTAGCGTAGCGCAAGAAAAGTCCTGTCTGACCCGCCGTAACCAGGGGATGCTGTCACGTACTACGAATCATGGAGGATTTACGAATGAAAACAGAATTCATGGAAATTGGACACATCCGTACGGATGGGGAGTATCGGATAGAAGTTATCCCCCGATTGCGAGACGGGTTGGCAGGATTGGAGGACTTCGGCCATGTGGTCGTCTTGTGGTTTGCGAACAAAACATCTCAAATTGCAGTGGACCAGTGGATGTTCGATTCACCCTACCGGTCTTGCACCCATCAGTTGGGCATCTTCGCGACAAGAGGCCCGATCAGACCGAACGCTATTTGTTCGAGTGTGGTCAAACTGCTCTCGGTCGACAGGGAGAAGGGAACGGTGACTATCGATTGGATAGATGCCGATGCGGATACGCCTGTATTGGATATCAAGCCGTATCACCCCAGCATGGATAGGATACGGGAGGTAGCAATGCCTTCGTGGTGCAGCCATTGGCCATTGTGGGCGGAGGACAGTGGTACGTTCGACTGGGAAAACGAATTCCGGTTCTAACTCTATACCAATGCAATGGGGATATGGATTTCGATCAGGTCCCCATTTTCCGGATATCGCTGAAACTCCCAACATAGCGATGCTTTCAGATCATGGGTGGCAAACCATTGGCCATAGATGTATTGGTACGTCAAGGCAAGGTTCTTGGGACCACCCTCGTGTCTGAACACCACATATTCGGCGGCTGGTACGGTACGCAACGTGAAGATCGGAGGTTGCGTGCTGTGTTCGGCCACACGTCTCGCGCAAAGCACGGACAAACCGTGCAGCTCAGCATCGTCATTCCATGCCGAGAATTGATGGAATGCAGTATCGTCGGAATCCCTAAGATTCATGCGATCCTGTACGTGCATGAAGGATGCCCAATGCTTGTGGAACGACTTTTCGCCAAGTTCGATGAAAAAAGGCAAACCACAGAGTACGAAAGCCTCTTTTCCGACCAGATCTCCACCGGAAATGGAAGTGGTGGTCCGCTGTGCGGGAACCTGTGGTTCCCACCGTTGCAGGCACCCGTGGGGAACAAACCGATCTTTCCGGACCGCGCTCGGGGCAATATGGAATCGGCTCTTGAAGGCTCGTGCGAAGGTCTCGTAATCGACATACCCATAGTTTTGCGCCAGATGGGTTATGGGACTATCGGTCTCGGAAATCTCGGTGGCCAACCTGGAAAGCAGCCGTCCCTGGATATACGCTTTCGGAGGCATTCCTGCTATCGCGGAGAATAACCGGGAAAAATGGAATGGCGAATACCCTGTCCTTTCGGCGAGTTCGGCAACCGATCTGATGGGAGGAGCTCCTGGTGAACTGCCCTCCATCGAGCGTTCGAAAAGCGCGATCGCATCGCATATACAATCATATCCAAGCATGGAATCAGTATAGCACCTACCACATACTGAATGAAAGGTTTCAAGACCTCGGGACAACCATTGTTTGACATCGCTCCGTTTGTCCCCTACTCTAGGAATACGGATGAATCGGGGAGAGATACCATGCATGACCGAGGACAAACACGACCGGCTTCGTCATTGAAAGCAAAATTACCTATGATCAAACTGTTTTTGGCCCCGGTTATCTGGGGAGGAGCCTTGACCGCCGGACGTATCGTTTCAGCCGAACTTCCCGCTTTCACCACCAGCTGCATCAGGTTCATCATAGCCAGCCTGATCATGATACCGGCCCTTTGGATGAAGGAGAAGCGGTTCCCGAAACCGACGAAACAGGACCTGGTTTGGATATTCCTCCTCAGTCTGGTCGGGGTGGTCATGTTCAACGCCCTGCTTTTCACCGGTCTGAAGACCATAACCGCGGTCCGCAGTTCTGTGATGCTCGCTTTCACCCCCGCGGTTGTCAGTATCATCGCCTTCGTGCTGTTCAGGGAGCGGATAACGCTCATGGTCGGATTGGGAATCATCGCTGCGACGATCGGAGCTGTGTTGACCATCACCAACGGGGACATCGCAGGGATAATCGAGTCGGGAATCGCGATCGGGGACCTGTACATGCTGGGGGCTGTGGTGGCGTGGGCCGCCTATTCCATAATCATCAAATCCGCCATGTCAAACCTCTCTCCCCTCGCCCTGTTGGCCTACGGATCGGTCATGGGGGTGGCAATATTGATTCCCATCACCTTTTTCGAACACAGCTGGTCGACTGTACCGACACTCTCGACGCAGGCTATCTGGAGCCTCCTCTACCTGAGTATCGGAGCCGCCGGGCTGGCATACCTCTGGTACTACGAGGGAATCGCCGTTGTCGGCAGTTCGAAAGCCTCCGTATTCTTGAACGTCGAGCCGGTTGCCGCGATATTCATCGGAGTCGTGGTACTGGGGGAAACATTGACGGTAATTATCGCCATGGGAGCCATTCTGGTGATCGGTGGCCTGTTGCTGACCAATTACCGTCCACGGAAAAAAATGGTAACTAGAAATCGGGATCGAGGGTGAACTGCATTGTCTGGCCAGTGGTCGGATGGGTGAATTGCAGCGTGTAGGCGTGGAGCATCAAGCGTGAAGTCTCCGAACCCGAGCCGTACAAGCGGTCCCCCACAATAGGGTGTCCCAGCCCCTTGGCATGTGCGCTATGCAGACGCAGCTGATGCGTCCGACCGGTCAGCGGTTCGAATTGGACGCGTGTGACCAGAGCTTTGTCCTCGCCAAACGGTTCGACCCTGATCTTCTGCCACACCGTCGTGCCCCATTTGCCGAGCACCGGATCATACTTCTGGCGCGGCCGGTTGTCGGGATCGTAGCGGAATGCCAGCTCGATGTGTCCCAAATCCTTGGGAACCACCCCTTCGAGCAGCGCCAAATAGCGCTTGTGGACCTGGCGCTTGATAAACTGTATCGACAAGTCCCGGTGGGCCTCCTGGGTGAACGCCAACACCAACAAGCCCGAGGTGTCCATATCGAGCCGATGCACAGACGGTTGTTCCAGACAATCGGGAAACAATCGTTTTACCCGGGCGACAATGCAATCCTGCTTGTCCTCTCCCCGTCCGGGAACCGACAATAGTCCAGCCGGCTTGTTCACCACGATGATCGAGTCGTCACGGTAGACGATATCGAGACCCAGCATGGCACCCAGCAACGGCTTGCACCGTTCGTCACACGGTTCGTAGAACTGCTTGTGGATTCTGCTGTTGGACTTGTTCGATGCGCCGTAATAGAATTCGGCCATACTAAACGGGTGGAGCCCTGTCTTAAAGGCGTGGTTAAGCAATTTGGGGGCACAACAATCCCCGGTGCCGGTCGGAGGAATTCGATTGCCGAATATCGCTTCCATCGATACAGTCGATCCGTCGATACAATGGAATGTGTAGTGTCCGAACAATTCGCGCTGGATGGCTTGTGAACGTTCCTTCCGCCGGTTCCGCACGGTCTCGGCAACTTCTCCACTGGCCTGTGCAATGGCTTGCGATAGTACGGCGACAGCCTGCGCACCGTCTGCGGCGATACGTTCGAATTCCGCGGCATCGACCACCGGGGGAACCCATCCCTCGATTTCCCAAAGACCATCGTATTGCCCGCTGAAGGCCTTGAGTACGACCTCCTTTCCGTCCGAATCGCAACATACCAGCACCCCGAACATCTGCCCCAAGGCAGATCCGAACAGGTAGTCCGTGCCGACAAGCCCCTGCCCCTCGAAATCGAGGCTGCCATGTGTATCGAGATCGTGTTGCAATTGCAGGCAATAGTGGCGGGCTTTCTCGGTGGGCAATGGGTTGGTCATGCTATGGTATTTCCTCTGTGGTGAGTCTACCAGAGTACCTTCGGGCAACTCAAGGTGTTCCGTACAGGTGAGCTTAGAAATACTTTCAGGCCGTTTTGTCGGCAGGATAAGGTTTTACCACCTGCCACTCCATTCGGGAGACACGAAAAACCCAAATTCCATGCAATTGCCTGTACTAAGACGGCTGTTTGTTCTATTATTACACAAACTCGAATTTGTGTCTAATTTGACAAAAGGAATACAAAGTGAAAGAATGGACATTCGAAAATTTTCAAAAGCTGATCGCTTCACTGAAGATCAAGCTCCCCTCATTCGACCTACCAAAACTGACTATTGGAAATAAAACGGCTCCTATCGCGATCGTACAAGGTGGCATGGGCGTCGGCATCTCCCTCTCATCGCTCTCCTCCGCGGTGGCGAACCAAGGTGGCATCGGTATTATCGCAGCGAACGGAATCGGCATGATCGAACCAGACTATTTCAAGGATGGACGGGCCGCCAATATCAAGGGGTTGCGCAGCGAAATCAGGAAAGCCAAAGCCCAAAGTGCCGGAATCATCGGCGTGAACATCATGGTCGCGCTGGAGGATTTCCAGGAACTGCTCAAGACAGCTATCGAGGAGAAAGTCGATGCGGTATTCTTGGGTGCGGGGCTCCCGATCAAGAATCTCCCTGTCGCACAATTGCGGGAAGCAGGTGTGCAGGTGGTGCCGATTGTCAGTTCAGCCCGGGCCACCAACCTCATCTTCTCCATGTGGAAGCGGATTTACCACGATGTGCCCGATGCGGTGGTTGTCGAAGGTCCGAAAGCCGGAGGGCATCTTGGTGTTGCCCAAGCGGATTTGGAGGACGATGCCTTCTCGCTTGAGACTGTTGTCCCCCAGGTGAAGGAAGCTCTCGCCCCCTACGTCGAGGAATTCGGCAAGCCGATTCCCCTGATCGCCGGTGGTGGTATCTTCACCGGTGAGGATATCTACAAGATCATGAAGCTTGGCGCCGATGGCGTGCAAATGGGTACCCGTTTCGCCGCCACCGATGAATGTGACGCCGATATCCGCTTCAAGGAAGCTATCGTCGCCTGCTCGCAGGAGGACATTGGCATCATCAAGAGTCCGGTCGGACTTCCCGGTCGTGCGATCATCAATGATTTCCTCACTTCCACAACCGAAAGGAAACGCAACTTCTCCTGTCCCTGGCAGTGTCTTGCAGGATGCCAGGCGGAGGAATCGAATTACTGCATCTCCATGGCTTTGAACAATGCCCGCAAGGGAAACCTGAAAAGCGGTTTCGTATTCGTCGGTTCCAACGCCCACAGGGTCTCCGCGATCACTTCGGTCGGAGAGTTGATCCACGAATTGCGACAGGAGTATGCCGCGGCCCTCTTCGCGGACAAGAAGACCATATTCACCGAAGTGGCGGAACTGGCTGCCCGGTTGAAGCACGAGTATAAGGTCACAGAACAGCGGGCCCGGGAGTTGAAGGATTCGTACCTGCAGGCACTGGCCAATGGTCCGATTCCCGATACGATCGCATCGGCCAAAGCCGAGCTGAAAGTAGTAAATGCCCGGCTTTCGCATATCCAACATGCCATTACCGAAAAATTGTCCGAGGTGTTCCAGGACGGCTCGCAGCAAACGGCCAATTTCTAGGAGATAGCAGGAAGCGGCGGGTCTAGAGGCGTATGCAGATAGACTCGTCCAAGCCTTCATCCCAGGGAGCTTCCTCGTAATTGCTGTCGAGGGCATACTCGCCGGTGGGGTTGGTTGCGTCGAAATCGATCCAAGCGGTACCAATGAGGACCTCGGGACGATAATGTGCGTACGTTTCGACCATGGCATTCCTCAGGGATTCCTCGGGTATGCTGAAGCCCAACAGTGCCAATCGGCTTCGCATGGCACTCGATTCCTCCGGACCCATTCCGCGCTCCGGACCATCGTCTATACCGTCCCCCGGTGCAGTACTATCCGAAATGTATATCTTGTAGGCTGTGATGCGTACTTCCAAACCGAAATATCGGGCAATCGCGGCAAACACCGCCGCGTGGTCCCAACAGACACCATATATCTTCGTATCGACGCCCTCGCCCATCTGTCGTGTCTTGATCATGTCTCCGACAGGATAGATGCCCGGCATGATGTTGTTCCAGCGCATGGGATAGGATATGTCGGGCAGGGCCATGGCATCCATCGTCATCTTCGCTCGTTGCCAAGCAACGAGCGCGTTCGCGATATCCTCGTCGGTCCACGTCGGATTACCATCCACATCGACAGAGTCGAGCAAGCCAAAATTCACATCCAGATAGTCGATATCCGCTTGGCTCAAGGCCTCGTAGGGAGAGAACGCCGGAAACTTTTCGAAGGAAACCTGTTGCTCACAGCCAATGCCCAGTGCCAAAATCAGCAGGATGATGGTTAGGATTATCGCGTAGAACACATATCGCATGCGTACCATATGTGCCTCCTGCCAAGTAAAACAACCGGGAGGCGCGTATGATACATATTCAGTACATGCAAGATCATGTCAGACCGTCAGAACTGGTAATCGGCCTCGGTCAACTCGATTTCCCAGGGATCGCTGCCGGGGTGCCACTCCCTGTGGTAGAGTTCGTCATCGACATCGACCCCGACAAGATGCAGTTTCAGCTGTGATGGATCCTCCATCAACTCCCACAACAAGGAGTTGTATTTCGGGAACACATCGATGTAGTCACCTAAGGCCAGTACATCGTCGTCGAGCAAATCCTCTCCCCATTCATCCAGCAGGTACATCTCGTCGGTCATGAGATACAGGTACCAGATGGTATCACCTGTATAGTTGGTGATCCGAACGGCGTCCTCTTGCACCACCGGTTCGTGCGTATCTACAAACGTCAAGTCATCGAGCGTGAATACGATTCCCCACGGGTCCGTAGTCGGATACCATTCCTTCCGATACTCGTCACCGTCGGTATCTTTCGCGAACACCAGGAGCCTCGCATACGCATCGAATTCCAACAAATCGGCGATCCATGGAATATCGGAAACCGCGATCTGTACAGAATTTCCCGAGGTGAGTACGTGGGCTCCCAACAGGTCGGTACCCATTTCCCCCTCGACAAATTCGGAAGGATCCACGAAATGCAGGTCCTCCAAGGGATACCCGGTTCTGTTCGTAACCACGATATGTTCGCCGCTGGAAACGGGAACGGAAGGTTGGTACGCCATGTCCAGGGCCTCGAACGGTATCGATATGTTCCAGGGATCGATCTCGGGCTTCCAAATCAGATAGTACAAATCCCCATCGGTGTCGATAGCATTGAGAATAAATTCGCTGCCGTCCTTCACCATGAGCGCCTGCTGCAAATCGGGATAGTCCGCCAGGAATATCTCACGGTACTGCTGGTCATCCAATGGCGATTCTCCCAGCAGATTCACCATGGCCTCCGACGCAAGGAACATGGAGTCGGAGAACAGGTCCGCCATGAGCAAGGTATACCCGGTGGTATTGGTGAGTATCACCCTATCGCCATAGGGCACCACCGGCCGGACTTTCACATACCGCTTGGGCTCCACTGGTGTGGCAACGGATTCGGATGCAGGGGGTGCGGAAGGTACTTCGACTTCGGGTGCCGGCTCCGGCACAAGTTCCGCCACAGGTGCGGCAGGTTCGGCTTCAGGCACATTTTCGATTGTCGGTACCTGTTCGACGGGAAGGCCCTGGGGTTCCACTGCGGCGGCCGAAGCACACGATGTAAGCAGAAACAGCATGCCGACGAGAGTAAGAAATACGATGGACAATGCATTTCTTCTCATGATCTTATTCCTTATGTATGCGAAAAAAACAGACGGGACAAAGAAAGGTGACACTACCGATAGATTCTTCCAAAATGCCCAATAATCAGATCAACGACAACTGCTTTGCAATCGATTATTTCAACCAGCAGGCGATAGTCGCCGATTCTATAACGCCAGGAGCCGCTAAAATTACCTACCAAGCCTTTTCCAATCCTTCGGGGATTTTCACATCCTTGCAAATTCTTACGAATCCAACCGAGAATAAAGGAAGCAGTGTAAGGATCCAATTTCCTCAATTCCTTCAGGGCCTTGTCAGTAAAAACAACCGAATACATCAGAGCAGACCCAAATCCTGTTCGACTTCATCCAGAGAATGGACGACAGGCCGTTTTCGATACTCCTCCAGAGCCCTTTCGTATACGTGCAGATCATATTCATCTTCAATCTGTCGCATGACAGCTTGCCTGATCACCTCGGAGACAGTCATCATCTTCATCTTCGCATAATTTTTAAGCAATTCTGAATCCGCTTCGTTCAAGCGTAAAGAAATCGTCATATACCAACCTCCCAACTGTGTAATACTTTGTATTACATTTCGTATGGCAAGTCAAATACAACCTTACCCCACCACCCAAAACTTCCACCCCCACTCCAATTCTGGTATTATTGCCCGGGAGGGGGCTTACCAGTGCGGGACCGTCGATTCGTTGCATTACATCGGGGTGGCGAACTCACCCCCACCGACCATCGGTTGCTCATGGTCTGGGCGCTAGAGTGCACCTACCATGTGAGCACTTGTACTTCCCTGGAATTCAGACCTTCCCTCTTGCAGGCTTTGCGAACGGCCCAGGCGTGGATCGACGGCAAGGCCACCACTGGCGATGCCATGAAGGCATCGAGGGCAGTGCATGCCGAAGCCAAGGGTATGGACGATCCAATCGAAAAACTGCTGGCGCGTTGTGTCGGACAGGCGGTCGCCACCGCCCATATGGCCGACCATTGCCTCGGCCCGGCTTGGTATGCGATAAAGATTGTCCGTGAAGTCGGAGGGTCCGAGCTGGAACGGGCTTGGCAACTCGAACACCTATCCATTCTCCCCCCCCATTTGGTGAGCCTGATCACCACTGCCCAGAAATTCACGGGTAATCGTACCATGCCTGTTCCGACTGACTAACCCCTGTTTTAAAACATCAAAAATTATAAAATTTTTCGTAACCATATCTTGACAGTTTTTTCGGCAAGTGGTATTTCTATTCCCAGTTAAGTAAGTATACGTTTACTTACATTTAAGGAGAAACAAGAATATGTTGAAAACAGTACTCGTCATTGTGCTCTCGACCGCTGCGTTGGGAGCAACCTATGCCTCGGTGGCACAATCGGTGCAACACAGGACAGTGGCACCATTCTCGGCAATCGCGCTCAACGGTATGGGCACGGTAAACATCCACCAAGGTCCACAATCGGTTGTGGTCACCGTCGACGAATCCGTTATCGATCGCTATGAGACAATCGTTCAGAACGGCACTTTGAACGTCGGATTCGGATGCACCTTCAGCCTGAAGATGCTGCGGGCAATGAAACACCTCGAACACTGCACCGTCGATATCACAGTTCCCGATCTCCAGCGCATCTCGGTCAACGGCAGTGGAAACCTGGTAGTCGATTCGTTCAGCGGAGATTCGTTGAGAATCGATATCACCGGTGCCGGAACCGTCGTTTTCGCTGGCTCTTGTGATGATCTGGAGGTAAACTGTACCGGAAGCGCTGTCTTCAAGGGCGGTGAACTGCAATCGAAGAACGCGAAGATCAGCAGCACGGGAGCAGCCAACATACAGGTCAAGGTTGAGGAGACCTTATCCGTAAAGATATCCGGAGCCGGGGATGTCACCTATTGGGGCAATCCACGCATAACACAACGCATATCCGGTGCCGGATCATTGCATCACGGAATCTGAAAGAAGGAAGGAATCACATGCGCAAAGAAACACACCAGCCCAAGCCGCTGGGAAGACCGGTGGCGAAGGTCGACGATATTCCGATGAAAGAAAAGATCCTATTCGCAGCCATCGAGCTGTTCTCCCTCAACGGGTACACAAAGACCTCCGTACGGCAGATTGCGCGGGCGGTCGACGTGACCGAAGGGGCGATATACCGCCACTATGCATCGAAAGAGGAGTTGCTGGACGCGGTCTTCTCCTATGCAAGGGAATTCATCTTCACCCCTTTGCCGATCGAAGACCAGTTGGAGAATCCCTCGGGCATGTCCGTGTTCCGCGGTCTGCTTGCGCCGTTGCCGCAACTGATCACCTCCATGCCGGTGGTGATCAAGATTGCCCGGATCATGTACCATGAGATGCAAAGCAATGAGAACATCCGCTCGTACTACCTGCAGGAATTCGTGCAGCCGGCGGATGTGTATATCGAGCAGCTCTTCACGTCTTGCATAGAGAAGGGATTGGTGATTGCATGTGATGCCAAATCGCTGGCCAATGTATTCAATGCGTTCCGGTCGGAATGGACCTTCAGGCATTTCATTGTCGGTCGTGATAGTGAGGATGTCGGGAAACTCGAAGCTGAATTGGAACGCCATATCCTATTCTTCGAGCAGATGTTTTCCACATCACCGAATAAAAAGGGAGCGGTGCACACATCATGAAACCGATAGTAATCTCCTACTCGCTGACCGGCAACAATGCCGCCTTGGCCAAGCGTATAGCAAGTAAACTGCAGGCCGATCTGGTGGTTGTGGCGGAGCCCAAACGACGTACCATGGGAACCACGATCGCCGACTTGTTGTTGAACCGGAGTCCAAAAGTACGCTTCGTACTCTATGACGAGTCACAGTACGATTTCGCACTGTTTGTCGGCCCGGTCTGGATCGGTCACCCCGCCACCCCCCTGCGTAGGCCGTTGAAAAAACTCGTTCCCACGATCGGGTCCTATGGATTCGCCACCATCAGCGGTGGTGCCGATGGACCGAATGCAAAGCTGGGTATGTATCTGAGAAAATTGGTGAATCGCGATCCTGCGTTGCTGCTCGACCTGAGCATCGCGAAGCTGTTGCCACCAGGGTCGGAGATCTCACGAGAAATCACCTCCGCATACCGCATTACCGACGCCGAAGTCGAGCAACTTGCACAACAGGTGGTGGAAACTCTGAAATAAACGGTTTCAAAAACCACCGTACGTTCCCTGTACCCGCTCGGGTATCAAGTGGTAGGGAACCATGAATCCCGAAGCAAGGAAACCGCCTTCCCGATATCATCGATACCCATCGTAGAATACCCCAACAACACCGTGTTGGTGGTTTCCTGTTTCGACAAATCGGAATAATACCGGGACATTCCGTACACTTTCACCCGATTCTTCTCCGCTGAAGAAACCAATTCCGTTTCATCCATGCCATTGTATACATGCAAGACGATATGCAAGCCTGCCGCAACGCCATCGATTTCTGAACCCGGTAGCATGTCCCGTATGGCCGAGACCAACGTTTCACGCTTACGCCCGTACGTATTCCTCATCCGATTGAGATGGCGCTCGAATTGTCCACTGTCCATGAATTCTTGCAGAGCCTTCTGCTCGAAAGTCGGCACCGGACATACATGAAAATTCAATTTCTCGTCGAATATTCCCACAAGTTTCTCGGGTAACACCATATAGCTGATTCGTAGTGCCGGGGACAATGACTTTGAGAATGACCCGAGATACACAACCGTTCCCTGCCGATCAAGTCCTTGCAACGATGGAATCGGATTGCCCGAATATCTGAATTCGCTGTCATAATCATCCTCAATGATAAATCTTCCCGTATTCCCATAGGCCCAGTTGAGCAATTGGATACGTCTTCCGATAGGCATGATGCATCCGGTCGGGAATTGGTGCGACGGGGTGATACATATGACATCGACCGGAGATTGTTCCAATGATTCGGGCAGCAATCCCTGTTCATCGAGGGGCAACGGTGTGTAACGTGCACGATTACTCCTAAAGAGCAGACTGAGCTTTTCATATCCAGGGTTTTCTATGCCATACACGGTCGAAGCCTCGAACAGTTGCATGATCAACTGCAGCAGGGATTCTGTTCCCGAACTTACGACGATTTGTTCCGGTAAGCAGACAACTCCCCTAGAATACCGAAGATATCTGGCAATACTACTCCGCAATCCAACCTGTCCCTTGGGATTTCCCACTCCCAACAGATCCGTGTCATCCCCATTGATACCCTCACGCATGACTTTACGCCAGCGTGCAAAAGGAAAACGCTCCCGATCCACCCCTTGGTAGGAAAAGTCGTAGTCGAATCGCTGCTGTAGGGGGATATGTTTTGGTATATCCTGGAATCGCTCGCCAAGATCCACCACACCGTCCATTTCTGCTACGAAATAACCGCTCTTTTCCCGCGAAATCAGATATCCTTCGTCGGCAAGCTGGTCATACGCTGCCTGGACCGTGTTCAGACTGCATTGCAGGCTGGCTGCCAGCTTCCTTTTCGATGGCAATTTTTCATTGCAGGAAAAATTGCCACAGGTAATCTCGCTTCTCATCCACGAGTATATCTGGTCGGACAGATTCATTGTTCCTTTTCTTTCAAGCTGCAGGAGGACGTGCTTCATATCTTCAACTCCCAATCTGGTACCATATAATATTCTATTTCTGATACTTTTTATACATTCAGTCTTACCCTATAGTAGGGCAATTGTCCAACGGTAGGAATAGTCAAAGGAGACGCAACGATATGAACGACCGATACGAACTCAACAAGAATCTCGCGCAAATGCTCAAGGGTGGAGTAATCATGGATGTCACGACACCGGACCAAGCGAAGATTGCCGAGGATGCGGGAGCATGTGCCGTCATGGCCCTTGAACGGATACCCGCCGATATTCGGGCTGCTGGCGGTGTATCGCGCATGAGCGATCCCGGCATGATCAAAAGAATCCAAGAGGCAGTCACAATCCCGGTCATGGCGAAGGTGCGGATCGGGCATATTGTCGAGGCACAAATACTGCAAGCTATCGAAATAGACTTCATTGACGAAAGTGAAGTACTTTCTCCAGCGGACGATGTTTTCCATATCGACAAGAGCACGTTCGATGTTCCGTTCGTGTGCGGCGCAAAAGACCTGGGTGAGGCCCTGCGACGAATCGGAGAAGGTGCATCCATGATCCGAACCAAGGGAGAACCGGGAACAGGCGATATCATCCAAGCTGTCCGCCATATGCGGCTTATCAACCAGCAGATCCGGAATATCCAAAACATACGAAGCGATGAACTCTTCGAGGCGGCGAAGACATTGCAGGTACCGTACGAACTGATCCGCTTGGTCTTTGAACAAGGAAAACTTCCAGTCGTCAATTTTGCGGCAGGTGGAATAGCCACTCCGGCAGATGCGGCGCTTATGATGCAATTGGGTGCGGAGGGTGTCTTCGTCGGTTCAGGTATCTTCAAGTCGGGCAACCCGGCGAAACGCGCCCAGGCGATAGTCAAAGCTGTTACCAACTTCGATGATCCGGACCTGCTTGCACACGTATCGGAAGGCCTGGGGGATGCGATGGTCGGCATCAATGAGCAAGAAATCAGGCTGCTTATGGCGGAGCGCGGGGCATGAAAATCGGGGTACTGGCGCTTCAGGGGGGATTTGCCGAACACTCTCGTGCCTTGGACACACTGGGTATACCGAACTTTGAAATCAGAAAGGCAACGGACCTGAACAAAGGCCCCGACGGATTGATAATCCCCGGTGGCGAGAGCACGGTCATGGGAAGACTCCTCCATGAAACAGGATTGTTCTTTCCACTCAAGAAGATGATCGACACCGGTCTTCCCGTTTTCGGAACCTGCGCCGGGATGATCCTCCTTGCGAGACAGATAACCCATAAGCCGAAGCCGTATTTCGGAAGCATGGACATATCGGTGAGAAGGAACGCATTCGGGCGGCAGATGGGAAGTTTCCATACCACCGGCGACTTCTTGGAAATCGGGAAAGTCCCCATGACCTTCATACGTGCCCCCATCATCGAGATGGAAGGCCCCGATGTCCAGATACTGGCATCGGTCGACGGCAACAAGGTAGCGGCTCGAAGCAAAAACATGTTGGTGACCGCATTTCATCCGGAATTGACCGAAGATTTGCAGGTCTTGCAGTATTTCCTCGCCAAGGTGGTCTAGAAGAGAACATTTTTCCATTATCGTCGGGAGCATTGCGGACAACCGTCAAGGGCAAAGTTTCTTCCCTTGACGATGTCGCCGTACCATCACCTGAGGCTTTCCATAAGATTCACCATCTCAACTGCAGAGGTGCCTGCATCGAACCCCTTGTTGCCTGCTTTTGTTCCCGCCCTCTCGATCGCCTGCTCGATATTTTCAGTGGTAAGCACACCGAAAACAACCGGCTTCGCATAATCCAGGGAAATCTTGCCGATACCTTTGGCTACTTCATTCGCCACGTAATCGAAATGTGGGGTGCTTCCCCTGATTACACACCCCAGGCAGATGATCGCATCGTACTTGTCACTCATCAGCATACGTTTGGCAACCAATGGAATCTCGAAGGCACCGGGACACCATGCCAAATCAATATCCTGTTCATCCGCACCATGTCGCTTCAGGGAATCCAAAGCTCCGTCGATAAGTCGTGATGTGATGAATTCGTTGAACCGTGCCGCCACAATTCCGAACTTCTTGCCCTTCGCCACCAAATTTCCCGAGTAGGTTTTGATCTTTTCCATGTCAATGATTCTCCTCAACTGATTTTTATGTCGTACAGATGACCCATCTTTTCCGATTTGATCCGCAAATAGTTCATGTTCGTGGCATTGGGCGCGATCACCAGTGGCACCCGATCGGCTACCGCAACTCCCTGTATCTCCAAAGCTGCCACCTTATCGGGATTGTTCGTCAACAAGCGAACACTCGAAACACCCAAATCCTGCAGGATTCTCGCTCCCGCATCGTATGATCGCTCATCGGGTGCGAACCCCAACGCAAGATTGGCTTCGACCGTATCGTGGCCCTGCTCCTGCAACCGATATGCCTTCATCTTGTTGGGAAACCCGATGCCCCGTCCCTCTTGCCGCAAGTAGACAAGGATTCCCTGGCCTTCGGTGGCAATCATCTCCATCGCCATGTTCAGCTGGTCTCCACAATCGCAGCGGAGCGAATGGAATACGTCGCCGGTCAAGCACTCCGAATGCATCCGCACCAATGGTATCGGCAAAGTTTCGGATCCCTTTGGGTTTC
Organism: Spirochaetae bacterium HGW-Spirochaetae-2; assembly: GCA_002839355.1. Lineage (GTDB taxonomy): Bacteria > Spirochaetota > Spirochaetia > Sphaerochaetales > Sphaerochaetaceae > UBA8525. Next base: position 38,718 of record PGXW01000022.1, read on the forward strand.
CCATGACCAAGGCCATATGATGGTTCCCAGAGGGATACTCCATATAGGTAAATAATCGGAACAGACCATTTTCCGTAGGCAATTCCACCTCCGAATCGCGAATGACGAATTGCCTGTTCTGCAATCGCCATGCCACCAATTGATTCACAGAAATAATCGGTAATCCGTGGTGCTTTGCGAACTCGAACAGATCCTCTGTCCGGGCCATGGTCCCGTCATCTTTGAGTATCTCGCAGATAACCGAAGCTGGGCGCAATCCCGCGAACGTTGCCAGGTCGACAGCCGCTTCGGTATGTCCCGGCCTATTGACCACTCCGCCCCGCTTGGCTCTGAGGGGGAACATGTGGCCCGGTGCCCTGAACTCCTCGGCGACAGCATCTGTGGCTGCCAATCTCCGTATAGTCAAGGCACGCTCAGCCGCGGAAATACCAGTGGTCGTATCGCAATGATCGACGGATATGGTGAAAGCCGTCCCCATCGAATCCTTGTTTTCCGCAGTCATTGGAGACAACCTGAGGGTATCGATTATCTCTTCCGCCAACGGCACACAGACAAGACCCCTTCCATGCGTGACCATGAAGTTGACGATCTCAGGCGTTGTCAACTCCGCTGCCGCAATGAGGTCTCCCTCATGTTCCCTATCCTTGTCATCGACCACCACAATGATCTTGCCTGACCGGATCGCCGACAAAGCTTCCTCTATCGTATTGAATTCCATCGTTTTTGCTCCTATGGGAATGTTAAAATCCTTGCTCCATCAAATAATCCATACTCAATTTCTCGCTTCGGTGCCGAGTTCCATGGGAAGCATTGCCCCCGTATTGGATGGACACCATCTTTTGGATGTATTTGCCTATTTGATCACACTCGACATTGACCGCATCTCCAATGCGTTTTAGCGCCAGGGCTGTGGAATTCCTGGTATGTCCGACGAGCGAGACGGTCATTTGCCTATCATCGATATGTGCAACCGTCAGGCTGATTCCATCCAGGGCAATCGAGCCCTTGTGGATTATAAAAGCATCCAATCCGGTCGGGATCCCAACCGATACCAACAGTGCATCGCCTTCTTCACGTTTGTCCAAGATAGGCGCGGTTGCGTCGATGTGGCCGGCAACCAGATGTCCACCCAATCGCTTGTCCAAGGCCATTGCCCGTTCCAGGTTGACCGGTATCCCCGGCATCAATCCGCCAAGGTTGGTGGCTCGAAGTGTTACCGGCATCACCTCCGCCTTGAACCGATGGGAAGAAAACGAGACCACCGTGAGGCACACACCGTTCACTGCGATACTGTCACCGATGGAAAGGTCACTTTGGATACGCTTGCATTCGATTTCAAGCGAATCCTGTCTGACCGAAACCACTTTTCCAATCTCCTCGATCAATCCGGTGAACATCACACCACCTCCTTTACCGATTGTTTCGGATAGGCTTCGATGACGACGTCACCCCCAATTTCCGAGACAACCATTCGTTCCAATCTGAAGGCAGAAGAGAGTTCATCGAAGCCCGCTCCCTCCACCGGAGTCGGTGCATGTTTTCCTCCGATGACCAGCGGGGCTATATAGACGATGTACTTGTCCACTGCATGTGCTTGTATAAAGGATTCGGCCAAGGTGCCCCCTCCCTCGACAAGCAAGCTGTCAATCTGCCTGTCTCCAAGGTAAGCCACCAGTTGCCGAACCATTTCCGTCCGATCATCGGTATCCAAGACCACAACCGTCGCTCCCAACTGTTCGTAGGCGCACAATCTCGGCGGGGGGATGAGTCTTGTCGTCACGATTGTCACAGGTGCCTGTTCTATTGTCTTGAAAATTCGCGCATCCAATGGCGTCCTACCGGTGCTGTCCATGACAATCCGGGCAGGATTGACGCCGACTGTCCCGACAAGGCGAGTCGTGAGCGTCGGGTCGTCCTTCAATACCGTTCCGACCCCCACAATGATTGCAGCTACCCTATTGCGAATCGAATGCACCTGTTGCCGCGATGCTTCGGAGGAAATCCATTGGCTGTTGCCTGACCATGTCGCAATCTTGCCATCGAGACTCATCGCGCTTTTCAGGATGACAAACGGTCTCCTCCTGGTTATGTAATGGAAGAAAATCTCATTCAATTTCGTTGCTTCTTGCATTGCATGGCCTACGGAAGTTTCCACCCCATGTTCATTGAGATAGGAAATTCCTCTCCCAGCTACCAATGGGTTGGGATCTTCGACGGCACAAACCACCCGTTTGACTCCTGCCTCGACAACTGCCTGGCAACAGGGTGCCGTCTTGCCATGATGTGAACAGGGCTCCAGTGTCACATAGAGGGTGCTGCCTTTTGCCGCGGTACCGGCCATGTGCAATGCATGGATCTCCGCATGGGGACCGCCGAATTGCTGGTGGTATCCCTCGCCCACGATAGTGCCATCCTTCACCAAGACAGCTCCCACAAGAGGATTGGGACGGGTCCTACCTTCACCAAGTTTTGCCAAGCTCAAGGCATGATGCATGAATTCCAGATCGTTTTTCAAAAAAAATCCCCCAAAGAGTATTCTTCAGGGGTATGCATACAGGTAAAACCAAACCAAACAGCAGAGGACAGAAAATCCTGTCGTACCGTCGATTGCCATCACCTCGTTCTTCTTCCATCCAGACTGTAACTGTCGGCTTCGGATTTTGACCGAATCTGCTCTTTCGAGCTCGCGGGCTTGCGAACGTGTCGCCTACCGCCGGTAAGGTATTTCACCTAACCCTGAAGAACATGTAATTAATGTTGATTCAATAGAACACAACCAGCCGATAGTGTCAAGATACACTGAGTGCAATAACCGCATCGCCAATTTCGCACGGTGATAAAAAAACATTCGACTTTTTCGTCAAACGATGCTATTACAAACACAATGCCGTATGTAATGTTGTTCTCCCGACTATTCTTCTTCCTTGCTGTACAGGTATTCCTCTACCTGGTTTTCGTCATGACCGGCGTTCCTTCGCCATGGATCGAGGCAAGCACATACTGGATCATATTCCCGGTTATTGCGAATGTGGCATCCATTGCCATCTTGTATTATCTGAATAGGTCGGAAGGCACCAACTACTTCAAGCTGTTCACGTTCCCAAAAGATGGTCGGAAGAAGGACCTGCTGCTCACTATCGGCATATTCATTATTGCGTTCCCATTGGCTATGGTGCCGAATTTGCTTCTATCAAAGGCCTTGTGGGGGTCTATCGAGGCTTCATCAGGCTTTTTGTTCCAAAAGATACCGATGTGGGTTGTTGCAATAAGTTTCTTGTGGCCACTAACCCACCCGTTCGCAGAATTGCCCACCTATTTCGACTACTGTTATAAGCATATCGCTGCGGATACGAAAAGCGGCTGGAGTGCATATATCATCACATCGCTGGCGCTGACATTGCAGCACATAACCTTACCGTTGCTTTTCGATCACCGGTATCTCATCTGGCGATTCGGCATGTTCCTGCTTCTTGCCTTCTTTATCGGCATATGCATCAAGTTGCGGCCCCGACTCCTGCCATATATAGCCATAGGCCATGGATTGTTGGATTTGCCTGTCGTAATCATGTTTCTGAGCCTGTAGGGAGAATTTCATCACGAAACTTCCCGTCACTCCATGGTCAGACGGGAAGAGCGTTCACTTCGAGGAGTCGAATTATGGGCACTCTATTGGCCAAGATATTGATCGCAACTGGAAGTGCTGCTTCAATCGGCTTCGGTATCTGGCATTTTTTTGTACCAAAAATGTGGAAATGGTATTCCTACATGGATGCACAAGCCACCGAGTTGATTATTGCGGTAAAAGCGATAAATATCTTTTTTTCTCTCACCCTCGTCCTATTCGGATCGATGAACCTGTTGTTGATACTGGGAAACAATTCGAACAGATACTCGTTAATTGTCGTCCTGGGTGCGACATGCGTGCTGTGGTTTACAAGAGTACTTCTACAGATTATCCGCCCCCAGGGTTCGGTGACTCCAATCCTTCAGTACTCGATGCTCGCTTCATTCATAATTGTATTGCTTTGTTTTGCCATACCGCTGGTTGTAATGCTGATGAACAAGAGCTTCTAAATTGGAGCCAACTCCTATCAATAATGTAAACGGAGTCCACAAAAAGCAAGGCTCAACTCATTTTCTTGTGGGATTGGTATCTTGCCTTTGGCCTTCTGCTAGCCTCCATGATCTTGAGAAAGAAGTATTGGGTATCCTGGAAGCCGTA
>PGXW01000023.1 GCA_002839355.1 Spirochaetae bacterium HGW-Spirochaetae-2
TGAAGAATTTCATGGCAATGATCTACTTTGTCTGTGGAGAGCTTGCTCTTCCCAAAGCCACCATCATGTAGGGTTACCCACTCGATTCAGCGAATAACCCTATTATTTGGTTCATTTTGATAATGATGGTATAGTTACCTATCGCCACTTCATCAACCCGGAGGATCCTGCCAATTGGTCATACCGCCAAGTCGGCAATTATGGCGAAGTACTTACCGATTCGGTGGTAGGCTACCGGGCGCATGCCGATATGCGACTGGGGAACCTGTCGTTCGGCATCTCGCTCGATGTACCGTCGTATGGATACACCTTCAGCAGTACTTCTGCCGACGATATCGAACCGAACTTCGATAAGGCTAGGATCGGCGCATCGGCGATGTACTGGTTCCTCTAACGCATCCCATATCACGCATCGTCAATGCATCATCCGGGATGAAGCCGGAGGCTTGGAAACCTACTCGTAGTCGAGCACCTCGTCCAACACGGGCATCTCATCCTCATCGAAGTTGCCGAGATCCAAGGACTTCACCGAACTTTGACCGACCTCACCATACTGGTACAACTGGTCGAGATACTCGATGGCACCGCGGATCTTGGTCCGCAGCAAGTGTCCACCCTTGTCCATCGACCGCAGCATATCGTCGATACTCACCGGGGGAGACCATCCATAGGCCTTGCCATGGAAATCGACCAACCGCAGTACAACATCGCGCACCTCGGCTTTGGTCAATGGTGCAAGTTGCTCGGCATCAAGTATGGCTTGGAGTACATGACGTATCGGACGCGCCGATTCATCATCATACAATTCCTTCAAATTCTCGAATTCATGCTTGCTCTCGATCACGTCCTCGGCATACGAGGAACTTATGGCGAACAGGCTATACGTGGAAGCGAAGGATTTCGGGGGGAACAGGAAATCGGCCATATTCGCATACGCCTTCAACCGTGTCTTCTTGCCCAGTCGTCCGGTCAATTCGGTCTCATCGAACAGGAGCACCCATCCGGCATATCCGGAGCGAAGAAAAAACTGGCTCAGGAATGCAAAATAATCGCGGTAATGCTTCGACTTCACGAAATTGACAGAGAAGGCGACCCGTTCATCGAAAATTCTCCGATAAATCTGTTTGATCTGCAGGTTGGGGACAAAATCGCCTTCCAGATCGGTTTGCAGCAGATATCGTTCATCCTGGTCATCGGAATTCAGATATGACCTGAGAAGATAGTACAAGCGGTCGGTCTCCAACTGCTTGGCGGTGTGCAGCAGCAATTCGTTGGATAACGGACTGTTCGGCGTCAACTGCTCGATCTCTTGCATGAAGCCCGGTTGGATCCGTTGCGGAAGGTAAGTATTGTTCACTACATTCTTGTAGATGTGGTACAACTTGTCGAACGGCGTTTCCTTGCTCAGCGAAACAAGCGAAACGACCATATTGTTCGCATGGGCAAGATTGAACACTGTATTAAGCAAATGCGTCTTGCCTTCACCATATTTGCCACTGATCACTTTTCCGGTGGAAACACCCTCGTCCCGCACGGAATCGAGGTCATGGATGATCTGCTGCATGATCTGCGCCCGAGCCTCGGAGAAATACCGGCCCACAGCCCGCGAGGGGATGCCGGAACGCAAGGCTTCGATCATATGTCTTGATGGAAAATCGAATGTCATAGCACCACTCCTTCGGACGAAGCCAGCGTAGCTTGGTTCACCAATCGTGGAATCGAAAGTCCCCCCATGCGAGCCATGTTGACAATTTCCGTTGCCTTGGCTTCATCGATCGCCTGCGCATGCACTTCGATACTGTTGACAACCTGTGCGAGCCGTTTGGACATCTCCACCAACATGTGGGGCGAATAGACCTGCAACGCCATGGCATCCATATCCAATATATCGCCGAACCGATTCATGCGGGTTCCGACAATCTCGTTTTGGATCCGCATCCACAATGCCTGGTATGACTTGATGCCGCTGTTCTCGTTATCCAGCAACACCTTGTCGAAGGCAAACAGGAACATGATGTTGCGAAAATTGTCTATATCGTCGATCAATTGCCTGATGCTCTCGTACGTATCGTCACGTTTCATCTTGGTATAATGCATGGGATTGAGGCTGGATTTGTCCACCATCACCTCCAGATTGTCAATGCATACGAGCAATCCGGCATGTCCACTGAGACGGACAACCTCGGCCAAGGAGCGCAACATGTGGCGAGCGTTGAATTTGGTGATGCGCGATGGTGCCATTCCCAATGGTCTCAAGGAGGCGACTTTGATCGATTTGTCTCCGTTGAGCCAAGCAAGCAGCGTCTGCCTGCTTTGGCCTTCCAGGAACGGATGTCCCAGCAGTCCACCGCACAAAAGGCTGCAGGCGAGCGCAAAATTGTTATCCAGCAGCTTGTTGTCCAAGAACAGTTCCTTCAATTGGACACGGATTTCCCGTCGGGTCAAGGCATCGGCCAGTCCCAGATGGCTCAAGTGGTCGATAAAGGTCATCCCCTCGGGGATATCGCGATGGTCGAATCCGAGCGAGGAAACAACCGCATGGCTACACGCCTGCAACAACTGCTCAAGGTCGCATTGGCTGAGGATCTCCAGATAGATTTCCTTGAAATCGTGCAACCAGACATCCTTGGCAGAGAAATGGACGGTGACAAAATGTTCCTTGCGCGCCATCGATGAAAGCAGATGCAACGCATGTGTCTTGCCGCTGCCACTCTGCCCCGTTAGAAACTTGATCTTGCTGCCACCGGCCGGAATGAATTCCCGCAGATACTTCTCCCGCCAGAAATCCCCGACGAAATTGAATCCTACCGAAAGTTGTTCCAACATCGATTCGCCTTGTGGTGGTTCTCCATGGGTGAGCTGCACAATAGTGGAATGATGCGCGTCATAGGGATGACTCTCGATCTTCATTTCCATCATGCCCTCCTCTGCTGTCATGCGTAGAATCGGATGGTCGCCAGAAACTGCTCACGCCCTTCCCCATCCAATATCCTGATAGCCTTGTTGTTGTTCCGGCTCGGCCCGAATTGATATGTCCGACCATCCTTGGTCTCGATCGGGTCCGAAAGGTACAATCGGGCCAGGTCGAACGCATAGCTCTGCAGGTCGTACTCCTTGCGCGCCCGACTCATGGGAACAAGGAACTTGTACAACGTGTTCAGATAGATATCGGCATCTGCTTTCTTGTCGAGTTTCAGCACCGCCAGGTCGTACGCGGCGGCAAGTTCATTGGCGAACTGCCCTGCGTTGAACGATGCCTTCATGAGCTTTTCACGCTCCTGCTTGACTGTCTGGACAAAAAATTCCGGACGCATGCAAGATATCTTCCTGCGGTCCAAGAACAGATCCTGGTTTTCGACATCGACACGGACCTTGTAGGGAAACATTTCGAAGTTGGGAAAGGTTCCGACAACATCGACTGCGTGCCGCAGACACAGATCGAGCATCTGTTTGGTGAATGCCCCGCTCTCGAGATATTCCCTCGCATCGAAACCGGCGAGTGCCTGTTGCAACTCCCCCACTATCCGGCCGATGTCCTCATGCACAGCAATGCTAGCCGCAATATCCTTGGTTGCCGCCTTCACGTCACCGGCAGCCAACTCCTTCGTGATCGCCTTCTGCAATTTGGCGGCCAAGGAGGTCTTCTCCTTCCACGATTTCTCCAACAATTGGGTCTGGTCATAGAGCAATTCATAATCCATAAGAAGTACCTCTGTGTGCATTGTGTTACATGATGCTATGATATAATCTGTATCTACGCAAGTATTTTGGTATGAAAAACATTTGGTATGAAAAACATTTGGTATGAAAAACATGACGTGTTCCAGTAGTTGCCAAGCGGTCCGAAAGGTGAGGGACCATGCAAGCTCCCGCCCCCGAGCAATCGCAGGCAACGCTAGAGTCCATACGTGGGCACTTTGGGGCGGAAAGAGAGAAACCGCATCTTGGATCCATTCCTTGTCTTGGGGAGTGTGATACCTAGAGTGTGATACCGTATTATTCCGTCGTGTCGTGACAGATCCGATCCTACCGGGACTTATCGGGTAAAGACATGAATTGCAATCCAATCGAATAGCATTGGAAAGGAGGATGCGTGAGTCTTTCATTGTACCCCTGGCAACAATCCTGCATGGAAGCATGGTTTCACAACAAAGGTCGGGGAATCGTACAGGTGGTCACCGGTGCCGGAAAGACCTTCATGGCCCTCAGCTGCGCGCATCAGCTCGATGCCAACTATCAGGGAAAGTTGAAAATTCGGATACTGGTACCGAAGACCTTCATGGTCTCGCAATGGAAATCCTTTATTCTGGACCAGCATGAATTGTTCGGCATCGAGCGGCAGGATATTGGCATATGGTATGGACTGCACAAGGACCCACCCGACCGCAAGGTCATGCTTTATGTCATAAACTCGGCTCGGTTGTCCTTTTCGCGCCACTTGTTGGCGGATTTGGCCGAAGGGACCCCGATCATGCTGATTGCCGACGAATGCCACCATTACGCCAGCGAAGAAAACCGAAGGATCTTCGAATTCCTGCCTGAAGTGCCCTCTCAAGCCCTTTCCCGCCTCCATACGTTGGGACTTTCCGCTACCCCCCAGACCGAAGGATTCGAACAGGTCCTGGTCCCATCGCTCGGCCCGCTCATCTACGCCTATGGATTTTCCGAGGCCATGCACCACCGTGTGATAAATAATTGTACCCTGTACAATATCAGCCTCCCCATGGCTACGGAAGAACAACTGCAGTACGAAAAATACTCCATCGGTATCAGGAGACTCATCTCCAGGCTGCACCTCAGGACAACTGGATCCGATGTAAGAGAACTTGGTCAGTTCTTTATTCGGATTCGGAAATTGACAGGTGATGCCGATCCGCTGGTTGCCCGACGTGCAAAACAGTTGATCATGCTCCTATACAAAAGGAAAGCTTTGGTGTACGAGGCCTCTGCACGCGTCGAGTGCGCCTTCCAGATAATCACCCGCCTCGATCCCAATTCCCGGATCATCATCTTCAGCGAACGCATCAGCCAAACCGAAATGCTGTACGAATTGGTCGAGGCACAATGGCCCGGACACGTAGGACGCTACCACAGCAAGATGGGAGAAGTCGCCAGAACTCGTGCGTTACAGCGCTACCGTGAAAAGGAAGTGCGGATTCTAGTGTGCTGTCGGGCGTTGGACGAGGGTTTTGATATTCCCGCCGCGGATGTCGGTATCGTGTTGTCGGGAACATCGACCGAGCGACAGCGGACCCAGCGGCTAGGGCGCATCTTGCGTCGTGCAGAGGGCAAGCTGGTTTCGAGCCTATTCTACCTATATCTGGATGGAACCGTAGAGGACCATGCGCTGTTCGCCGAATCGATCGAAGATGTCCTTGAATTCGATCTGCAGTATGTGGGACAACCCCATGGGTTCGCACATCCGGTGTACGACCAACTGGCTTCACGTATTGTATCCCAGGAAATCGATCGGGGCATGGATGAGAACAAAATCGCATGGCTACAGCAGTTCCTGCAACTTGGACAACTTCGGACCGATTGGCTGCTGGATGCGGATGTGCTGGCACAAAGAGTCAAGAATTCCCACTCCCAAGTTCAACGCAACTATTGGATGTGCATGGTGCGGATGGCACGTACACGGTAAGTACCTGGTACCAAATTATGATTTTGTATACAAAATTGAATAATGGTGCCAGACACCGATTTTAGATTTTGTATGCAAAGTCGGAGAAGGGAATTGATTTTGCTTGCCAGTCCGGGCAATGGTCCTCCAAGAAACTGTTTAGGTTTCGCGAACCAGCGGTATCATCGGCGTGTCGACCCTTCCAATCTTCGATCAAATCCTTGGCAGACGATTCTGGGAAATCCTCCACATAGTCAAAAAAATCGCTGTGTGATTCAAACGTGAATCGGTAGAGCCCCAACAAAACTCCATGAAGATAGGTTTGTTCCGAAATGTGTTCACCTACCTGGTGGAACTCACCAATTTGATACAGGAAGGGTGAGAACGCATCTGAAACCATGTCATATGCAACATCGAATTCATCACGATATCCACCGCCACGCTGTCTGCCAGAAGCATCCCAACAATCTTCGATAGCAATCCCATCGAGCGCGTTGTACACTGAGGAAGCGACGTCCTCCACCGAGACATGACAATAGATCCTAGCTGAGACTTTGGAAATCTCCTTGGCGAAGACTTCATCCGTATCTGCCAATATTGCCAATACCTGTAACGCCTGTTCACCTTTTAGGGGATACATTCGAGGAGCGTCCCCACTTTCAGCACCTTTCCGCCTGGATTTCTTTTCCATTTTATCCGAACCTTCCTTGGTACCAGATACCATAATATTATTTTGTATGCAAAATCACAACTTGGTACCAGGTACCTTCGTGGGAACCCCCAATCGCTTGATCCCGAAATAGAACCAGATGCCGGTGACTGTCGATGATATGGCGTCGGCAAACGGTGCGGTGTGGACGAGGCCCGGCATCCCCCAAATCTTGGGAAAAATCACGATTGCAGGTATGAGCAGGATTACTTGTCGCAACAATATCAGGAACAATGCCGAACGGGGCCGCCCCGTGGCTTGGAAAAAGTTGGCCGCGATCACCTGGAAGCCGATGACAGGAAGGATCAGGAACCAGGAACGAAGCGCATAGCTGCCGAATTCAACAAGTTCGGCATCGCTGGTGAATATTGACACCAATTCCCTGGAAAACAACTGCACCACGAGGAATCCGATGGTAACAATAAAGGTTGCGACGGTAATGGCAAGGGCCTCGGCTGTCTTGACCCGTCCGTACTTCTTCGCACCGTAGTTGAACCCAACAATCGGCTGGACGCCCTGGTTCAACCCGATGATAGGCATCAACAGCATCGTCTGGACACTGTTCACAATACCCATGGCCGATACCGCGAGGTCTCCACCATAGAACAGAAGATTCTTGTTCAGCGTCACATTCAGCACGCTGTTGGCCAACTGCATGAGGAATCCGGGCAGACCCAACGCCACAATACTGGCAACAATAGCCCGTTTAAGCCGCATGGAGCGTAATGTGATCACATGCCGACTCTTCTTCTTATTGAGAAAATAGGAGAGTATCCAGATCATGGAAATACATTGGGCAATAATTGTTGCCAAGGCGGCTCCGACCATCCCCATCTTGAAACCGAAGATGAAGAGGGCATCCAGTATGATGTTGATGCCAGCTCCGACGAACATCGTGATCATCGCTCGCTTCGGCTGGCCGGCAGCCCGCAGGAAATTGTTCATTCCCATGCTGGTCACCTGGAAGATCGCGCCGAGGAAAATCACACGCATGTAGCTTGCGGCATAGGGCATCACCGCTTCGCTCGCCCCGAACATGCGTAGCAACGGCATGAGAAACAGTTCACCCAATACCATGAACAGCAAACCACTGCCCACCAGCAAAGCAAAAGCATTGCCCAAGACCTTATGTGCTTCCTCGGTTTTTCCCTCGCCCAACCGTATCGAGAACGTTGTGGCTCCCCCTACTCCGAACAGAATACCGATCGACATGAGGATGATCATGATGGGGAATCCGATGGTGATGCCTGCCAATCCGTTGACACCCAAATCGGCGGCATTGCCTATGAACATGCGGTCGACCACGTTGTACAACGCGTTCACCATCATCCCCACAATTGCGGGTAGGGAAAATTGTGCCAATAATCGGGAAACCTTCACAAATCCAAGCGGATTTCCCTGTGCCTCATCCAATGAATGCTTCATGGTATCCATCCCGTTACTGCCCTACGTGCGAGACCATCGTTTCGAGTGTCCCATACAATGCATCCCGCGTCTCTTCATCCATTCCAGCTGCCAAAAGCTCGCTCCATTGCGATAGGATCGGCAAGACATACAGCTTGCTCTCCTTCCCCTTCTCGGTGAGGAAAATGCGGTTGAACCGCTTGTCGTCCACGGCCTTCCTCTTTACCACGAAACCTTTCGCGACCAGCGATTGTACCACCCGGGCAGTCGCGGCCTTGTCGATGTTCAAGTGCTCCGACAATTGTTCTTGCGTCATGCCATTGTAATGGTACAGGGACGTGAGGAACGGTTGCTCGGACGCGGTCAAGCCATATTCCTTCAACGCCGAGTTCATATACACGAGGCTTTTCCGATAGAGGATAGAAATCAGCCTACCGATACTTTTCGCCACGACATATCCCCTTCTTGGTTGATACGTCAACTATTATACTTATTCGTTGACTTGTCAACTACTTTGGTACCTGGCACCATATTTACATTTTGTATGCAAAATTGAAAAACGGTACCTGGCACGTTATGAAATAATTATATTCGGATCATCCTGTATCTCATTCAGTACGGCTTTGGAGACATACATCTCTTCCAAGTGCAAGGTGTCGTGGATACGGATCACTCTAGGATTGGCCCGGGAGCTGGCACGGCACGTGGCCAACGCCGCGGCTATGGCATCCTCGTCGGACTCCATCACGAGGGGAAGCTTGCCCCGCTCGGGAAAGATGCAGGAGATGCAATTCGTATAGGTCGACGGAAAATCGATCTTGTCGAAGAACCTGCGGGTGATGAAATCGGCCAAGCCGATTCCGGCCGCATTGCCCTGGGAATGCTCGGAAAGGTCGCACACCACCACCCGGTGGATAATCGGGGTATGCAAGTCCCGTTCCCCCTCCAACCGCATCCGTCCGATCACATGGGTATCGATGCAGCTACCGCTGTAGTCCTTGCCACCCTCGTCGATCACCAGGACATCCAGGCGGTCCACCGGCAACTTGGGTGAAAGCTCCAGCGCATACCGGAGCAACTCCTTCTCCCTCGACACCATGTCCTCGGGGGCAACAACCTCGACCAAGGCGGTTTCGGCATAGGCGTTCTCTACGATCGCCACCCCAAAGAGCACTTTCCCGGTAGCGACCACGTCGGTCGCGATCAGCGGAATCGAATCGGAAAGCACTTCCAACCCGTTGTGGTGCAAAATCTCCGCCTGCTTCTTGTTGCCCAATCCGATGGCGATCATCTTGCACAAACCGCTCTCGATAGGAGCGTGGATATCGGTATGCTTCTTCACCCGGTTGATCACCACCATGCAATCGGCATCCCATGCAAGCTTGTTCACATGGACAGCATCGCCATAGGCCGCACCGAAGAAGGACACCGTCTCGGTGGAAGCCATCACCGGAATCCCTAGGGCCTCCTCGGTAATCCCGTACCCGCGCAGGACTTCCAGCTGACCGTCGACCGTTCCACCGCCGTGCGAACCCATGCACGCCACAACGAACGGCTGCAGATCCCAGGAGACCAGGAAATCGGCTACCGTCCGTACAATCGGAACGAGGTCGGTTATTCCGCGGCTGCCGACGGCCAGGGCAACCTTGGCACCACGGGCCGGAAGGTTATCCAGACGTTGCAGTTGCTCCAGCACGTTGGGCACGAGGGTATCCATCACCGGACGCTTCAAGCGTTGGCGCACCTTGACGAGTTGGGGAAGCTCTAGGTTTGTGTTCACGCCTTCAATGTCCCTTCGTTTCGGATATATGCCCTGAAGTTCTCCAGACCGACACGTACATGGTTGTACATAAGCAGCTGCACCTGGTCGGGTTCAAGGTCCCGTTTGGTGAAATGCTCCATCAATTCGTCATGGGTGTGCAAGTCCACCTCAAGGTCGACTTCAAAGAATTGCATGTTGTACCACATGTTCTGCACACGCAACTTCTCACAAATCTCGACGAGCACACCATTGCGGCTCACCTCGCCGAAAAACCGCTGGAAATCATTGTGGTGGTGCAGATATCCGAAGGTATCCTTCGCAGCGACATCCATCTCCATCGCATGGTAGAGCCCCTGCAACCGCTTCAGGTCGCCATCGGACATACGCATGTAAGCATCGCGTGCGGCAAGACCCTCAAGACTCATGCGCACCTCGTAGATGTTCTCGATCTCCTCGGATGTCAGGACCTTCACGAAGCAACCGCGACGGTTCTTGCGTTCGACCAGCCCGGCGTTGATCAGCATCTGGAACGCTTCGCGGACCGGCGACTTGCTGACCTGGAACTCCTCCTGGAACATGGCTTCGACCAACTTGTCCCCGGCTTTGTGCTTGCCTAGGAGGATGTCTTTGGAAATCCTGCCGGAAATATAATCGGGTAGACTGAAATACGGTGAATTCTCTTCCATGACAACTCCTCTGACAACAACAACGTTCCGGATAGCTCCAAAATCGCGCTTAGTTAATAATCACTGCTCCAATTCTTTTTTTCAATACATTTCTGCCATTTTCAACCACTTTCGTGCCGCCCATCCATACCTGCTCGATTCCAACCGGCCCCATACCCTGCGCCACATGCAAAACTGTGGGCCCGTCCCCGTCGGAAGACGCTTGCCCGACCGATGCATGCTCGGCGATCTTGTCGGGATCGAAGAGGACCAAATCCGCAACGGCCCCTATGGCGATGCTTCCCCGATCGGCGAGTCCCAGCCGTTCGGCGGGTTTCCCGGTGATCTTGTGTACCGCCTGTTCCAAGGAGAACAGATGATTCTTGCGGCAATAGGTTCCCAAGAGTCGGGGAAAAGCTCCCGAAGCCGCCGGCGTTTGCGGACCCGAGGTATCGGTGACAATGGCATCGATTTCGATGATGGACCGGGGATGGCTGAGCAACTTGTGCAAGGGATCGCTATAGACACCTTCCTGTCCCGAATAGGATGCGGTCAAAATACGGGCCTTGCCATCGCTTTCATCGATTATCCACAGGATCGTCTCGATTTCCCCGATCGACCTTTCATGGGCAATCTGACGGAATGTCTTGCCCTCGAAGAGTGCCAACGCGTCGGACTCGCCGCCCCACAGGAGGATCAGGTCGTCGCTTGTACGCCCTATCTTGGCCTCCATATCGAGCAATTCGCAGCCCAGTCTGGCGACGGCATCGGCGTCCTTGCTGTTGCACTCGAAATTCTCCAGGAACCAGTTGGGCAACAGCGTCTTGATGAGGGTATTGCCCCAATGGTACGGGATCACCCCGAAGGTGATATCGCATCCATCTTCGACCGCCCGGTCGATGGTATCCAGCACACTCGATAAGGTTTCCCATGTCTTGCGTCCTTTGAGCAACACGTGCGACAGGTGCAGCTTCGTTCCCTCTTCCTTGGCCAACTTGATGAACAACTCGATATCCCGCACATTGTGGGCTACCGCAAGTTCGTCCGAATCGGTCGAATCGCTGAAGAACGGCGATATCCAGCTGTAGGTATGTCCATGGATCGTGACTATGAGTCCTTCGCGCGCGGCCGCGGCGAATACACACCGCATCTCTTCCATATCGGCAAACATGCTGGGAATATAGGAGAGTCCCAGGGAGATGCCGTAACTGCCCGACTCCTTCGCCTGATGGATAAGATAGACCATCTGGGAGTATTCGAATGGGGAAATCGGCGCGGGATCGTTGCCCTTGAGCAGCGACCGCAGGCTGCCGTGTCCGGTGAGCAACGCCACATTGAGCAAGGTGCCGGAGCGCGACACCATATCGGTGAATTCCTTCTGGGTTTCCCAGGCGAATTCGAAGGCTTCGTTGGTGAGGAACTGCGAGTTTGCCAGCACCAGGTCCTTCGAGTGCCGGTCCACCGGATACGGAGAGAACCCGCAGTTGCCCCCGACGAACGTGGTCACCCCTTGGCGCAGGAACGGGAGCAAGAACTCCTCCTGGTCGGGCAACGTCAAATTCCACTCGGCATGCGAGTGGAAGTCGATGAAACCGGGAGCAAGCACGAGATGGGAGGCATCGACCAGCAACCGGGCACGCATCGTTTTGGCATCACCTATAGCCGAGATCCGGGATCCGTCGATCGCCACATCCGCCTGATAGCGGTTTGCACCGCTACCATCCACCACCGTCGCATTCGCAAAGACTACATCATGCATGGTTGTTGAACATCTCCTTGAAGACATCTTCGAACACTTGAAGGGTCTTGTCGACATCCTTGTCCGTATGGGCAGTCGAAATATAGAAGCGGCCACGTCCCGAGTGCAACCTGACCCCTCGGTCCAGGCAACGCTTGTAGAAGTCGAGGTATGTCTTCTTGTCGACCTTGAAGTTGTCGCGATACTCACGCATGGGCCCGTCGATACCGAATGAGAGCTGCCAAATCGAGACCTGGCTATCGCACCAGAGGTTGACCCGGTAGCGCGAGGCCAGGAAGTTCACCCCGTCCTTGATCCTGTCGGTGATCCGCTGCATGTTCTCGTAGGTGCCGGGCCTGCCGATGATATCCAAGGTGGCGATCGCAGCTGCGACGCACAGCGGATTGGCATTGAAGGTGCCGGCAGGGTGGACACCACTTTGGAGTATTTCCCTGCTGCCGGCCACACCCGCGATCGGGTAGCCGCCGGCAAAGGCCTTGGCGAAGGTCACGAGGTCGGGAGTGACTCCGTAGAGTTCCTGTGCCCCACCGAGGGCGACACGGAAACCGGTGATGACTTCATCGAATATGAGCAAAATATCGTTGTCCTTCGTCAGCTGTCGCATGGCCTCCAGATATCCCGGCAACGGTTTTATCGGCTCGGCATTGTACATGACCGGTTCGGTTATGACAGCCGCGATCTCGTGCTTGTGCCGCTTGATCGTCTTTTCCAGTATCTCTATATCGTTCCAGGGCAACACAATGATCTCGTCGGAGGAGCTCTCGAGCTGTCCGGCGCTCTCCAGGCACTTCCACGGCTTGTTGCGGGGTCCCATGGATTTCAAGGAGAGGGGCTTGACGCTGATGCTCAGCTCATCTGCCCATCCGTGGTAATGTCCCTCGAACTTGATGATCTTGCTCTTTCCCGTGAAGGCCCGAGCTAGGCGGAAGTTCACCAGGTTCGCTTCGGTGCCACTGCTCTGGTACCCCACCACCTCGGCGCAGGGGATGATCTCGACCAGGCGCTTGGAGAGCTGGTTAACTGATTCGGTGGGCAACGCGAAGTGCGTGCCACGCTCTATCTGCTCGCAGACGGCCTTGTTGAGTTCGGTGTGGGAAAAGCCGAGGAGCGAGGGTCCGAACGAACCCATGTAGTCGATGTATTCGTTGCCGTCCACATCCCATATGCGGGAACCTTTGCCATGCGAAGCGTAGATCGGATATTCCTCATGTTCGGCTTTGTGCAGGGAACTGGCCACGCCGCCTACCAGGTACTGTTGGGCTTCTTGGAAAAGCTTCTTCGATGTCTCTGTATGGATTTCCATACGAACCTCCTAACGGTGTTTGCTTAGAGAATGATCACCCTTGTACCAACAGGTTGGGGAGCACGGTGACGATATCGGGGAACAGGACCATCGCACAGATCGCGATGACGAGCGGGATGAAGAAGGGAAGCACGGATTTGAATACTTTCCAGAAATCCATGCCGGTGATCTCCGCGCCGATGAACAGGCCCAGGCCGAACGGCGGAGTCAGGATACCCATCACCGAAGTCAGGACAAAGATCAAGCCGAAGGCCAACGTCGAATATCCCACCGCATTCACGATCGGCAGCAGTATGGGGATGATGAGGATGATCATGGCGCTTACTTCGATGAAACAACCGAGCAGCAACACGATCGCCAACAGCATGAAGATAACCAAAGTCTGGGAGAGTCCGGCGGCAACCACCAGGTTCGCCAGGTAGATTCCGACGTTTTCGCGGGTGAAGATGAACGACAGGACCATCGATGCCGCTATGATCGCATAGGTGCTGGCACAGAACATCGCGGTGTCTCGCACATCCTTGATGAAGCTCCTGAGCGTCATGGTCTTGTAGATGAAGAGGCTGATCACCGCCGCATACAACACGGCGATCGCCGCAGCCTCGGTCGGGGTGACGATTCCCGTGAACATGCCCACCAGGATGATTACGGGGGTCATGAGGGAGAAGAATGCCTCTTTCCAGCTCATCAGCTGTTCCTTGAAGGTCGGGAACTTGCGGCGCGCATAATTGCGTTTGCGGCTGATGATATTGACCATGACCATAAGGGTCGCGGCAATGAGGAATCCGGGGAGGAATCCACCGATGAACAGGCTCAACACCGATACCCCGGAGGTCACCGAATAGAGGATGATGGGAGTACTTGGGGGGATGATGGGACCGAGCACGGATGATGCCAGGGTGATGCCTGTGGAGAATTCACGGTCGTATCCCTTGTCGATCATTCCCTGCATCTCGACCCTTCCGAGTCCGCTGATGTCGGCGACCGCACTTCCGGACATGCCGGCGAACAGAAGGCTGGCCAAGATGTTGACCTGTCCCAGTCCGCCCCGCATCCACCCGACATTGGTCTCGGCGAAGTTGAATATCCGTTTCGAGATGTCACCCGAGTTCATGAATGCCCCGGCAAGGCTGAACAGGGGAAAGGCCAAAAGGATGAAGGAGGTGATGCCTCCGCTGGCCATGGTCGATGCCAACACGGCTATGGGGATGCCGGTTATGTAGAAATACGGGATGCTGGCGAGCACGATCGCGGCCCAGATGGGCACGTTGGCGAGCATGAGTGTCACCATGAGCACCAGTGTGATGATAAATTCGCTGTTCATAGCACGACCTCCCCATCGGTTGGGACGGGAGTATACGTGCCCATGAATATCGAGCTTATCCGCACGATGATATACAGTAGATGCGAGACGAGTCCGATGGTGAACGGCAGGTAGAATGCCAACAACAGCGATACGGGCATCGCGGTAAGGGTCATGGCTCCGTTCATCCTAATCGCGTTCCAGTTCGAGAGCGAGAGCATCGCCACGGCGACAAAGAGCATGATGTCGACAAACAATTCGAGTCCCACATGCATCCGCTTGGGCAGCAGCATGATGATCACGGGGATGCGGAAGTGCTTGCGTTCATGGTAATCGACTCCAAAGAGGACATATGTCGACCACACGACGAGGATGCTGCACATCTCCAGCGACCACAGGATGGGCTTGTTGAATAGTTTCCTGGCCAGGACGTTTATGACGATGACCGCAACAATACCCAGGAGGGAAGCGATACCGAGTGAGGTAAGGATTCGGGTGAGTATGCGTAGACTTTTCTGCAACATGGATGGTTCCCCTTGAAGTATACGGGAGATATCGTATGAGGATATCTCCCGTTGTGAATTGTCTTATTTCGCGTAGCTTTGGAACTTGGTCCAGGCTTCGCCCCATTTCGGAATATAGTCTTTGGCGAGCATGTCCTGGGCACGTTTGACGAACACGGCTTTTTGTTCGGCCGAGAGCTTGTGCACGGTCACACCCTTGTCCTGCAGGATCTTGAGGAAGCTGGCTTCGACATCCTGGTAGGCGGCGAATTGCGCGTTCCAAGCTTCGATGGCACTGTCATACACTATTTTCTGTTGTGCCGCGGTGAGTTTCTTCTCGAAGGACTGCTTATTCATGAAGACGGTGGTCAAACCTTCGACGTGGCTGGTCAAGGTGAGTTCCTTTTTGACTTCATACCACTTCATGACGTTGATGTTCTCGAGCGGGCATTCGGCTGCGTTGATTACGCCCTGGCTGAGACCCATGTAGACTTCACCGTATGCCATCGGGGTCGCTGTCGCGCCCATAGCGTAGGTCGCGACCTTGTAAGCCGGGACTTCGGGGGTCCGCATCAACACGCCCTTGCCGTCTTCCGGTGTCAATATGGGCTTGTCTGCGATTGCATGGCGGCTACCGAACCATTGGAATCCGAGGAGCTTGAGGTTCGATTTCTTCTCAAGGATCCCGCTCAAGTAGTTGATGAATTCAGGATTGAATACGCTGTTCTTGATGTGGTTTGTGCTCTGGAAGGTATAGGCGTTCTCGAACATACCGAATTCGGGGGTGAACCGTTCAGCACCGCTTGGGCCGATCAGGGTCCAGTCGATGGTTCCCAGGTTGGTGTTCTCGAGCAGTGCCCGTTCGTTTCCAAGCTGTTCGGCAGGATACACTTCGATGATGACCGCACCGTTCGTGCGTTCCTTGACCATGGCTGCCCAGTTGTTGAGTGTCCGAACTTGTGTGGTCTCTGGGGCTGCCACCAGGCCTCCCTTCAAGATCACAGGTGATGCCGCGGTCGCCGTTTCGGCTGCGCCGCTTGCGAATACCATGGAAATTCCCACGATAACGATGAAAATGGACATGATTACCTTTTTCATAATTGCTCCTTTTATCGATTGTATATAGTCGACTGTTTCAGATATCATACGGGCATTCGCTTGGGATGTCAATGAAATGTTGCGATCTTTCGCCATTTCATTTCCATCGTGCCAGGCACCATTTTTTAATTTTGCATGCAAAATACAATTATGGTGCCAGGCACCGGGTATGTGATGGTAGGGGAAGTTTCTGCTATAGTTGGAATCGATGAATATTTCTATTCGTCAAGGGTCCGATGCTCGGTATTCTGAATATCCACCCAGTCTTCCTCAATGTAGACCATGCGGTTGCGACCTTCAACTTGTCGATTCGCCCCTGCTTTATACACTGTACAGTTCAACGGCCCATAACAAAACGTTTCCAAGCGGTATTTGTTCCGCCCTCGCGGATTCCAATTGTCGACGATTATCTCAACCGGCATCCTTGCACCCCAGATGCACGAGGTACAGTGTGTCTCATAGGTTCTCGCCGCCAAACGTCGATGTCCCCGTGCCCTGTAGGTTTCCAATTCCGGGGGGATGCCTTCCCACGGGTTTGCCAGACTCCCCTGTTCGCCGCGAGAGACAATAGCGAGTTGCGATACTTTATAATATTCGACGGATTCTGCATCGGGGTCCTCGACCGGAAGACATTTTCCGGATACCGAAACATTGGCAACTAACTGCAGCTTCGCTTGAATCGCTTTCCCGATCCCAACAGAAAACACCCGCTGCACTGAATCGATCTCGCCCTCGATCCGCAACGAATATCCAAGATATGTATGATACGATTCGTCAAATGATCGAGTAAGGCGGATACGGGGTTGTATTCCGATGATTTTCCCCACAAATGACAATTTGTCCAAGGCGTGTCCCTCCATATGCAGTTGCCCGTATTGGTTCCACCCACCAACTTGCATAGTTCCATACCGTTTTCACATTGTCAACTTGGCAGGAAAATGAAAGGTACCCCTACCCCAGCTCCTGCATGAAAATGAATTAGAAGTCATATATCTTCCTCAAAAAGGGGGTTGACGGGAATCATAGAAGGGCAAGAGATGAACCCGGGAGGTTTTGCTTCGTTTGCCATGAAAGGTTCCTTCAGTCACCTTACATCGAAAACATGAAAAACCTTAGAATCCAAGCAGGATCGCCAGTTTTTCCTTAACCTTTGACAAGACCATGGTATCGACAGTTTCCCGTGGCGCGGCATTTCGGGCAATCCAATCCAAACTCCTGACCTGATCAGCAAGCACAACGCCAGTTGTCTTGCCACCAAAGGAAGGAATCACAACCTCAAAGGGGTACCCTTTCTTCTGATTGGTCACCGGGCAAATCAATGCCAAACCGCTACGAAAATTATATTCCCTTGGAGAAATCACCAAACCGGGACGACGGCCGGCCTGCTCATGCCCGCTTTGTGGAGTAACATCCAACCACACTATTTCCCCTTCATCTGGTACGTATTGGGTTTTTACTACCATATTTCCTTACCGGACTCCTATCCAAAAAATTCCCCACAATGCAAATTCTCAGCAGTTATCCTGCTCAACAACAATGCCAATTCCTCTTCACGACCTTTCTTTTTCGGGACGATAATGATCCGATCGTCACTCTGGGACAATTCCACGATAGAACCATCGCCCAACTGCAATCCTCGAGCAACCGAGGCTGGAATTCGTATTCCCAAACTATTCCCCCACTTTTTTACTATTATTTCCATACTCCACGCCCCCCTTACCCTCTCAAATGCTTCCGAAGGCACTCGTGCAGGGCGAAACCTGGTTTCACCAAAGCATTGGACAAGGCATCCTCCTTGAAAAAAGTATATACAGACGTATATACATCGTCAAGGTAGCTGCCTTATGACTTCTTTGGCATTTCAACTGTGTCCATACACGTTGGAGCGTGTAACGTATCCGAGTTACACACTACCATCCCAACTAGTGAACGGTACATCCCAACTTTCGACTAGCATGATTGGGTTAACAAGAGGATTGTTCTCGATTTTGCATACAAAATACAAATCTGGTGCCAGGTACCTCACTTGCCCCGCAAGCGCAACGATATATTCCGCTCCCTGGCGATTTCGTTGAGAGTCGAAACCATCAATTGCACGCATTCCTTGCGATCCATATCCGATTGGGCGATCGTCACCTCGACACGCTCCACGGCGTCACGCAGCAACTCGAGATCCAACAGGTTCACCGCGAGGCAGTAGAACCCTTTGCGCCGTCCATCGTCATACTTTGCGAGCAGATGCTTGAGGATACCGATCTTCTGGTCCAACTGCCGACGATACGCATCCATACCGAATTGCTGGGCCCGCCGTTGGTCGGCAAGACGCGGTACATAGGTGATGAACGAATCGGTTGGTGGCGTCTCTTGATAACGGTCGCACGGATACGAGCTGCATTCGTGGCAATATTCCACATTATCATGCCGTTCGCTGCACCTGATGATCGGACACGTCGGATGCACTTCTGCGAACCGAGGCCCTCTGCAACCGGGACAGCGTGAGGGACCGTTCGTGTGATACCGTGGACACAATCCGCAGTTCAACCCGCAGAGCGCAAATTCCGCATACGTGCCAGGCATGGAAGTTCTCCTTTGTATACAAAATCTTAAGATGGTACCTGGTACCATCCTTAGATATACATCGACTGCCCTGCCAAGTCAAATATCTTTTCGGAACCTGGCACCAAAGTTCAATTTTGTATGCAAAACGTGAAAACGGTGCCAGGTACGTTCTTTAGAACCCTTCGAGCGAGTGCATCCGCCCGTACAGGTAGGTGATGAATTCGGCGTACTTCTCCTTGGGAGTCGAAAGCCGTTTGGCGCGTACGGCTTGGTTGCCGTAGTAGTAGGAAGCGTTGAAGGGACCGCGATAGATGTGCTTGGCTTGGCTGATGCGGCCATCCACGTAGGGATCGATCGCGAAACCGGTCTCCTTGATATAGCGAACGACCGATTGTTCGTCCTCGTGCAGTTCCATCAGCTTCCAGGAGGCGGTGGTGGCCACGGCAATGCGCAACCGGCGCAAGGCGATCTGGATGACATCGTCATCATCCTCGACCCAATCGATGATCTCGGTGGCCTGATCCCCGATACCCTCCTGGATGACTCCGGGAATACCGTTCAGGGTGCACAGCAGGATATCGGCGGGGGCAGCACCTCGCTTGAAGGCATCCAAGGTGTAGAGCAGTTGGGTGGCATGCCCCGGGAAGTTCTCGTGGGTCACCAGGTGTTTCAAGGCGGCGCGGGTGCATCCGATATCGGTGTTGATCTCCATCGTGGCCTCATTGAAATTACAGCGTCCGGCCGAGTGGGTTCCGGGACGCAGGCTCAGCCGCATCCGGAAATCGCCGACATCGAAGATGGTCGCGGCGGTGCGCCGGACGGCTTCCTCCTGCAGCAGGGTGTACTCCCGCTCGAGGTGGTCGATCGGAATGAACTTGCTGGTTTGCCAGGTTGCCACCCGCTCGGCGAGACTTCCCCGCACGATCTTCCGGCGTACCAGGGCTTGGTCGATCTCCTCGCGCAATTCGGCGATCACCGCATCGTCGGCCGGTGCGGCAGGCACGCCGACCAGGTTCTCCAGGCGATAGGCGAACGAGGAGGCCTTGCCCTGGAACAGGTCGACTGCGGTGCGCAACGATCGCAGCAGGGCTTCGAGGAACAGCCGGCGGGAGGTCTCGGGACATGCGGTGACCTGAAGGGTCAAGGCATCCAAATCGTCCTGAACCGCTTGCCAGCGGGTGTACTGGCGGGGGACGACCATATCGCCGCCGAGATAGATGGGAATGAGCCCTTCGGTATCGAGCGAACCCGTCCCCTGCTGTTCCTTGCGTTCGAACGCATCGATACCCAAGGCAACTGAAGTGATCCTATAGCCAACATCCATATCGTCGTACATCATTTGTCTCCATAACTTCGGTAGGGAACACCGAGTGCCAGGCACAAGCTCTCGGGCGAATGCATCTTCCCATAGAGTTCGGCGACGAAGGCCTTGCGCCGTATCGGATCATCGCCGACAGCCAAACGGACCCTGCGCACCGCCTCGTTTCCATAGAAATAGGAGCTGATGAAGCCCGATCTGAACGGGTGGCGCGCCATGTGGATACGACCCTTGATCCGGGGTTCCTGCATGGCCCCGATATCGCGCATGTAGGCGTGGGCCTCGGCGTCGGAAAGATTTTCCATGTTGATGCGCCAGGCGGCTTGGGTCGCCACGGAACTCTGGTACCGGCGCAGCAATGCCTGGATCTCGTCGTTGATATCCTCGATCCAATCGATCATCTCGACACCCTGGTCCCCGATCCCCTCCTGGATGACACCGGTAATACCGTTCAGGCTGCAGAGCAAGACATCGGCGGTCGCGGTCCCGTTCTTGAAACTCCTGAGCGTGTAGATGTTCTGGGTGGAATGGCCGGGGAAGCATTCGTGCGCGACCAGGTGCTTGAGCGCCGCACGGGAAAAGGTGTTGTCCATATTCAGATCCATCTTTCCCGCCGAGAAATTGCAGCGCGCCGAATAATGGATATTGCGCACCGGATGCAACACCATGGTGTACCCGTCGGTATCCACGATCATCGAGTCGGTACGTTCCTGGGCCTGGGCCATCAGTTCGGTGAAGACCGTCTCCACCTGTTCAGGGAGGATTCCCCCACTCTGCTCCCATGCCGAGACCTTCTCCCGCAGTGTTCCCGAGGAGAAACCGGCCTGGTTCAGCTTGTCCTGCAGACGCGCAGCCATATCTTCGATGAACAAGGGATGCAACGATTCGGCGGGAACGCCGACCAGGTTCGTCAACTTTTCGGTGAAGGGGAGATCGCCTCCCTGGAACAGTGTGCTTGCAGAGCGCAGCGAATTGCCCAACTTCTGTAGGAACAGCTTGCGTGGCCCGAATTCCATGGCTTCGATCTCGGCAACGATTTCGGCGATATCGGCATCGATCTCGTTCCAACTTGCATATTGGCGTGCGCGGATCAGATCCTGTCCAAGATAGAGGGGAATCAAGCCTTCATCGTCGATTATTCCCTTGCCATCGAACGTCTTGCGCTCGAAGCCATCCAAGCCGGCCGCAATGGCGGTGATCTCATACCCAAGTTCCCTGCTATCCATCATCGTTTCCTCCAATTGGTGCTCTACAAGTCTACATCATATATGATATACTCTATAGTATATATTGTTACCCATGGCATCACAAGAAAAAGTGCATGCATTCCCATCTTTCGACCGAAAAAAGGAGTCCCACATGGCGACAGCGAAATTCGATTTCACCAATGAAGTGGTGCTGGTATCGGGCGCAGCCCGAGGTATCGGACAAGCCATGGTTCGGCAGTTTGGCGATGCAGGGGCGACAGTCGTCGCAGTCGACCGCGATGCGAAGGGGCTCATAGAGACCAAGTCCCTCTGCCCCGGCTGCCATACCATAACTGTCGATATTCGCGATGCCGAGGATGTCGACCGGTTGTTCCAATGCATAGCAACCACCTTCTCCCGATTGGATGTGTGCATCAACAATGCGGCTGTCGCACCACACCAGAGTCTCGAAACGTATCCGACAGCGGTGTGGGACCGCGTCTTCGATGTGAATTGCAAAGGCACCTTCCTCATGACCCAGGCCGCGGCCGCCTTGATGAGACAAGCGGAAATCCACGGCTCGATCGTCAACTTCTCCTCCGCCGCAGCCGTAAAGGGTGGTGCGGGAAGTACGGCGTATGCCTCGAGCCGCGCTGCCGTGGAATCCTTCTCCCGCATCGCAGCAATCGAACTCGCCCCGTTCGGCATCAGGGTGAACACGGTCAGACCGGGTCTGATCGATACCCAACCCAAGCCACTTCCCCCGTCGATGCGCGAAGGGCTGGAAAAACGGATCCCCACCCTCCTGCTCCAACGCGCCGGGCAAAGCGAGGAGGTTGGCAACGTGGCCATGTTCCTCGCCTCTTCGCTATCGTCCTACATGACCGGCTCGGTCGTCACGGTCGATGGCGGATCGTTGAGTGGCACCTTCCCCACAGGATCGGTCGTCGAGGACGATACCCGTTACAGCTGGCTCTACGACTGATCCAGCATCTCCACCATCTCCCTGGCAATGCGGGCCACGGGAACAGTGCCGTACGACAAGAACTCGTCGTGGAAGCGTTTGAGCGAGAAAGCATCACCCTGCCGTTCGGCAACCGTATCGCACAATTTCTCGATTTCCTCGACACCATAGAGGTACATCATCGCCCCACCCGGGAACAGGCTGTTCTTCACCGCCTCACCATGGGCGGCCTCGGGCGACATCATGGCATGCTCCCTATAGTATGCCGCGGCATCCTCCAAAGTGAACCGGCCGCAATGTAGCTTGATATCGACCACAGCCCGTGCGGCCATGCGCCGATGCGAGGAGATCTCGGCATAGGATTCGAGTGGATTCAAGAAACCCAGTCCACCGGCCACCGACGAGATATAGCAGGCCCAGCCCTCGCACAAGGTACCGCCACAGAGCATGGTGAGCCGTGCCGGCCCATCGTTGGCCGCAACCTGGGCAATCCGAGATTTGGCCAGGACCGCATTGCCGTTCTGCACGTGGTGGCCGATTCCGCCGTGGTGCAACACATGGTTGGTCTTGATGACGAACGTATTGTTCGCGCGCAGGAAAGCCTCGCGCTTGTCGGCAGACCACTCGTCCAACAGGGGAGGAATCTGGTAGCGGTAGGTCGTCGGCCGGTTCCACCGCGGGGGACAGCGGTAGAAGAGGTAGTAGAGGTACGGTTGCGCGCTTCTGGCCCAGGTGGGAATCGGCGTGTATTCGATCGGATAGTCGGTCCAGGTGACCAATTGTTCACGCTCGTTGAGCACCCGGCTCTCCTCCCACAGCTGCCCGTAACTGGACAGGTATGTATCGGCACCCGGATGCGTATCGGATAGCTGTGCGAGGGCAGCACCTGCCGAATCGGCACCAAACCGGTATGCCTGGTGTTCGAGTTCCTCGCTACATGCACGGACAATCGCATCGGCATGCTCGGCATAGGCGTATACGTCGAAGCTGCTGTCGATCGCATGGGCCCATCCCAGGATGTTCCGGAAGACCGTTTCCCCCGCCTGGTAGGGCGCACCCGGTTTGCCAACCAGTTCCTCCGAGAGGAAGTGGGAGAATTGTTCGAAGGCATCAATGGCCGATGCCAGATCGCCGGTATCGACAAGCAATCCTTCGGTTTCGGACAAAATCGCGATCCCGGAACGCAAGAACTCCAGGGCGCCGGTACATTCGCGGACAGCCCGTTCGGTCCACGCCACCGGGGCACGTTCCAATTGGAGACGTCCCTGCTCGAGGAATACGGGCAGAGCCTTCAGGCGTGCATCGAAATCGGCCTGCTTGTCGACCATCGGGCGCGTGTCGGCCAGAAACAGGGAGATCAAGGCGAAGGCGGCTTCGCTGGTGTAGGTCACCGGATTGGTGCGGTACAGGTATCCCGAACTGCGCTCCCACCGCTGCATACGCAAGAAGCCCTCCGCCAGATCGCGGTCGATACGTTGGAAGCGGTCCAACCGGGAAGTATCGAACTCTGTCAGCGTCTCCAGGAGGTGGTTGATCTCACGCAGCGTGTCATCCTGCCCCTCACGACTCACATCGGACAGCTGTCCATTGTAGGCATGCAGGCCCGCGAAGGTCGCATCCACCGGACGTCGGGAGAACAGGTGGCGGAAGAAATCATCCATCCACCGGTCGAAATTGGGTTCGCTAGGCATCATCAAGGCATCCTCCAAAAAAATCGCATTCAGTGTCTATAGTTCAGAATGGTGTACCCAACGTTTCTCGTAGTGCGCGGTGCTGGCCATGTTGATGATCTTCTGCACGCGTGCGCTCTGGATGAAATTGCCCTGGTTCACGCTGCCGCCGGCGACGATCTCCTCCATGAAGTTGTGGATAAGGCAGGCATAGAACACCTGGTCCCACGACTGGCCCGGTTCGTATGCGGGTGGGAAGAACCGGCGGGGAATTTCCATATCGACGTATTCCACCGCATCGGGTTTGGCGCCCTTGAGCGTCTGAATCACCCCGAATTCCTCGACCAGACGGACTTGGAGTCCACCCTTGGAGCCGTAGATCCGCGCTTCGATACCCGGGTAGTTGCCTACCGTCACAATGCTGGATTGCAGGGAGAAGAGGGTGCCGTTCATGCCTTCGGCGATGAAGATATCGGCATCATCCACGTTGATCCGTGAATATTCGGTGTCGAGATTGGTCAATTTTCGCTTCTTCACCATGTTCGCCATGATGCAGGAGACCCGTTCCAGATCGGACCCGATGAGCTCCAGACCGATATCGATCGTGGGTGCGCCATAGCCTTCGAGGGAGAATATGCCGATCCCTTCGGGTGTCAGGTCCTTGTGGAACGATGGCGGATTGTCCGGGTAGACCCGATGGATGCGCTTGTCCATGGGATAGTCGGGACTCAGCCATTGCGAGTTCTGCTCGTAGCCGTTGTAGACATACGGATCGCCGATGAAGCCTTCCCTGACCAGGTCGAACATGTATTGGACTGCGGGCGCGTAGCGGAATGTCAGGCCGACTTTTGTCTTCAGGTTCTTGCTGTCGGCCAGCTGCTGGGCCCTGATCACATCCTTGTAGTCGTGGCACACCGGTTTCTCCACCAGCACGTGCTTGCCCGCTTCGAGCGCCTGGAAGGTCAGCAGCTCGTGGCTGTTGTCGAACTGGTCCCCGGCACGGGTCACCACATCGATCACATCGATATCCTCACGTTCCAGCATGCGCTGGTAATCGGTGTAGACATCGGGAATCGAGAATTTCGCCGCGGCGTCCTTCGCCAGATCCTCGTGAAGATCGCTGATCGCGACAATATCGCACAGCGGCGATCCGACATACCCGGGCAAGTGCGCCCGCTGGCACCATCTACCGGCTCCAATGACTCCAACCCTCAATTTTTCCTTCATATCCTACTCCTCCATTATCTCGTCATATCTATCGTTAAAACCTATCGCTGAAACCACAACCCAAAATCCCGTATCTAACAGGTGAAACGAACCAATTCCTCCGGAGCCAACCGGAACACCGGACCACCTTGCGCTGCCGGATGCCCGATGGGAAGCAGCAGCATGGGGGTCAACTCGGCAGGTATGCCCAAGCTGTGCTTGAGCGCTACCGCATCGAAGCCGATCACACAGGTGGTTCCCAATCCGAGGGCCGTCACGGCGAGCATCATGTTCTGGGCGACCCCCATGCAATCGAGCTTGCTCATGTCTGTCCGCCCCTTCTCTCCATATCTGGCGCCCATCCGACGCGGATCGTAACAGATGACGATGATCACATCGGCAGTCGCGATCCACGTTTGTGTCAGTACCTTGCCCCGGGCGGTGATGCCGGCATCGCTCGTATCGGCAACAGCCTGCTTCGCCAGCGGGCTCCTCACCAGCACAAATTCCCTGGCCTGCATGTTCCCGGCCGAGGGGGCCATGGTCCCCGCTTCCAGGATCGCATGCACCTGGGCATCGGTCACCGCTTCTGCGGTAAACGAGCGGATGCTCCTGCGGGAGGCCATGCAAGCGAATACGTCCATGGTGTCATTCCCCTGCATCGGCTTTTCCCTTCCAACTCTCCAGGTGGACATACTCGTCGACCCGCAAGCGCGGGCGCTCCCGCGGAGCCTCCACCGAATATCCGAGCACCAGCAGCACCACCGGATCGACGTGGGCGGGAAGCCCGAGCACCGTCGCGATCCGCGTGCGGTCGAATTCGCGCACAATTGTTGCCCCTATGCCCAACTCTGCGGCCCTCAGCAACAGACAAGTGCAGGCGCACCCGATATCCACCAAGGCAAATCGGTCGGCTCCCATGGCACCGGCCTTGGCCTTGGCACGCAACCGGTCGATTGCCACGGTGAGTACCAACGGGGCATCAATGAACCACTGCACCTCCCGTTCACCCGGCAAAACCGGTCGGAATTGCGCATCGAGCAGCGCTTCGGCCATGGTGGCCTTCATGGCAGAGGCTTCGGTGACAATAAGTTCCCACGGCTGACAGTTCGCATTGGATGGCGCACAGCCCACCGCTTCCAGCAATTCCTGCAGATCCTGCGGCCCGATACGAACTGCCTCGAACCGGCTTGTCCCGGCCAATTGCCGCAGTCGCGAAACGCCGGTCACGTGGGTACTCCCGTTCATTTGTGTTTTCTCAAGATCAAATCCTCATACTCGGAGGAATCGATGATCGCCTGGACGATGACCGGACCTTCACAAGCGAAGGCTTCGGTCAAGGCCGAACGGAACGCCTGGGCCGAGTCGGCCGGGAGGATGGGAACACCGAACATATAGTCGGTGATCTGGGGTTGCACGCTGCTGAGCGTGGTCCCCTCGGTAATCCGTCCCCGCTTCTTCTGCTTCAAGCGGATCAGCTCCAGCTTAGTATCCGATAGGACGATGAAGACGATATTCTTGCCGATCCTTTGTGCGGTCGCCATCTCCCCTGCCATCATCATGTAGCCGCCATCGCCGGTGATACAGACCACCGGAGTCTCGGGACGGGCCAACTTGGCACCGAGGGCGGCCGGTATACCGAAGCCCATCGAGGACCACCCGTTGGTCATGAGCTGCCCGAAGGGGTGCCGGGTGCGCCAAGCCTGGCCGATCAAGTGGGTATGGGCACCGACGTCGCACGTCATGATACCGTCATCCGGCAAGATCTCGCGGAGGATCTGCAATACGCTCAAGGGACCGAACACCCCTGGCTTCGGTACGAATCGGGAGAACATGTCTTCCCGTCGAACGCGCAAGGCCTCCATGTCCCATGCGGAGGCTACAGGGGCGATTGAAAGCAGCCTATCCAACGCCACGGCGGGGTGTCCGACCACGTCGTGGACGTCCCGGTAGACATTCGTGTCGATATCGCACGCGGTGGTATCGATATGGACAAGCGGCACCTGCGGCATCCAGGATTCGTAGTTGAACTCGACCGGATCGTAGCCGATTCCCACCACTAGGTCGGCCTGGTTGTTTGTCAGTGCGACGATATCGCTCAACGCATGGAACAGCACGCCGGCATAGCAGCGGTGGTCCTCATCGATCAGGCCCTTGGCCATGGGGGTCAGCACTACCGGGATATCATGGTGCTGGGCGACCTTGACGATCGCCTCGCCCAAGCCCAGCCTGACAGCACTCAGCCCTATGGCCAACAATGGCTTGCGGGCCTTGGCAATCAGCACTTCCATGTGTGCCAGCGAAGCTTTGGAGGGTGCGGGAATGCGATCGGGTTCGATGACCGGAGGGAATGCGGCGGTGACGAGCTTGTCACCCATGCCTTCGGGCAGTCCGATATGCACCGGACCTTGGACCTCGGTCTTCGCTATCGTGACGGCATCGACCAGCTGTTTTTCGACGTTTTCCAGCTGCATGCGGAATGTGTGTTTGGTCACCGGCTTGAAGAGGGTCTGATGGTCGATCACCATCTGGGTCGTCCTACCGACCATATGCTCGGGCGGTTCGGTGGTGAGGGCGATAAGCGGAGAGCGGTCGAGCAATGCGCATCCCACACCGGTGGACAGGTTGGTCGCCCCCGGTCCGGTGGTGCCGTAACAGACACCCGGAGCCCCGGTCAGCCACCCGTACACTGTCGCCATGAATCCGCCGCTGGCTTCATTGGCCACCAGCACGAATTCGGGATCACCCGATTCCATCGCTTCCATATATGACATCCAGTCCCCGCTCGGGACTCCGAAGATGTGCTTGACTCCCTGTTCCCTGAAGAACCTGGTAAGGTAGTTCGCAAACGTCATTTCTTGTTCCATTCTTTCCCCCTATATGGCATTCGTTCCGTTCCAATCGTTCGTATGTTCAACAATCCAGTCAGTTTCCTTGTTTGAAGAAGCGCTCGAGCACCGCATGCATATAGGCGTTGTCAGCCGTTCCACCGATCTCGCGGATCGAGTGCATCGCCAGCAGGGCGAGGCCGATATCGACCGAGCGCATATCGGCCTGGGTGACCGAATCGGTTCCGGCGGCCGAACCACCGGGAGAATCCGACTTGTTCACATAAAATTGCCACGGTACCTGCGCGAGTTCGCACAATTGTTGGAACACGGCGCTCGATTCGCTGTTAGTGGTGAACTTCTGGGCACCGCTGAATTTGATCACCGGACCGCCATTGAGTTTCACCTGCACCACCGGATCGCTGCGGTCGGGCGCATTGGGGTGCACCGCGTGGGACATGTCGGCCGAGAGCATGAACGAGTTTTGCATGGCACGGAAGAAATCCTCGCGATCCTTGCCCAACGCCGATGCGATACGCTCCAACACGGTCGCGAGCATGGGCGAATCGGCCCCTTGGCGGGTACGGTTGCCGATCTCCTCGTTGTCCAGGCAGCAGATCACTGGTGTACAGGTTGTACTTGTCTGGGCAGCGAGTGCGCGCACCGAAGCATAGACCAAGCTGAGGTTGTCGAGTTTCTTCGAGCTGATGAATTCGCCCTTTCTTCCCAACAGGCACCCACGCTCGTACTCGGAAGTGTACAACTCGTAATCGAGGATATCCTCGGCCTTGCAGCCGATCCTGTCCGCCAACATGGTGCGCAACGTATCCTTGCCGACCGTGCCGGCTTCAAGCAGGCCCAGTATGGGCAGCATATCCTTTTGTGGATTCAACTCCACCCCGGCGTTCACCCCCTTGTTGTGATGGATGCTGATGTTGGGGATATACAACTGGGGGTCGGGGAAATCGACCAGGACCTGCTGGGGATGCATGACTGCTGCGCTTCGCAACGAGACGCGTCCAGCGAGCGCGAGGGGCCGGTCCAACCATGTCGAGAGGATGGGCGAGCCGTACACTTCGGCATTGAGCTTCAGAAATCCTCCCGCAGCGGCCATCTCGGGCGATGGTTTGATGCGGATCGACGGCGAGTCGACATGGGTCTGTACCAGGCGGAACCCTTCATCCTCCAACTCCCCGGATCCCACGATCCACGCGATCAGGGCCGATCCGTTGGTGGTGACATAATAGCGGCCACCCTTGTCCAACTTCCAGCGCTTGGTGTGCTCAAGACGGGTAAAGCCCGCCGCCTCCAACACCGCCTCGGTCTGGCGGACCACATGGAAGGGACTCGGCCCTTCGTGGATGAAATCGATCAGTTCGTTCGCAAGTTTCATTGTATGTTGCATAGCAGCTACCTTTGTATTCAAACCATATGACAGGCACAGAAGTGCCGTGGGGATTTTTCCACGTACTCGGGCGACTGCTCGTGGCAAATCGGCTGGGCAAGTGGACAGCGGGGGCTGAAATAGCACCCTTGGGGTGGATGTATCGGGCTGGGAACCTCGCCTTCCAACGGTTGTATCGGGTTCGCTTCGGCATAGATGGGATCGGGAACCGGAATCGCCCTGAGCAGTGCTTTCGTGTACGGATGTTGGGGCTTCTCGTAGATCTCGTCGCGGTCAGCGAGCTCGACGATCTTGCCCAGGTACATGACCGCGACGCGGTCGGAGATATGACGGACCATGGACAGGTCGTGGGCGATGAACAGATAGGTGAGGTTCATCGTGTCCTGGAGTTCCTCCATCAACGTCACGACCTGGGCCTGCACCGATACGTCGAGGGCCGAGATGGGCTCATCGCAGACAATGAATTCGGGCTCGACCGCCAAGGCGCGGGCTATGCCGATGCGTTGGCGCTGGCCACCGGAGAACTCGTGGGGATAGCGGTTGACGAAGCTCGGATCCAAGTTGACCTTCATCAACAGTTCCTTGGCGAAATCGAGGCGGTCCTGCCTGCTCATGTCGCCATGGTGTATCATCAGGGGTTCGGCGATGATATTGCCCACTGTCAGGCGGGGATTCAGCGACGAATAGGGGTCCTGGAAGATGATCTGCAGTTTCCTGCGGTACTCCAACATGGCTTTCCGATCCAATGCGGTGATATCCACGCCATCGTAGAGGATCGAGCCGGCAGTCGGCTTGTACAGCTGGAGTATGGTCCTTCCCGCGGTCGATTTCCCGCATCCGCTCTCGCCCACCAACCCGAGGGTCTCACCCTGGTAGATGTCGAAGTCGAGTCCATTGACCGCCTGCACCAGGCTCGCTTTCTTGAAAAGCCCGCCGCCGACCGAGAAATGCTTCTTCAATCCCCGCACTTCCAGGAGTTTTGCCTGCTTATCCAACATGTGGGCCTCCCTCTTCCAAATTCCAGCACGCCGCGAAGTGCCCCGGTCGGATCTCGCGCAAGGCGGGATTCTCTGTATTACAGATATCGCTCGCCTTCGGACAGCGTGGTGCGAACGGGCAGGCATCACCCAGTGTGATCATATTCGGTGGCGCACCCTTGATCGTCTCCAGCTTCTGGTGGACGCGGTTGTGTATCTTGGGCAGGGAATTGAGCAATCCGAGCGTATAGGGATGAGCCCCATGCGCGAACAGCTCCTTCACACTGCACTTCTCCACAATGTATCCGGAGTACATGACCTGCACGTTCTGGGCGAAATTGGCGACCACACCCAGATCGTGGGTAATCCAGATCACCGCCATCTTGAACCGGCTTTGGATATCCTTGATCAGCTTCATGATCTGGGCCTGGATCGTGACATCCAAGGCGGTTGTCGGCTCGTCGGCGATCAACAGTTTCGGTTCGCAGGCCAAGGCCATGGCGATCATGACCCGTTGGCGCATCCCACCCGAAAGCTGGAAGGCGAATCCTTCGATCCGTTTCTCGGCATTGGGAATGCCGACCAGCTTGAGCAGTTCGACCGCCCGGTCGTAGGCCTCCTCGCGCGTCATATCGGTATGCTTGAGCATCCCCTCGGTCATCTGACGCTTCACGGTCAAGACGGGATTGAGACTGGTCATCGGATCCTGGAAGATCATCGAGACGTCCTTGCCGCGGATCTTCCTGATTCCCTCGTCGTCGAGCTTGAGCAGGTCGACACCTTCGAACAATGCCTCGCCCCCCTCGATCTTTCCGGGAGGCTGCTGTATCAGTTGCAGAAGGGAGAGGACGCCGACACTCTTGCCGCACCCGCTCTCTCCCACTATCGCCAGGATCTCACCTTCGTCAACCGTGTAGGATATGCCGTTGACAGCTTTCACCACGCCTTCCCGCGTATAAAATCGCGTGCGCAGGTTCTTCACTTCCAGTATTGTTCCCATCACTCCGTCCTATAACGTTGGATCCAGGGCATCCTGGAGACCATCGCCG
Organism: Spirochaetae bacterium HGW-Spirochaetae-2; assembly: GCA_002839355.1. Taxonomy (GTDB): domain Bacteria; phylum Spirochaetota; class Spirochaetia; order Sphaerochaetales; family Sphaerochaetaceae; genus UBA8525. The sequence continues at coordinate 31,293 of PGXW01000023.1, forward strand.
ATAAAATTCACACACAATACGGTAAGCAAGATCGCCATACCGGGAAAAATCGTGAGCCAAGGTTGGCTGGACATGGTGGCTTGGCTGTCCATGAGCATATTGCCCCATGTCGGTGTCGGGGGAGAGACCCCCAGCCCGAGAAAACTCAACGAGCTTTCGGTGATGATCGCGTTGCCGACTCCCAAGGTGGCACCGACGATGATCGAGTTGGATATGTTTGGCAACACGTGCCGGACAATGATCAGCCGGTCCTTGGATCCCAGGGCCCGTGCGGCGGTCACATACTCGTTCTCCTTCACCGAGAGGATCGCTCCCCGCACCACGCGCGAGGTCTGCATCCAGCTGAAGAACCCGATTATCATGACGATTCCCACCGCCTGGGTGTTCGAATACGAACTGATCACGATGATCAACGGCAAAGTCGGGATAGAATAGGCAAGGTCGGTCAACCGCATGAGCAGGTTGTCGATCCGTCCACCGAAGTATCCGGCCATGGAACCGATCAAAGTTCCGATCGCCGTACCCAACATGGCCGCGGTCAACCCGATGGTTATCGAAATCCGCCCGCCATACAAAAGTCGGGTGAGCAGGTCCCTGCCCAATGCGTCGGTGCCCAGCAGATGCTTTGCCGATGGTGGCTTCCTGATATTCGCCAAGTCGATCGCATCAAATTCGAACGGTGCTATCAACGGCGCGAGGAAGCAGAGGGCTGCCAGTGTCAAAAGGAACAACGAAGCCACCACAGCCAATTTGTGTTGCAGGAACTTCTCCCAGGTGATCTTCGCATTCGAACGCAGCTTTACGGTGATGCCTTCGGCAGCCAGCGCCATGCCTTGTCCGTCTGTCATAATCTCGCTCATCGCAGGTCTCCGTTTGAGTTATTCATAGGTGATTCTCGGATCGAGCCAACCGTAGATGACGTCGGCTATGAGATTGAATACGACCACCATGGTCGATCCCATCATCATGATCCCCATCAGCAGCGGATAATCGCGAGCGTGCATGGCTTGTATGAACATGCGTCCGATTCCCGGCCAGCCGAATATGGTTTCGGTGATGACCGCGCCCGAGAACAGTCGCGCGATATCGAGTGTCATGACCGAAACTACCGGAATACTGGCATTCTTCACGGCATGGACCGAGATCACCGTGCGCCTGGAGAGTCCCTTGCTGTGGGCGGTGCGGATATAGTCCTGGTTCAGCACACCCAGCATGGAGCTGCGCATGTACCGGGACCACCCCGCAATGCTGTGCATGGACAACACGGTGGCGGGCATGATGATATGCTTCAACTGGTCGACGAATCCGCCCACCCCGACGGTGACCGTCCCTGCGACAGGCAGCCACTGGAGTTTGACGCTGAACAGGTACTGCATCATCAAGCCGAACCAGAACACAGGCATGGCAATGGCCACGAACGAGGCTCCGGTGGCAATGAAATCGAACGTGGAATATTGCTTGACCGCGGAGAATACCCCGAGCGGTATGGCGATGATCGCCGCGACCACAAACGAAAGTCCCATGAGCCGCAGCGTGTCGGGCATGCGTTCCAGGATCATGATGAGGACCGGTCTCTGGGTCTGGAAACTGATTCCCATATCCCCGGTGAGCATGGCACCCAGCCACTTGAAGTATTGCACGAATATGGGTTGGTCCACCCCGAGCCGGGCCCTATAGGCATCGATCGCGGCGGGGTCCACGAACATTCCCCGATCGAGCAGGGTTCCCTCGGGTCCTCCGGGTGCGGCTTGGATGATGGTGAATATCACCACCGAAATCGCCAGCAACAGCGGGACCATCTGGATTGTGCGTCGTATTACATATCTTAACATTGGCCATCCTTCAGCACTACAGCAGTATCTTGTATTGAAGCTTGGTCGAAACAATTCGATGCCGGGCAAAGGGCCCCGGCATCGAACGAACAGGGGGTATCGTCTACTTGAGATCCCATTCCCAGGCGTTCCACCAGTTGCCGAGGTTCGTTCCCGAACCACGGAAATTCACCAGTCTGTCGGACACGATCCACGGGCTGTCACGGTAATAGAGATACAGGGAGACCACTTCGTCGGCAATGATCTGCTGGGCTTTGTCCAACAGGACCTTGCGCTTGTCGAAATCGAGTGTCTTGTCGGCTTCAGCCATCAGCTTGTCGAGTTCGGCGTTCCCCATGCCGGTGAAGTTGTTGCTTCCGTTCTTGCCGTCACGGGTGTGGTAGTAGTTGGTCAGGCTTGCATCGCTGCTCATGAACCATCCACCGACCTGTGCGTCCCAGTTGCTGTTTCTCCAGCGTTCCGACCAGGCCGCTGCCTCATACTCCCGCATATTCACTTCGATACCGATCTGCTTCAATTGCGCCTGCACGACCTGTGCGATCGCAATCCTGTCGGCACGTCCACTGCGGTTCATGAAGGTAAAGGAGAACTTGACGCCATTCTTGTCGAGGATTCCGTCACCGTTGGTATCTTTCCACCCGGCTTCGGCAAGGAGTTTCTTGGCGTTTTGCGGATCGTACTTCGGTGCCGAGATGTTCGGATTGTGGAATCCGCTTGTCGGCGGGATCGGGCTGTTGGCAATCTGGACCGTGCCTTCGAGCAGCTGGTCGACAATCGCCTTGCGGTCTATCGCCTGGTACAAGGCTCTACGGACACGGACATCGCCGAACAATTCGGGACGGCCTCCATTGGGGGTCACATTCAGGTCGATGTAGTAGAAGACGTTCGAGGGAATCATTTCGACATGCAAGCCCTTCACATTGAAATCCTTCACTTGTGTGGCTTCAATCTGGCCGATATGGTACGCGCCGGACTTCATGGCGTTGAAACGGGCTGTCTGGTCGGGAATGAACTGCCATACCATCTCGTCGATCAATGGATACTGTTTGCCCCTCCAGTAGTTCGGGTTGCGGACGATGCGGATGTATTCACCCGATTTCCACTCTTCGAACATGAACGGGCCGGTACCGATGAATTTCGGACCACGGTTGAAGGGTTCGTAACGGGCGATCTCGTCCCAGCTCAGGTTCTCGAGCACGTGTTTCGGCAACATGGCTTCGAAGATACCGGGGTAGAATGTGTACAGGTCGTCCCAAGTGAAGACGATGGTGTACTTGTCGACGATCTTGGCCTTGATGATCTTGTTGTATTCGCTCTGGTTGTAGACTGCAGGTGTATTGTGCACGAAATCCAGGGTGAACTTGACATCCTCGGCGGTGAATTCCACGCCATCGTGCCACAGGACGCCTTCATGCAGGTGCCAGGTCATGTCGTAGGTGCCGTCGGCGTTCTTGACGACTCCACCATTCTCGAAGGTTGGAATTTCCTTCGCGAGGACGGGGATGAATTCGTTCTTGTCGTTCGTGATGATCAAACCTTCGCTCACGTTGTGCTGCAAGTCGCACAACATCTGGCTGGTGAACGGATTGAGTACATCAAGTTCCCGGTCGTAGGCGACGTACAGGATCTTCTTCCCGCTTTCCGGGGTCTTGACGCCGGCCGGTTCCTTCTGGCCCGAGGCGAACAGCATCCCGAATGTACAACCCAGCAGCAGTATCGCTACGAGTGCCAATCTCCATTTTCTCATAAGTCTCCTCCTCTCGAATATATAAAACCGTCTGCCTGGAACCCCGTTTCCCGGAATCTTTTTGAGGCATTGACGCTTTCACCTTCCCATATCCATATATACAGAATAGCATATATCATATATTTTGTATTAGACATCCTATATGATGTGGTGATACTATAGTACTACACCCGATTTTGCAAGCAGAAATTTCATAAGTTCGCCTGGCGGGTCGGAAATGTATTGTTCTTTGAAAATTCACAATTTTGTCCTATACTGTGTGCTAGTGGTCTGTAAAGCTAAAGACTTGTCAGTTGACTTCGAGTGTAAGTGGAGTGTGGCTAGGCCAAGGAGAAGAGGATAGCAAGATATCCGATTCGACACGAACGCCGCCACACACCGCTTGGACCGAAGGAAAGTAACGTATGTAAGTTTATAGACCACTGGATGAGGAGTCCCTGAATGGTAAAGAAGAAGTCGTTGATCGTTCCTGTCCGCGATCAGATATTCAACAAGATACGCAATGCAGTGCTGAGCAACGACTACCAGCCGGGGGAAATCATACCGATCGATAGGATTGCCCGCGAGTATGGTGTCAGTTCGACGCCGATCCGCGAGGCCTTTATCCGCTTGGAGAGTGCCGGACTGCTCACCCTGATCCCCAACCGGGGAGCAATGGTGGTCGAGGTCACCCAAAAGGATATCCTCAATATCTGGGAGATGCGCAAGCTTATCGAGCCCTACGCCGCCAAGACGACGGCCCAGTACGATATCGAAGCGGATATTTGCAAGCTGGAGAACGATGTCCGCACGCTCTTGGAGAATAATTTCGAGCGGGACCTCTATATCGCAACGGACGAGAATGTCCACATGCTGTTCTTCAAGCATATCGACAACGATTTGATGCTGGAGACGATCGAAAAGATCAACAATATCTCGTTGCGCATGCGCTACCAGGCCGAGAATTTCTCCAAGCGCAACGAGGCGATCATGCGCGAGGTGTGCACCGAACACCTGCAGATCCTCGACTGCCTCAGGAGCAAGGATGTCCAATGCATCGAGCGGGCCATCTACACCCACCTCGAGAACGGCGAGTTGCGCACCCTGCGCTCGCGCGCCGTGGATAGACCGATACAATAGTATCTTCGATGGTGCCTGGCACCGTTTTACCTTTTTGTATACAAAATTGAATATCGGTGCCAGGCACGTGGTACGAATAATTATTGACAACTGGATTGGCAAGGCGTAAAATACTCATAGGTTGGTACAAAAACATACCAACTTATGGAGGTCCCTTTGCCGATTCCCCGAAGAACACGGATAATCAATTCTTCCCGAGTAATACGGGAATTGTGGGTCAACGGTCCCATGAGCCGCGCTGCGATTGCCAAATCCTTGGACATGAACAAATCATCCATGACGCAAATTGTCGAGGAACTCATTCGATATCACGTGCTGAAAGAAGGTTCGATTATCGAGGCGGGGCCGAAAGGCGGAAGAAAAGCGACCGAACTCAGATTGAACAAAGATTGGTTCTATATCATGGGAATAGAGTTGCGTTCCGATTCATATACAGCCTTGGCAATCGATATAGAGGGCAATATCCTCTATTCCAATACCGTTCCCCAAGGGTTCAGTTCGGAAAACTTTATTCAAGACTTCGACGAGCTTGTTAGCCACCTTGTTGCTGAAACTGTATTTCTAGACAGGCCGCTATTGGGAATCGGTATCGGCTTCTCGGGAATAGTGGACACAGAAAAACAGATCATCATCAAATCCATTTCCCTGGAATTCGAAAAACCGTTCGATTTTGGAAAAAGCATTCAAGGCAAGTATGATTTTCCGATACTCCTGGAAAATGATGCCAATTGCGGAGCGTGGGGTGAAGTGGTTCAGCATAGACGAAAACAATTGAAGAATTTCCTCTTTATCCTGATCGAGTTCTGGAAGCACTATCATGACGATGTAGGACGCCCACGCCCGACAATCGGTATTGGTATGGGATTCAATGGAAAAATATACCATGGGTCCCAGTGGTCTTCGGGCGAATTCCGCAGCATGCTCAATATCGATCCTTCGAGTTGCGAACAAATTGCCCTCCCCTCACCCGATTCGACTTGGGATATCACCGAAAACCCCGCCGCGTTGCGGGCCTACATCAAGGAATTGTGCTCACATGTCGCATTCCTTACTAATGTATTGGATGTCAGCACTATCTTCATCGGAGGAGACACCGAGCAGTTCGCATCATTCATCATTGATCTGCTGCATCAGGAAATTGACTTGAATTCACTGAAGGGAAGAGAACTGCACCACTCAATCAAATTATCGACACTTGGGTACCATGCGGTATCGTTCGGTGCCGCCGCACTGGTTCTGGATACAGTCTTCATGAACCTGGAACCACTGGACCACTTTGAGAAAAGTCGGTTGAAACCGCTATTTTTCATGAATGAAACATAGTCCTCCGTATGGAGGAAGTAGCACGAAAGGAGGAAGAAAGCAATGAGAACCACACGCTATGGGTTGCTCATCGGCATGTTGCTGTTGCTGGTACCAGCAGTGATGTTTGCCGGAGCGCAAAGGGAGGAGGCCGCCGGGCAATCTGGCCCAGATAAGATTTCCCTATCGGTCTATCATTATTTGGACCAGACAGATAAGACTACCGCACCAAATTTCCAGGAGCTGGTGGATGCCTTTTCCAAGCAGTATCCGGACATCGAGTTGACATTCGAATTCGGTTATGGCGAATCGTTCCACAACAAGCTCCAAACCTTGGCGATGTCGGGACAACTCCCCGATATCATCCTGTTGTATCCCGGGAAACGGACAGCCCAAGTGACATCGGCAGGGTTGGTGAAAGACCTCAGGCCATGGTTGCAGGGACACGAAGACGAATTCGCATCGATGGCGATGCAACCACAGGGAAAGAATGGAGAAATATGGGAACTGCCGGAGGATATCAGCATCACATCGATCATGTATACAAACAACAAGCTGCTGGAACAATTGGGCCTCACCCTCCCGAAGACGATGGATGAATTGCTGGCACAAGGTGAGATTATCCGCAAGGCAGGTCTCATTCCCCTGGCGATGGCCAACAAGGACGATTGGGCGATGCAGTCTTGTTTCGCCGGCATGATTGCGGAAAGGACTTGTGGTTTACAGTGGTTCGATGCGGCGTTGGCAGGAAAGGCCTCCTTCAGTGAACCGCGTTTTGTAAGATCCTTGGAGATTATCAAGCAATTGCATGACGAGAATATGTTTTCACCAGGGGTAAACCAGCTCGCCTATGGACAGGGTCTTGACGATTTTGTCAACGAACGCGCCGTGTACCTGATCGATGGCGGATGGACAGTGAACCAATTGGTCGGTGAATTGACCGATAGCCAGAAAGCCTACGTGACACTCGAATCCTTTCCCGACATAACGAATCAGGCGGGCGAGAGTGGGTCCACCTCGGCAACTGCCGGGCAAGGTTTCGGCATGAATGCGAAACTGGATGAAAAGCAAGCCGAAGCCGCTTGGAAATGGATATGGTTCTACTCGGGGCCTGAAGGTTCGGCAATCAGGCAAAGGCACGGACGCCTTCCCGCCTATAATCTGGATACCCCGAAAGGAGCCGATCCCATGATCCAAAAGCTGATCCAATATGCGGCGAAAGCTCCCATGGGGTATGTGCTCGATGCCGTAATCGGAGCAGAACCTATCGGTGTGTTCAACAACAATCTGCAGCAGATGATGTTTGGGAACAAGACCCCGCAACAAGTGGCGGACGAGCTTGAGACGATGGTCGACGAGATCGATCGCGGAAATTAGGTATTCCACCCTACCATGCCGATTGTATGTTGCATCGGCGTGGTTTACCCTTTTGGAGAGCCTTATGCGAAAGGAAGACAATGCATAACAAATTCCGAAAACGATACAGTTATTGGCTATTGACCACACCAGGCCTCGTAGTATTCCTACTGGTAATCATGTTCCCGGTTGTCTACAGCGTTTCATTGAGTTTTACCGAGTGGTCGGGATACGGGACACCAAAATTCGTTGGGATGAAAAACTATATCGATATCCTTTCCGATTCCATCTTTCTCCACGGCTTACGCAACAATCTTCTGATCGTGTTCATTTCAGTCCTCGGACAAATTCCCCTTGGGTTCATATTCGCCTATATATTGCATCGCAGGATGGTTAGCGGCGGAAGATTCTTCCAAACCATGATTTTTCTCCCGATCACCATCTCGTCGGTCGTCGTAGCTCTCCTATGGAACCAGATTTTCTCCGCCTCCGGTATATTCACAGCCTTCATAAGGATAATCACCGAGAATCCCCGATATGTCATAGGCATGTTCGAACAGAAGAATCTGGCCATAGTTCCGATCCTGTTTGTTCTATTGTGGATGCATACCGGAACCTACATGGTCATCTATCTGGCAAATCTACAAAAAATTTCTCCATCGATTATTGAAGCGGCTCAAATCGATGGTGCTTCGGAGGGACAGACGCTGCGTAGAATCATTCTTCCCAGCATGTTCCCGGTCATAGCCACAACTGCCATTTTCGCCATATCGGGCAGCTTGAAGGCTTTCGACCTCATCTATGCCATGACCGGCGGTGGTCCGGCTCATTTCTCCGAAGTCATAGCGATCTACATGTATGTGAATACATTTAAATATTACAAATACGGATTCGGTAGTGCCGCTTCGATAATCATCATCCTATTGAGTGTAGGCCTCATACTCATATTGCAATTCTTCACAAGACGAATCGAACGTCGGAACGGGTAGAGGAGATACTGCACATGCCTGTAAGAAAATCGTTGGTGCCCTGGAAGATTTTTGCATACTCCATCATGGTACTCTTCACCATATTGGCCATCACTCCACTTTTATGGCTGTTGACCAGCTCATTCAAACCGCATGCCGAAATCGTCAGAAATCCGTTGGGACTACCTCGGACCTGGTATATGGAGAACTTTCGCAGAGCTTGGACCCAGGGGAGTCTCGGGGTCTATTTCATGAACAGCATCTTCTATTCCGTCATAGCGACTTCGACAACGACGCTATTCGCTCTCGGCTCCGGATACACGTTTGCCAAATTCAATTACAGGATATCCAAATTCTTCTTTGCGTTGTATACGTTGGGTCTGCTCATAACCGTCCATTCGGTAATCGTGCCCCTGTTCGTACTGGAAACGTATATAGGGATCGGTAATACCCGCCTTGGTGTGATAATCCCTTATATTGCTTTCGGTCTTCCATTCGCCGTGTACTTGGCGACAGGGTATTTGAAAGGTATCCCGGATTCCCTGGAGGAGGCTGCCCTTATCGATGGTGCGACATACATGCAGATATTCCAGTATATTATTGTACCGGTAGCCACTCCGATAATAGCGACGATGTTCATCTACACATTCCTGAGCAATTGGAACGAATTCGTTCTGGTCCTGACACTCACCAGCAAGACAGCGATCAGGTCCCTACCCGTCGGAATCAACTCGTTCGCAGGAGGGATGTCCCGCGACTACGGGCTACAATTTTCCGCATTGGTCATTGGAACCATCCCGATGATCCTCTTCTACCTCATATTCCATGAATATCTCGAACGAGGATTCGCCGCCGGCATATCAAAAGAATAACACATTGCATAACAAGGAGACACTATGCCCAACTGTATGATCATACCTACCTATTGGTCCACACCCGACATCAATTCATGGAAAATCTTCGATCATCCCACTCCCATCCAGGAAGAGGGAACCTTGCGTCGAACGCTCCAAAACTTGCAGGAAGTGTCGTATCCCGACCCGATCATCTTGTTTCCCGCCCCGGTGGCACCACAAATCGAATGTCGAGTTGCTCAAATTGCCGCAGAATTTTATCTTGATATACGCATTTGCACTGCGAAGGATATTGATCATATCAGGACTTGCCTTGAAAAAGTCGGGTTCCCAAAGGCGTATATGCATACGATTTCGATGCACAGCTATGGGGCAATACGCAACATGGGCCTATTGTACGCATTGGTCCACGGATTCGATACCGTGGTCATGATCGATGACGACGAATGTATCGATCCCCAGTATCATCGCCAAGCGTTGCTCCACATGGATGAAGTATTCGGAGATTTCTCCATCTTGGGGAAAACCGGCGCTGTTATGGATGAATCGGGCAAAAAATACTATGACGGGCAATCGACCTTCACACTTCAGGATTGGCCGAAGGATCAGTTGTTCAACGAAAATGTACTTCTGGAAATCGAAGCACCTGGTGAATTGACTCCGTGTACGGTGGCATTCGGTGGCAATATGGTCCTTTCCAGGAAACTATTCCAAACGGTGCCCTTCGATCCGTTCGGTACCCGTGGGGAGGATGATGATTATGTAATCAATGCCCGATACGCCGGCTTTCCCTTCTTCTTCGACAAGAATCTTACATTGTTGCATCTACCACCAAAACGGAACACGGGATTCTGGACAAGGCATCGCCAGGATATCATACGATTCAAGTATGCACGGGCCAAATTCAAGATCCTCAATATCAACCCGAATTCTGCCGGAAGTTTTCTCGCCTATTTCACCCGGGATGATCTCGATTTCAAGATCATCTCATCCAGTATAGCTGGAGCAAAATATTTTGTGGACCACCATGATAGGCGGGAGTTCGAGGAATTCCTCAACAACGCGTTGTTGGCAGCAACATGTACCGATAGCGACTGCGAGCGGTCTGCAGGGGATTTTCTCCGATTTCTCGACGCATGGACCACCTATGCGCCGAGACTATGAAGGTCAGCCAAAGTTCGGCGAACATTGCGATCGGAAGCACACGCCTGGCCCTCGGAGTATCAGCTACCGTTCGCCTGGCTCCCAGAACCTGGCACCATGTACTTGGTTATCCCTTCAATTTTTCCAATGTGATCGCACTGAAGAATTCCCTACTCCAGATATCAAGCGAGGCTGGATGGGCTATGAAGGGCACCACATCCCGCTTGACTTGCTGAAAATCCAGATTCTCGAACCGTCGCAACAATAATTCCTGTACCGTCCGGATTTGAAGCGGTCCTGTTTCGGTCCAATGGCCGGATTGTCGCATACGCGCCTCAAGATGCCAGATATTGACAGGAATCCCTTCTGACAGATACCAGAGGTAATCGTAGAAATCACGACCCTTTTCACGATGTCTCCAGTTCCGACAGAGCAATGCGTGCAACTTCCCTGCGAACAATGAGGACTTGTCATAGAGCAATGCGGCATATGGTTGGGGCAGCAGCTTGAACTTTTGATTTTTCCGCGCGAACAAGACCGTGATTCCGTTATTCAAGACCGCCGTTCCGTACAACAAGACCATTTGATCGTCTGATACAATTCCGCACATAAAG
>PGXW01000024.1 GCA_002839355.1 Spirochaetae bacterium HGW-Spirochaetae-2
GCAATGGATGCTGTTGTGAAACGCAGCTTTAGCTGCTGCCGGTATCAGGCCCTTACAGGGCTGACAGCAAGCCACCGGCTATGCCGGTGGTCATGACTCATCAATGAAGCTGATGAATTAACGATAAAAATCATCGCCAAACCCGATTCGATCAAAAAATTGTTGAGCAATTACAAGTGTGATTTATGCAAAACCCAACAACTTTGGAACAAAAAGAACCAAAGGGGGATAATACGTTACAACCAGTACGACAACAAACCCCATGATAATGAACGGCATTGTTGCTTTGACAACATTCTCAAACTTTTCCTTTCCAACGGCGGCCGTTGCATACAAAACCACACCGACTGGAGGAGTTATTAGTCCGACCGTGAGATTCACCAACATCATGACTGCAAAATGCAAGGGATCTACTCCCATTTTGTATGCAATCGGTGCTAGAATCGGTGCAAATAGCATGATTGCAGCTCCAGTCTCCATCCACATGCCGATTATAATCAGCATGAAATTCATTACGAGTAGAATTACATATCTATTGCTTGTCAAACCCAGCAGACCGGATGCAAGTTGATCGGGTATCTTCTCGACACCGATAGCCCAAGCAAACACAGAAGAAAGGGCAATGATTAAGAACAAGTTTGCGGTACTTTGTGCCGAAGTCCATAAAGCCTCTGTAACTTGCTTGATTTTTAAATTCTTGAACACAAACACACCAACTGCAAGGGCATAGAACACTGCAACTGCGGCAGCCTCAGTGGGAGTGAATATTCCGAGTGTGATTCCCAAAAGGATAATAGCCGGCATTGCAAGAGCAATATACCCATCTCGTGTATATTTACGCCGTTCTTCTTTCGTGTACTGCTTCTCATGTTTAGGCAAATTAAGCCTCTTGGCATTCAATTTCACATAGAGCATCTGGGAAAGAGCAATCATCAATCCAGGGATGAAACCAGCGTAGAGAACAGCACCGACAGATAATGACATGACTCCTGCGTAAAGTATCGCAATATTGCTTGGTGGAATAAGGGGGCTTTGAATTGAGGATGCAGCGGTGATAGAACAAGCGAATGCATTATCATACCCCTCTTCCCGCATGGCCTCGATTTCCACATGTCCAAGTCCAGCAATATCTGACAAAGCTGCTCCCGAGAGACTCCCCATGACGGTGCTGGCAACAATATTCACGTAGGCCAATCCACCTCGATATTTTCCTAATCTGATACGGACAAAATCAAACATTCGAGTCGATATCCCTGTCTTGATCATGATTTCAGCCGCTAGCATAAACAATGGCAAAGCCATTAATGTGAAGGAGTTCACACCTGAGAACATCCGCATTGGCATGATGGTGATATTCACTGGATTCGTTAGCACCATATAGATAAGAGTCGTGCCACCAATGGCAAAAGCAATCGGGAAACCGATGATGATAGTGACCATGAGAATAATGGTCGCAATGGTGAATTCAAACACGATTTTCCTCCTTAACGATTGGCTGCAAAAGTACACCCACCAACTGCAGGGCCATGAGAAAGCATCCGATGACAATTGCAGACTGGGGTACCAACATCGGAAACCCCATTGTCGCACTCAGTTGTCGTAACCCCACACGCGGAAATACCCGTAACCCGAGGATGCCCAGGTAGGTAACCAAACAAAGTATCACTATCTGCATAAGCATAAGCACGATTCGATATATTTTTGGTGGAAGTTTCATAAGCAGGAAATCAACAGAAATATTGTTCCATTTTCGGATTCCGGTGCTTGTTCCGATGAAAGCCATATAGATCATAAGATATCGAGCCAATTCTTCAGTCCACGGTGGTGTTGGAATCGGTAGATATCTCGAGACAACCTGTAAAAGGACAACAGCTGCCATAAGTCCTGCAACGAAAGTACAGAACCATTTTACGACTATATCAAGGTAATACAGGAATTTAAGGTAATAACGCAGCACGATAGTCATGAAAGTCCTCCGAACGAACAGGCTACCGTCAATTGTATGGCAGCCTGTTTCTTCTTTGTCAACAATTTATTTCTTGGATCTCTTCAGGACAATCATGGCAACCCCACCTCCTACTACAAGACCGATCAACAAGTACAGAATCACCATACCTGCGGAAGTTCCACCATCTTGTGCCGGAAGAGCTGTGGCAGGAGTAGTTGTTGGAGCAGGAGTCGATGCTGCGGCATTTGGTGTCTGGGCAGTCGTAGGTTGTGAAACCAACGCAGGCCGACCTTGACCAACAGATCCGGATTCAACCACAGCAACCAGTTCGTCTACCAATTTTCCATCGATGTTGTTTTTCAACCATGCCACTGCGTTGGTCTGGGCAACCTTGAAAGTCTCCATTTGTTCCGGTGTGGGGGAATACACTTGGACCCCGACCTCTTGAAGGGTTTTAATGGCCAAGGATTCAGCATACCGGACCGTTCCGCGAGCGGCAAACGATGCTTCACGACCTGCCCGTAGCGCAGACTCTTGATCTGCTGGAGACAAGCCCTGGAACCAATCTTCACCAACTACTAGGAAAGCAAGTCCAAGAAGGTGCCCATCCAGCGTGACATACTTCTGTACTTCATTCAACGACGCTCCCAAAATAGTGACAGCAGAATTTTCCTGTCCATCGACAACACCTGTTTGCAATGCACTATAGAGCTCCATGAATGCGATGGGTGTCGGGGATGCGCCTAATGCTTTTACAATTTCCATATGTACGGGGATGTCCATCGTCCTAATCTTCAGGTTCTTCATGTCCGAAGCCGACTGGATTTCCCTCTTGCTGTTGGAAAAGTTTCGGTATCCCCCATTATCATAGGATGCAATCACGCGAAAACCAGCTTTCTTTGCCATGTCGTCGAATAGATTTCGACCGAATTGGCCGTCGAGAATATCGTAGGCTGTCAAGGCTGAATCAAACAGGTAAGGAATCGAGAATACTTGGATATTCTTATAGAATGGAGCCAAAGCACCATCAGCTGGAGTTGCACCCTGGGTTACCCCGGACAGTATCTGTTCAAGGTTGGAGGCTGCATCACCCAACGTCCCATAGGGATAGAGTTCCACCGTGTAACGCCCTGAAGTATACTTCTCAAATGCACCTTTGAAAGCCAACATTGCAGCGTAGGACGGATGATATATCTGCATATCACCAATCTTCAGTGTCGGTGGATCGGTAAAAGCAATCTTCACGACATTTTCTGCCGAGAGATTCATTGTACCCCCGATAAGTACAAGAACCAAAGCTACTAAGAAAATCACATGCCTTCTTTTTGTCATCATAAACCTCCTCATGACTCTTTAGACACTATCGAATCACCTCTATGAGATGCGTTCGATTTGTTTTTCAATCAAATCCTTTAAGTGTGAATCTACAATACCCATGTTTTGGAATACATACTCTAAAATAATCCGTAGATTTCCGTCGGTTGGCTCAACTCCAATATCCCGCAAAGAAGTTGGAGTCCCTATCTGGTTTAAAAATGTTACCATTTCTGCTATACGATCTTCTCCATAGCCATTTACTGCCATTTGGACTTGAATTCCGCATGAGACAATCTCACCGTGCAAAAAAGCTGCCCGTTGTGGTTTGAAATGTGTCGCTATGCAGTCGTAAATCGAATGGGCGATAGCCAGTTGCTTCCCCCCGCTTGCAAGGCAGGAGACCATACCGGTGAGCGCGATGTTGGCACATGCGATATCCTCGACATCCATGGTCAACGTATTTGATTTGACTGCATTCAATGCCGATTCGCCTTGCGAAAAATATCGCCTTGTATTGAATGAAGCAATCTCGAATCCTATATCAGGCAATACCGATTTCTCCCAATCGGATGAATAGCGGATGCTGAAATAGAGTTCAGGCTCCTTTGCAAGGGCATCTGCGATTCCCGATGCGAACATTCGTGACGGACAATTGGTGGCAATCAACTCAGTATCGAGAACTACCGCACCTACTTCACGTTCAGTAAAAACAGATTTTATTGTCGAACCGGTATCGTCATACAGAACACATAGCGAAACATATGCAGCACAGGTCGCCACACTTGTCGGAACAGTGACTACACGCAATTTGGCTTTCTCAGAACCCCATTTTGCCGTATCCAAACATTTACCACCACCAATTCCAACAATCACGTCCGCTGACATGGCCTTTGCCTTCCGTGCAACTTCATCCGTTGTAGTGTCGGAACAATATCCACTGAATTCGTGCAATTCGAAACCAACCCCAGCGGCTTGCAGACTGTTTACCGTTACGGAACCGACTTTTTCCCATGGCGTCTTCCCAGCCACAATCAATGCATGTGTACCATATTTCTGCACTATCCGTCCCAATTCGTGCAATACTCCAGGACCTTGCACAAAATCTCCCGCCCCCAACAGGATGGGTGTATTGTTTCTCATAAATTCCTCACATCGTTTGTTGGACTTGGTAACGGAAATATCCGTTACCAATCTTCTGGTGGTTATAGTTTTCCAACTTCTTTCAATACACTTTTCAGTTCTGTCAGCTCATCATTGGTAATAGGAGCGAGAGGACTTCGTGCTGGACCAATCTGTATTCCGGTAATCAGTTCTATGGCTGGTCGCATAATTGAATTTGGAAGAATCCTGCCGTTTTGTCCGCAACTTCGACAAAATCGGTACAGTGGTATAAAAAGGTCCAGAGCCTCTTTATTCTTTCCAACCTCGAACAATTGGAAAATCCTTTTGATTTCATGACCAAAGATATGGGCTCCACCACTTACGATTCCCATTGCTCCCTGTACGATTGTAGGTAGAAGCATAATGTCATCACCATTGTAGATGATGAAGTCTGGTCTGATATCCTTCGTAGCAAGATAATAATCAGTGACTTGGGTCGGATTCACTCCAGCCTCATCCTTAATTCCAACGATATTGGAAATCTTTGCCAATCGGCCAACAATTTCGGAGCCCATATTTACCCCTACGAATATAGGAATATTGTACAAGAGGATATTTGCTTTTGTATGTTCCGCCAAGGTTTTAAAATGGTTGAAGATACCTTCCTGTGTCGGTTTGTTGTAAAAAGGACAGACTACCATGCAGGTCTCGATACCCAGATCGTAAGCTTTATTTGTCAGTGCTATCGTTTCTTTAGTCGAAGCACAACCGGTACCGGCGACGATAGGCTTCCGTCCTGCGACGGCTTCTACTGCCGTCTGCATAAGTTGTACTCGCTCATCAAAGGTCAACAGGCTCGCTTCTCCGGTTGTGCCAGTCACAATAAATGTATCACACAAGTCGTTCTTGATTAGGTATTCAATCAGTTTTGCATACGTATCATAATCGACTTCCTCTCCCTTCCCGTAAGGTGTTACCAAAGGCAACAACACTTTTCCCAATTTTTTCTGCAAATCCATCGTTCACTCCTAGTCCAATTCTTTTAAGAATTAGTATCTTTTGTAAGATTGTCTGACATCCTACTTTAGGATATCATAACTTTTCTAGATGTCAATTAGAAATTTTTATTACAATTTGTCTGACTGGATAGCAATTTGATGGATTCCCACAAAAAGCGGAAAAGATATATACACTCGAAAAAATTCTATAGAGCACCGGAATATTACCTGATATGATGAAGTGGTATAATAATGGAAAATTTTTTCTGTATACAATTTTTAGTAACAATAATCAGCGACACATTGGAGTTAAAAAGATGGAGCCAATAAAAAAAGTGACTGTAGTCAATCAAGTCGTGAATAAATTGAATGAGTTCATCAAAGAGGAATCACTCGGGTATGGGGCCAAACTCCCGACCGAATATGCGCTTTGCCAACAACTTGATGTGGCCCGTTCTTCATTACGGGAAGCCTATAGGCTATTGCAAGCACAAGGAATCATTACAATCAAACCTGGGCGTGGTGCATTTGTATCAAGTCCGTTGATGAATGACTCCTCGGCATTCAGGGAACAATGGTTCTCACAACACAAAGTCCAATATGACGACCTGCTAGAGATCCGTGAAGCACTGGAAACACTTGCTATACGCAATGCCGCCCAACGAATCACTAAAGAGGGTCTTTCAGCTCTAGAATCTAATTTATTTGAATTTGAGGATCTGATGGGCGATACGAGCAATTATAAACGACTTGCCGAACTGGATGAAGAGTTTCACCGAATCATATGCGAAGAGGCAAAAAATCAAATACTGATTGAAATCAACAAACATATAGAGGAGGAATTATTAATTTTTCGATATGCAATGATGAAAATCGATGGACGTATGATCAATACGTATACTCCACATAGGGTAATTCTCGATGCACTACGAAGACACGACCAAAAGGCTTGCATTGATGCAATGCAAGCCCATTTGGCTACTGCCCGCGCAGATATGGAACAAATGGCACGTGGACAGTATTCAGACTAGTTAATTTCAATCAAGGAAAATTTATAAATCCCGCCAAGGCCATTGCACTTTTGATTTTATCCTTCTCCTCCTTCGAAAGATGGCATATCGGACTCCTAGGATACCCAGGAGTTCTTCCCAATAGTTCCAAGGCATACTTGATACGAATAGGAAATTGGTTTCCTGCGATGGTTTTCCAAGTGAAATAGAGCCTATCCTGAATCGCTAACGCCTCTTCCAGGCGGCTTTCCTTTACCATTTTCCACAAACTTACACACAATTCGGGAAATACAGTCAAAATTGCAGAAATTGCACCGTCGGCACCGAGTTCAAACGTTGAGTACAACATTTCATCGGTCGCACTAAATATCTTTCCTTTATCCCCACACTCCATCTTCATCTCATAGAATGAAGAAATACCTCCAACCGATTGCTTTATTCCAACAACTTCTGGAATATCAAGTAATCTTTGGAATAAAAATGCACTTATGGTGTTTTGTGGAACAACATTGTAAATAACTATTGGCAATCCGACCTGCGACGCAATTTCTTGGTAAAAAGCATAGTTGCCTTCATCGTCCGGTACCAATACGTTGTATGAAACTGGAGTAACCATAAGCGCATTGGCTCCTGCCTCTTTTGCACAAAGTGCTGTCCTAATCGCTGCCCGCGTACTGTTACGGATTACACCAGCAATAATCGGGATATTCTGATCAATTCCACGAATAATCGTAATAATCCGAACAAGTTCCTCATCGTCAAGTGTAGCACCTTCACCGGTGCTCCCACCAGGACTGATAGCGTTGATATTTGCCTTCAACAATACAGCGATTTCATCACGAATTAATTTTTCATCAAGATTTCCTTGTTGGTCAAACGGTGTAATCAAAGGCGGTATAATTCCTTCTAACCATGAATTACTCACGTAAATTCTCCTTCGCACAACAAAAAGGACACACTTTAAATTGTTGCATTGCATTTATTGTAGGATTGTCAGACAACTGCTATTATAATCAATCATACTCTTTCCTGTCAAGCATCATTCATATATCCCGATGGAATTGGGATAGTGGTGATAATTGATGGAAAAGAAATCGAATAGATGCGTTATATTTTCTCGGATTCCTCTAGATGATCACGACACTCGATGCGGCAACGATCTAACCAAGATACGGAAACACCTTTCGATAGCTGCCAATAATATGTGGGAATTTTTTGGTAATCAGGAAAATGAACATGAGTTATCCGTAGAAATTAAGGACCATGTGTTACAAATGAGAAAGTTGATAGACAATGGCTACACCCGATCTTTCAGGAATAGTGAATAAGTTGAATATTAGAATCAAACAATCGGTCTATAAACCTGTTCAATCACTTCTATCGATTTCAGTGCTTCTGCAATTGAACAGGAAATTGGCTTATCCGTAAGAATAGCTTGTAAAAATTCTGTGTCCTCATCCCTGAACATGTCATTTCTCTTTGTTGAGAATTCTTGTGTGATCCATTCTCCAGCTTCTTCCGCATAATAGGCAAGTGAAGCTTTTTCCCAAGTCGAGAACTCAACGATTACAATACCTGTGGTACCAATTATCTCAAGAGAACGTCTTCTGGGTTTTTGGAAAAAATCCAGATGGATATTTGAGACAAGTCTATCCTCAAATTTCAATAAAAGATCTACTGAATCGGGAGCTTCAATACCGATATCGCTATAGGATCCAAATACTCCATATGTTTCTTCCACCGATTGATTGGCAAGCCATATTGCGAGATC
Source organism: Spirochaetae bacterium HGW-Spirochaetae-2 (assembly GCA_002839355.1). Taxonomy (GTDB): domain Bacteria; phylum Spirochaetota; class Spirochaetia; order Sphaerochaetales; family Sphaerochaetaceae; genus UBA8525. The sequence goes on from PGXW01000024.1 coordinate 8,146, forward strand.
CAAATCGTGAACCAACTCGAATGCACCGGAATATTTTGCATAATACATATTCAGGTAGTTCGGCTGAACTGTAGGGAAGTGCTCACCCATATGTGCACGTATATTGATAATTCGTCCGATTGCTCCCTCTTCAACAAATTTTTTCGCCCGTAATATGACTTCATGATATCGGAAACAGAACCCTATCATGACTTTCAGATTCTTCTTTGCTGCTAAGTCTTCCAACTCATCTACTCCGATCGATGTATTCGACAGAGGCTTTTCTATGAATACATGTGCATTGTGAACCAGCGCTTCCGTTGCCATGGAGAGATGCATCGCTGTTGGTGTGAGAATGAAGACTGCGTCGGGAGCCCATTCGTCAAGAGATTGGCCATAGTTTGTATAAAGATTGACTTCAGGAAAGAGTTTTCTTATCTGTTCACGTTGAACGGATGAAGAATCGCATCCTGCAATCTGAGTTACCCCGATTTCTGTCAAAACCTGCATATGGCGTCTACCGATTGATCCGCACCCCACGACGAGCACTTTCAATGAATCATACTTCACTTGCATGTGGAGAATCCTCCATCGACAACCAGATTCTGTCCAGTCACATAGGAAGATGCCTCGGAGGCGAGGAAAAGGGCAGCTCCCAAAATTTCCTTATGCATCACTCCCATGTGCCCAAGGGGAGTTAAAGTTGCATAGGCTTTTACGAAGTCCTGAGATAGTTCACCTTTGTCAAAACCACCAGGAGAGATCACATTTACCCGAACTCCGAATGGAGCCATATAGGCAGCGAGATCCTTGGCGAAACCCAACACACCACCTTTTGCTGCGGCATATTCAATAGGTTGTTCCATTTTGTAGGTATCATGGTATATCTTTCGAGTTCTTCCTACCAAAGCTGCGATAGAGCCCATGTTGATAATAGAACCAGCACACTGTTCCACCATATACCGACCAACAGTTTGACTACAGAAGAGGGGACCTACAAGATTGCTCTCTATCATGTTCCTAATTAGCTGTGGATCCCGTTTCAGAAAATCACATTCTCCTTTCCCCGAACCACCACCGGCGTTGTTGAACAGGATATCGATACGCCCAAACCGATCATGAACCGTATCCGACATACGCTGGCAACTCGAATATTCCGTTTGATCAAGTTGCACACCCACCACTTCTGTTCCATAATGTGAGGAAATCTCATGTGCGACTGCTTCGGCTTTGTCGAGTGTTCTTGATGTGATTGCAACGATTGCACCAAATTCTGCAAGAGCGCATGCAATATCATAACCCAATCCGGTATTACCACCAGTTACAATGGCGACCTTTTGATGAAGTGAAAATAAATTCCTCAACTTTTCCACGCACTCCTCCCCCTATTCGACAATGTTGAACACTTTTCTGCTTCTGCAACTTCCTACAATCAGTCCATGAGATTCGGTAGAAACATAACCAGGTCTGGAAATATCATGAGGAGGAACAATACCGCGAACAATGGTATGAAGAACGGAATAATCGCCCGTGAAAGAGTCTTGAAGGGAATATTGCCAACCTTGGCTACCACAAACAATGAGACACCCATGGGCGGTGTGAGAATACCAATCATCATATTCATTGTCACAACAACTCCAAAATGAACCGGATCGATGCCAAGTTGCATGGCAACAGGAACCAAGATCGGTACTACCAATAGAATGATCGCCATTGTTTCAACTACCGTTCCCAGTACGAGTAGCAAAGCATTGACAGCCAAGAGGAATACTATCGGGTGGGAAGTGTAGGTAAGGAAGAATTCGGCGATCTTCTGTGGAATCTGTTCCCTTGCCAAGACATATCCCATCATGGAAATAGCCGCAGTCAAGAATCCGATCACTGCCGCGTTGCTGAGGGTGTCCTTGAGAATCTTTCGAAGCATTCTGATATTGAACGACTCATAGACAAATATACCGAGTACCAACGCATACAACGAAGTTACTGCCGCAGCTTCAGTAGGCGTGAAGATACCGGAAAAGATACCGGCAATGATAATTGCTGGAGTCAATAAAGCGGGAAGTGCGTTGATAAATGCTTTTCCACGTTCCTTATAGTTTGCTTTTGGGTATACCTTGTAGTCGCGTTTTTTTGAATAGAAATATACATACAGCATGAGAGCAGATGAAACTAGAAGAGCCGGGACCACACCACCCATAAATAGTTTCCCAACCGAAACACTTGCTATAGCCCCATAGATAACCAATGGAATACTTGGAGGCATAAGTGGTCCTACGACACTCGAGGCAGCTGTAATTGCTCCACTGAAGCCATCATCATACCCCTCGTCCCGCATTGCTTGAATTTCAATCTGGCCGAGCCCTCCGGCATCTGCATGTGCGGATCCCGACATACCTGAGAATAAGAGGCTAGCGAGAATATTAACATGCCCCAATCCACCAGGGATATGGCCTACCATTTTCTTTGCGAATTTAAAAATCCGATCGGTAATCCCTGTTGCATTCATCAAATTCCCACTGAAAATGAAAAACGGCACCGCGAGCAATGTGTATGAATCCACTCCGGCAACAATTCTCTGCGCGGCCAACATAATCCCGCCATTCTGAAGCATGTAAATCAAACTAACAATGATAATAGTGAACGTAATAGGCATACCTGTCAGCAACAATACTACCCAAGCAAGAAAGAATCCCAACATATCAGCTATCCCTCTCTTGCATTTCCGTACTGTCGTACAACACAACAATATCTTGCATAATATTGAAAGCTGTACGAATGGACATCAATATGAAACTGATTGGAACAACGCCATACAACGCTCCATTCGTAAACGGCAAAGTGAGCGGCCTTTGCATTCTTGCGAATGGCATATTTTTAAATCCGTAGTACACCAGAATGACGCATGCGGCCAGCATGATTGTATCGACAAGCAAAATCACGATTCTTTGAATAAGAATTGGAGTCTTGACGATGAACAAATCGATTCCAATGTGCTCCCTATGATAAATGCCCTGGCTGGCTCCAAAAAAAACTATGTAAACAAATAACCAACGGGAAAGTTCCTCAGTCCAAATTGGCGAATACGAGATAGTTGACGAAATGAATTTTATCCTGAAGAATATCTGCATCAATACTGTAAAAAAAAGTAGAATAAAGCATATTCCTTCGATAAATTCCTCTAGTCGCAATGTTTTCTCATACCATTTTCGGTAGACCACAGAAACCTCCATATTCAACATAACTGTTTTAATCTTAAAAATGAAATCGACTCCTCCCGAAATCTCTCCCGGGAAGAGTCGGATTCTATCAAATCTTCTACAATCGAGCCAATTGATCTACCAATCCCGGTACTCCAAGTTCCTTCTCAATCTTCACGTAATATGGAGCCATAGCCTTCCGCATCGGTCCCACATCCGGATACGTAATCGTCAAACCTTCGGATTTAAAGAATGCAATAATTTGATCGGTGCTTTCGGTGACCAATTTGATGCTTTCATCCTTCGCAGCCTTGCCGGCTGTTCTCAACCATCCTTGCTGTTCGGCGGTAAGACCTTCCCAACGTTTCTGCGAGAAGATAATCGACTTGTCTTGGATGACGTGGTTGTCGATGGCGACAGCTGCCTGAGCTTCATAGAATTTCATTGATTCGATTGTCGGAAGAGGGTTCTCTTGAGCATCAACACTGTTCGTCTTCAATGCCAAATACACTTCATTGAAAGCTATTGTTGTCGGACGACCACCCATTGCTTCTGCCCAATCTTTCAATCCGCGGGAATTGGGCGTTCTGATACGGAGTCCCTTGTAGTCGTCGATCGAGTAGAGCGGTTTGTTCGAAGAGGTTTGCCGGGTACCGAATAACGTCTGATCTAGTATCATCAAGTTGTAATCGCTAGCCAACTTTTCTTGTATTTTTTTCCCCCAATCACTTCCCAGTATCCGGGCTATATGATCAAGGTCTTTTACAACATATGCCATTTCCAGTATCGCTAGCTCTGGAACCATCGTGCTTATTCCTCCGATAGGTTCCATATAGGCGTCCAATTCATTCATGGCAATCTGTTGCAACATTGCTTTTGCATCTCCCAATTGTCCATTGGGGTAAATTGTCGCAGTAACCATTCCTCCCGAGACACTCCCAAGGGTTTCGGCGAATTTCTGTGCAACCTTGTATTCGACGCTCATTGTATTTCCATCCACTCCGAACTTCAATACAACCGGTTTGTCAGCAGAAACTTGTTCTTGTTGCCCCGCTGCGAAAAGACTCGCAGAAACCAATAGCAACAAAGCGATAACCAGTAATTTCTTCATAAATCATTCCTCCTTGGATTGCAAGTTCCATATTCTTGCCAACCATAGTAATCTTCCCACCCTTTTTCTGATATGTCAACTGTTATTTCAGTTGATATTTCACTTGAATTTATGCAATGGTAGTTCTATACTGTTTGAAAGGGAATTGATAATGGAAAAACAAATGGATAATAGGACTGATCGCCCAATCTTGGGGGATTCATTGGTTCATGGGGTGTATCACACCGTTCTCGAACGATTGTTGGGCAATGCGATAGCACCGGGTACAATTATTAACCGGAAAGCCCTTGCCGAGGAGTTGGGTGTAAGCATGGCGCCTGTGCATGAAGCTTTGGCCAGACTGACCATCGAAGGTTTTTTAGACACCTACCCACGTAAGGGAACGATTGTAAAAGCAATTAATCGCGATGATTTGTATGGTAGCATCATACTTAGGGAAGCCATAGAATGTCAGGCGGCTCGAATGTACCATGGAAAAACCCTTCAAGATAATAGAGAACACTTATATGATTGGGCTGCACGTGTCGATGCTCCAATTGAAGATTTGGTTGAGCATTGGAAAGTAGATATTGAATTTCATGCTGAATTGGTCAGGTTGTCGGGATGCAAGACACTTAGCCAAACTTTCAAGCAGGTTATGCGTGTAGGGACATTTTATCAAATCAATACATTTTTAATGCAACATGATCGGCAAGAGCGGCTTAGCCATAGCCAGTTGATCGACGATCTTTGTACCGATGATCCGAGTCTTGCTGAAAGCGTCATTCGGGAACATCTGAAGAGCGGCAAACGGAATTTCTATAAAGGATAGGTAATATATGAAGCAATTGAAAGGTATTTTCCCAGCATTACTCACCCCGTTTGCTGAAAACCAAATTAACGAATCGGCATTGAGAAGTTTGGTAGAATGGAACATTGCCCAAGGAGTATCGGGATTTTATGTCTGTGGAAGTACAGGTGAAGCCTTCCTGCTTACCCACGACGAAAGAAAACAGGTGCTGGAAATTGTAGCTGATCAAGTCAATGGACGTATTCGGATAATCGCTCACATTGGAGCTATATCAACCGATCTTTCCCTTGATTTGGGGCATCATGCATCATCGCTTCCCGGAGTTGATGCCGTATCCTCGATCCCTCCATTCTACTATCATTTTTCCCAAGAAGAAGTGATCAAATATTATCTGGATCTAGCGAATGAACTTGCTTTCCCAGTTATTCCGTATAATTTCCCAAGATTATCCGGTGTCACGTTGTCTCCCGATATCGTGAAAGAATTACGCATGAACAAACACATCATTGGAGTCAAATTCACATCGGATAACTTCTATGATCTTGAAAGGATGAAAAATAGCGATCCCGACCTGCTGGTCTATAATGGGTTTGACGAAATGTTCCTTGCCGGATTATCCATGAGGGCAGATGGAGCTATAGGTAGTACATTCAATTTTATGGCTGACAAGTATATCGCAATTCACGAAGCGTTCAAAACCGGAAACATTGGAGAAGCCCAGGCAATCCAATCGCAAGCGAACGATGTATTGCAAGCCTTACTGCAAACAAAGTGCTTCATGGCTGCAGAAAAATATGTGATTGATCTTATCGGTATACCTTTCGGAGAGCCAAGGCGGCCATTCATTCCTCTGACAGCAGATGAGAAGACTATGTTGAAAACTAAAGTTCAACCTATGCTCAAACTCGTCTTGAAGTAGAATTATGTAGTAGTCGGGATAATTCACAGCAGGTGCTGAAATAATTGAGAGCCGATGCATGACCCGCACACATATGGTTATACAGAGGCACTCTCCCAACAATCCCTGCAAAGATGAAATATTCTATTCCAAAAATATTCACGCTTGTTGAATTATTTCCAACAAACCTACAATTCTCGACAGGAAGGTACTAGATATCACCCACACTATCATTATGGCTGTTTCCTATACGCACACCCATTCCCTGGAGTTTCCGATACAGCGTCGACAAACTCATTCCTAAATCTTTTGCAATCTTTCGTTTACTTTCGGTTGAATATCCGTACTTGTCGAGATATTCGAGTAGCATATCACGTTTAAAAACATCCAGAGTCGATTTGAACGAGTCTTGCGAATCAAGGGACTCTCGTATCATATCATGCGACTCTTCCACGATATATTTAGGCAAATGTTCGTATTTGAGCACGTCACCATTACAGAAGTTAACAGCATACTCGATGACATTTTCCATTTCCCTGATATTTCCGGGCCATTCATACCGTTTGAACAAATCCAAGACTGGATAATCAAAGAATATTTTCTGTTTATTCATTCGATATCTCAACGCCTTTAAGATATGCTCGGCCAAAATGATAACGTCATCTCCCCTTTCCTTCAAATTGGGAAGATTGATCGGAATGACATTGAGCCTATAATACAGATCTTTCCTGAACAGATTTTTCTCTACCATAGACTTTAGGTTCTTGTTCGATGCTGCAATTATCCGTACATCAAGAGCAATAACATCATTGCAATCATCACAATAGATCTGGGAACGAAATACCATTTTATATGCAAACCTTAAAATGCGTATTAAGAACGTTACAAGGTACGTTCGAAGCATTCAAGTGAGTGCTTTTCTTACTGCGTTTTTCCAGCCGCCATACAAGGTTTCACGCCATTGATCTTGTCTCGTTGGCTGGAAGCACTCGCCTTCGATGCGCATGGTTGCGATGTCTTCGATGTTCCACAGGTGCAAGGCCAAGCCACACAGGTACATGGCTCCCGCGGCGGAAAGTTCCTCGATCTCGTTCTTCATCACCGGAACGTTGAGGATGTCGGATTGGAACTGCATCAGAAATTGATCGCGCGTGGGCCCGCCATCGACACGCAACTCTTGCAGTGGGATGCCCGACTCGGCTTCCATGGCATACACGACATCTGCGATCTGGTAGGCGATCGATTCCTCGGCGGCCCGGACGATATGGGCTTTCTTCACTCCCCTGGACATGTTTGAGATGCACGCACGTGCCGTACTGTCCCAGTGGGGAGCACCCAGGCCGACAAAAGCCGGAACGAGGTACACACCCAAGGTGTCGGGGACGGTTGCGGCGAGGATTCCCGCTTCCCGGGAGGAGGAGATCAGTTCGAGATCATCGACCAACCACTTGATGGTGGCACCGGTACAGTTGATGTTGCCTTCCAATACATAGGTGATTGTACCGTCGATCGCATACCCTATCGATGAGACAACCGAGTACACACCCTCTATAGGAGAGGAACCGACATGCATCATCACCGAAGAACCGGTGCCATAGGTGGCTTTCGCCATGCCCTTGCTGGTACAGCATTGTGCGAAGAAGGCGGCATGCGAATCGCCAAGCACTCCGGCGATCGGGATATCCACACCGAACAGGGAGGGGTCGACCGATCCGAACAGGGCATTGGAATCGAGTACCTCGGGCATCATGGAACGATCGAGTCCGAACAATTCGAGCAGTTCATCGTCCCATTGCAGGGTATGGATATTGAACAGTTGCGTCCTGCTTGCGTTGGTGTAGTCGGTGGCATGCACACGACCTGCACTTAGCTTCCATACCAGATAGGTATCTATGGTACCGAACAACAATCGCCGGTGTGCGAGCAGTTGCTTGGCAACGGGTACATGCTGCAGTATCCACGCGGCTTTCGCCGCCGAGAAATAGGGAGAGAGACGCAAGCCGGTCTTACGTCGAACCATCTCCGCCGAGCCCTGGGCGGCAAGTGCTGCGGTCAATTCCTCGGCCCGCTGGCACTGCCACACAATAGCATTCATCACAGGGGTGCCTGTTAGCTTGTCCCAGAGAACCACCGTCTCGCGCTGGTTGGAAATCGATAGGCCAAGCAGATCGTTGGGCGCTATGCGAGCTTGTTCCATGACTTTGAGGGTTGCCGACAACAGACCGGTGAATATCTCCTCGGGGTCGTGTTCGACCCATCCGGACTGCGGATAGTGTTGTGTCAACGGAATGTCGGCGCGGTCAACCAATGTGCCTTCTTTGTTGAAGAGAACCGCTTTGGTCGCCGATGTACCCTGGTCCACTGCCAACAGATAGTTCGATCCATGCATAAGCCAAACTCCCCTCTCCTGGTCCTAGGAATGACGTTTTCGCAAGAGTTTCATCATGCGCTGTGCGACCGAGGGACCGGTCATGCCATAATGGTGCAACACATCGTAGGCCGACCCCTCGACAGGGATCTCATCCGCAATACCCACTATGTCCAGGGGAACAGGATAGTCCTGCCCTGTAATCTCGGCAACAGCAGCTCCAAGGCCCCCGAAGATACTGTGTTCCTCCAAAGTCAGGATAACACCGGTCTCCTTTGCTGCCAGTAGGATCGCCTCCCGGTCGATAGGCTTGATCGTATGCATATCGAGCACCCGGACCTGAATCCCTTGCCCGGCAAGCAGCATAGCGGCGTCCACAGCGTGGGCAACCATTTCACCGGTAGTGATTATGGTACCGTCGGAACCCGGACGCACCATATTCGCTTTTCCGAACCGGAAGCTTTCGTCGGCAGTGGTGTAGATATCGGGGACTGCAGAGCGCCCCATCCGTACATAGGCAGGTACGTCATGCTCGGCCAGCCACCTGGTAACCGCTTCGGTCTGGAACCGGTCACTTGGAGCAATAACAACCATGTTCGGAAAGGTACGCATGACGGCGAAGTCATGGAGTGATTGGTGTGAGAAACCCAACGCTCCATAGCTGACACCACCGCTGATACCGATCACCCGCACAGGATTGCCTGAATATATGACATCGACTTTCACCTGTTCCAGACTTCGGGTCGAGAGAAAACAAGCCGGGGCACAGACGAAGACCTTTTTGCCAAACGTAGCCATTCCCGCCGCTATACCGACTTCGTTCTGTTCTGCAATACCGACTTCGACGAATTGATTCGGCAAAAGTTGTGCGAACTCGTCGAGGGTCACCGATCCACGCGCGTCGGAGGTAACGACAAAAATACTGGGATCCTTCTGAGCCAGTACCGTCAATGTTCGGGTGAATGCTTTCCTGTTTGGAATGGTGTTACTCATGAATCGTTACCTCCTTGATCAATATATCCATTTCTTGCATAGCCTGGAGATATTGTTCTTCGCTGGGAACTCCATGATGCCACTTCGCCATATCCTGCATATAAGAAACCCCTTTGCCTTTCACGGTTTGTGCAATAATCATCCGGGGTTTGTGCGGTTTCGGATCGAGTGCGAACGCATGAAGCAAGGCGGCCATGTCGTGGCCATCGACGATGAGGGTATCCCAGCCGAATGCGGACCACTTCTCTTCGAGGCTCTCCAATCGCATGACACGTTCGGTTTCTCCGCTGATCTGCAGCCTGTTGCGATCGATTATGGCGGTCAAATTATCCAGATCGAAGTTGGCCGCAGCCATTGCCGCTTCCCAAACCGAACCCTCTGCCTGTTCTCCATCGCCCATGAGGCAATAGACTCGAACATCCGAATGGTCCCTTTTCGCTGCCAATGCCATACCGACAGAGCAGGACAACCCGTGCCCAAGCGCTCCGGTATTCAATTCGACACCCGGCACTTTCACCGAGGGGTGTCCGATCAAACGCGAGCCGTAGGAGGAGAAGGACGCAAGTTCTTCTTTCGGAAAGAACCCCCTGTCGGCCAAAATGGTGTAGAGACCTTCGACACTGTGACCTTTACTGAGGACAAACCGGTCGCGGTCCGGCTCTTTGGGATGCTTCGGATCGATGCGCAACACATGGTAGTAGAGGACGGTCAAAATATCGACACTCGACAACGAGCCGCCGGTATGGCCGGTTTTCGCATGATGGATCATACCAAGCAGTTCTTTACGCACCAGAGCCGATTTCAGGCGCAGGAATGCCACGGTATCCCTGTTCATCTTGTCTCTCCCTGCAGCAAGCGCTCTCCGACTGCCCCACTGGGGTGGATGATCGCAAACTGTTCCTTTGTGAATCCGGTCAGTCGCATGACAGCGATCGCAAGGGCATCGAACAGTGCGATGACGGCCAAGGTACTGGTGGTCGCGAGCATGTTGAACTCGTCAGCCTCCTTCTCGATGGCGACGTGCAACAACAGGTCGCAGGATCGACCCAATACCGATTCGGGATGCTCGGTGATGCCGACAATCGTTGTATGCTTAGTTTGCAACGAGGGGATGAGTTGGACAATCTCCCTGGTACCGCCTCCCTTTGAGATGAGAAATACGATATCACCATCTTGCACCGAACCCAACGCCCCATGGACGGCATCAGCCGGATTCAGGAATATCGTGGGAATCTCCACACAAGAGAGGCTGTGGGCCAATTTCCGGGCCGCTACACCCGATGTTCCGACACCACATACCGCCACACGTCCATTATGATGTGCAAGCAAGCGGACACATGATGCGAAGGCCTTGCGGTCCATATGCGAATCGAGACGTTGTATCTCATGAACGGCAGTCTTCCACACATGGGATGCGATAGCCGAGATCTCGGTATCACCAAATTCCGGGTTTTGAGCGACAAGGATTTCGTCCTTGACGGCCTTCACGCGGGTGGGATGCAGTGGGGTTATGGCAATGGTCAAACGCCGGGAGGCTCCCGGTGCGAGGACTGCTTGGACGACCTGGGAATCGGCACCGTCGCCATGGTCAAGGTCGCTTGCGCCGATTTCAGGCCCTACCCCATCCCATGACTTGGGGATGAGCGCCGTGCCGGGGTTTTGCGGCCACAGGAATTCCTTACCGTTGGCACCCCCGCAGGAGTTCCACACCATCGTATAGGGAGCATGGGGAAAGATGATACCGATACCCGACCCATCGGGATACTCCAACAGCCCTTGGACGAGACCATCGGTCGCATCGAGGTGCGAATGGATATACCCGCGCTCCTCGCGGACGGCCACATTCCAGGGCAAACGCCACACCATGTGGTCTTTCGGAACCACACTTCCGAAGCGCTCGCGCACCGTGCGCGAGGGAAGATGGAAACGGCACCCCGGTCGTGGCCGCAACTGCACATGGTAGCCCCAATCGGGGAAGGCCCCCGCTTCGGAAACATTGGTGATGGTATCGTCGACAACCAAGGTTCCGGTGGCGGCATGCAACAATATGCGTTTCTCCACCTTCCACTTCGGCTGCTGCGTCCCTTTCGGCAAAACTGCGATATCATGGTGCACCATAACGATTGCACAGATTTCCAGCGTATCATCGGTCTGGAGCCCCACAACCACATCGGTCGCGGGAATATTGGAGACATTTCCGTGCAACGGATGCAGGCGATTGTCGGCATCACGATAGTGCATGCCCCAGTTGTCCAGACCAAGCATCTCCACGCCACCGAAGAATTGGGCAATCCAGGAGGTTCCGGGAGTCTCCTTGCCGTTGACGAGCAAAGCGTTGGACAAGTCGATTGTATCGGGAGATTGGATGCTGTCCAGCGGGGGATCCCAGAACAGGGGAATACCGTCGACCGAACAGGAGAGAACCGAGAGTCCCTTGGTGGGCAGCAACTCCAGGACAAACTGCTTCCAGCGGATGCGCAGACGTCGCACGGAGGCATGGTCATAGCCATGATGGTACAATTCGACTTGTCCGCCACCGATAGTGTGGTGAAAAGCTTCGGACGGATAGTTGTTCCAGTCGGGAATTCGGATACGTGCGGTGTCGCAGCTCTCCATATCGGGGCTCCTCTCTCTGCTGCAGACCTAGATCTTGTTGATCGCTATGGTCTCGTTGGAAATCTTGAGCGTATCGGCATAGGCGCTTCCCGCATGCAACAGGAAATTGATGTAGAGACTTTCGATGATGCACAGTGCGGTGATACGCTTGGACATGATCTCGCCGGTGATATTCTTGGAGAACACCGCCGTCTGCAGGATAATGTCGCTCTTCTTGCTCAACGGGCTGACGGGGAAATTTGTGATGAGGATCACTGTAGCACCCCGGTCCTTGGCGACTTTGACAACATCGTGGATCTGACGGCTCCGTCCGGAATGGCTGATCGCGACAACCACGTCGTTCGGTTGCAGTTGTGTCGCGTAGATCAGTTGGGTGTCGGGGTCGGTCGCGTGCAGCGACGATACACCGATACGCAGGAACCGCAAATGGGCTTCCATGGCAACCGCCCCGGCATCACCCAAACCACAAAACAGGATCCGTTTTGCCGCCACCAGGCGCGTCAAAGCCCGGGTATAATCATCGGGATCGAGCATGTTGAGCGTGTCGATGAGTCCTTGGGCCGATGATTCGAAGACCTTGCGCATGACATCCAACGGTTGGTCGTTGTCCAGGATGTTGCCGTACTCATGGATTTCCGACGAGTTCCCGAAGGCGGCGAAATCGCGCTTCAATTCGGGAAACCCTTCGTATCCGAGCTTTTTGGAGAGACGGACGACGGTCGCTTCGCTGCACCCCGCCTCCGATGCGAATTCCTGGATACTGAGCCTGTCCACACCCGTGGCATGCTCGAGCAGGAAATCGGCGGCTTTCTTCTCGGCTTTCTTCAATGTATTGTAGACCGCTTGCATCTGGAGCGCACATGCATGCGGCATATGTTCGATTTGTAGTTCCATACTGGTCATACCTCCTCCCTGAGTCGTTTGAGCGCCGGATATATCCCCCGATACTCTTCGAGCAAACCTGTGTATTTCGAAGCCATGTTCGCATCGGGTTGATACTCTTTCTTGAACCCGACCATGCGGTCGGCTCCCTCGCGTACGCTCGACCACAATCCTATCGCACTTCCTGCCAATATGGCTGCACCCAGGGCGGCCGATTCGGGACAAACCGGTACCCGTACCGGTCGATTGAGGATATTCGCCTTGATCTGCAGCCAATCGGCGGATTTGGAACCACCGCCGACAGCCGATATGGACCGGATATCGATTCCCGATGCGCCGAAAGCCTCGAGATTGAGGGCAAGCTCATACGTTTGCGATTCGAGCAGCGCCCGGTACAAATCGGGGATTCCGGTCGACAATGTCAACCCGACGATCGCTCCGGTGGCGTCCATGTCGCACCACGGGGTTCCGCTTCCGTTGAAGTGGGGAACGATAAAGAGTTTCTGGGGATTCGGCGACATGCTCTGGTCGAGATAGTGGTATATGTCCATACCCCGCCGCTGGGCTTCCTCGATCTCCTTGTGGCAGAAAGTCTCCTTGAACCAGCGCAACAGGATACCCCCGATGTGGTTCAGGCTGAAGGTGAAGTAGGCTCCCGGCAACACATGGCGGTAGCAGGGAAAGAAGCTTTCGTACATGCCGTCGTTGGTGGTCGCCCGCTCGAGACAGGTGGAGAAGACCTCAGCGGTGCCGGTGGATACAACCGCTTGGCCTGGCGATAGCACTCCTGCCCCCAGGGCTGCGCAACATTGGTCGTGACCGCCGGTTGAGATCATGGTCGTCCCACTTAGGCCGGCTTCCCTGGCAATGTCGGACGAGAGGTGCCCGATAACGGTCCCCGATGGACGGATCTGGCCAAGCCGATCCCGGGTGATGCCTCCAAATGCGAGCAATTCGTCGTCCCATTCGGTGCTTTCGAGAGTGCAAGCCATGGTTCGGCTGGCCATGGAGGTGTCGATGACCCGCTCCCCGCCCAGTTTCATGGCTATGAAGTCGGCATAGGTGGCAAACGCCGCCGCCGTCTCGAATACCTGCGGATTCAATTCCTTGTAATACAGAATCTTGGTAATGCTGTTCAGGGCGTGGGGCCGCATGCCGGTGCGCTCGAAGAGTTGCCGGTCGCCGAAGGTGTTCGCGAACGCTCTGGCCGCATTGGCGGAGCGGTAGTCCATGCCCAACAGGGCGGGACCCAGCGCATTTCCTGCCCGGTCGACAGGAATTACGGCATCACCTTGTACCGATACGCCGATTGCCTCCACGGTCTTGAGTCCGCAGGAGGCGATGGCACGGACCAGTACCGTACGTGCACTTCGCCAGACTCCCTCGGCATCCTGTTCGGCCATGCCTCCGGGACCGCTGATCACGGCATATTCTTCGAAAGCTGTCGAGAGAACGGTTCCGCAATCGTCGAAGACGACCGCCTTGGCTCCCGTCGTACCAATATCCAGTCCAACAAGCATGCGGTATCCCCCCTATCCCAGCCGAACGTCTTGGATGTTCCGCAAGTACACGTGCATCCCCTCCGGTACGGCTTCGATCATATCATAGGTTATCGGGGTATCCCGAGAAATATCCTTGCTCACCACACACCCCTTGGCCAATCCGAGGGGCAGCAGCTTCTCCGCTTTGGCCACGCTGTACTGTTCGATGCTGCCGCGGTAGCAATAGCCGCCGATTCCGTCCAATTGTTCGCCCGCCTGCAAGTCGCGCTTGGCGATAGTGATGCACTCGCTGGTCAGCCGGGCCTTGGGGTGGCCGGTGCTCTCACCATACAGCACACATTGCGCCACGGTAAGGGGAACCTCTATGGAGCAGAGGTGGTACGGCCGGTAGAGGGTGTAATACGGTCCCTCCCCCATATCCCGTTGCACCATGCCGTCCTGGATCCGCTTGTTGTCGGTAGTCACGACCAAAAACACTCCCGGGTGTACGCCGATGGCAAAATCGACGATTCCCTTGCGGTCCAATATCCCGCCATCCTCCTTGGGGATGAACACATGCTTTAGCTCGTCCACGGTCGCATGGGCGGCATGCATGCCACGGATATCGCACACCAGGCCTGTCGCGTTGCTTACCGCCGCCATCTCCACCGCGGTTTTCGAGCCGTCTACAAACTCGCAGAGCATCGCCGGATTCATCTTCCGCTGCAAGGCCTTCTCCCGTTCGGTGTCGGGATTCGAGTAGATATTCAACGGGTTGTTCTTTCCTTTCCCCGCCGTGACCACTTCGAAGCCCAGGGCTGTGGCGAACCGGTATAACTCGATGATCGCGGCAGGCTCGTCACCGGCGGCCAGACTGTAGACCACACCGGCATCTTCTGCGAACTGTCGGAGAATAGGACCGATCGTGACATCGCACTCCACGTTCATCATGACCACATGCTTCTTGTAGTGGAATGCGTCCATGGCGATCGTGGCGCCCATTTCGGTCGAACCGGTCGCATCGACGACCGCATCGACAAACCGGCTGCGGGTCGCCAGACGGTAATCGCTTGTCGCTATCGATTTGCCAGCCATATGTGCCTCGTCGGCTTCCTTGAGTGTGGTACAGACTTGCACAACGTTGGTATGCTTGCTGTGTCCGTAGCCGGCCACCGCCTTGTCGGAAGTGATATCGACAACCACACTCACCTGCATTCCGCGCATCTCACCGATTTGGGTGATGATTTCGGTGCCCATCTGGCCCGCGCCTATCACAGCGACCCTGATCGGATTTCCCGCCTGTTCCCGTTCCACGAGTTTCTGGTCATATTCATGCATTTCGTTTTCCTCTTGCTTTCCTTGGTGTACCTACGGTTTTACGAGCACCTTCAAGGCTTCCCTATTCTTGGCGGCGACGAATCCCTCCACGATATCCTCTAGTCCCACGGTTTTAGTGAAATAGGCCTCCGGATGGATAGTGCTCTTCCGTATCGCCTCCAGGGCTGCCAGATGATGGCGCTTCTGGTAGGAGAAAGTCCCTATGATTTCGATTTCATTGTAGTGGATCATGTTACTGTCCAGGCTTGTCATGGGATTGTTCTTGGGAACGCCACCGAAGAGGACCACCTTGCCACGCTTGCGTACCGCTTCGATGGCAATCTGCTGGCTCTGCACCGAAGCGTTGGCGCAGATGGCGAAATCGACTCCCCGTCCTTCTGTTCGTGCACGCACCGCCGCGACGACATCGTCCTTCTCATAGTCGAGCATGAGGTCGGGGCCGAACTGTTGGGCTGCTGCCAATCGGGAACGGCCCGAAATGAATATCTGCGATGCCCCATTGGCCCGAGCGACTTCGATATGGAGGCACCCGATCGGTCCATCCCCGAGAATCAGGACTGACGACCCCGCACCGATTCCCACACGTTCTTGGGCAGCGATCACCGAAGATGCCGGCTCGGAAAGGCACCCCTCGGTAAGACCGACGCCTTCGGGCAGGTGGTGGACAAATCCGTGTGCAAGGATTTCTGCATCCAGGTGGACAAATTCGGCGAACCCTCCGGGCCAATTCGTCCCCACCATGCGGTGGTTTTCACACAGATTGATCAATCCCTGCCGGCAATACCAACAGGTGCCGCAACTCACATCGGGGGCGAGCGCAATGCGGTCCCCGACGTTGAAGCCAGTCACCTCGGTTCCCATTTCGACAACGGTTCCGGTGAATTCATGTCCCATCACTTGGCTGGCAATGCCATAGCGTAGACCCGTGGAAAAATTGCGGATATCACCCCCGCAAATGCCACAGGCATGGACTGCAAGTATCAGGTCTCCGGGCCCGCATGGTTGCAAGGGAATATCCTTGACCTGCATCTCTCCCGGTCGTTCAAAAACTGCGGCTCTCATCCACCTCTCCTTCCGTTCGTTGTCCCACGGGCATTCCGTGGGCTCCTAATGCAACCCTACTCCTAAAAGATGCAAATTGCAAGTAAATATTTCATACCTACACTCTATTTTTTGAAATATAATAGCGGTGTTGAACATATATCACCCTTTATTCAGGTTATAATTTCATATTTTCCTGTTTGTTTATGCAAATTTTGTTTGCATGCTGAAAAATCTATGATAGAATTCAGGTATGTAAGGAGGGTCTTTCATGAAAGACGGAAAATTGTGCTTTGCCGTGATAGTCGGCACCCGAGGCTTTTTCAATACCGACCTGGCGGTACATGGCAAACGTGATATGCTCACGGTACTCGATTCCCTGGGTTTCGCGACGATCATCATGCCCGATACTGCGACACCGACGGGCTGTGTGGAGTCAACCGAGGATGGAATAGCGTGTGCGAACCACTTCAAGAAGCATGCCGATGAGATAGATGGAATTATCGTGACACTTCCCAATTTCGGCCTTGAGCTCGGTATCGTCGCGGCGATCCATGAATCCAAGCTCAACGTTCCCGTGCTCCTGCACGCCGAAGACGACGATCTGGACAAGATCGATGTCGCCCACAGGCGCGATGCCTTCTGCGGCAAGCTCTCGGTGGCCAACAACTTCATCCAATACGGCATTCCGTTCACGAACACCACGTTGCATACCTGCAAGGTGAATTCGAAGGTTTTCAAGGACGATGTCGTGCGCTTCTCGGGAGTCTGCAGGGTGGTCAACGGGTTGCGCAAGGCCCGGATCGGGGCGATAGGCGCTCGACCCGCCGATTTCCAGACCATGCGGGTGAGCGAGAAATTGTTGCAACGCTCCGGGGTGACCGTCGTTTCGGTCGACCATAGCGAAATCATCTTCGATGCCCTCCGGCTTGCCGACGACGACAAGCGGGTGGTCGACAAACTCAAGGAGATCCGTGCCTACGGAACGATCCCCGCCTCTATCCCGGATAAGAATATCCTGAAGCAGGCCAAGTACACGGTGGTCGTGGAGAAGTGGATCGCCGACAACCGCATCAGTGCCGCCGGAATCCAATGCTGGACGTCCATCCAGAAGAACTACGGTTGCGCAACGTGCCTGACCATGAGCATGTTGGGAGAGGTCAAGGTTCCGTGTGCCTGCGAGGTCGATGTCGCCGGAGCTATCAGCATGCTGGCACTCACCTTGGCATCGGACAATGCCTCGGCACTGCTCGACTGGAACAACAACTACGGCGAGGACCGCAACAAGTGTGTCAACACACACTGCTCCAACTATCCCAAGAGCTTCTTCGGTACGGACGATATCGAGATATCGGAACTGGATGTGTTGGGAACGACGTTGGGCAAGGACAACTGTTTCGGAGCGGTCAAGGGAAAGGTCAGGAAAGGTCCCATGACCTACCTGCGCGTCTCCACCGACGACTTCACCGGCAAGATCAAAGCCTATGTGGGCGAAGGTGATTTCACCGACGATCCGTGTGCCATGGCTGGTGGTGTCGCAGTCTGTGCGATCGACAACCTGCAAGAGCTCATGAACCATATCGTACGCAACGGGTATGAACACCATGTCGGTATGGTGCGCACCCATGTGGCCCAAATTCTCCAAGAAGCCTTGCAGAATTACCTGGGATGGGAAATCTACCTGCACAACTAGGTCGGTATACACACCAACAGATTCGAAAACGGGCCGTTGCAAAAGTCTGAAAGGATTTGAGCGACGGCCTTGCCGTATGCGCACTTCATGCGCACTTCGCATGGCCGAGACAAACAAAAACACCCCGGGAACACTGGCTTCCAAGGGTGTCGGTAGTCTACGTGGCAGATCTAGAGGGTATACCCGTTGGGGAAATCGGGGGAAAGCTGCATGCGCGCGATGCGCTCGCAATACTTGAGGTAGGTGATTCCGTCCGAAACCGCGGTCTCGACATCCGGGACCATCGGAGCGCTCTCTATGGTGCAATATCCCGTATAACCGAATCGGATCAGTGCCCGCATGACCGCCTTGAAATCGGTGTTTCCGTAGCCCGGAGTCAATGAGTTCGTATCCCTGAAATGCAAATGCCACAGCAGCGGTTGCGCTTCATAGATTGCCTCGAAACAGTTCAACTCCTCAAAGCCCGCATGGAACCAGTCGAGCTGGATGCCCAGATTCGCGCACCCGGTCCGCCCGATCAGCCGCTTGTGGTTCGCCACGGTGTTCACAAACTTGCCCATCTCCAAATGGTTGGTCGCCTCGAACACCAATCGGATATCCTTTTCGGCGGCGTGGCGACACATGGCCTGCAGCGATTCGACGGCGACCTCCACGGCTCCGGCGACGGAATCCCGGGTAATATCCTCATGGATTGCCACCGCGACGGTGACAAACTTGGCTCCGAGCTCGGCCGCCATATCGACGGTGGCATTGGTCTCATCGATCGCCAACCGGGCACCCGTGCGTCCGGTGAGCGTCTTGTAGTCGGGTGAAAAGGGGTCCCAAGCCTCGCCCCAGCAATCGTTCAGACACGATATCTCCAGGTTGTGCTCCCGGGACAACCGCGTATGGTCGGAGACGAAACGCTCCAAGGACACCCCCTTTCCATACCGCCCCTTGGGAGGAGTGAGCTCGATGGCATCGTAGCCGTTGCGCTGAAGCCGCGCATAGCTTTTCCCGGGTTCCAGGTATGCCTCGTCCTGGCCGAAGGTCAGTTGGAAATAACTGTATTTCATGGCGTATCTCCTGTTTCTGGCGGATAGACGCGTTCGGGTATCCGCCGTCCCTTGGGACGACAGATCAGTTCCAAGGTCGTTCCGATCGCATCCTCGGTATCGAGGTACGCATAGTGCCCGTCACCCTCGAGGCCGAAACCCGCACCATCCATGGTCACCCGGAATCCCGCGGCCTTGGCCAGCCGGATGGCATCGTCCATATCATCGACCAAGACACCCAAATGGTGGATGCCATACCCGTGGTCATGGATAAACTGCGCATACACGGTATCGCCGTACTTCTGTTCGATCAGCTCGATGCGCATACTGCCGAAATACGAAAGGGCCACACGCATGGCGTAGTCGGTCGGATTGCCGTCGCGTGTCATGTGGGGCACGAAGGGCTTCTCATAGGTATAGAAGTGCCACGGTCCAATACCGAACAGGCGATGGTAATTCTCCACGGTCGCATCGAGATCCTTGACGACAAACGCTATCTGGGCAACTCCCTGTTGCAAGAAGGGCAATGGATTCATGGAATGAACACTCCTTTGAGCACCTTGCCGGCCAAGGCGAGGTTGGCGCCCTCGACAAAATCATCCAGGGAGAATACGTGCGTGACCAGTTTCTTCACGGGAATCAGACCCGCCTCGATAAGCCTGAGGGCTGTCATGTTGTGTTTCGGACCGAACGTTGAGGTCCCGATGATCGTCAGACCGCGATAGTGGACCAGGTTCATGTCGATACCAGGCTTGCTGTCATGCTGGGGCATCCCGCCGAACTGTACGATCCTTCCCCCCTTCCTGGCCATCTCCACCGCCTGGACCGTCGCGACAGGTGCTGGGGTCGCCACAATGACGACATCGGCTCCCTTTCCACCGGTGAGTACACCGATTGCCTCCACCGGATTGCTTTGGCTGGCATCGATCACGCCATCGGGCCCGAAGGCTGCCGCCATGCGAAGTCTGCTTTCGTCTATATCGATCACAAATACACGGAACGCCCCCCGGGCTTTAGCCAGGGCAATATGGATGCAGCCGATAGGTCCCGAACCGAAGATGACCACAGTGTCGCCCAACGACACGTTGGCCTTCTCCTGGGCATTCACACAGGATGAGATGGGTTCGATGACCGCGGCGTGGACACTTTCCATGCCGTCGGGGACCCGTTGGATATTGCCATGCGCGATGCACGCGGCGGGAATAGCGGCATATTCGGCCAATCCCCCAGGCCAATGCTGACCCAGTTCACGCTGGTTCTCGCACAGTTCGTACCGTCCATCCTTGCAGAAATCGCATTCCCCGCAGTAGGCCAGCGGCCCAATGGCCAACCGGTCTCCGACACGCCAGGAGCCGGTGCAGGCATCACCCTTCTCCACCACCATCGCGCACAATTCGTGCCCGATGGTCCAGGGAAACGTGATGTGCCGGTGTCCCGAACGCAAGGTCCTCAGATCGGAACCGCACAGTCCGCATGCCTCCACCTTGACCAGGATTCCGTCGACAGGCAACGCCGGTTTGGGTACCTGCTGGACCGAGAATTTGAGGGGAGCCTCGACCACCACTGCTTTCATCAGACTCATTTCCCACCTCCGTTGTACAGCGAGTCCTGCATCCGTCGCAGCCGGTAGATGAAGGTCTTGTCGTTCAGTCGCACATCGTCCTCGGTGATTATCGCACCCTTGGGAATATCGCGGAGCGCCACCGCCTTGGAACCGATGCCGATGGGAACCGCCTTACGTTTGACCGATTCGCCATAGGTGATGATCTGGCCGTACCAATCGCGCCCCCCGATATCCTCCAACACCTCACCCGCCTTGATCGTCCGCTTGGCTTTGCACGCTACTTCTGAGTGCATTGCCTCCGCGGTCACCGTCACTTCGTTGAGCAACACCGCCTCGGCTATCGATTGGGGTGTCTCGAGGTCACACAAGTGGTAGGGCCGAAAGTGAAGGTAGTACGGACCATCGGCGCGGGTGATGAACTTCATCTCCTTGCGCATGCGCTGGTCCTCGGTATATACGATCGCGAAGACTCCCGGGGCAATCGGCCCCGTCGAATAGTCCACGCGACCTGGTCCGCTGAAGATACCACCATCCTTTACTGGGATGAACACGCTGGCGAGGTCGTTGGTCTCAACATGGGGACCGTGCATACCCGGAACATCGGGAACCAGGCCGGTCGCGTTGCTCACCGCCGCCATTTCCACCATGGTCTTCGTCCCATCTTGGAATGCCGCAAGCATCTTGGGATTCATTCCCTTGGAGAGAGCCTCTTCGCGCACCATGTCGGCGGTGGCGTCGAAATTGATCTTGTTGTTCTTGCCTTTTCCCAAGGTCACCACGTCGAATCCCATCAGGCGGGCCTGCTCGTAGAGCATCTTACACACGCCCGGTTCATCCCCACTGGCGACCGTATAGAGCGATCCGTAGGAACGTGCCAGGTGGTTGAGGTACCAGCCGACGGTGATATCGGTCTCGACATTGAGCATGATGATCGGCTTGTGGTTGATTATCGAGCGGTAGGCGACCTGCGCACCGATATCGGTCACACCCGTGGCCTCGACATTGGCTTCAAGTGCATCCAACGCGGTCATGAGCAGCGCATCCTGGGTCACTACGCGTTTGCCTCTTTTCAAAGCATCCTCCGCCTCGCTCCTGCTGTTGGTCTCCAGGATATCGGAGCGGTCGTAGCCGAGGGACACAAGCGTCTCGATCGCCCGACTGGTATCGATGTCGGCGATGGCGTCGATGCTCATGCCATGTACATTGTTGATCGCATGGGCCAGCCCGGATCCCATTTGTCCACATCCGATAATTCCGACCGAGATCGGATTACCATCCTCTGCCCTCTTGTGCAATTTGCTCACCAACTCCATTCCATACCCCTTTACGTTGTCGCATATCGTTTGGCCAATTCTGCCAATGTGCGGAAGTCCTGTTTCACATGACCATACAATTCTTTATAAAGCTTGAAATAATCCATATACAATGCATGCAGCTTGCTATCGGGTTCCATCCGGCCGACATACGTTGCCTTCTCCTTGGCAACCGAAAAGTCCTTGTACATACCTATGGCGATTCCGGCCAGCAGGGCATCACCATAGGGAGCGCCCACGCGATTCTCCACCATGACCGTCGGGCAATCGAAGACATCGGTGATGATGCGCCGCCACAGTTCGCTTTTCGCGCCCCCCTCGTTCAACACGATAGGGGTGTGGATATCGATGCCGGTCTCCCGTATCAGACTGAAGGAGTCGTAGAGCGCGTAGGCGACAGATTCCATCATGGCGCGGACCAGGTGCCCCCGTGTGTGGTGCAGCGACAAGCCGAACACCACCCCACGGGCATAGACGTCCCAAATCGGCGTGCGTTCCCCCATCATGTACGGGAGAATGACCAGTCCCTCGCTTCCCGCGGGAACCGTGGCGGCCTCCTGGTTGATCAGATCGTACACATCCTTCCCTTGGGCCGTCTGTTGCTCGGCTTCGAGCTTGAAGTAGTTGTCCCGCAGGTAGCGGATCAGGTGGCCACCGGTGGTCGTGGTGGGAACGGTTATGTAGGTGTGCTCCGAATCGGTGGTGTAGTTGAAGGCGATCATGGAGTCGTGGAACACTGGTTTGTCGTGGATGATGCCGAAATTGCCACAGGTGCCGAGGTTCATCTGGATATCGCCCGCCTCGATCGCCCCGGCACCGCTCCACCCCGCGTTGCAATCGACTTGCCCAGCACAGACCGGGGTTCCGATTGCCAGCGAGCACGCCCGGGAGGCTTGTTCCGTCACGTGCCCCACGATCTGCTCGCACCGGTACAAATCGGGAAAGAGCGATTCGGACAGTCCGATCGTCGCCAGGATACCACTGTCGAATTTCCTGTTCACTAAATCGTATGCGACGCCGTAGAAGCCCGCACCCGAATAGTGGCCGGTGAATTTGCCGGTGAATTTCGCGGTTATGAACCCATCGATGGAAAGCGCCTTGTGGACCCGCGCAAACACTTCGGGTCGGTTGCGCTTCTCCCACAACAGGTTCACGATCATGGGGTGGTCGTCAAGGCGGTTCTTGGAGATCTCGAAGATCCGTTCGTCGCCAATGGTGCTGCGAAGCCATTCGACCTCGGCTGTCGCCCGCCGGTCCATGAGGTTGTACGCCCGCGCAACAGGTTCGCCACCGGTATCGACCATGACCAGGCTCGGCATAGCCGAGGAGACGGCGAGCGCCTTGACCTCGTCAGCCGAGATTCCGGCCTGTTGCAAGACCTTGGGAATCAACGTGCAGGCCAGGTCCCAATAGGCGTTCGGATCGTGTTCGGACCAACCGGGAAGGTCGGTGAATATAGGATATTCCTGGAACGCATAGCCGACAACCGTCGCGGAGGCATCGACCAGGGCGACTTTCCCACCACCGGTACCATAATCTATTCCGAGTACATACATGCGGAGCCTCCTGTTCACACCTTGAGGATATTGCGCCGTTCGAGTTTCTTGATCTGCGTCGTGCGTACGCTATCGATGAAAACGGCGCTGAATATGATCGCAGCCATGATGATGGGTTGGATATAGATGTCGATGTTGGCGAATACCAGACCCGCCTGGATCATCTCGATCATCACCGTGCCCAACACGGTACCGGGAAATACCGTACCGATGCCCCCGAATAGGCTCGCCCCGCCGAGGACCGCAGCCGCTATCGCATCGAATTCGTCGCCGCTGCCGAAGCCAGCGTTGACCCGTCCGATCTGCGTGATGGTGACGAACCCGCCGAGGGCCGCGAGCAATCCGCTGATCATGTAGGTCGATGCTATCAAGCGGTCGCTCTTGATACCCGCCTTCTTAGCCGACTCCAGGTCGTTGCCGACCGCATAGAGCTGTCTGCCGTAGCGGGTACGGTTGAGGACGATGGAAGCAAGCAACACAACCATGAGGAAGATGAATATCTGCAGGGGAATGAATCCCAATACCTTCGAGGTGCTCATGAGGGTCACACTGTCGGGATAATTGACAGCCACCGATCGCGTTATGAACAGTCCGAATCCCCGGGCGATCGTCTGCGTTATGAGGGTGGTTATAAAGGGAACCAGGCGCAACCGGGTGATCGCGAACGCATTCACCGCTCCGACCATCAACCCCACGAGCAGGCTCACCATGACGGCGGGAAACACCGGAAGCCCGGCTTCGTTGATCAGCTTGCCGCACACCACAGCCGAGAGGTACATGGTGGAACCGACACTCAAATCGATGCCCCCGGTAAGCAGGACGAATGTCATGCCCACGGCGATGATGCCGATATAGGAGGCATTGCTCATGATATTCTGGAAGTTCTTCGCGGTGAAGAACCGCGGGGCTATCAGTCCGAACATGATGAATATCAATACGAACAATACCGCGGTGGAATTTTTCAACACAAACTTGACGAGCCTATTCGTTTCCATTCACTACCACCTTTTCCTCCATGTCGTAGTCGATATCCTGTCGGAAGGCGATCCGCATGATCCGTTCCTGCGAGAAGTCCTCACGCCGGAACTCCCGCATCACCTCACCTTGGCTCCATACGACGATCCGGTCGCACATCGCCATGAGTTCCTCGATCTCGGAGGAGATGAACAGGATTCCCGTTCCCTCGGAGGCGAGTCGTTCCATGATCAGGTAGACTTCGTATTTCGCACCGACATCGATACCTCGCGTCGGTTCATCCATGATCAGCAGCGAAGGGTCCTTCAAGAGCCACTTGCCGATCACCACCTTCTGCTGGTTGCCGCCCGAAAGACTCTTGACCTTCTGATTCTTCAGGTCGTTGCATTTCAACCGTAGCGACGAGGCAACCTCATCGGCGCGCTTGAACAACCGCTTGGAATCCACCAACCGGGTAACGGCGGCCGAATAGTCGGGCAACGAGACCAACCCGATATTCTCCAGGATCGGGTAGTCCATGAGCAGCCCCTCTTCCCGCCGGTTCTCGGTAATGAAAGCCAAGCCCCGCTTGATGCTCTCTTGCGGGTTGTGCTTGGGCAACGGTTCGCCGTCGACGACAATGCTTCCTTCCTTGTAGGGGTCGATGCCGAAGAGCATGCGCGCAAACTCAGTGCGTCCCGAACCCATGAGGCCGAACATGCCGACGATCTCACCTTCCCGCACACTCAGGTTGATATCCCGCACCATCCCGGTCTCCGAAACATGCTCGCACGAGAGGATCACCCGATCCTTGATCGAAGGAATACGGTCGGGGAACACATTGTCGATCTCGCGACCCACCATGAGGTTGATCATGCGGTGGATGGGGAAGTCGGCGATGGGTCCGCCTCCCATGACCTGTCCGTCGCGCAGCACCACGATATCGTCGACCAGTTCCTGCACATCAGAGAGGATATGGGAGATGTAGATGATCGATTTCCCCTCGTCGCGCAACCGGCGCATGATCGCGAACAGATTCTCGGTCTCGTTGGCTGTCAGCGACGTGGTGGGTTCGTCGAACAACAGGATGTCGGCGTTGGTGCTCAAGGCCTTGGCGATCTCCACCAGCTGCCGCTCACCCGGGGAGAGGTTCTCCACCAGGATATTGGGGGATATGTCCAGGTTCAACGACTGCAGCAGCTTCCTGCTGGAATCCTGCATCGCGCGACGGTGTATGAAGGGGGTCCTGCGAATGCAGGGAAAACTGCTTATGGATATGTTCTCGGCAACCGAAAGGTTGGTGAACAGGTTGAGTTCCTGGTGGATGAACTCGATGCCGGCACAGGTGGCATCCAGGGGACTTTCGGGAACGTACGGTTCGCCACTAAGGAACATTTCGCCCTCGTCGGGTTGCAATACGCCTCCCAGGATATTCATGAGGGTCGATTTCCCCGCTCCGTTCTCTCCCACCAGACCGAGGATCTTGCCCCGCTCCAGCTCGAAGGAGACGTTGTTCAACGCGTGGACACCAAAGAAGCGTTTGGTGATGTTCTTGTATGCGAATACTACTTCAGCCATGGGATCCTCCTACATTTGTGCCTTGCGGAT
The DNA here is from genome assembly GCA_002839355.1 of Spirochaetae bacterium HGW-Spirochaetae-2. GTDB lineage: Bacteria > Spirochaetota > Spirochaetia > Sphaerochaetales > Sphaerochaetaceae > UBA8525. Next base: position 34,562 of record PGXW01000024.1, read on the forward strand.
GCGGTTTCTCGCGACGTCCAGAAGCGCCGCCACAAGGATCACGGAACCTTTGACCATATCGATGATGTAGAAGGAGAGGTTCAACATGTTCAGGGAATTCGCCAGGATGATGAAGAAGAATACCCCGAAGATTGTCCATGTAACCTTTCCTTTCCCACCGGCCAGACTGATTCCACCGATTATGTTCGCTCCCACGATGTCTATGAACAGGGTGCTGCCAAGGGTCGGGCGCCCCATCTCGAGTCGGGAGGAGTAGAGGATCGCCGCGATCGCCGCGCACAATCCGCTCACCATGTAGGCGGCGATGATGGTCTTGCGCGTGGGAACGCCACTGATCTGCGATGCGGTGGTGTTGATGCCGACGGCATACAGCCGTTTGCCAAACAACGTCCTGGTCAACACCATATGGGCGATGACAGCCAGCACGATGGCGATGACCAGGGACCCGGAAACAACACTGAAGGTGGTCTTGCTGATCTGGAGATACGAATCGGGGAGGTGCCTGATGTTCTCGCTCTTGGTGAGGAATATCGCCATGGCCGAGAAGAGCATCATGGACACGAGTGTCACGATGAACGGCGGCATACGGAAGATTGCCACCGAGAATCCGTTGAGGAATCCGATCGCCAATCCGACCGCCAGCATGACGGCGATTCCCACCGGTAGGGCGAAGGGACTGGAAGCCATCAACCCACCCTGGTCGGTGAGCAGTGTGCCCCACAGGGGAGATTTGGTGAATAGGACCGGATCGGCGCTGCTTGTCATGACCACCGCACCGACGACACTCGACATGGCCATGACCGAAGTCTGGGACAGGTCGATGCCTGCAAGGATCAAGACGAAGGTTTGTCCGATGGCGACTACGAGCAACGGCCACATGTTCGACAGGACATTCTGGATGTTCATGGGATGCCACAAACGGGGTATGATCGGTGTAAGCACGATAAGATACACTATCGTCAGGTAGAGGACGAAATACTCCGACATCAGAATTCTTTTTGCCAGATTCGCCGGTCGTAGGGTCTGTTTCATAACGATGTCTTCCCTTCATGTATAGCGATGCCAGGAGAGCGGGATTGCCCTCCCGGCAGCAGATAATCGGATTGTCGGGTATCTATTTCTTCTCTTTGTAGAGAACCCAACCCCACATCTCCTCGGCACGGGTGGCCAGGTTCGCTTGTGTCAAAGCGAATCCGGGGTCGTCCATCCACTTGTCGGGAGTCTTGTCGCCGGCTTTGATCGCGGCCAGCATGGCTTCGAGCATCACGTCGGCTTCGTAGAACAGGTTCTGTACACCAGTCGCGTCGAGATACCCCTCCTCGAGCAATTGCGCAGCGGTCACGTCACCGTCCAGACCACCAAGAATCACGTGGTTGGGATTGTTGATCTTGACCCACTTGTTCAACGGGGCGAGCACCGATTTGATGACCGGGAAGAGGAAGTCTGAGGAGGTGAATAGGAAATCGATCTTCGGATTGGCCTGCATGGCACTCTGCAAGTTGGCGAGCGCAACGTTCGCATCCCATTTGGTTGGGATCTCGACGGGAGGTGCTGCCCAGAGTTCGGGATACTTGGCCATGACGTTCATGAATCCCTGGCGGCGTCCGACTGCATTCGGGTCGCCCAAATCGCCGACCATGATCGCGGGGTAGACTTTCCGACCGAGTTTCATGGCTTCCTGAGCCATGTGTTCCACGGCTGCTTCGGCAATGACTTCATTGTTTGCCACGACAACCAGGTTCTTGGCACTCTTGTCCGAGGGTGGTCGGTTGAAAATACCGATGGGAACGCCGGCTGCATTGGCGGTCTTGGCAATGGTCACAGCACTTTCGCCATCTTGTGGGATAATGATGATTCCATCGACGCCCTGGGTGATCACGTCTTTGACCTGCTCAAGCTGTCTGTTCGCATCCTCATTGGCATTCTTTTCAATGACTCTTATTCCATTTTCCCGCAACGACTCGGTGATTGCCTTGTGTCCGGCGACCCAGAACTCAGTCTCCAGGTCCTGGAAACAGAAAGCAATGGTAATCTGGTCGGATTCTTTCTTACCGGCCGAGAACAGCAATGTCGGCACCAAAAGGCACAAGACAACGAACAACACGATACCTTTTTTCATAACCTTTCTCCTTTTATGAATTTGTACATACAGGATACCACGGCACACCGTGGTGAAAAGGGAGAGAAACTAGACATTTTGTTGGAAAACTTGCACTTTCATAAAATGAAATATGAAATTAATAAATGAATACGGGCTTGCTATTCCCACTGATATAGGTGCTCTTGGGCTTAAGGGTGAGATACGGCAACAACATGAGGACCTCGGTGCCCTCCGTGTTGCTCTCGATCTTCAGATAGTACTCGGAACCGAAGTTCAACAGGATGCGGTCGTGGACGTTCCGCAATCCCACACTGTTGATCCTGCTCGACTCGCGCAAATCGGAGTGGACCCTATCGAGGGTCAGCCGATCCATACCCTGTCCGTTGTCCTGCACCGAGACCAGTACCTTGCCTTCGACAGCATGGGCGGATATGGTGATGATGCCTCCGCGATCCATATGGTTGAAGGCATGGAGAATGCTATTCTCCACAATGGGTTGCAACATGAATTTGAGGGTATACACATCCAGCAGCGACTCCTCGATGTCGTAAACGACGGCAAACCTGTCGGAATACCGGTAACGCTGCAGATCGATGTACAGCTGGGCGTGCTCCAGTTCCCTGCGCAGGGTGACATACGGCTCGCCATCGCCGATCGAAATCCGAAAGAGTTTCGCCAGCAACTTGACCATCTCGACGGCGCGTTCGTCTTTCATGGTGATCATGAAGCGGATCGTCTCGAGGGTGTTGTAGAGGAAGTGCGGATTGATCTGGGCTTGCAACGCATTCATCTGGGTATCGCGTAGCATGATGTCGATTCCATGGCGTTCCAAGTCGTTCAAATTTTTCAGTTTCTTTACAAAGGTATTGAAATATTCTGCAAGACGACCGACCTCGTCGTTGGAGCGGATCTCCAAGGTACTGGAGAGGTTCGCCTCCCCTTCCGAAAGGTCTTGGATCTTCTTGGTGATCTGCGTGATGGGCTTGGTGATGCGCCGACCCAGAAATATTCCCAGGATCTGTGCGACGACCAGCGAGATGCCGAAGATGACGATGAATATCACGCGTATCGCATACAGGCTTCCATAGAAGTCGTGCATGGTCGAACCGACGATCACTATCCAGTTCATCTCGGATATGTATTTGAAATAGGCCAGGTGCTTGGCGGGCCGACCTGTCTCGCTGTCGATCTGGGTATATTGGATTCGCCCATTGCGCTGAAACACGAGACTCACGATATCCTCATGGCTCATCAGTTGCTTGCCTTCGTCCTCGGGGTGCACCACCACCCGCCCGATATAATCGACGATATAGGGTACACCTTCCCTTCCGACCGGGACGCTGAGCAACTGTTCCCTCAGGGCGTCCATCTGGACCTGATCCTGGGAAACGTAGGTGGCGCCGACCACCTCTCCTTTTTCGTAGAGCAGCTGATATCCGGTGAAGACCCACTCTTTCTCGATATAGTCGTAATCTCGTCCATACCACGTTTCTTCGCGCATCATCAGTGTGTAGATGGGAGAATCGGTGGGGATGAGCCATCCGATGCCCTGGTAGGCATTGGCACTGCGGTCGCTGGAGGAGACACACACGAATCCCCGGTCGGTGAGCACATAGAGGGAGGCCACCCCGGCGGTCTTCTCGGAGATGCGGTCGACCACCCAATGGTCGAGGGACACGTCGAACCCTCCGATGCGCAAGGAAGGCACATCCATTTCAAAATAGGTTTCCCGTACCGGATTGTAGACGCGTAGATTCCTGGACTTCGAAGAGTCCAGCACGATATCCTCTCCGATATAGTGTTGTGCGACGACCAGGTCCTTGGGGATCTCTCCGCGCTTGTTCTCTATACTGGTCTCGACGATTTTGGTTATAAGGGCGCTGGAGGTGTCGAGGTTCGCATCCACCGTTTCCGTTATGATCGTCTCGATCCGCGAATAGGTGAGGATTCCGGCGAGCAACAGGACCAGTGCGATCAGCAGTCCAAAGGAGATTCCCAGCTTCGAGGAGATGTGGACGATCCGCCTACGCATCGGGCGCCACCTTCCGATACTCCAACGGGGTGAGTGTGGTGCAGCGCTTGAATACGTCGCTGAAATAGTGCTGGTCGCTGAAGCCGACAGCCTCGGCGATCTCGTAGATCTTCTCGTTGGTCTCGCGCAACAGCCGCTTGGCTTCCGATATCTGCTTTTCCAGCAGGTATTCCTTGAAGTTGACTCCCACTTCCCGTTTGAACAGTTTGCTGAGGTATGTGGAGGTGAGGCCCAGCTCCCGCGACAATTCCTCCAGGTTCACATTGCTCTGGTACCGCTGTTCGATAAGTTGGAGCGCATCCCGGATATTCTTGCTGTAGCAGTGGTCCTTGTGCGAGGCGATTGTCTGGCATGCGAATTCACCCAAGGCGGTGGCGAGCTGCAGCACCCTGGCGTGCGTGGCGCAACAGCGTACGAGGGGTAGGACGGAATCGCCAATCGTGGCCATCGGGGCCGGATTCGCTCCTCCCAGTTCTATGTTCTCCTTCAACGCCCCAAGATAGTCCTGCATCCATGTGACGGGGGAGCCCACTTCGACGATGGGAGTCGAGTCCGGATGGGTAGGATCGTCCACAACGGGTCCGTTCCTTTTCCGGGTACAGATATCCTTGGCCAAGGCTGTCGGAACAGGTAACAGGTAGGGTTTCACGTGTGCCTTCAGCCGATCGGCGGGAACGGCTTCTAGTGTGCCCAAGGGGCTGTCCCAGAACAAGCGGTCGGCGTATCCGACGAGATTTCTCAGGCTGGTATCCGACCAGGATTCCCCTTCCCCATCGGCTCCATACAGGCCCATAAGATCGAGCGGCATATCCTTTCGTAGTAGCGTCCGCAGTTCTCCGAACAGTTGGATGATCGCAGCCTTCGCACCTGCACCTTCACTGGGAAGAAGGCAGAGGAACCGTTCCTGCGGTAGCCGTATCGCCAGCAGTCCTTCGCGCTCCAGATGGGAATCAAACGCGTCGTAGAGCGGGAGGCTGAAGATGGGGTCGGTGAATTGTCGGTGAGCCAATGCCGAGAGGAAGATATCCTCGCCAGGCACCAATTGCAGCAGCAGGACGCCCGTGTTTGCATGCCGAAACTGGTGCTTCCACGCCTGCATGCCGGGTGCCTCCTCGTACGATATCTTCCCGGCGACGAGGTTCGCCAGCTCTTCCTGCAGTAAGATCCTGTTCATTTTCGTAACCGATAGCTTGCGTTGCTTGAGTTTCTCAATTTCCTTGTGCAACCGGGTGAAGACTTCGATGATCTCCTCTTCCGCGCAAGGTTTCAGCAGATAATGGTACACGCCGTAGCGTATGGCATTCTGCGCGTAGGAGAAGTTGTCGTATCCGCTGAGGATCACCACCCGTGTCTCGGGGTAATTCAGTTTCACCAGCCGGGCCAATTCGATGCCTGAGATGCGGGGCATGCGTATATCGGCGAGAATCACATCGATGGGTTCCTTCTCCAGGAATCGTAGTGCTTCTTCGCCCGATGCCACTGCCCCCACGACCGTGTACCCCAGGTCTTCCCACGCAACGACGTGTTCCAATCCCTTGCGGATCACTTCCTCATCATCGACTAGTAGAATGGAATATGCCATTCGCCCATTATACCGCACAAACGGGCATTTGCAAGAAAGTTGGCGAGCAAGGTACCTGGTACGAAAATTCATTTTTGTATACAAACCCATGGGCGTAGTAACACTCTTCATGTCATTGATACTTTTTCGAGCATACCCGCATGAGATTGTTTGTACGATTCATCGATTTTGTATACAAAAACCAAAACCGGTGTCAGGCACCACTAGTAACGTTCTTCTAATTATTCTTGATAAATATTTAATTTTTGTCAGGATAAAAATTGAACTTTCGTTCCTCCTCCGCTATAGTAGTCGCTACAAAGAATCTTTAGGAAGGAAGTACCATATCATTAACGAACTTATCAGGATGGCGTTGTCCGAAGACCTCGGCATACAAGGTGACGTGACCTCACAGGCAATTTTCACCGATGAAGAAGATATCTTCATCCTATTTGCCAAGGACAGTGGGGTGTTGTGCGGGTCGGAG